>CALULP010000008.1 GCA_944321495.1 uncultured Bacteroides sp. | reverse complement strand
CAGATGGAGGCGGGGAGGCCGGCTCCTGGCCGGTTTCCGCATCCCCATTCTGAGTCTGGCCGGTATCTCCGTTGGGTTCTTGATCTTGTGGAACCTCCGTGCCCTCCAGGGAAACGCCTGGCTTGATCAGGGCGTTGGGATCCAGACGAGAGGAGTCCTCCGTCTGGGGGACTTCCTCCCCGTCTGCAAACACCGTCTGGGACTGAGCGGGAGTGTCATCGTTAGGAAGGACAACCGGCTCCGTTCCGCCTCCCAGCAGGCCGCTGGCTGCCAGGGCGGCCACCAGGACAACGCCGGCGCAGGCGGCGGCGATGCCTCCCTTAGCCCCCCGAGAAAGGGTGGATTTCTTTTCCGGCTTCGGTTCGGGGGTTGGCTCGGGGTCGGGATCCGGCTTGGATGGGTTCCACTTCTCCCAGTCCTCCGGAGGCGTCCAGGGCTGTCCGTCCAGGGTGGTGCCGTAGAGGGCGCCATAGAGCTCCCCCATGTTCTGCCACCGATCTGCCGCCCGTACCGCCAATCCTTTCAACAGGGCTCGCTCCTGCTGTTCGGTGAGCTCCGCCCCCAGCTGGCTGGGCGGGATCAGGGGATCCGGCTCCCCGCGTTTCATGGCGCTGGGGGGGACCTTCCCGGTAAGACAGTAGTAGATGGTGGCGCACAGGCTATACAGGTCGCTCCACGGCCCCTGGCCGTGGCCGCTGTACTGCTCATAGGGGGCGAAGCCCTCCTTGAGCATGGCGGTCATGGTGGCCTCGCCCTGGATGTCCCGGGCACAGCCGAAATCCATGAGTTTTACGGTGCCGTTGCTCAAAAGCATCAGATTGTCCGGACTGATGTCCCGGTGGATGATGCCGGCCTGGTGCATGGCCTCCATGGCCCGGATCACCGGCTCCAGCAGGGGGAGCAGCACCTGGGCGGAGCAAGGCCCCTGGGCCTGGGTGATCTCCTTCAGGGTCTGCCCCTCCAGGAACTCCATGACAATGTAGGCGGTGTTGTGCTCCGGGAAGAAGTCCAGCACCCGAACCATCTGTGGGATCTTTTCCAATGCGGCCATTGTCCTGGCCTCCCGGAGGAACTGCTCCCTGCCCTTCGTGTAGGCCTCCTGGCCGGAGGCGGTATAGCAGGTCACGTCCAGCGTCACCGAGCTCTCCCGCTTGAGAAACGCGGTGGGGAAATACTCCTTCACGGCCACCCGGCGCTCCAGTTTCAAGTCCCAGCCCAGATAGGTGATGCCGAACCCTCCTGCCCCCAGGGCCCGACCCAGGACATACCGCTCCTGAAGTAGGGTGCCCGGGGGGAGCTGGCGGCTCTCAGGATGGTAAGTCTCCGGATCACATTTGCAGCTGGGGCAGGGCTTCCCCTGCTGGACAGGGTGCATACAATATGGACAGTAGCGCTCCATTTCCTGTCACCTCTCTATGCATGCGGCGCGTCCTGCGCCGTTTCCGTTTCTCTTCGATCTCAAGATACCACAGAGCTTTGCGCTCTGGTCGAACCGGTTTCCCGTCAGCCGCTCTTCCGCTCCAGCCGGAAGGTCTGCCGCTGGGAGCCCAGGGCGAAGGTGTCGCCGGGCTTGAGCGCGGTGGGCTGCTGCGGCGGGAGCTTGTTCTGTCCGTTGAGGAAGGTGCCGAAGGAGGAGCCCAGGTCGGTGAGAGTGGCTCCGCCGGAGGTGAGGCGCACGACGCAGTGTACGCCGCTCACCCCGGTGGTGTCTGCCGGGAAAACCAGGTCGTTCTTGTCTGGCAGCCGCCCCAGGCGGAGGGCCCCCGTCAGGGCAAAGCGCCGTCCGGCGAAGTGGCCGTTCACACCCACCAGACGCAGCTCCTCCAGAGCCTCTGCCGGCTGTGTCTCCCCGATCTCGTCCACCTTTCCCGTCTTGGGGAATGTGGATCCTCGGTCTTCCTTCCGATCCGAACTGTTGCTGCCGCCTCCGGCGATGTCCTTCTGATGCCTGGCGGCGTACTGTCTTGTGGCTATTGTCCAACATGATATGAAGTTGAAACGTTCAACCTATGAAGTTTTGCAAATTCTCAGCATATCATTGACAGATAAAAACCACTTGCGTGACCTGTTCGACAAGACTAATTTCAATGATGTCAAAGTTCTAAATGATCCCCTGATTCCGGGGCTTTTTGATTAATTGTTTAACTCGTCCCATTTTAACGGGACACTAATGTCTTTTTGTGTCAAAACAAAAAGAAAAGTACGCTCTTCGCGACAGCGAAAGGAAAAGTACTCTATTTTACAAAATTAAAAGTACAAGTATGTTATACTTTTAATTTGATTTTTCCTTTCACCAGCAGCCCCGTGAGCAGCACGATGACGAGCGAGAAGACTACCGACTTCAGCAGTCCGGGCACGCCGGCATCGAGCGCGGCGGGGTAGTGCACGCCCAGCAGGCTCTCCAGCGGGTACCACAGGTAGGGCAGGATGTAGCACGTCAGTGTGGCGGTGCCGGCGGGCTTGATGAGGCGGAACCACGAGGCCTTGCCCCGCGTGTCCGTCAGCCAGTAGAACAGGGCGAACAGGGGGAAGTACATGGCCAGGCAGTAGAACAGCCAGGTGGGCGTGGCCTGTATCTTCGAGATAATCCAGTGCGGGTGGCACAGCAGGGCCAGGATGAGCATCACTGCACCCAAGGCGCAGAGTATCGCGGCAAACCGTCCGGGGCGTTCGGGCGTGGCATAGCGTTGCATCAGCAGCGTGGCCACTACGCCGGACATGCCCAGGGCGTGCAGCGTCCAGTCGCCGGGGATGAAGGAGAGCGTCAGCATCTGCCAGGCAAAGCCCGAGGGAGGCTCGTGCATGTGGTTCAGCACCGACAGCAGCACCACCACGAGCCACGCGATGGTGTTGAGGCGCAGGTTGTCGCCCGTAAAGAGGTAGATGACGGCGCAGACGGCATACGTCCATCCTATCAGTCCCAGGATGCCCCACCAGCCCGTCTCGAACGGGGTGCCGTGGGCGTCGCGGTAGATGACGAGGAACAGCAGCAGCGCGATGCCCGCCGCCTTCATGGCGGTGTACAGCAGCCTGCGGCCGCCCGTGGCCTTGGGGTAGATGGCCCAGGTGAGGAAGAACCCGATGACCATCAGCACCGAGAACCATTCGTAGGTCAGTCCGCCCTCCACGCCGCCGGCATTGAGCGTGAACAGGCCCATGACGATGAGCGCCAGCGTGCGCCAGAACAGGTGGGCTACGACTTGCAGCGGCGAGTCGCCCTTGCGGTAGCGCGCCTGCACGGCCAGCGGCACCGCCATGCCCATGCAGAAGAGGAAAGCGGGGAAGATGGTGTCTGAAAAGCCCATCATGTCCTCGTCCGCGCGGGCGTGGAACAGCCAGTGGGGCACGTCGCGCAGCCCGGGGATGTCGTTGACGAAAAGCATGAGGAACATGGTCAGCGCGCGAAACACGTCGACCGCGGCGATGCGCCGTGCTTGTTGGGGTAAGGTCGGATTTTCCATGATGACTAAGAATTTTGGGGGTTAATGCTGCAAAGATAGCAAACTATCCGTTTTATGCGCATTCTTCCGGCAATTTCTTTATCTTTGCGCCGTATCGTTAACTTCGCGCCGTATCGCGAACTTCGCGTAGTATCGCTACCGTCCTGGCGTAGTATCGCTAACTTCGTAGCGTAGTATCGCGGATTTTGTAGCGATACTATGCCATAAAACCGGAAGAAAGAAAATAATAATGAAGACCTTTTTCCTGCTGCTCTCGCTGGCGGCGTGTTTTTGCCTTCCCCCGTGCAGGGTATATGCTGCCGCCCCTGCCGCAACCGGTGCGGCGGACAGCCTGCTTGATGCCCTCGACCGGGCCATCGCCCGCTACCCGCACTCGGTGGAGCGGCGCGAGGCGCGCATCGCCGCGCTGAAGCGGCAGGTGGCGGAGGCCGACACGGCGTCGTTGGAATACTTCCGCCTGAACGAAGCCATCTACAACGAGTACCGGGTGTTTGTGTGCGACTCTGCCGTGCACTACCTGGGGCGCAACCTGCGCTGGGCAAACCGCCGGGGGCTGCGCGACCGGGCAGAGTCCACTCGGCTGAAGCTGGTCTACCTGATGGCGTCGGCAGGGCTGTACGAAGAAGCGTCGCACCTGCTGGAGCAGGTAGACCGCCCGCGGCTGGCAGACAGCCTGCTGGCCGGTTACTTCAACGCCGCGCGCCACCTGTACCAGGAGATGAGCCTGTATGCCATCAACGACGGTTTCCGCGACGGTTTCCTGCGCCGTGCCGCCTGCTATGACGACTCGCTGATGCAGGTGCTGCCGCCCTCGGCTCCCCTCTACCTGGAGCGGCGGGAGATGCGCGCTTCCGATGCGGGACGGCCGGAAGAAGCCTTGCAGTTCAACGACCTGCGCCTGTCCCAGACCGGGGAGGGGACGCTTGAATACGCGTCGCTCGCCTATTTCCGTTCGCAACACTACCGCAACCTGGGCAACCGCGCGGAGCAGAAACGCTTCCTCATCCTCTCCGCCCTGGCCGACCTGCGCCTGGCTGTCAACGACCACGCCTCGCTGTGGAACCTGGCCCAGCAGCTGTACGAGGAGGGCGACGTGGAGCGCGCCTACCGCTACATCCGTTTCTCGTGGGAACTGCTCAGCCACTTCAACGCCCGCAGCCGCAGCCTCCAGACGGCGGAAATCCTGTCGCTCATCGGGGTGACCCACCAGGCGATGAGCGACCGCCAGAACGACCGCCTGCGCCTGTACCTGGCGCTTATCAGCGCGCTGGTACTGCTGCTGGTATGCGCCTTTGCCTACATCTACCGGCAGATGAAGCGCCTTTCGGCGGCGCGCCATCGGCTGGAGCAGGCCAACGAGCAGCTCAGCGTGTCCAACCGCATCAAGGAAGAGTACGTGGGCCGCTTCATGAAGCTCTGCTCGGTGTACATCAACCGCCTCGACGCCTACCGCCGCATGGTGAACAAGAAGGTGACCGCCGGGCAGACGGAAGAACTGCTGAAGATGGTGCGTTCGCACGAGATGCTCGACGCCGGGCTGAAGGATTTGTACGATAATTTCGACTCCGCCTTCCTCCAGCTGTTCCCCGGGTTTGTGGAGCAGTTCAACGCCTTGCTCCGTCCGGAGGAGCGCATTGTGCTCCGTCCCGGCGAGCTGCTCAACACCGAGTTGCGCATCTTTGCCCTCATCCGACTGGGCATCAGTGACAGTTCGCAGATAGCCGACTTCCTGCACTATTCCGCCAACACCATTTACAATTACCGCGCGCGGGTGAAGGGCAAAGCCGCCGTGGCCCGCGAGGACTTCGAGAAGCGGGTGATGGAGATACGCTGATGCGTGTCTGATGCTCTCAGACATTTTCAGACATTTTCAGACATTCTCAGACATTCTCAGACATCCTTCAGACATTCCTCAGACATTTTCAGACAAAGTCTTGCTGAAGTCTGACAATACCCCTGAAAAGTCTGACAAAAGTCTGACATAGGTCTTATAGCGTCTGATAAAGTCTGACAAAAGTCTGACATTCCCTCTTTTCGTGCCTTTTTATTCTATATGACGTCCACTTTCTTTCTTCATCCGGATATTAACAATCTGCTGTTTATAAGTTGTTTATGCCTTCAATGCTATTCACAGCATCTATATATCGGTAGGATGGGGGTACAGACTGCCGCAATCTTTCCTATCTTTGTAAGGAGAAGAATGTACCGAGGGAACAGCAGGCCTTTTCGCCGGGACATTTAAATGGTTAATACTTGGTTGCTGTCGTTCCTTTTACCGGCAAAGTGGAAAGTTCCCGCAGGGTATGCGGGGGTGTGCGTGCGTTCACAGGTCCATTCTTCTTTTTGGGCGAAGCCTACACAAACACTATCAACATATATCAACCAAAAAATATTTTTTTTATTGTAATAACATTTGCTAAAACTATGAAGCATTTAGTAGCATTGACAAGTCTGTCGCTCGCCTTGCTCACGGCGGGGTTGGCAGGATGCAGCGGCAGCCCCGCTGCCGGCCCGGCGGCCGAAACTCCGAAATTCGTCACCATCCAGGGGGCGGACCTCATCAAGCCCGATGGCGAAAAACTGTTCATCATGGGTACCAACCTGGGCAACTGGCTCAATCCCGAGGGGTACATGTTCCGGTTCAGCAAGACCAACTCCGGGCACTTCATCAACGAGATGTTCAGCCAGTTGGTGGGTCCCGACTTTACCGCCGAGTTCTGGAAGCAGTTTAAGGACAACTACGTGACGCGCGAAGACATCCGCTTCATCAAGAGCACGGGCGCAAATACTATCCGCCTGCCCTTCCATTACAAACTCTTTACCGACGAGGACTACATGGGCATCACCGGGCAGCAGGACGGCTTTGCACGGGTGGACAGCCTGGTGGAATGGTGCCGCGAGTCGGAACTCTTCCTCATCCTCGACATGCACGACGCTCCCGGCGGACAGACGGGCGACAACATCGACGACAGTTACGGCTATCCCTGGCTGTTCGACAGCGAGGCCAGCCAGCAGAAGTTCTGCGACATCTGGCGCGCCATTGCCGACCGCTACAAGAACGAACCTGTCATTCTGGGCTACGAACTGCTGAACGAACCCATCGCCCCTTACTTCGAGAATGTGGACGAGCTGAACGCCAAGCTGGAGGGTGTATATAAGAAAGGTGTGGCTGCCATCCGCGAGGTGGACCAGAACCACATCATCCTGCTGGGAGGCGCGCAGTGGAACGGCAACTTCAAGCCTTTCACCGACTCGAAGTTCGACGACAAAATCATGTACACCTGCCACCGCTACGGAGGTCCCGCCACGAAAGAGGCCATCCAAGGCTTCATCAACTTCCGCGACAGCGTGAACCTGCCCATGTACATGGGCGAGATTGGCCACAACACCGACCAGTGGCAGGCCGACTTCTGCAAAGTGATGCGCGACAACAACATCGGCTATACCTTCTGGCCCTACAAGAAGATGGACGGCTCTTCCTTCGTGGGCATCACCCCGCCCCAAGGCTGGGACGAGCTGGTGGTGAAGTTCTCCGAATCGCCGCGCGCCACCTATGCCGAAATCCGCGCCGCCCGCCCCGACCAGGCTGCCGCCCGCCAGGCCATGACCGACCTGCTCGAAGCCTGCAAGCTGAAGAACTGCGTGGTGCAGGAAGGCTACATCAACTCGTTGGGCATGAAATAAACCGTAAGCAGGTGTGTCCGTCATTACCGTTTTTCGGGGGGGGCGCACCTGCTTCTTGTGCAAAGTACAGTAGTACGGATAGAAACCAAACAACATAAGTAGTATTACCATTTATCAATTAGTTATGAAAAGAGCACTTTTTACCTTGGCTCTGGCTGCCGCGCTGCCTCTTTGCGCCCAGCAGAAGCCCGTCTACTTAGACGAAACCAAACCCCTTGAGGAGCGGGTGGAAGACGCCCTGAAGCGTATGACCCTACAAGAGAAAATCAAAGTTATCCATGCACAATCCAAGTTCAGCAGCGCCGGCGTGCCCCGCCTGGGCATCCACGAAGTGTGGACCGACGACGGCCCCCACGGCGTGCGCCCCGAAGTGCTGTGGGACGAGTGGGACCAGGCCGGGTGGACCAACGACTCGTGCGTGGCTTTCCCTGCACTGACCTGCCTTGCCGCCACGTGGAACCCTGAAATGTCCCTCCTCTACGGCAAGAGCGTGGGCGAAGAAGCCCGCTTCCGCGAGAAGGACGTGCTGCTGGGTCCCGGTGTCAATATCTACCGCACGCCGCTCAACGGCCGCAACTTTGAGTACATGGGCGAAGACCCCTACCTGTCGAGCCGCATGGTGGTGCCCTACATCCAGGGACTGCAAAGCAACGGCGTGGCTGCCTGCGTGAAGCATTTCGCATTGAATAACCACGAAGTGAACCGCCACAACACCAACGTCATTGTAGACGACCGCGCGTTGTACGAAATCTACCTCCCCGCCTTCAAGGCCGCCGTACAGGAAGGCAAGGCGTGGGCCATCATGTCGTCCTACAACCTCTACGAAGGTCACCACGTGGGACAGAACAAACGCCTGCTGGACGACATCCTGCGCGGCGAATGGAAATATGACGGCGTAGTCATCTCCGACTGGGGAGGCGTGCACGACACCGACCAGGCCATTGCCCACGGCATCGACATGGAGTTCGGCAGCTGGACCGACGGCCTCTCCAACGGCGCCAGCAACGCTTACGACAACTATTACCTGGCCAACCCCTACCTGCAACGCATCAAGGAAGGCAAAGTCACCACCAAGGAACTGGACGAGAAGGTACGCCGCGTGCTGCGCCTCATGTTCCGCACCAGCATGAACTCCAAGAAGCCCTTCGGTTCCATGTGCTCCGAGGCTCACTACGAGGCTGCCCGCCGCATCGGCCAGGAAGGCATCGTGCTGCTGAAGAACGAAGGCAACGTGCTGCCCATTGACCTCAATAAGGTGAAGAAGATTGCCGTCATCGGCGAAAACGCCATCAAGATGATGACCGTGGGCGGCGGAAGCTCCTCGCTGAAGGTACAGCGCGAAATCTCCCCGCTGGACGGCATCAAGGCACGTGTGGCAGGCAAGGCTGAAGTAGTCTATGCCCGTGGATACGTGGGCGACGCCACCGGCGAATACAACGGCGTGGTGACCGGCCAGAACCTGAAGGACGACCGCACCCCCGAACAACTCATCGCCGAGGCCGTGGAAGTGGCCAAGACGGCCGACGTGGTTATCTTCATCGGCGGCCTGAATAAGAGCGCCGGACAAGACTGCGAAGACAGCGACCGTGCCGGGCTGAACCTCTCTTACGGGCAGGACAACGTGATTGCAGCCCTGGCCGAAGCCAACAAGAACCTGGTGGTAGTCAACATCTCGGGCAACGCCATCGCCATGCCCTGGGTAGATGACGTACCCGCCATCGTGCAAGACTGGTACATCGGCTCCGAGGCTGGTCCCGCGCTGGCTGGCATCCTCATGGGCGACGTCAACCCCAGCGGCCGTCTGCCGTTCACCTTCCCCGTAGCGCTGGAAGACGTGCCCGCACATAAGCTGGGCGAATACACCGGCGAACGCCGCCGCGACACGGTGGACATCAAGTACAACGAAAGCATCTTCGTGGGCTACCGCTGGGCCGACAAGCAGAAGAAGGTGAAGCCCCTCTTCCCCTTCGGCCACGGACTGACGTACACCACCTTTGAGTATGGCAAGCCGACCGCCGATGCCAAGACCATGACCGCCGACGGCAAGCTGACCGTTACCGTAGCCGTCACCAACACCGGCTCGCGCGAAGGCCAGGAAGTGGTGCAGCTCTACATCGCCGACAAGAAGAGCTCTCTGCCCCGTCCCGTCAAGGAACTGAAAGGCTTCCAGAAGGTGAAACTCGCCCCGGGCGAAACCAAGAACGTAAGCTTCACCATCGAGAAGGACGCCCTGAGCTACTTCGACGACCAGAAGCACGCATGGGTGGCCGAGCCGGGCAAGTTCGAGGCCATCATCGCCGCCTCGGCTGCCGACATCAAGGGCAAGGTGCCTTTTGAATTGAAGTAATAAAGCCGGTTCCCGGCGCCGTAACGTCGGGAACCGGGCGATACAACGCTACCACGGTAGCGTCATAGTGCTACTTCGGTAGCGTCACAATGCTATCCTGCCGGGGATACTACGGTATCTCCGGCAGGATTTTTTTGTATGCGCGTGGGGGGGGAATGCGTGCGTGCTGCCGGGAAGGCAGGCGGATGGGGTGTGGTGGCGGGTTATGGCTGCTGCTTTTTCCCGAACTTCTTGAGCAGGAAGCTCAGGTTGGCGCGGATGTAGACGCCGAACGTGTAGCTCAGGGCTGCCTTGGCGGGGGTGCGCGTGCCGTCGGCGAGGGTCAGGGTGCCCGGTGCGGCGTAGTAGGCTCCGGCCTGCGCGCCCAAGGCGAAAGCCTTGCCGAAGGGGCGCGAGTAGTCGGCCATGAGGAAGCCCGTGCGCATGTAGTCGAATATGCCCCCTTCGCGGTCGGTCGACACGGTGCCGAAGTAGGGCAGTCCCAGCAGCGAGATGAAGTCCTTGCCGTAGAAGTAGCCGCCCCTTACCTGCCAGTTGGCGCCCAGCCGGACGCCCGCCTGCGCATAGGCGGCATAGCCGTGGCCCAGCGGCCAGAGGTTGCCGTTCTGCTGGTAGTAGCCCAGCAGGTAGGCTTCGGCGAAGACCTGCCGCAGCAGGCGGCGGTGGGTGTTGCCCTCAATGCCCAGTCCCACGCCGGCGTTCATCAGCGTGCTGACGGGGGTGGATTGTCCTACTTCGTCAATCTCGCCGCCGCGGTGTTGTATGGTGGCTTGCAGGGGGGTGTAGACGTGCACGGGTGCGCCGGGGGCGTTGTATTTCACCCGGGCGGACAGCCCCACGGTGAAGGCCTCGTTGTGCACGTCCTGGCGGAAGATGAAGCTTTCCCAGTTCACCCATGCGTCGAGGTGGAAGCGCGGGGCGTCCCACAGCAGCTGGAAGCCCGTTTCGGGGTCGGCGGTGAGGTTCAGTTCGGGGCTGTAGAGGGGTTCTGCCAGGAGGTGGTTGCTGCCGCGGTACAGGCTGCCCAGCACCAGTTGCAGGCGGCGCATCTGCACCTGCACGCGGAAGTAGGGCAGCAGGTGTGCCCCGTGCTGGAAGTGCGCCCCTTTCCACGAGGCGATGTCGCGGTAGCTGTAGTTGGGGTATTCGTAGGCGCCGTGGTAGATGAGGGCGTGCAGGCCCAGTTCCAGCCGGATGTTGTCCAGCGGCTGGAAGGTCAGTTTGGGTTGCAGCCACAGTCCCGGCAGGGTATATCCGGGCATCACGGCTCCCGTGAATTCGTTGTCTTGGAAGAAGCTGAGGTTTTCCAGCCCGAGGCGCAGCTCGCCCGTCCGTGCGGGGTCGGGGCGGTAGTCGGTGCGGTACAGGCGGTCTTCAAACTGCGCCCTCAGCACCGCGGGGAAGGCGGTGCCGAGAGCCAGGCAGCAGATGAGTATTTTTCTTGAAATGCATCTTTGCTTCATGGGTTCTTGCTGTTTTTGCGTTGTGGGCCGTCCCCCGGCTCTTGGGGGACAAAGCGGCTGCAAAGATAGCTGATTTCCATGGTTCCGGCAGCATTTCCGGGCGGTTGGGATGGATTTCCCGCGTTATTTATCCAAATATAACGTTTTGGCGATGCCCATTTCCAGTCCGCGCAGTTCGGCCAGTCCGCGCAGGCGTCCTATGCACGAGTATCCGGGGTTGGTGTGCTTGCGCAGGTCGTCCACCATCTGGTGCCCGTGGTCGGGGCGCATGGGGATGGACACGCCGCGGCGTTGCTGCATCTCGAGGAAGGCGCGCATCACGTGGTACATGTCCACGTCGCCCTCCAGGTGGTTGGCTTCGTAGAAGTTGCCTTCGGCGTCGCGCTTGGTGCTGCGCAGGTGCACGAAGTTGATTCTCTCGGCAAAGCGTTCCATCAGCGCGGCGCAGTCGTTGGCGGCGCTCACGCCCAGCGAGCCGGTGCACAGGCAGAGGCCGTTGCTGGGGTTGGGCACGGCGTCTACCAGTGCCTGGAAGTCGTCGCCGCAACTCATGATGCGGGGCAGGCCGAGGATGGACATGGGCGGGTCGTCGGGGTGGATGACGAGTTTCACGCCGGCTTCGTCGGCCACGGGGCATATCTCGCGGAGGAAGTAGATGAGGTTCTGGCGCAGGCGTTCGGGGGTGATGCCTTTGTAGCGGTCCAGTTCGTGCTGGAACTGCTCTAGGGTGAAGCTTTCTTCCGAGCCGGGCAGTCCGGCAATCATGTTGCGGATGAGGCGTTGCTTGTCGTCGTCGGTCATCTGCCCGAAGCGTGCCTTAGCCTTGGCCTTCTCCTCGTCGGTGTATTCGGCTTCGGCGCCGGGGCGGCGCAGCAGGAAGAGGTCGAAGGCAATGAAGGCGGCGCGCTCGAAGCGCAGGGCGCGGCTGCCGTCGGGCAGGGGATAGGCCAGGTCGGTGCGGGTCCAGTCGAGCACGGGCATGAAGTTGTAGGTCACGATGCGTATGCCGCACTGCCCCAGGTTGCGCAGGCTCTGCTTGTAGTTGTCGATGTACCGCTGGTAGTCGCCCGTCTGTGTCTTGATGTGTTCATGCACCGGCACGCTTTCCACCACCGACCAGCGCAGTCCTACGGCTTCTATCATCTGTTTGCGTTTCATGATTTCGTCCACGGTCCACACCTCGCCGTTGGGGATGTGGTGCAGGGCGTTGACAATGCCGGTGGCTCCGGCTTGCTTGATGTCCCACAGGCTGACGGGGTCGTTGGGCCCGTACCAGCGCCAAGTTTGTTCGCAAAGTATCATAAGTTAAATGAAGAATGAAGAATTAAGAATGAAGAAACAGGTTAATGGAGGATGAAGAACTAAGAATGAAGAATTAACCATGCGGCATGTGTTGGCTTTTGCGCAGGCATCCTTGAGAATTCTTCATTCTTAGTTCTTCATTTCTCAGATGGAGAACACGTCGAACCCGCCGTCCACTACCGACAGGGCTCCGGTGACGAAGCTCGAGGCGTCGCTGATGAGGTAATGGATGGTGCCGAACAGCTCTTCCGGCTCGGCGAAGCGGCCGCAGGGCGTGTGGGCGATAATGGCCTTGGCGCGGTCGGTGTACGAGCCGTCGGGGTTGGTGAGCAGCGTGCGGTTCTGGTTGGTGAGCAGGAAGCCGGGCACGATGGCGTTGATGCGCAGCTCGGGGCTGAACTTGGTGGCAAGCTCGGTGGCCATGTACTTGGTGTAGCTGGCGATGGCCGACTTGGCGGCGCCGTAGCCTACCACGCGGGTCAGCGGGCGCAGGGCGGACTCGGAGCAGAAGTTGACGATGGCGCCTTTCTTGTTCTGCGCCATGACGGGCACGAAGACCGTGGTGGGCAGGATGGTGCCGAACAGGTTGAGGTCGACCACCTTGCGGAAGGCGTCGATGTCCAGGTCGAGGAACGTCTTGTCCGGCGCGATGGTGGCTCCCGCCATGTTGCCTCCGGCGGCGTTGAGCAGGATGTCGATGGTGCCGAAGCGTGCCACGATGTCGCGCTTGTTCTGCTCCAGCGTGTCTTTGTCGAGTACGTCGGTGGTGAGGAACAGGGCTTCGCCGATGGCGTTCAGTTCGGCTTCGAGGGCGCGGCCTTGTTCTGCTGCGCGGTCGAGTATGACAATCTTGGCGCCTTGTCCGGCCAGGTATTTCGCGATGTTCTGTCCCAAGATGCCGCAACCGCCGGTGATGACGGTTACTTTTCCTTTGATGTCGAATAAGTTTTTCATAATGCAGTGTTGTTGTTCTTTGCAAAGGTAGGCAATTATTCTTTACCTTGTATCTGCTCCCCGTGGTTTTTGTGTCCGTTAACGGTTAGCAGGGAGCCCTGTATTCCGGCATCCCGGCTGCGGACGCTGGCGGCCACGGGTTCCGCCTGCCGGATGACGTATATCTCCGCCCGTCCGTCGGCTGCCTGGATGAGGCGCGAGCCGCGTGAGGTGCCCTGGTTCTGCACCAGTGCCTGTGGGTGGGTGCAGCCGAACTCGATGAAGCCGTCATGGTCGAGGCAGCGGGTGCCGTCCTTGTCCACGACTTCGGCGCGCAGCAGCACGGTGTTGGCCGAGACGGCCTGCTGCGTGAGGCGTATCTTGGCGGCAGCACCCCAGCGCCGGGTCTGGTATTCCTGGGTGATGCTGTCGGCGAGGATGGCCTTGCCGCTCTTCGCCACGGCTTTCAGGGTGTTCTGCCCTTCGCGCAGGGTGACGTTCCAGTGCAGGCCTGCGGCGGGGAAGTCTTGGCTGTCCCTGCGGCGGACGCCTTGCGACGTGCCGTTGACGAAGAGTTCAACCTCCGCGCAGTTGGAGTACACCAGCACCTCCTTCGGCTCGCCGGGCTTGCCCCAGCGCACGGGGCGGTCGTGCCCGTAGATGTGCACCATGGGCTGCTTGGCCCAGTAGGACTGGAAGACGTAGTAGCTCTCCTTGGGCGTGCCGTCGCGTTGCACCACGCCTTTCTGGTTGACGTAGGGGATGGGGTTGGTGGGGCGCAGCGGGGTGGAGAAGTCTTTGAACGTCCAGAACAGCGCGCCCGTGAGCCAGGGCATCTGCTCCTGCTCCTTCAGGTGCCAGTCGAAGAGGCGGACGATGTAGCTTTCGCTCCAGCGGCCGTTGCGGTCGCCTGCCACGAGGCTGTCCATGGCGGGCAGGTCTTCCTCGCTGCGGCCGGGATGGCTGTCGCCGCCCCATTCGGCGTGCACGAAACGGGGCACGCGGTCTACCCACTGCTTCGTCATGCGGCGGTAGTCGCGGTAGCGGCCGCTGTACCAGCCTGCCCAGATGCTGGGCGAGTAGACGTCGACGATGTCGCTGCAGAAATCGCACCGGCGGATGGTGGTTAGCCTGGAGGGGTCGAGGCGGTGGGCCAGCGTGTTCAGCCCGGCCATGAAGGCGCGGATGCTGTCGCGGTCGAACGTGGTGAAGTCGCCCGGCCAGTCGTTCTCATTGCCCAGCCCCCAAAGGATGACGCTGGGGTGGTTGCGGTGCTGCGTTATCATGTTGGTCAGCATGCGGCGGGCCTGCCTGCGGTAGCCGTCGCCGCCCAGTCCGCCCCGGCACCAGGGGATTTCTTCCCAGACGAGGAGGCCCAGCTCGTCGCACAGGCGCAGGATGATGTCCGACTGCTGGTAGTGTCCCAGGCGGATGAAGTTGGCGCCCATCGCCTTTATCTGCTTCATTTCGCGCTCCATCAGCTCCTCGGTCAGGGCGGCACCCCGTCCGGCGTGGTCTTCGTGGCGGTGCGTGCCGCGCAAAAGTAAACGCCGGCCGTTGAGGTAGAACGGCCCGTGCTCCTCGAAGCGGAAGTGCCGGAAGCCGAAGCGCGGGGCGGCCTCCACGGTGTCCGCCCCGCAGGACAGGCGCACGCGGCAGGTGTAGAGCGCGGGGCTGTCGGGACTCCAGAGCTGGGGCCGTATCACTGCCGCGGTAGCGATACTATGCCGGGACGGTAGCGTAGTATCGCCAGGACGGTAGCGTTGGGACGCTACCTCGGTGCCGTCGGGTGCCAGGATGACGGTTTCCAAAAGGCTTGTTTCCAGTGTCTTGTGCGTTGCTTCTCCTTGCAGCCCGATGGAGATTTCCACCGTGCCCCGGCGTCCCCGTTCGTCCACCCGGGCATCCACTTGGAGGTCTTCCAGGCAGAGGGCGGGCACGTACTTCAGGTTGACGTAGCGGTACAGGCCGCCGTAGAGGTTGAAGTCGGACATGTCGGAGGGTATCAGCTGCACGTCGCGGCTGTTGTCGCAACGCACGGCCACGGGGATGCGTCCCCTGAAGCGTTGCATCAAGGCTTTATCCCGGCGCGCTTGGGCGATGGCGTCGGTGAGGTCGGCCTCCCATTCGTCGTAACCGCCCGTGTGGGTGGCGACGAGGGTGGTGTAGACGTAGACTTCGGTCTTCTGCCCCGCGCCCTCGAAGTGCAGCAGGGTGCGTCCGCCGGCATAGGGGTTGTCCACGGTGAGCAGCGTGCGGTACCAGCCCGCGCCCTGGTAGTAGTTCACGTCGGGGTCTACGGCGTCGAGGGCGTTGAAGCAGTGGGGCAGGGTGACGTCCGTCCACAGGGGTACGCTTTCGGGCTTGCCAGCCTGCACGGGGCGCATCACTTCCCAGATGCTGCCCATGTCTTGCCGGATGAACTGCCAGCCCGCGGTGAGGCGGCGGCTCTCTCCGCCGGCGGTGATGGCAAGCGCCTGCGCCGCGGACAGCAGCAGGGCGGCGAGGGTGAGGAGTAGGGGTTTGTGGGTCATGTGTTTAGTGTTTAGTGATTAGTGTTTAGTGATTAATGGTTAGTGATGAGAGGTTAACGGGCTGTGTTGACTGAATTGAGGGTGAATCAAAATGCAGAAGTAACTGAATTCTCATTGCCTTCTTATCGCCCGCACATTAATCACTCATCACTAACCGCTAATCGCTATTTCAGTGCTTGCTTGCGGTTCAGCGCTTCCAGGTAGTAATAGTCGGCATAGTTCAGGGGTACGTCTATCTCGCTGTTGCCGGGGTGGTGTCCCGTGCTGTGCAGCAGCAGGAAGCCGTAGTGCGTGCCCTGTTCGGCGCGGTAGCTGCGGAAGAGGCTTTCCATAATCTTGTCGGCGGCGGCGCGGTAGCTTTCAGCCTTGTCTTGGGGCACATACTGGCACAGCTCGTAGAGGGCGGAGGCCATGATGGCGGCTGCCGAAGCGTCGCGCGGGATGTCGGGCTGTCCCGGCGCCTTCATGTCCCAGTAGGGGATGCCGTCGGCGGGCATGTTGGGCAGCGAGAGGATGAAGTCGGCAATGCCCGTGGCCTGGCGCAGGTAGGCGGCATCGCGGGTGAAGCGGTAGCACATGGTGTAGCCGTACAGGCCCCACGACTGTCCGCGGCTCCAGAAGGAGTCGTCGCTGTAGCCTTGGTGCGTGCACTGCATGCGCACGGCGCCCGTTTCGGGGTCATAGTCCACCACGTGGTACGAGGAGTAGTCCGGGCGGAAGTGGTGCTTCATCGTGGTGTTGGCGTGCGTCACGGCAATGTGCCAGAAGGTGGAGTCGCCCGTCAGCTGCGTGGCACGGAACAGCATTTCGAGGTTCATCATGTTGTCGATGATGACGGGGTATTTCCATTTGTCCGCGTTGTGGTCCCACGAGCGGATGCAGCCCACCGTGGGGTTGAAGCGTGTGCTGAGCGTGCGTGCGGCTTGCAGCATCACGTCTTTGTACGAGCGTTCGCCCGTCAGTTCGTAGGCCTTGCCGAAGCTGTCGCCTATCATGAAGCCCAGGTCGTGCGTGCCGCTGTGCCATTTGGCTTCTTCCACGGGCCACGTCCAGGTGATAGCCTGCTGGCGCCAGTAGTCATCGTGCGTATAGGCGTAGACTTGCCACAGCGACCCGGCGAAGAAGCCTGAGCACCAGTCGTGGGGGTGTACCATGGCCAGCGAGCCGTCTTTGTTGATGCTGCGGGGGATGACGCGGCGCCGGGCGGCGTTGTCGCGCTCCTTGCGCGCCTTGTCGGCACACTGCATGGCTACCTTCAGTTGCGGGCAGGCGGCGGCGAGGGCATTGTCCGTCAGCGTGGGGCGCACGTAGAGCAGGTTGAAGCGGTCTTCGGGGTTGAGGCGGCGGTGTGCCTGGTACAGGCGCAGGTAGTCCGTGCGTTCGGGGCGGAGCAGCCAGGTGCGGTACAGGTCCTTGCACAGTTCCTGCTGCTTGTAGTCCCATTCGCCGATTTGCTGGTAGGGCCACGCTGTGACTTCTTTGCCCACGTAGGGGGTGAGGAAGTCCAGGGCCTTGTAGAAGCTTCGCCCGTCGGCCGAGGTAGCGTCGTCGATGCGGATACCCAGTTTCTGTGCCATGCGGAAGATGTCGATGAAGTGGGTGAGGTTGTATTGCGAGTAGCCGAAGCCTAAGGTGCGGCGCAGTTCCTGAGGCTGGCTGCCGTCGGGTTCCACTTGGGTGAAGATGCGCTTGGCGGGGACAGCCTCGATGATTTCCTTTGCCACGTCTTTGCGGCCGGTGTAGAGGGCGAGGGCGATGACCTGTGCGTCGTAGGCGGTGGCGTGGTTATTCTTTTGGGCGGATTCTTCCTGTCCCTGCGGGCTGGTCAGTATCCATTGCAGCAGCTTGCCGAACCAGGCTTTCAGCTGCTTGGAGTCGCGGGCGGTGAAGGCTTCCGACTGCTCCAGCAGCTGCACGGCGTCGAGCATTTCGACAAACGAGTAGCTGTCCAGCACGCCGTAGCAGCGGCCTTTGCCGCCGTCGCGTCCGGGAATCATCTGGGCGTACTCCAGGTTGGGGTTCATGCGGGTCTTCTTGTCGAAGAACCATACGCGTATCAGTTCGGTGGCCTTGCGGGCGTAGGCTTCGTTGCCGCTGAAGTACCAGGCGAGCGAGAGGGTGGTGACACGGCTGGCGGTGGCGCCCAGGCGGTTGCGGTCGAGGCGGTTCAGCTCGGGGTTCGACTCGCCGTCGCGGTTCACGTAGGGCAGCCCGTCGGGCTTGGTGGGGTCGGGCCAGTAGTAGCGTGCCTGGCTCAGGTAGTCGTGCTTGTCGCCGCTGGCGGGCGTCTTGTCCTTCATCATCACGCTGAGGGGCTCGGCGTCGAGCAGGCGGTCGGCCTGGCGGAGCAGCGACCGGTAGGCGGCAGCGTAGTAGGGCTGGTCGAGCGACTGCTTGACGTCTGCCAGGTGTGCGGCGTCCCAGATGGACTGTGCCGGCGATGTGCCCGTCGCAAGGGCGAGGGCAAGGGTCAGGATGGTTTGCTTGAGTTTCATGTTGTATGGTTTTAATGTTGTGTCTGTTGGGTGTGTAAATTCCCGCATGGTGGCGGCGTATCACCACCGTGCTGGCGATACGTCGCTACCGTGCTGGCGATACGTCGCTACCGCGCTGGCGGTATGTCGCTACCGTGCGGCCGGCGGTTACAGCCGGCGCAGCTTGATGCCGCCCAGGAACGTCTTGCCGCTTTCGGCGCGGAAGCGCAGTTCGATGCCGTCGCCGTCATTGCGGATGATGTACTTGCGGCGGATGGCGCGGAAGTGCCCGTTCTCTCTGCCCGGGGCGAAGCCGGCCTCTAATACTTGGCCGTTGGCGGTGATGGTGAACCGGCTGTTGCTGTCCTCCTGCCCCTTGTCGCTGCCCAGCAGGTAGGCGCTGGCCTGGGTGGCGCGGAAGATGTCGGCAAAGAGCAGTTCCACTTCATACGTGCCTTGGGGCAGGTCGAAGCGGTAGCCCTCGATGCCTGCCTGCAGGGTCTGGAAGAGCGGGTTGTCCGGCGTGCCTGTGATTTCGGTGTTGGTCGAGGTGGCCTCGCCGCCTATGTGGCCCCAGCTGCCCGGGGTGTAAGGCTGGTCGGGCACCCAGGTGAGGTTGCTCACGTCGGAGGTGAAGAAGCAGTGGCTGCCCACGTTGACGGCGAGTTCCAGCCCTTCGAGGTTCCGCTCATCGAGGCGGGTGGGGATGAGGGTGAAGTGGATGCGCACGGCGTCCTGCACCTCCTGCCCGTCGGCGGCGGTGCCCCGGGCGGTGAGCAGCGGCTCGCCGCTACGGCTGAAGGGCACTTGGAACACGGCGTTGAAGTTCTGCACCGGCTGCTTGCCTACGGACTGCCCGTTGACGAACAGTTCCACCTCCTTCAGGTTGGTGTACACCTTGACGGGCTGCACCACCGGCTGGCCGGGGGCGGATTGCACGCCTGCGCGGCGGTTCCAGTCGCGGCTGGCGATGTGCAGCACGGGCACGTCTTCGCGCCACGCTGCCCGGTAGTAATGGTAGACGTCCTTGGGCGTGCGGTCGGCATAGAGCAGTCCCTTGTTGTTGATGCGGGGCATGGACTCGTCGCGCACCGCCGAGCCGAAGTCCACGAAGTTCCAGTGCGAGCCTCCGCATACGTAGGGCGTCTCTTCGAGCACGGGCAGGTAGTGCTCCAGGTAGGTCTGCTGGTACTCGCTGCTGAAGTCGAACGGACGGGGCCGCAGGGTGTGGATGCGCTTGTCCGACCCTGCGCCGTATTCGCTGACAATCATCGGGTGCCCGGGGTATTGCTTGTGCTGGGCGGCGAGGAACTTCTCGAAGCCGCCCAGGTCGCCCCCGTACCAGCCGTTGTACAGGTTCCAGCCCACCACGTCGGTCACTTCGCTGATGCCCGTCTCATTGTAGGCGTTGCTGCCGTGGAAGGCCATGGTGCTGAGGCGCGTGGGGTCTTCCTCGCGGAGCACCTGCTCCAGCCGCCGCGCCAGGTTCAGCGCGCGGTCCACGGCGGCGCGGTCTTTCATGTCGGTGCGCAGCAGGATTTCGTTCATGTATCCCCACAGGATGACGCTGGGGTGGTTGTAGTGCTGGCGTATCATTTCGCGCAGGTTCTGCTCGCAGTTGTCGTCGAAGCCGGGGGTGTCCGGCACGAGGTTGATGACGGGGATTTCCTCCCACGCCAGCATGCCGAGGCGGTCGCACATCTCGAGGATGGCGTCGTCCTGCGGGTAGTGGGAGATGCGGATGAAGTTGGCGCCCATCTCCTTGGCGAGCAGCATGTCGCGGCGGTGCATCTCGTCGCTCAGGGCGGGGCCTACGGGCTTCTGGTCCTGGTGGCGGCAGATGCCGCGCAGCTTGTAGGGCTTGCCGTTGAGCTGGAAGCCCCGGCTGCCGTCGAAACTGAACCAGCGGAAGCCGGCGTAGTGGTCCTGTCGGTCGAGCAGGGCGTGCGTCTTGCGGTCGCGCAGCTGGTTTTCCACGCGGTAGAGGTTGGGGGTTTCGGGGGTCCAGAGGTGGGGGTTATGGATGGTTTTTGACTGCGTTTGGAAGGCGAGCGTCTCGCCGGGTTTCAGGCGGAGGGACTGTTCCAGCGTCTGCACCGGGCTGCCGTCGGGGGCGTAGATGGTGTGTGTCAGCACCAGCGATGCCTTGTCGGGGGCGGTGTTCCTTACCTCCCCGCGGATGGCGAGGGTGGCTTCTTCCGCGCTGACCTGCGGGGTGCTGATGAAGATGCCGTCCGAGCCGAGGTTCAGGCGGTTGAAGTGCTGTGCGGGCAGGGCGGTGAGCCACACGTCGCGGTAGATGCCGCCGAAGAAGGTGAAATCCGCCGAGATGGGGGCGATGTCCGGGCGGCCGTTGTCCGCGCGGATGGCCAGTACGTTCTGCGCTCCGGGGTGCAGGTAGGGGGTGAGGTCGAAGGTGCAGGCGGTGTAGCCCCCCGCATGTTCGCCTGCGCGGTGTCCGTTCACGTGCACGGTTGCGGCCTTGCTGACGCCCTCCAGGTGCAGCAGGATTTGTTTGCCGTCCCAGTCCTGCGGGATGTTGACTGTGCGGCGGTACCAGGCAGGGCCTTGGTAATAGTCTTTCACGGTGTACGAGTCGGCGTTCCACGTGTGCGGCAGGCTGACGGGTGTCCACCCTCCGTCGTTGAACGCGCTGTCGGCGGCAGCGGCGCATTCGCCTTTCAGGAAGCGCCATCCGTCGTTGATGGTCTTGCTTTCGGGTTGTGCCCAGGTGGTGCTTGCCAGTCCGAGGCACAAGGCCCCGGTTGCCAGCCACCGGCAGGGGTTGGCGTGCGGTAGTTTCAGTCTCTTGTTCATGGTTTTTCTATTCATGGTTTCTGTATCAGGCTTCAAAGCTACGAAAAAAAATCGTGTGCGTTACCAATCCGCATGAAATTTTTCATCCTTGGCAGCGGTACTGCCCTTTCCGGGTAGCGTAGTATCGCCTGTTTCCTGGCGCCGCAGTGCCGGCACGGTGGCGCCGTATCGCTACCGCGGTAGCGATACGGCGCTGGCAAGTGCTGGGAATCAGTCTATTCGACCCCGTTTGCTATAGTCTCTATTTTGTTCTATTGGAAAATCTGCACGCCTCCAGCACCAGCAGGCTTTCCGGCCCCATGTTGAACAGCAGGTCGACGATGCTGAGGTTGGGCAGGAAGCCCAGGCGGTCCTGGAATACCTGGTAGTAGGGCACGGGGCGGAAGCCGGGGTCGTCCGACAGGTAATCGCGTTTGGGGTGGATGCGTTCGCGGAAGTCGTCGGCCTCGCCGTCGGGCAGGGTGGCGTGGTAGGCGGTGGTGCGCTCCAGCCTGGGGTGGAAGCCGATGAGCGGGCATATCAGGTGGCAGAGGGCTTCGTTGAAGTCGGCAAGGAACTCGTACCGCTGTTCGTAGAAGGGACGGAAGTCGTCTTTATAGTATTCAAAGAAGGGGGTGTGGTTGTAGGCGGACTCGAGGGCGTTCCAGTGCAGGTGGCGCCAGTTGCCGTGGTCGGAGATGCGGATGTCGCGCACGGGGCACTTGGGGTTGTCGGGCTTTACGGTGGGGATGGTGAGCGCCAGCGGGCCGTCGGGCGCGGCAATGACGCAGCGGTTGCGGTAGGTCTGCTTCGCGTAGTGGTCGTATTGCTCCACTACGGCGCGGTCGTAGGCCAGCAACTTGCAGTAGTATTGCACGGGGGCGAGGTAGGCGGTGGTGAGGCAGACGGTTTTCATGAGGCGGCGCAGTGGCGGGGTTATCGGATTCGGGTCCACATCCTGTCCCAGCGGTAGCCGTCCAGCAGCCCGGCGCCTTCTTCTTTGGAGAACCAGACGATGGCTGCGCGCCCGATGATGTGGTCTTTGGGCACGAAGCCGAACAGGCGCGAGCCGCTGATGCTGGTGGCGTTGTCGGTGGCTACCCAATAGTAGTCTTTGGTGAAGCGGCAGAAGTTGACGGGTTTGCCTTCTACCAGCAGGGTGTCGCCTTTGATTTCGGCGTGCTTGCCTTCGTGTAGCACCAGGGTGTTGCGCAGCAGGGCGATGTTCCACGGGCGCACGCGCAGGGTGGCGCCCCGGCGGGGCACGATGAGCGGGTGCAGGCGGTGGCCGTCGCCGGGTGCCGTGTCGGCGGGTTGCAGCCAGCAGGGCGGGTCGATGGCTTGCGTCAGCAGGTAGTATTCGTAGCGGCTGAAGCTGCGGATGTTGCGGGCGGAGTCTTGTCCCAGCAGTCCGTCGGAGTGGATGGAGAGGGCGGCAAGTAGCGAGTCGAGCCGGCGTTCGTATGCCTTGGGATAGGCGTAGAGCGATTTCTCATCGGGAGGGCTGGGGGTGTGGGCCACGTTGAAGAGCGGGTCTACCCTCAGCGTGTCGCCGGGCAGCCCGATGCACCGGCCGATGAAGGTTTCGCGGCGGTCGATGACGGGTTGGCTGAGGTTGGCGGGATTGTTGAACACCACGATGTCCTGCCGTCCCACGGGGCTGTCCGCCCAGCGGTGGTAGCCCCACCACGACATGAGGGGCAGGCGCAGGCCGTAGCTCCACTTGTTCACCAGGATGCGTTCGCCGCGCAGCAGCGTGTTCTCCATGCCGCCCGAGGGGATGTGGTAGGACGTGGCCACGCAGCCGCGCAGCAACAGTACGGTGAGCACTGCCGCTACGGTTCCGATGGCTATTTTCGTTCCGGCCTTCATGCGTCAGGTGTTGGGTGGTTCCGCGGTTATTCTTCGTGTACCCACTTGAACAGGCGGTTCCAGCGTATCTTGCCGTCCAGCCAGTCGCGGTCTTTGTCGAGCGAGAGCCATACCACGATGGGCTTGCCCACCACGTGGTCTTCGGGCACGAAGCCCCAGTAGCGCGAGTCGAGCGAGTTGTGGCGGTTGTCGCCCATCATCCAGTAGTAGTCCATCCGGAAGGTGTAGGTGTCCGTCCGTTGGCCGTTGATGTAGATGCCATCTTCGCGTTGTTCCAGCGTGTTGCCCTCGTAGGCGCGGATGCAGCGTTCGTACAGGGGCAGGTTGTCTTCGGTGAGGGTGATGGTGGCGCCTTTCTTCGGAATCCAGACGGGGCCGTAGTCATCCCTTGTCCAGCGGGTGTAGAGGTTCAGCGGGTAGACGTCGCCTCCCAGGTTGCCCGGTTCGCGCACGATGCGGCGCACCAGTTTCTTGTTGGCGTTGAGCGCGTCGTACATGGCTTTTGTCAGGGGCAGGTGGTATACGGGCAGGGCTTTCCCCGACGGGTCGTGCGGGTTCAGGCCCAGCGATGCCAGGTAAGGGGTGTTGCCGTTGTCGCCCGTGCCGTCGGACATCAGCCAGCGGTCGTCACGGCTGATGCCCAGCTGGCGGAACATGTCGTCGGTGATGAGCGGTCCGGTGGTCTGTACGAAGTAGTTGAACTGCATGTCCTTGGGGTTCTCCATGGGCTGTCCGTTGAGGTAGACTTGCCCGGCGATGATTTGCAACGTGTCGCCCGGCAGGCCGGTGCAGCGTTTCACGTAGTTTTCGCGGCGGTCTACGGGGCGGGTGATGACTTTGCCGTACACCTGCGGGTTGGAGCGCACCAGCGCGCTGCCTTTGCTGTAATACAGGTCGTACACCATGCGTTGCTCGCTGCGCGTCAGGCTGTCCATGTCCACGGGGTTGGGGTAGAGGCGGCGTCCTTCGCGGTAGGCCAGGCTGTAGAAGTCTTCCTGCTGGTTGTTGAGCGCCACGGTGTCGCCGGCGGGGAAGTTGAATACCACGATGTCGCCCTGCTTCACGTGTCCCAGTCCGGGCACGCGCTTGTACTTCCACTGCGGCCATTCCAGGTACGACTTGCAGTTCAGCAGGGGCATGGTGTGCTGCGTCAGCGGCATGGACAGGGGCGTGTTGGGCACGCGCGGCCCGTAGCTCAGCTTGCTGACGTAGAGGTAGTCGCCCACCAGCAGTGATTTTTCCAGCGAGGACGAAGGTATCTGGTAGTTCTGGAACACGTAGATGTTGACGAAGTACACTGCCACGAGGGCGAATACGATGGCGTCCACCCAGCTCATGACGCTGCGCACGGTGCGGTTTTCCGACTTCCGCCACCATCCCCAGGGAATCTTCTTGGTGATGTAGGCGTCGAAGATGAAGGGCAGTACGACCAGTCCCAGCCAGCTGCGCACCCAGAGCAGGAACAGCAGGTAGAGGGCGGTGACGATGCCCAGTTTTATCCATTGTTTCTTTGATGCAGATTTCATTGTTGGCTATTTATCTTTCTGTGTGGTTTTCTTTATTTCAGAAACGGGAACAAGTCTTCCATCCCCAGCCAGCCCGTGTGCTGCGCGGTGTATTCGGCGGCCAGTACGGCGCCCAGGGCGAAGCCGCTGCGGTTTTTGGCGTCGT
The DNA here is from genome assembly GCA_944321495.1 of uncultured Bacteroides sp. Lineage (GTDB taxonomy): Bacteria > Bacteroidota > Bacteroidia > Bacteroidales > Bacteroidaceae > Bacteroides. The sequence continues at coordinate 127,248 of CALULP010000008.1, read as the reverse complement.
GGGTGAGGATGATGCTGTCCGCCTCGCTTTCGTAGCGGATGGTGTGTATGCCCGGCACTTCGTCCCGGCGGATGGAGCTGACGGGCAGTTCGTCGGCGGCGCAGGCGGTGGTGCCCGACAGGGTGCCGTCGGGAGCCTGGAGCGTGCCTTTCACCCAGCGCGTCTTGCGGTCGAGGTGCTCCACGATGCTTTCGGCCAGGGTGATGGCGGTGCCGCTGGGGGCGTCGAGTTTGTGGACGTGGTGCGTTTCGGTCATGCTGACGTCGTAGCCGGGGAACTGGTTCATTATCTTGGCCAGGTATTTGTTCACCGCCGAGAAGATGGCCACGCCCAGGCTGAAGTTGCTGGACCAGAACAGTGTCCGTCCCTGCTCCCGGCAGAGGCGGCGCATCTCGTCGCCGTGCTCGTTCATCCAGCCCGTGCTTCCGCTCACCACTTTCACTCCGGCAGTCATGGCTTTCAGGCAGTTGCCGTAGGCGGCTGCGGGGTTGGTGAATTCGATGGCGACGTCGGCCGTGCGGAATGCCGGCGTGTCGAAGTCGTCGGGGTTGTTTACGTCGATGATGCTTACGATTTCGTGTCCGCGGCTGCGGGCAATCTTTTCAATCTCCTTGCCCATCTTGCCGTAGCCTATCAGTGCGATTTTCATTTCAGTCCGTTTTACGTTTTGGGTTTCAAATACATGCTATGAGTCGCAAAGGTAGTGTTTTTATCACCATCGGCGGAAAGATTTCTCATATTTTAACCGCCTGCACCCCGTTTGGTAGCGGTACAACGCCAAGAGAATAGCGATACTACGCCAAGCCGGTAGCGATGCACCGCCAAGAGAATAGCGATACTATGCTAAGAGAATAGCGATACTATGCCGGAAATTCGTATATTTGTCGCGGAGGTTCCGCCGGCAGAGCCGCAGCGAAAGGAATCCCCGAACGAAATAAACCGCATAACCATGGAACAACTTCTGCACTACGTATGGCGTCATAAAATCTACCCGTTGCAACCCTTGCGCACCACTGCCGGACTGCCGGTGGAGGTCATCGACCCCGGCCTGCCCAATCGCGACGCGGGACCCGACTTCTTCAACGCCAAGGTGAAGATAGACGGCACGCTGTGGGTAGGCAACGTGGAGGTGCACCTGCGTGCTTCGGACTGGATGCGCCACGGGCACCAGCACGACCGGGCGTATGACAGCGTGGTGCTGCACGTGGTGGGCGAGGCGGACTGCGACGTGGCGCGCACCGACGGCACTGCCGTGCCCCAGCTGGTGCTGCCCTGTCCTGCCGAAGTGGAGCGCCGCTACGGCGAGTTGCGCCGTGCCGAGGTGATGCCGCCCTGCTACGCCGTCCTGCCCTCCCTGCCGCGGCTGACGGTGCACTCGTGGCTGTCTGCCTTGCAGGCCGAACGGCTGTGGCAGAAGGCGGAGGCCATCCGCCGGCGGCTGGAGCGGTGCGGGGGCTATTGGGAGGACGCGTTCTTCATCACCCTGGCGCGCAACTTCGGTTTCGGGCTGAATGGCGACGCCTTTGAGGCGTGGGCGAAGCTGCTGCCCCTCCGGGCGGTGGACAAGCACCGCGACGACCTGTTCCAAGTGGAGGCTTTCTTCTTCGGGATGGCGGGCTTGCTGGAGGAGGACGACCCCGGGGCGGACGATTACTGCCTGCGCCTCGGGCGTGAGTTCCGCTACTTGCGCCACAAGTTCGGCTTGCCGGCGCCGCTGCCGCCTTCGCAATGGCGTTTCCTGCGGCTCAGGCCGGGCAACTTCCCGCACGTGCGGCTGGCGCAACTGGCGTGGCTGTACCACACGCAGCAGGCGCTTTTCTCGCGGGTCATGGAGGCGGAAACGGCGGACGAGGTGAAAAAACTGTTGCAGGCGGGCACTTCGGCCTACTGGACGGAGCATTACACGTTCCGGAAGACTTCGCCCCGCAAGGAGAAGAAGCTGGGGGCGAACGCGCTGGACCTCATCCTCATCAACACCGTGGTGCCTTTCCTTTACGCCTACGGGCAGCATAAGGCCGACGATGCCCTGTGCGAGCGTGCCGCCCGTTTCCTGGAGTCGCTCAAGGCGGAGGACAACTACGTGACCCGCATGTGGGACGGGGCAGGCATCCCCGTAACCTCGGCGGCCGACTCGCAGGCCCTGTTGCAGTTGCAGAAGGCCTATTGCGACAGGCGCGACTGCCTGCGCTGCCGCTTCGGCTACGAGTACCTGAAGGCGGGCAAGGCGTGGTAGGCGGGTGAGGGGCTTGCCGGAAAAACAAGCTGGTAAAAGTAGAAAGCCATATATGAACTAAACGCGATATCGTTATGAAGAATCATTTAAACTGGGCATGGGGAGGGTTCCTTGGATTGGCGGCAACGTCGTGTGCCACCGCTCCCGAAGCTCCTGCCACGGGCGAAAAGCCCAATTTCGTTTTTATCCTGATGGATGACATGGGTTATGCCGACCTCAGCTGTTACGGGGAAACCCGCTGGCAGACGCCGAACATCGACTCGCTGGCATCGCAGGGCATCCGTTTCACTGACTGCTATGCGGTCTCTCCTATCTCCAGCCCTTCGCGGGCAGGCCTGCTGACCGGACGCTACCCGGCACGCATGGGCATCAAGGAGGTGTTTTACCCGGACAGCTACACCGGCCTCTCGCCCGACGAGGTGACGATGGCCGAGCTGCTGAAGCCGCAGGGTTATGCCACCGCCTGTATCGGCAAGTGGCACTTGGGCAGCCGCGAGCGTTTCTTGCCCCTGCAGCAGGGGTTCGACGAATATTTCGGCATCCCTTACAGCAACGACATGGGCGCGCAAGTCTACCTGCGGGGCAACGAGGTGGAGGAGTTCCACATTGACATTGACCACGTGACGCGCCGTTATACCGAGGAGGCCATCGACTTCATCCGCCGCAAGGCGGGGCAACCCTTCTTCCTGTACTTAGCCCACAGCATGATGCACGTGCCTATCTACGTTTCCGAAGACTTTGCCGGGAAGTCGGGCGCGGGCATCTACGGCGATGCCGCGATGGAGGTGGACTGGAGCGTGGGGCGCATCATGGACACGCTGGAGGAACTTGGACTGGATGAGAATACTATGGTGGTCTTTACCAGCGACAACGGCCCTTGGCTGCAGGAAGGCCCGCTGGGTGGCCGGGCGTTGCCCTTGCGCGAAGGCAAGACAACGGATTTTGAAGGCGGCGTCCGCGTGCCCTGCATCGTGTGGTGGAAAGGCCGGATACAGCCGGTGGTGAATGCCGAAGTGGCCAGTCTGCTCGACTGGTTCCCCACGGTAGCCGCGCTGAGTGGCGCCACCCTGCCCGAGGTGAAGCTGGACGGCTGCGACCTCACCCCCGTGTTGGACGGCAAAGGCCAGCGTGCCAGCCAGGACTATGCTTACTTCCGCAACAACCACGACATCAGCGGCTATCGCTCGGGCGACTGGAAGCTGATGCTGCCGGCTCCGGGCATACGGGGCAACTTCTGGCGCACGTCTACCGCCGCGCATGACACCCTGCTGTTCAACCTGCGCGAGGATGTGGGCGAGCGCGTCAACCTCTATCGCAAAGAACCCGGAAAGGCGCGCGAGATGGTGCGGAAACTGAAGGACTATGCGGAAAACTTCGGTGAGATTCCGCCCGCGCTTGTGGTGACGGGCAACGATGCTTCCCGTTACTTGCGCCGCCAGCGGCAGCAGGCGCGCCAGGAGGCCGAGGCCGCCGGCATGAAGCCCCGGGCGGAGGAAACGGAAGGCTTCCGCGAAGCGGAATGATGAGGTAGGCTCGTCGGCTTCCGCCGTGTAAAGCAACGCCGCAGGCATTTCCCGTCCGGGGTTGCCTGCGGCGTTGCTTTTGTGCCTGTTTTGTGGGAATTACCGGTTCAGTTCCAGCATTTCTTCGATGTATTCGCGCGTGTTGCTCAGGCGGGGTATCTTGTGTTGCCCGCCCAGCTTGCCTTTCTTTGCCAGCCAGTCGTGGAACAGGCCGGGACGTGCCACGATGACTTCCAGCGGCTGCAGGGCCAGGTCGTTCTGGCGTTTGGCCTCGTAGTCGGAGTTGATTTCCTTGAGCGTGTCGTCCAGGACCTTCGCAAAGCGGTCGAGGTTGTCGGGCATGCGGGCAAACTCTATCAGCCACTGGTGGCGGCACTTGGCGTTCGCGTCCATGAAGACGGGGGCGGCGCTGTAGTCCAGCACTTGTGCGCCCGTTTCGCGGCAGGCGCGTGCCAGGCCTTTTTCGGCGTTGTCCACGATGAGTTCTTCCCCGAAGGCGTTGATGAAGTGCTTGGTGCGCCCGGTGATGACGAACTTCCACGGGTGCCGCTGGGTGAACTTCACGGTGTCGCCTATCATGTAGCGCCACAGTCCGGCGGAGGTGGAGATGACCATGGCGTAGTTCCGTCCCACCTCCACGTCCTCTAAGCAGCAGATGCGGGGCTGTTCTTTGCCCACGTCTTCCAGCGGGATGAATTCGTAGAAGATGCCGTAGTCTATCATGAGCAGCAGGGCGGGGTCGGCGGGGTCGCTTTGGGTGCCGAAGTAGCCCTCTGAGGCGTTGTACGTTTCCACGTAGTGCATGCGCGGGCTGCGGATGATGGATTGGTATTGTTCGCGGTAGGGGGTGAAGGCCACGCCGCCGTGGAAGAATACCTCCAGGTTGGGCCATACCTCCTCCAGGCTCTGTTTGCCGGTCTTTTCCAGGATGTGCTTGATGAGCACCAGCATCCACGAGGGCACGCCGGAGAGGTTGGTGACGTTCCGTCCGATGGTGCTCTTGGCGATGGCTTCCATCTTGGCCTCGAAGTCGCCCATCAGGGCTATCTGCTTGGAGGGGACGCGGATGTAGTTCACCAGCGGGTTGATGTTCTGTATCAGGATGGCGGAGAGGTCGCCCACCAGGCTGTGGTTGCTGTTGAGGTTGGGGGCGTGGCTGCCGCCCAGGATGAGGCCTTTGCCGCTGAACAGTCGGCTTTGCGGGTTCTGCCCCAGGTAGAGGGCCACGGCGTCCTTGCCGCCCTGGTAGTGGGTGTCGTGCAGCGATTCGCGGCTGACGGGCAGGAACTTGCTCTTGTCGTTGGTGGTGCCCGACGACTTGGCGAACCACCGTATCTCCGACGGCCACAGCAGTCCTTGTTCGCCCTGGCGCATGCGCGCCACGTAGCCTTTGATGTCTTCGTAAGTCTGTATGGGCATGCGGTCGTGGAAGTCGCGGTAGGTGCGGATGGTGCCGAGGCCGTATTTCTTGCCCCATTCCGTGCCGGCGGCCAGGCGGGTAAGGCGCAGCATGACACGCTCTTGCAGTTCGGCGCTGCGGCCGGCGTATTGTTCTATCTCCTTCAGGCGGGGGGTAAAATAAATCCTGTTCAGAAATGTTGTGATGTTCATCTTTTTTCGGTTTTTTGAAATCAGATTTCCGTGGCAAAAGTAATCTTATTTATCGTCTTCTCTATCTTTTTCTGCTTTTTTTTCTACCTTTACGCCTTGCAAAGGGGCACCGGGGTGACAAACGGGTTTCTTTTTGCGGCGGAAACACCACCTTGGTAGCGTAGTAACGCTACCGCGCTGGCGATACTACGCTACCGTGCTGGCGATACTATGCCAAGAGAATGGTGATACTATGCTATTACGTGTACTTTTCTTTTGCCTTGATGTAAAAGAAAAGGTACCAAAAGAAAAAATCAAGCGCTGAATCTCCGGGGCTACTCCGGGCAGCTTTCAGCCTAAGGGGCAGAAACTCGCTTCGCTCAGACAGTCTGCCCCTTTTGACGGCTGAAAACTACCCTCCGCTTCACGCCCCTCCGCTTAGGCGCGGCCATGCGGGTGAGGAATCCCGGCGGGCGCAGCTTTTCCTTTCGGATAAGCGAAAGAAAAAGTGCAAATACTGGAACTTTATGACACATTAATACAGGCAACATTATGAGAATCGGAATTCTGACATCGGGGGGCGACTGCCCCGGCATCAACGCCACTATCCGGGGCGTGAGCAAGACGGCCATCAACGAGTGGGGGATGGAGGTGATAGGCATACACAGCGGTTTCCAGGGGCTGCTGACGGGCGACGTGGAGCAGCTGACCGAGAAGTCGCTCTCCGGCCTGCTCAACCTGGGCGGCACCGTGCTGGGCACTTCGCGCGAGAAGCCGTTCAAGAAGAACGGCGGCACCGTGGACGGGGTGGACAAGCCGACCCTCATCCGCCGGAACATGGAGAAGCTGGGGCTGGACTGCCTGGTGTGCATCGGCGGCAACGGCACGCAGAAGACGGCCGCCAAGCTCGCGGCCATGGGACTGAACATCGTGTCGGTGCCCAAGACCATCGACAACGACATCTGGGGTACCGACATCTCCTTCGGCTTCGACTCGGCGGTCACCATCGCCACCGAGGCCATCGACCGCCTGCACTCTACCGCCAGCTCGCACAAGCGGGTGATGGTCATCGAGGTGATGGGGCACAAGGCGGGCTGGATTGCCCTCTACTCGGGCATGGCAGGCGGGGGCGACGTCATCCTGATACCCGAAATCAGCTACGACATCCGCCACATTGGCGACGTCATCCTGAACCGTGTGAAGCAGGGACGCAACTACTCCATCGTGGTAGTGGCCGAGGGCATCGCCACCGACGGGCAGAGCCGTGCCGGCGAATACATTGCCCGTGCCATCGAGGCGGAAACGGGCATCGAGAGCCGCGAAACGGTGTTGGGGTACATACAGCGCGGAGGGTCGCCCACGGCGTTCGACCGCAACCTCTCCACCCGCATGGGCGGCCATGCCACGGAGCTGGTTGCCAACCGCGACTTCGGGCGCATGGTGCGGCTCAAGGGCAATGAGGTGTCGTCCATTCCCTTGTCCGAAGTGGCCGGAAAACTGAAGCTGGTGACCGAAGACGAGGACTTAGTCGTCCAAGGCCGCAGGATGGGCATCTGTTTCGGCTGATGCCTGTGCCGTGTTTTCTTCTGCCGGGGCATTGTCGGCGCCGCTTGCGCTGCTTGCCTTGGCTTTTTTCACGCCGTCCATGAAAGCGGCGTCGCCCAGTTTCTTGAGCGCCATGCAGGCGGCGTTCTGTTGCGACTCTTTCTTGGAGTAACCCTGTCCCGTGCCGGCGGTGATGCCTTCCATGCGTACCTCGGTGTGGAACATGGGGCTGTTGTCCTTGTCCTGGAACTGGCTGATGAGCTCGAAGCTGACCTCTATCTTGTGCTTCTGGCTCCATTCGATAAGCTTTGACTTGAAGTTGACCTCCTTGCGCGACATGGTGTCGAGGTCGATGTATTCCTTGAAGATTTTCTTTTCCATGAACTCCTTGCAGCGGTCGTAGCCTTGGTCCAGGTAGATGGCGCCCATAAAGGCTTCGAACGCGTTGCCGTACATGTAGCTGTTGTGCACCGACGAGCGGGTGGTATATTTCACCAGCTTGTCCAGCCCAATCTCCACGGCCAGCTTGTTCAGCGTCTCGCGCTGCACAATCTTGGAGCGCGTGTTGGTGAGGAAACCCTCTTTGCGGCTTTCAAAGTGCTTGTACAGCAGGTCGGCCACCACGGCGTCGAGGACGGCGTCGCCCAGGAATTCCAGCCGCTCGTTGTTGAGGGGGCGGCCCTGTTCCGACTTCAGGGAGGTGGACTTGTGCAGCAGTGCCTGCCGGTAAAGGCTGATGTTGCGGGGCATGAAGCCCAGGATGCGGTAAAAACAAAGATAAGACTCTCTGTCCTTGCGGAACAGGAGCCTTATCTTATTTATCTGGTTACGCAACACGATATAAAAGTGAACGAATTACGTAATTACTCCGTGTACTTCTTGAAGATGACGCATGCGTTGTGCCCGCCGAAACCGAAGGTGTTGGACAATGCCACGTTTACATCGCGCTCTTGTGCCTTGTTGAACGTGAAGTTCAGGTTGTAGTCGATGTTCTCGTCGTTGTCGCCTTCCTCGTGGTTGATGGTGGGGGGGACGATGCCGTTCTTGATGGCGAGTATGCTGGCGATGGCTTCTACCGCGCCGGCAGCTCCCAGCAAGTGGCCTGTCATGGACTTGGTCGAGCTGATGTTCAGCTTATAGGCATGGTCGCCGAACACTTCCTGGATGGCTTTCACTTCCGAGAGGTCGCCTACCGGTGTCGAGGTGCCGTGTACGTTGATGTAGTCCACGTCTTCGGGGTTCATGCCGGCATCTTCCAGCGCGTTCAGCATCACCAGCTTGGCGCCCAGCCCTTCGGGGTGGGAAGCGGTGAGGTGGTGGGCGTCGGCCGACATGCCTACGCCTGCCACTTCGGCATAGATTTTGGCGCCGCGGGCCTTGGCGTGTTCCAGTTCTTCGAGCACGATGCAGCCGCCGCCTTCGCCCATCACGAAGCCGTCACGGCTTGCGCTGAAGGGGCGCGATGCCGTCTCGGGTGAGTCGTTGCGGGTGGACAGTGCGTGCATGGCGTTGAAGCCTCCTACGCCGCAGGCTGCGATGGCAGCTTCTGAGCCGCCGGTCACGATGGCGTTGGCTTTGCCCAGGCGTATCAGGTTGAACGCGTCGGCTATGGCGTTGGTGGAGGTGGCGCATGCCGAGCAGGTGGCATAGTTGGGACCGTGGAAGCCGTACAGGATGGAAATCTGTCCGGCAGCGATGTCCGAAATCATCTTGGGGATGAAGAACGGGCTGAATTTGGGACCCATTTCCTGTCCGGTCTTTGCATAGTTTCCGGCTTCTTCCTCAAACGTGCGGATGCCGCCGATGCCTGCGCCGAAGATGACGCCTATTCTGTTCAAATCTTCTTTCTCGGTGTCAAGGCCCGAATCGCTGACGGCCTCCTTGGCGACGGCTATGGCGTACTGCGTGTACAGGTCCATCTTGCGTGCCTCTTTGCGGTCGATGTAGCGTGTGGCGTCGAAGTTCTTCACTTCGCAGGCAAACTGGGTCTTGAAAAGGTGTGCATCAAAATGGGTAATAGGCCCGGCTCCACTAACTCCGTTGACCAGGTTTTCCCAGAATTCGGGAACTCCGTTGCCCACGGGGGTAATGGCGCCCAAGCCTGTTACTACTACTCTTTTTAATTCCATGTGTGTGAACCGTGGATAAAATTACTTGGCGTGTTCTTCGATGTAAGAGATGGCATCGCCTACGGTACCGATTTTTTCGGCTTGGTCGTCGGGGATGGAAATGCCGAACTCTTTCTCAAACTCCATGATGAGTTCTACCGTGTCAAGAGAATCTGCTCCCAGATCGTTGGTGAAGCTGGCTTCGTTGGTAACTTCGGATTCTTCTACGCCTAATTTATCGACGATGATCGCTTTCACTTTTGATGCAATTTCAGACATAACTTTAAGTTTTAAATTAATAATTAAGTTTTATTTCTTTAATTTTGCGCTGCAAAGGAATGAATATTTCTTGTACCCCGCAAATATTTGGGACATTAAATGCGTTTTTTTGCACACTTAATAGTGCGTTGTGCATAAAAATACTGTATTATGGAGAGGAAAATAGCAATCTTCGCGTCGGGAAACGGGACGAATGCCGAGAACATCGTCCGTTATTTCCGGGAGAAAGGGACGGCAGAGGTCGGGTTGATTCTGGCCAACCGGCAGGATGCCTTTGTGTTGCAGCGTGCGGAGCGCCTGCACGTGCCTGCCTATTATATTAATAAGGAGGAGTGGCGGGAGGGCACCCGCGTGCTGGAGCTGCTGGCGGAGCATGGCATCGGCTTCGTGGCGTTGGCGGGATTCCTGCTGCGCGTGCCCGACAACGTGCTGCACGCCTACACGGGGCGCATGGTGAACATACACCCTTCGTTGCTGCCCAAGTTTGGCGGCAAGGGCATGTATGGCGACCGCGTGCACCAGGCGGTGCTCGAGGCGGGCGAGACGGAGAGCGGCATCACCATACACTACACCACCGAGCGTTACGACGAGGGCGGCATCGTGTGCCAGCAGAAGTGCCCTGTGCTGCCCGGCGACACGCCGGACACCTTGGCGCAGCGCGTCCATGCCCTGGAGTATGAGTATTACCCGCGGGTGATAGAAAGTTTGTTGTGACGTATCGCCGGTCTCTTAGCATAGTATCACTGTCGTGGTAGCGTAGTATCACTACCGCGGTAGCGTCGTATCGCTACCGTGCTGGCGATACTATGCTAAGAGGCCGGCGTTGTCGTGTCGCTGAGATGTAGGTTAAGGGGCTGGTTTACAGGTATTCCACGGTGTATGCCTGCTTTTCGCGGCGCAGGGGATAGTCGCCCCGCAGCTTCTCGAACAGTTCGGGGTGGGCGCGCAGCGCGTTGCAGTCGCGTCGCGGGTCGTACATCTGCAGGCAGGCGTCGGTGAGGCTGTGCGCGCGGATGACGGGGCAGGGCGGCGGAGGGGGCACGATGCGGTAGTCTGCCCGCAGGTGGAAGAAGCGGCACAGCGCGTCGAGCGCCATGCGGGTGGCGTTGGCCTTGCCGTCGGCCGAGTATCCGGCGATGTGGGGGGTGGCGAGGAAGGCGCGGCCAAGCAGGCGGCGGTCTATGTCGGGTTCGTTTTCCCAGACGTCGATGACGGCGTCGCTCACCCGTCCCTCGTCCAGGGCGCGCAGCAGGGCGGCGGTGTCCACCACGTCGCCGCGCGAGGTGTTGACGATGAGCGGCCGGCGTTGCAGCGTGCGGAAGAAGGCGTCGTCGGCCAGGTGCAGCGTCTTGTAGGCGCCCTGGCGGTTCAGCGGCACGTGGAACGACAGGACGTCGCACCGCCGGGCCAGTTCCTCCAGCGTGCAGAATTCCTCCTGTCTCTCGCGGTCTTGTCGGGGCGGGTCGTTCAGCAGCACCGTCATGCCCAGCCCGTGTGCCACGGCGGCCACGCGGGTGCCCACGTTGCCTGCGCCCACGATGCCCAGGGTAAGGGTGTGCAGGGCGTTGCCTGTGGCCTGCTGCCACAGCAGCAGCGCCGATTGCAGGTATTGGGCCACGGAGTCGGCGTTGCAGCCCGGGGCGTTGGCCCAGGCGATGCCTGCCTCGCGGCACCAAGCGGTGTCGATGTGGTCGAAGCCGATGGTGGCGGTGGCGATGAAGCGCACGCGGCTGCCCTCCAACAGATGGCGGTCGCAGCGGGTGCGGGTGCGGGTGACAAGGGCGTCGGCGTCCCTCACCAGCGCGGGGGTGAAGTCCTTGCCGGGCGCGTACACCACTTCGTCGGCCAGGCTTTCCAGCGCCTCGCGGATGAAGGGAATCTTGTCGTCGACGATAACTTTCATGGGATTCGTTTTGGGGCTGCAAAGATACGAGGTTCTTGCGTCATTGCGGGCGTCCGGGGGGAGAAAAATGCGCTGCATCTTCGCATTTGCCTTCCCTTTGCCTGCGCGGAGGCGGCAAACGGCTTCCAACGGGACACTTCTCCACCCTATCGGGACACTCTTTCCTTCGTCCTTCGCCTTACCTTTGCAAAGTACACAATATCTTACAACAACAATGGGAAAAGAAACTTCTGAACGGATACAGACCTCGCTGCTCAACAGCGCGGAGAAGAAAGTTTTGGTGTGGCTGGCGGCGCGCCAGCCCCGGTGGGTGACGTCGGACATGCTGACGTGGCTGGGCGTGCTGGGCACGGCGGTGTATATGGTGGGCGGCATCCTGTCCAATTGGAACGTGCTGTGGCTGTGGCTCGCCTCCTTCGGGCTGGTGGTGCACTGGTATGGCGACAGCCTCGACGGCACGCTGGCGCGGGTGAGGAATACGCAGCGGCCGGTGTACGGCTTCTTCATCGACCACTCGCTGGACGCGGTGACCACGTGCATGATATTCTTCGGCGCGGGCTTCTCGCCGCTGCTGCGCATGGACGTGGCGCTGATGGCCTTGGCGGGTTACTTGTGCCTCTCCATCTACACGTATGTCTGCACCATCGTGAAGGGCGAGTTCCGCCTCACCTACGGCAAGCTGGGACCCACGGAGTTCCGCCTGCTGCTCATCCTGCTCAACATCCTCTACATGTACACCCCGTGGGGCGCGTGGCATTGTCAGGCGCTGGGCGGCGTGTGGAGCGCGTTCGACCTGGTGGGCGCTGCCGTGGCGGTGGTGCTGTTCGTCATCTTCTTCACGCAGTTTGCCGCCGACCGCCGCGCCCTTTCCCGGCAAGACCCGCTGAAGCGTTCCTGACGGGTGCAGGCTGCTCTTGAGTGATTAGCGTTTAGTGTTTAGTGATTAATGTCCTGCGGACAGGCATGTTAATCGCTAAACACTAAACGCTAATCTTTTTTTCAGAACGACATGCGGAACGTCAGGCGCACGCCCCGGGTCTGGATGTCCGGGTGGTGGCGGTAGTTGAGGCGCCACACGTAGTCGATGCGCATCACCTTGAAGATGTTTTCGATGCCCACGCTGGCCTCCATGTAGGGGGCGCGGCCCAGCGTGTACGTCCCCTGGGGGAAGGCGAAGAGGCCTTCGCCCTGCTTCGCCGGGTTGTTCTTGTCCGAAAGGTTTCCCCACAGCCCGCGGAAGCAGAACACCTCCCGCCACTGCAGTTTCTTGATGAGGGGGATGCGGTTCAGCAGCTGGCCGTTCATGTAGTAGGTCACGTCCCACGAGACGTACTCGTCGTTGATGAACTCCATGGCGTTCATGTTGGTGTACGATTCGGGCTGTATGGTGTACGTCAGGTTGGCGTTGGGGATGATGAGCAGCGGGTAGGGCACGCGGGTCCACACCTTGCCTGCCTTGGCGATGACGTCCAGGTAGCCGAAGGCCGAGAACCAGAAGCGTTTCTGCAGCCCGATGTCGGTGCGCTGGTAGTCGTAGGACGAGCCCAGCAGCCCCTTCTTCGCCATGACGTGGCTCAGGTTGAAGATGAAGGCGTCGAAGGTGATGGGGATGCGCTGCGTGTGCGTCTGGTAGAACTTTTCGTTCCGGGCGTAGCGGAAGCGCAGTTCCAGTTCCGTCATGTCATAGCGGCTGCGGGGCGTGGTGGTGCCGTCGGCGTTGATGCGGTCGAAGCGGGCGTAGGGCGTAGCATACTCGCGGTAGTTGCGCACGATGGCGTTGTACGAGATGCCGTTGTAGTGCTCGCGGTTGTAGGCCAGCTCGGCCTTGCGCAGGTAGGTGGCGCGGGTGTCCTTCTTGCGGCGGATGGCGAGCATGATGTTGTCCTTGCTGGTGTACATGTAGTCCTGTCCCAGCTTGTTGATGTCGTACATGTACTCCAGGCTCAGCGAGTGGCGGGGGAACTCGCGCAGAAAGTCCTTGCGGTCGTTGAACGAGTATTCCACCAGGGCGTCGTACTTCATCTTCCGGTCCTTGGTGCCGTAGGCGGCATATCCCTCGACGAACAGGTTCTTGTGCAGCCGGGGCGTGGTGGCCCCGCCCAGGCGGAAGCGCGCGCCCTCGATGGCGTTGCCGTTGATGACGGAGTTCACCGGCCCGAAGTCGAACTTGTTGCGCTTGGGGTCTTTGTTGGTGGCCACGTAGCCGGCGAGGATGGCGGTCAGCGCCTTTTCGGTGATGGCGAAGACGGGGACGGAGCGCAGGCGCGTCATCAGCGTGCTGACGGAGTTGGGGTTCTTCTTCACGGCTTCGGGCGGGCGGATGGCGGCCCAGTACTCCTCGGGGCGGTCGTAGGCATGCTGTTCGGCGATGACGGGCGCGCTCTCGTCGAAGATGCGGGCTTGCGAGGGTTCGGGTTTATCGAACGAGTGGTTGCTGTACACCACCAGCCGCCGGGCGTACATGCCTTTCGACTTTTCGGTGAGCTTGAAGTTCAGGCTCATGTCGTCCTTGGTGATGAGGCGGGTGCCGTCGGGCAGGCGTTCGTAGGTCTGGTCGATGGCCATGCGCGACACGAAGTTCAGGTTGATGTCCTTGGCCACGTTCATCCGGGCGCGCTGCACGAAACAGGTGGAGTCGAGCCGCACGAACAGGTGTCCCGTGAAGCCGAACGACTCCGAGCTGAAGGGCACGAAGCCCAGGTCGACGCACCGGTGGCCGTCCACCACCAGCGTGTCCATCAGGTAGTACTTGTAGAACGTGGGGCCGAGGGTGGAGAGCGGGCTGACGAAGCGTTGCAGGAACAGGGGGATGTTGTTCTGGAAAATGTCCACCTCCTGCAGGGTCTCGTCGAGGAACTGCTGCACGCCGTCGCGCGACGCCAGCACTTCGTCCAGACCCGACGACTGGCTGCCCTCCAGGATGCTGCGCTCCGTGCGGGGGGAGCGGCGGTAGAAGACGCGTTCTTTCCGTTCCTTTTCGGAGAGAGGCAGGATGGTGGTGCCCGCCTCGAGCGTGTCGACAAACTCTTCCAAGAAGTCAAACTTGCCCTTCTTCCCGTCGGTGTGCGGCTTGGGCTGGTAGTCGTTGCGGGCTATGGTTATCTTCTCGTAGCGGTCGTAGCTGAAGTAGTCGTGCTGGCGCGGGTCGTTGGCGTCGCGCAGGGCGATGACGCGCCGCACGAACTCCACGGCGGGGTTGTCGCGGCGGCGGTAGCGTTCCCTTTTGGGCTCTACCACCACTTCCTCCAGCGTCAGGCCGTCCTGGGCCAGGCGGATGTCGAGGGTGTTCACGCGGCCGGGGCGGATGGGTATCCGCTTGGTGGCATAGCCCAGGTAGGACACCTCCAGCACTTTGCCCGGGGTGGAGGTGACGAGGGTGAAGCTGCCGTCGTCCGCCGTGCTGGTGCCGATGGTGGTGCCGGGGAATGCCAGTGCCACGTAGGGCAGGCGCTCGCCGGTGATGGAGTCGGTCACCACGCCGCGGATGGTGGTCTGCTGTCCTGCTGCCGTCCCTGCGAAGTACAGCAGGCAGGCGAGAAACAAAAGTATTTTTTTCGTCATAGGTTTTGGCCTTTTTTCAGTGTTCGGTTATCCATGTCGTAACGGTCTTATAATGAGCGTCCGGTAGCGTAGTATCGCTACCGTCTTGGCGAAGTATCGCTACCGCGGTGGCATAGTATCGCTACCGCAATGGCGTAGTATCGCTACCGTCCGCCGCCTGCGGGTGCAGCCAGCGTGCCTTCCAGAGGCGGTAGTAGTCGGGCTCGTCCACCATCAGCTTGCCTTGCGGGTCGATGAACAGCTGCACGCTCTTGGCTTCGGCGCAAAGGGTGTGGTCGGCGGCGCGGTAGATGCGGTATTCGTAGTCCAGCCGTGCGCCGGGGCGGGGCACGTAGCGGGTATGCACCTCGGCCACGTCGTTCAGGCGCAGCGGGGCGCGGTACGTCAGGTGCAGGTCGTACAGCGGCGCGTAGATGCCTGCCTGCTGCATGTCGGCGTAGCCGATGCCGGGGTAGCGGCGGCCGAACGACTCGCGCCCGTCTTCCAGGTAGGCCACGTATGAGCCGTGCCAGGCGCAGCGCATGGAGTCTATCTCGCTGAACCGCACGGGGATGTGGCAGATGTCTTCCAACGTGTCCATAGGTTTCCTCCTTCCTCCTCCCGTGGTTTACGTGTAAAGCCCGCCGTCGATGGCGACGACGTTGCCGGTGATGTAGCCCGCGTCGGGCGAGGCGAGGAAGCCCACCAGGCGTGCCACCTCCTCGGGCGTGCCGAAGCGCTGGGCGGGGATGGTGCGGCGCAGTGCCTCCTGGTCCAGCCCTTCCACCATGTCGGTCTGTATGAAGCCGGGCGCCACGGCGTTGACGGTGACGTTCTTGCGCGCCACCTCCTGGGCCAGCGCCTTGGTGGCGGCGATGATGCCCCCCTTGGCGGCGGAGTAGTTGGCTTGCCCGGGCATGCCTTTCAGCCCGCTTACGCTGGCCAGGCTGACGATGCGCCCGTACTTGTGGCGCAGCATGGGTTGCAGCAGCGGCTGGGTGACGTTGTAGAAGCCGCCCAGCGACGTGTCGAGCACGCTGTCCCAGTCCTCGTCGGGCATGAAGACCATGAGGTTGTCGCGGCGGATGCCGGCGTTGTTCACCAGCACTTCGATGTATTCTTCCGGGTGGGCTTCCATCCAGGCTTCGAGCACCTTGCGGGTCTGCGTGCGGTTGCTTACGTCGAATTGCAGCACCTCGCCGTCCTGTCCGGCCTGGCGTACCAGTCCGAGGGTCTTTTCCGCTTCGGCGGTGTTGCTCATGCAGTTGATGAGGACATGGTAGCCCATTTCTGCCAATCTTATGCAGACGGCCCGGCCGATGCCCCGGCTGCCTCCGGTTACTAATGCGTACTTTGTCATAATCGTGATGTTTGTTGTTTAGTTGACGAGTTTACAAGTTAACAAGTTTATGAGTTTATGGGTTTACGAGGGTACGAGGGGGAAGTCATGCCCTTGTTACCTCGTCATCTTGTTTCCTTGTCACCTTGTTCCCTCGTACCTTGTTATCTCGTTCCCTTTATAATGTTCCAGATTCGTTCCTTTCCTATCAGTTCGGCGCAGGTGGAGAGCGCGGTCATCATCACCCCGTGCACGCCGTGCAGCATCAGGCTTTGCCCGGTGAGCAGCAGGTTGGGGATGGGGGTGCGTACCGGGAGCAGCGTGCCCAGCGGGTTCCCGCAATCCTTGCGCGTGCCGTAGGCCGAACCTTGGGGCGTGCCGGTGTAGTCGCGGTAGGTCAGCGGGGTGCTGGTGTACAGGTGCTCCACGCTGTCGCGCAGTCCCGGCACGGCCTGTTCCGCCAGGGCGATGCACTCGTCGGCGAGGCGTGCCTTCAGGGCGAGGTAGCTATCGCCCCGGTGTCCGGCGCGGGTGTCTTGCCACGGCAGGCACTGCTCCCACGTCATGGGGGTGAGCAGGTCAATCTGGCGGACATGGGGACTGCCGTCTTCGGGCACCCTGCAGCTCGCCAGCACGCCGCCCACATGCCCGTCCTTTTGGGGCAGCGCCCATACGTCGGGGCGGGCATAGACGTAGTGGTTGTGGTTGAAGTATTCCACCGTCTGCGGCTTCAGTACGAGCGAGGCGGTGAACATGCCGCAAGTGTTCTCCAGCGCGGCCATGCGCCGGCGGTAGGCGGGTCTCATCGGTTGGCTTTGCCCCGCCAGGGCGCAGGTTGCGGCGGGGTGCAGGCTGCTGATGAAGAACTCGGCTTCGTGGCACGTGCCGTCCGCGCAGCGGGCAAGGCTTACTTTGCCGTCGTGTCCGCTCAGCCCGGCGACCTGCGCCTTGCAAAGCACTTCGCCGCCTTGTGCCCGGATGCCGCGTACCAGCGTGCCGGCCAGTTGCGAGGCGCCGCCCTTCAGCCGCCAGCTGCTTTCGAGGTAGCTGCTGTGCCCGTGGACGAAGGTGAACAGCGGGAGCGACTCGCGGCGCAGTTCCATCTTCAGGGCGGTGCCGCTCAGCACGTCGATGAGCAGCGGGTCGCGGAACAGGCTTTGCAGGTATTGCCGGGCGTTGGTTTCCATCAGGCGTTCGGTGAACGACGGGTCTGCCGCTCCGGTGGGGTCCAGCAGGTCCGCCTCGTGTGCCGAGGCTTGCTTCAGCAGGCGGGCATATTGCTGCAGGGCGGCGCGTTCGTGGGGGAAGTCGGCGGCGAGCGTTTGCACGAAGTCGTCGTAGCCTTGGGCAAAGGCAAAGGTCTGCCCGCCGATGGTCACCCGGTCGAACAGGCGGTCCATCCGTTGCCAGGGCAGTCGCATCAGTCCCAGGTGGCAGAACACGGCGTGCATGGGTGTGCCCTCGTCCAGTCCGCCCACGTAGTGGAAACCGGTGTCGAAGTCCAGTCCCTGCCTGCGGTACGTCTGCATGCAGCCGCCCGGCTGTGCCCCTTGCTCCAGCACGAGCACGTCCAGTCCGGCGCGTGCCAGGATGCCGGCGCAGAGCAGTCCGCCCAGTCCGCTGCCGATGATGATGACGTCATGCCTGCTCATGCATCTCTCCCTTGAAGTCCAGGTAGGTGGCGCGGCCGTCGGCGATGCGGGCGTTCACGGCGTAGCCTCCGGCGGACGGTTCGATGTCCAGGGTGACGTCCAGCCAGGGGCATTGCCCGGGCGTGGCGACGGCGGTGAACCGGCATTGGCGGATGGCGCCGATGGACAACGGCTTGCCTGCCAGCAGCGCGGCGCACTCTTTTATCACCTGCACGTTGCATACGCCGGGGCACACGGGGCGGCCCGGGAAGTGTCCGCGATAGACGTCGCAGTCCGGCAGGAGGACGATGCGGAAGGCGGTTTCCCGTCCGGTGGTGTTCCTGCCGGCTATCTTGTAGTAGTTGTCTCTCAGTAGCATGGGCGTGTGTCGGGTTAAGCGATGAATATCTTCAGGTGCGTGCTTGCCACCGTCCTGCCGTCGGCCTGCGTTTCGGCGGTGAGCAGGGTGACGCCGCCGGCCTTTGCCCCCAGGGTGAGGGTGGTGCGCAGGGTCTCGCCCGTGCGCGGGCGGCGGAGGCAGCGGAACTTCTTCACCTCGCCGATGTAGCCCACGGGCGGTTGCGCGGCGCCTGCGCGGAGCGCCTTGTAGCCTGCCAGCGCGGAGGCGGACTGGGCGATGTGCTCTATCAGCCCCGTTTCGTCCAGGCGGCCGTCTTCGTCCAGGAAATAGTTGTCCGGGCGGACGGTGAGGCACGTCGTTGCGGTGTCGTCCTGCGCCTCCAGCAGCGCGTCTACCATGAGGATGGGGGCGCGTTGCGGGATGAGGCGGGTGATGTCGGGGAAGGGTGCGCTCATGCCTGTGCCACGTGTGAGAGGATGTAGTCGTACAGGTTGTCGAACGTCTGGATGGTTTTCAGCTCGGCGGCGGGAATCTTCACTTTGTACGTCTGCTGGATGACGGCCACTAGGTCTACCAGGCTCAGGCTGTCCAGCGAGAGCGTTTCCTTGATGTTGGCGTCGGGGGCGAAGTTGGCTTCGTCCACTTCAAACTCTTCTGCCAGGAGGGCATTCACTTTCTCTACGATTTCTTCGCGTGTCATAGTCGTTTTGTTTATCTGTTAGTTGTTAAATATTATCTTAATGTACTCTGTCGCCTCTCTCCCCTCTGGGGCTCCGTGCAAGTGGCTGATGCCCAATGGCTTGCCGAGGCCTCGGTCTCGACCGTTCCTCCGCCTCGGTCGCGAAGCCTCCTTCACCTCGGTCGAGGAGGGGTCGAGATCATGGTCTCGATTCGGGCGGGGTGATGGTGTAAGGGATTATTACTGAACGTCGCATACCACCAGCGTCGAGTTCGTCCCCCCGAACCCGAAGGAGTTGGAGAGGAACGTGTCGAAGCGGGCTTCCCTCGTCTCGGGCACGATGTTCAGGCAGGCGGTGTCGTCGTCGGGGTGCTCGAAGTTGAGGCTTCCGGCAATGAATCCGCCCTTCATCATCAGCGTGGAGTAGATGATTTCGCTGGCGCCGGCCATCCACATCTCGTGCCCCGTCTGGCCTTTGGTGGAGGTGACGGGCACGCGGTAGTCGCCGAATACCTGCGCGATGGCCTGTGCCTCGCGGGCGTCGCCGATGCGGGTGGAGGTGGCATGGGCGTTGACGTAGCCTATCTCGCGGGGGCGGATGCCGCCCTGCTTCAGGCACAGCTCCAGCGAACGGGCGGGGCCTGCCACGTTGGGGGTGGAGATGTGGTCGCCGTTGCCCGAGAATCCCCAGTTTACTATCTCCGCCAGGATGGGCGCGCTGCGGCGGACGGCGTGCTCGTAGCTCTCCACCACGACGGTTGCCGCCCCGCCGCCGGGCACCAGCCCGTCGCGGTCGCGGTCGAAGGGGCGGCTGGCGCGCGTGGGTTCGGCCTCGCGGACGGAGAACGACTGTATGCCGTCGAAGGCGGCCACGCCGTACATGTTGGCCTCCTGCGCGCCGCCGCACACGATGCAGTCTTGCAGCCCGTTGCGGATGAGCAGCCACGCCAGGCCGATGGCGTGCGAGCCCGAGGCGCAGGCGCCCGAGGCGGTGAGGTTGATGCCCTTGAGGTGGAACAGGCAGGCCAGGTTCATGGTGACGGTGGAGTTCATGGACTGGAAGATGGCGCCGCTGCCGCAGGCCGCCGTGTCGTGGAACTCGCGGAACTTGTCCAGCGCGCGCATCGTTGCCTCGGCCACCGAGTCGTTGCCGTAGATGATGCCTACCTCGTGGGCGTCGATGTAGTCCTGGTCCAGCCGCGCGTGCTCCAGGGCGGAGCGGGTGGCCATGTAAGCGTATTGTGCCTCTTCGGGCATGAACTGGCGCAGGTTGCGCGAGATGTAGGGCTTCAGGTCGGGGCGGGGCACGTCGGCGCACAGGGCGGAGCGGAAGCCCGCGTCCTTGCGTTCTTGGCTGAAGACGATGCCGCTTTTGCCTTGGCGGAGCGACTGGCACACGTCGTCAAGCGTGGTGCCCAGGCACGACCAGATGCCCATGCCGGTGATTACTACTTTTCTTTCCATAGTTAAAAAGCCTCTCCCCACCTCCCCTCTCCCGCGGAGAGGGGAGGTGGGGAGTTACCTTATTTATTGTATTGTTGTTATCTTATTTGTTTTTTTCTGTCTCGTTATCCGGGGTCCCGTCCGCTTCTTTCCTTTCTGCGGGAGAGGGGCCGGGGGAGAGGCTCTTGCCGTAGCATCGCCTCCGTTTGCCCAGCGTGGGGTTGAGGGGTTTCCATTGCGACAGCTCTTTGATGTTGTCCTCCAGCTGCGGGCCTGTTTCGGCACGGGTGAAGCCGTAGCGGTTGTAGATGGGGATGAGGTCGGCAAAGAACAGCGCGTTGACGCCCAGCCCCTGGTAGTCGGGGCGCACGGCGATGAGGAACAGCTCCGCCTTGTCTTCGCGCTTCCACTTCAGGGCGCGGATGAGGTGCAGCCATCCCCAGGGCAGCAGCCGGCCGCCGGTTTTCCGCAGGGCGTGCGACAGGCTGGGCATGGTGATGGCCACGCCCACCAGTTCGCCTTGTTCGTTTTCTACCACGGGCAGCAGTTGCCAGTCCAGCAGGGGGATGTAGCGTTTCAGGTAGTCGTCAATCTGGCGGTCCGACAGCTCCGTGTAGCCGAACAGCGGGGCATAGGCGGCGTTCAGCAGCCGGAACACCTTGCGCCCGTAGCCCTGCTTCACCTCCCGGGTGGTGAGCTTGCGGACGTGCAGGCCGAACATTTCCCCGGACAGGCGTGCCACCCGGGCGTACTTGGCCGGCACCTCGCGGGGCACTTCTACGCTTACCTGCACCCAGTCCACCTCCTTGGTGTAGCCCAGGGCTTCCAGGTGGCGGGGGTAGTAGGGCGGGTTGTAGATGGTGACCATCGAGCCCATGCGGTCGAAGTCTTCCACCAGCATGCCTTCCTTGTCGAAGTCGAAGATGCCCATCGGTCCCTCGATGCGCGTCATGCCCCGTTCGCGTCCCCACTGTTCCACGGCATGGAGCAGGGCGGCTGACACGCGGGCGTCGTCGGTGAACTCGATGAAGCCGAAGCGCACGTTGCGCGTGCCCCACTTCTGGTTGGCGCGGTGGTTGATGATGCCTGCAATGCGTCCCACGGCGCGTCCCTCCCCGTCGTAGGCCACAAAGGGCTGGATGTCTGTAAAGTCCAGCCCGGCATTCTTGCGGGGGTCGAACGTGTCGCGGATGTCCGCTTCCAGGTCGGGCACATAGCAGGGGTTGCCCGCGTAGATGGTGCGGGGCAGGCGGACGAAGTCGTCCATCTCCCGGCGGTTGGAAACTCGTTTTACCTGTACAGTTTTCATAATGGCGCGAAGTTACACGGCTTTTCCATTCCATGCAACAGGATTGTGGCGGGATAAGGCCGCTTAGGCCAAGTTTCAAGAAATAGAGGACATTGCAGCCGTTGTCCGGCCTCCGCTGTGGGGCGCCTTTTGTGCGGCGCGGGAAGGGTTTTTGACAAATTATCACTATCTTTGCCCCCGGTTTGGTAGCGATACTGCGCTAAGAGAATAGCGATGCACCGCCAGGACGGTAGCGATACTACGCTAAGAGAATAGCGATACTACGCTACCAACGCATTGCTTCTGAGGTATTTATGGCGATACACGCCGCTTAGCCGTTTTTAAGAAATATGCTGAAACAATTTTTCTCCCTGCTGGGGCGCTACGTGAAGCCCTACCGCAAATTCCTCGTCTGGGCCGTGGTGCTGAACTTCGTGTCGCAATGGCTCAACGTGTTCTCGTTCACGGCGCTTGTGCCCATTCTCAACATCCTTTTCAAGGTAGACGGACAGGTGTACGAATACCAGCCCGTGGACTGGAGCAGCCTGGGCGCCGCCACCGACTCGCTGGTGAACAACGGCTACTGGTGGATGGGCAACTTCGTGGCGCAGCACGGCGCCCTGTCGATGCTGTTCCTGCTGGGGGGCGTGCTGATGTTCCTCACGCTGCTCAAGACGGCGGGCTACTTTGCCTCGGCGGCGGTGATGGTGCCCCTGCGCACGGGCGTGGTGCGCGACATCCGCATCGAAGTCTACAAGAAAGTGCTGAAGCTGCCCCTCAGCTTCTTTTCGGAAGAGCGCAAGGGCGACATCATCGCCCGCATGAGCGCCGACGTGACCGCTGTCGAGACCTACGTCACCAGCTCGGTGGACATGCTGCTGCGCAACCCCATCACCATCCTCATCTACTTCTTCGTGATGTTTGCCGTCAGCTGGCAGATGACGCTCTTCGTCATCATCGTCCTGCCCCTGGCGGGCTGGGGCATGGGCTCGCTGACGCGTAAGCTGAAGCGCCGCTCGTCGGTGGTGCAGGCGCAGTGGGGCACCATCATGTCCCAACTGGACGAGACGCTGGGCGGCCTGCGCATCATCAAGGCCTTCATCGCCGAGAAGAAGATGTCCGCCCGTTTCGTGAAGATTAATGAGGAATACCGCAACTCGGTCAACGCCATGGTCATCCGCCCAAGTCCGGCGCACCCCATGAGCGAGTTTCTGGGCCCGTGCGTCAGCGTCATCGTGCTGTGGTTCGGCGGCTCGCTCATCCTCAATACGGACTACGCGCCTATGGATGCCTCGCTGTTCATCTTCTACCTGGTCATGCTGTACAGCATCATCAACCCGCTGAAGGATTTCACCAAGACGTTCTACAACGTGCCCATCGGACTGGCCAGCATGGACCGCATCGACATGATTCTGAAAGCGGAGAACCCCATCCAGGAACCGGCCCACCCCCTGCCTTTGAAGGCCTTTGAACAGCAACTGGAGTTCCGCGACGTCAGCTTCAGCTATGTGGAAGGCCGTCCCGTGCTGAAGCACATCAACCTGACGGTGCCCAAGGGCAAGACCATCGCGCTGGTGGGGCAGTCAGGCTCGGGCAAGTCCACGCTGGTCGACCTCGTGCCCCGTTACCACGACGTGCAGCAGGGCGAGGTGCTCATCGACGGCAAGAACATCAAGGACGTGTCCATCCACAGCCTCCGCTCGCTGATAGGCAACGTCAACCAGGAGGCCATACTCTTTAACGACACATTCTATAACAACATTACTTTCGGCGTGGAAAACGCCACCATGGAACAGGTCATCGAAGCCGCCAAAATAGCCAATGCGCACGACTTCATCATGGAGTCGGAAAACGGCTACGACACGATGATTGGCGACCGCGGCGGGCGTCTGTCCGGCGGACAGCGGCAGCGCATCAGCATTGCCCGCGCCATCCTGAAAAACCCGCCTATCCTCATTCTGGACGAAGCCACCTCGGCCCTCGATACCGAGAGCGAACGCCTGGTGCAGGAGGCTTTGGAGCGGCTGATGAAGTCGCGCACCACCATCGCCATCGCGCACCGCCTGAGCACCATCAAGAATGCCGACGAAATCTGCGTGCTCTTTGAGGGCGAAATCGTGGAGCGCGGCACCCACGAGCAGCTCATTGCGAAGAACGGCTACTACAAGAAGCTGAACGACATGCAGAGTCTTTAGGGGAAAAAGATGGGGAAAGGTCAGTGTTTCCGGCCGAAGTCCGCAGGGATTTCCCCCCATTGTTCCGTTTCCCATTTCCGCAGGGGGGTGGCGTAGGTATTCTCGTGCAGCCACTTCTCGGCGCGCTCTATCAGTTGGAAGAGGGCTTCGCTGCGGGCGTTGCGGGGCAGCTTGGTCTTGCACTTCTTTTGCTTGACCCACAACAAGGCGTTGCGGCTGTCGCTGTAGACGGGCATGTCCTGCCCTTTCTGTTTCAGCAAGGCCAAGGCGTGCACGATGGCGAGGAACTCGCCGATGTTGTTCGTGCCGTACACGGGGCCGTAGTGGAACACCTGTTGCCCGGAGGGCAGGTGCACGCCCCGGTATTCCATTTGTCCCGGATTGCCGCTGCACGCCGCGTCCACCGCCAGGCAGTTGTTACGCACGGCTTCGGGCAGGGGGAGCGGGGCGGTCTTCCGGGTTGCTTTCGCGGTGTGCGCGGCTCGTTTCCCGATGTAGGCGTGGGGCGGTGAGGCAAAGGCCTGCTCGGCTTCCTGGCGCGTGTCGAATGCCTTGAACTGCGCGCCTTCATAACCTTTCGTCTGCAGCTGGCAGTCCGTCCACGAGTCGTAGATGCCCGGGTTGACGCCTGCCCACACTACGTAGTATTTCTGTTTCTTGGCCATGGTTTCCGGGGGATTACTCTACCGTTACTGCCGTGCCGGCGGCGGTCACCATCAGCATGGAACCGTTCACCGTCTCATAGTCCAGGTCGACGCCGATGACGGCGTTGGCGCCCCGTGCGGCGGCTTGGTCCTGCATTTCCTTCAAGGCGGTTTCCTTGGCCTGGCGCAACACTTCCTCGTAGGCGCCGCTGCGTCCGCCCACGATGTCGCGGATGCTGGCAAAAAGGTCGCGGAATACGTTGGCGCCGATGATGGTCTCGCCCGACACGATGCCGTAGTAGCGGGTGATGCGTGCGCCTTCAATGGTAGGGGTTGTGGTTACTAACATGTTTCTTTCTGTTTTTTAGTTGTTCTATCCTATTAGTCGTAGGACGGGGGTGGAAAGTTGCAGTATCATAATATTTTTGTGTACTTTTCTTTTGCCTTGATGCAAAAGAAAAGCTACCAAAAGAAAAAATCAAGCGCTGAATCTCCGGGGCTACTCCAAGCGCGTTTTTGCTAAACAGCAGAAAACTCGCTGCGCTCAGACAGTCTGCTGTTTTTCACGCAAAAACACGCTTTCCGCTTGACGCCCCTCCGCTTAGGCGCGGCCATGCGGCGTGGGAACGTTGTGCAGCTTGGTGCCGCATGGCTCTCCGGCATCGACCGGCGGGCGTAAAGCGGAGGATGGCGGGCAGGCGTGAAGAACGGCAGACTGTCTGAGCGTAGCGAGTTTCTGCCGTTTAGCCTGAACGGTGACCGGAGTAGCCCGGTGGGCGCAGCCGGGGTCCTTTCTTTTTGGCAGCTTTTTCTTTCGGACAAGCGAAAGAAAAAGTGCAAGGATAAGTACAGTATTACCTCATAAACACGAAGTACACCGCCAGTATCAGGCAGCAGAAGGCGGCGAAGTGGTTCCAGTGCAACGCTTCGTTCTTGAAGAACACGGTGGTGAACACGGTGAACACGATGAGCGTGATAACCTCCTGGATGACTTTCAGTTGCATCAGCGAGAACGGCCCGCCGTTGCCCGAAAAGCCGATGCGGTTGGCGGGTATCTGGCACGAGTATTCGGCCAGCGCGATGGCCCACGAAAAGAGGATGACGGCGTAGAGCGGCCAGTTGGAGATGACCTTCATTTCCTGCAACTTCAGGTGCCCGTACCAGGCAAAGGTCATGAAGATGTTTGAAACCACCAGCAATAGGATGGTGCTGAGTCCTTTCATATATTTTGTTCTGTTATGGATTGGGTATCATTGTATCGGCCTGTCAATGAGCGCATAGTAGCGTAGTATCGCTAATCTCTTAGCGTAGTATCGCTACCGCGCTGGCGAAGTATCGCCATCCTGCCGGTGACACTATGCCGGAAAAACGGCGCAAAGGTACGAATTTATTTGCTACGGTATGCGGTCAGAACATCTTCCTCACCCGCTCGATTCCTGCCACGAGCGCGTCCACTTCTTCCCGCGTGTTGTACAGCCCGAACGAGGCGCGCACCGTGCCCTCGATGCCGAGGCGCGTCATCAGCGGTTGGGCGCAGTGGTGGCCGGTGCGCACGGCGATGCCCAGGCGGTCGAGCAGCGTACCCATGTCGAAGTGATGGATGTTCCCGACGAGGAAGGAGATGACGCCGCCCCGCTCCTTGGCTTCGCCGAAGATGCGCATGCCGGGGATTTCCCCGAGGCGTTGCAGGGCGTAGGCGGTGAGCCCGTGCTCGTAGGCGGCGATGTTGTCCATGCCCAGGGCGGACACGTAGTCCAGCGCCTTGGCCAGGCCGGTGGTGCCGATGTAGTCCGGCGTGCCGGCTTCGAACTTGAAGGGCAGTTCGTTGAAGGTGGTCTTTTCGAACGACACGTGCTGAATCATCTCGCCGCCGCCCTGGTAGGGGGGCAGCTTGTCCAGCCACGCCTCTTTGCCGTAGAGCACGCCCACGCCCGTGGGGCCGTAGACCTTGTGTCCGGAGAAGACGTAGAAGTCGGCATCCAGCGCCTGCACGTCGACGGGCATGTGGGGGATGCTCTGCGCGCCGTCTACCAGCACGGGGACGCCGTGGGCGTGGGCGGTGGCAATCATCTCCCGGACGGGGTTGACCGTGCCCAGCACGTTGCTGACGTGGGCTATGCTGACCAGCTTTGTCCGTGGGGAGAACAGTCTTTCGTATTCATCCGTCAGCAGGTTGCCCTGGTCGTCCATGGGGATGACGCGCAGCACGATGCCCCGCTGCATGGCCTGCAGTTGCCAGGGCACGATGTTGCTGTGGTGTTCCATGACGGAAACGATGACTTCGTCGCCCGCCTGCATCTGCGAGGGACAGAAGGTGGCGGCAAGCAGGTTGATGCTTTCCGTGGTGCCGCGGGTGAAGACTATCTCGTTCGTCGAGCGGGCGCCTATGAAGCGGCGCACGGTTTCGCGGCTGGCTTCGTGCAGCTCCGTGGCCTGCTGGGACAGGAAGTGCACGCCGCGGTGCACGTTGGCGTTGGTGTTGTAATATTCGTTGGTGATGGCCTCTACCACGCAGCGGGGTTTCTGTGTGGTGGCGCCGTTGTCCAGGTAGACCAGCGGCTTGCCGTAGACGGTGCGCTCCAGGATGGGGAAGTCGGCGCGTATCTGGTGGATGTCGTACATGGGTCTTGCTTAATTATCGTTGTTCATTCTCTTTGCACATAACTTTGCACTCCCTGCATTTGCCCAGTTCGCCCCGGAAGCGCTTCTCTACCAAGTGGTGCAGGCGGTCCTTCAGGGCATCGAGGCGGATGGTGTCCACCACCTCGTTGACAAAGGCGAACATCAGCAGCAGGCGTGCTTCGTGCAGGGGGATGCCGCGTTGGCGCATGTAGAACAGGGCGGCATCGTCCAGTTGTCCCACCGTGGCGCCGTGGCTGCACTTCACGTCGTCGGCATAAATCTCCAGTTGGGGCTGGGTGTACATGCGGGCTTCGCGGGTGGCGCAGAGGTTGCGGTTGGTCTGGCGGGCATCGGTGTGCTGGGCATCGGGGCGTACCAGGATGAGCCCGGCAAAAGCGCCTGTGGCTTGCCCGTCGAGGACGTACTTGTAGAGTTCGTTGGAGCGGCACGAGGGCACGGCGTGGTCGATGACGGTGCGGTTGTCCACGTGCTGGTTGCCGTCGGCGATGGCCATGCCGCACAGGTTCAGCTCGGCTCCCTCGCCGGCGAGGAGTACGCGTGTGGTGTTGCGCGTGGTGCCGCAGGTCAGGGTCATGCCATTCAGCAGGACGTTGCTGCCTGCTTCCTGGCGGACGTAGAGGTTGCTCAGGCGGGTGTTGCCCGTATGGGTTTCTTCCAATTCGTAGAGGTCGAACACGGCGTTGCGTCCGGCAAAGACCTCGATGACTTGCGTGGTGAGGAAGTTGACGCTGTCCATGGCATGGTCGCACACCAGCAGGCGGGCTTGGGCATCGTCTTCCAGTATGATGAGCACGCGGCGGTTGGCCAGCAGGGGTACGTCGCTGCGCAGGATATTGATGAGTTGGATGGGTTTCTCCACCACCGTGCCCTTGGGGATGTAGATGAGCAGCCCGTCTTGTGCAAAGGCGGTGTTGAAGGCGGTGATGCCGTCCTGTGAGGTGTCGGCCAGGGTGCCGAGGTATTGGCTTACGAGTCCGGCGTGTTCGCGGAAGCTGCCGATGATGACGCCGTCGGCTACGGGTGAAGCGTTGCGGGCTGCGGGGGCTTTCGCTTCGGCGCTTGCGGCTTGCGGCTTGTGGCTTGCGGCTGTGTAGAAGGCGTCGTTGACCATGAAGTACAGGGCCGTGCTCATGTTGGGCACGTCGCAGCGGAACACTTCGTAGGGATTGACGGGAAAGGCCAGCCGCTTGAAGTTCATGCCATAGTCCGGCTCGAAGCACTTGGCGATGTCGGTGTACTTGTAGGCTTCCTGCCGGCGGGTGGGGAATCCCAGCCGCTCGAAGTCGGCAAAGGCACGGGCGCGCAGGCGGTTCAGCGGCTCGGCGCTGTGGTTGCGCAGCAGGGCTTCCGCCTGGGCGTAGAGGTCGATGTATTGTTGTTCGGGTCTCATATATAGTCTTATTTTTTAGGCGCGGATTACGCGGCTTCGTGCAGCATGAAATTAATCCGTATTATCTGCGGCTGAAAAATGTTATTCGTTCGCTTCTTTCTTTATCCAGTCGAAGCCGCGTTGCTCGATTTCTTGTGCCAGTTCCGGTCCGTCGGTCTTGACGATGCGGCCGCCCAGCAGGACGTGCACGGTGTCGGGGCGGAGGTAGTCCAGCAGCCGCTGGTAGTGGGTGATGACGAGGGCGGAGGTCTGCGGCGTGCGGAGCTTGTTGAAGCCTTCGGCCACGATGCGCAGGGCGTCCACGTCCAGTCCGGAGTCTGTTTCGTCGAGGATGGTGAAGGTGGGTTCGAGCATGGCCATCTGGAAGATTTCGTTGCGCTTCTTCTCGCCGCCGCTGAAGCCCTCGTTCACCGAGCGGTTGGCCAGCTTGCTGTCCAGCTCGACGATGGCGCGCTTCTCGCGCATCAGCTTGAGGAACTCGCTGGCGGAGAGGGCGGGCAGGTGGCGGTACTTGCGCTGCTCGTTGACGGCGGTGCGCATGAAGTTCACCATCGACACGCCGGGGATTTCCACCGGGGTCTGGAAGGACAGGAAGATGCCTTCGTGCGCGCGGTCTTCGGGCGACATGGCCAGCAGGTCTTTGCCGTTGAAGGTGACCGTGCCGCGGGTCACTTCGTAGGCGGGGTGGCCCACGAGCACGTTGCTCAGCGTGCTTTTGCCCGCGCCGTTCTGTCCCATCAGGGCGTGTACCTCGCCGTCGCGGATGGTGAGGTCGATGCCTTTCAGTATTTCTTTGCCATTGATGCTGGCATGGAGGTCTTTGATTTCTAACATAAGTTTATTCCGTTTTTTTAGGTGTATATAGATGCCGCTTCGGCAAATTGCTCATTACCAGGCTTTGGTAGCGATGGGACGCTACGCCGGTAGCGTTGTAGTGCCAGCACGGTAGCGATGGGGCGCTGTTGTGCCGGCGATACGGTGCCGGATTTTCCGGGCCGTTGCCGCCCGTTGTGCGCAAAGATACGAATTAATGCGCGGATTCCGGGGGCTATCCCACGCTTCCTTCCAACGACACCGAGAGCAGCTTTTGCGCCTCGACGGCAAACTCCATGGGCAGCTTGTTGAGCACCTCCTTGGCGTAGCCGTTGACGATGAGGCCCACGGCGTCCTCGGTGCCTATGCCGCGCTGGTTGCAGTAGAACAGCTGGTCTTCGCTTATCTTGGAGGTGGTGGCTTCGTGCTCCACGATGGCCGTCTCGTTGTGGATGTCCATGTAGGGGAAGGTGTGCGCGCCGCAGCGGCTGCCCAGCAGGAGGGAGTCGCACTGGCTGTAGTTCCGCGCATTGTCGGCTTTCTGGCCCACGCGCACCAGGCCGCGGTAGGAGTTTTCGCTCAGTCCGGCGGATATGCCCTTGCTGACGATGGTGCTGCGGGTGTTGCGTCCCAGGTGAATCATCTTCGTGCCCGTGTCGGCCTGCTGGTGGTGGTTGGTGACGGCCACGCTGTAGAACTCGCCCACGGAGTTGTCGCCCGCCAGGATGGTGCTGGGGTATTTCCAGGTGATGGCGCTGCCCGTTTCCACCTGCGTCCAAGAGAGCTTGGAACTTTCGCCCTTGCACAGGCCGCGCTTGGTGACGAAGTTGTACACGCCGCCGCGGCCCTCGGCATCGCCGGGATACCAGTTCTGCACGGTGCTGTATTTTACTTCTGCGCGGTCGTGCACCACGATTTCCACGATGGCGGCATGCAGCTGGTTTTCGTCGCGCATGGGGGCGGTGCAGCCTTCCAGGTAGGACACGTAGCTGTCATCGTCCGCCACGATGAGGGTGCGCTCAAACTGGCCGGTGTTTTGCGCGTTGATGCGGAAGTAGGTGCTCAGTTCCATGGGGCAGCGCACGCCCTTGGGGATGTAGACGAACGACCCGTCGGAGAACACGGCGGAGTTGAGCGCGGCGAAGAAGTTGTCGCGGTAGGGTACCACCGATCCCAGGTACTTCTGCACCAGGTCGGGGTGCTCGCGGACGGCTTCGCTGATGGAGCAGAAGATGATGCCTTTCTCCATCAGCGTCTCTTTGAACGTGGTCTTGACGGACACGGAGTCCATCACGGCGTCCACGGCCATGCCGCTCAGCGCCATCTGTTCCTCCAGGGGGATGCCCAGCTTGTTGAAGGTCTTGATGAGCTCGGGGTCTACCTCGTCCATCGACTTGGGGCCTTCTTTCTTGGCCGTAGGGTCGGCGTAGTAAGAGATGCCCTGGTAGTCTATCTCCGGTATGCGCAAGTGTGCCCATGTGGGCATATCCATGGTCAGCCAGTGGCGGTAGGCCTTCAGGCGGAACTCCAGCAGCCAGTCCGGCTCACCCTTCTTCCGGGAGATGAGGCGCACGGTGTCTTCGGTCAGCCCGCGGTCGATGATGTCGGTATGCACGTTGGTGGTGAAGCCGTACTTGTACTTCTCCTCCGCCAGGCGGCGCACCAGTTCGTTGTCGGCCTTGATGTCCTTGTTGGGTGTATTCTTGTCAGATTCTTTGGGTTGCATCGTTTATCTCGTTATAGATTTGTTCGGTGAATTCTTTGGCGGCGGGAAAGAAAAGCCCTGCCAGCGGTTCCATGCGGTAGTACAGTGCGGATTTCTGCTTCTGCTGCCGGCTGATGAGGTCGTCCTTGGTGTCTACCGCCTCGAGCACGCATATCACGAGGCTGACCAGCAGGGCGTGTACCACCCCGCCCAGCACCCCGCCCAGCAGGCGGTTTATCCAGCCCAGGGTGATGGCGTCGAGCAGCTTGGTGAGCAATGACGCCACGGCCAGGAACAGCAACGGCACCACTATCCAGATGGCAATGAACGACAGCACCTGCGCCACGGTCATGTTGTCCGTCACGCGGCTGAACACCTCCTGTGCCACGGCGGCATACAAGGCTTTGGCGGCCAGCAGGCCCACAACCAGTCCCAACAGCCCCGCCAGTTGCTTCAGTGCGCCCTTGATAAGTCCCAGCAGGATGCCTGTGCCGATGAGGATGAGGATGATGATGTCGATGGTAGTCATAGGCTGTTCTCGTCTTTTTTTCGCGCACAAAGATACACTCTTTTGCCTAATATTCTGTTGTTTCCTGTATAAAATAGGAGGCGCGGATGACACGGAATTGCGCGGACTTGATAAACTTAATCCGTGAAATCCGCGTAATCCGCGCCTGAAAATAATGAATTGTCAGTTCTCTTCTTGTTTTTGACACCTCCTCCCCGATGAGCCTTCAGAGGCAGGAATGCGGGGTTACAGGGTCTGCTTCACTTCCACTTCTTCGTAGGTCTCGATGATGTCGCCTACCTTGATGTCGTTGCAGTTGGTCAGGCTGATGCCGCACTCGAAGTTGGTGCCCACTTCCTTCACGTCATCCTTGAAGCGCTTCAGTGCATTGATGACACCGGTGTAGACCACGATGCCGTCGCGGATGAGGCGTGCCTTGTCGGTGCGTTTCACCTTGCCGGTCTTCACCATGGCGCCTGCCACTTGTCCCACCTTGCTGATGTTGAACACTTCGCGCACTTCGATGGTGGCGGTCACCTGTTCTTTCACCGTCGGGGCGAGCATGCCCTCCATGGCGGCTTTCACCTCCTCGATGGCGTCGTAGATGACGGAGTACTTGCGGATGTCCACACCTTCCTGCTCGGCCAGCTTGGCGGCAGAGCTGGACGGGCGTACCTGGAAGCCCACGATGATGGCATCGGAGGCGGCTGCCAGCGAAACGTCGGACTCGGATATCTGTCCCACGCCCTTGTGGATGACGTTCACCTGTATCTGTTGCGTGGAGAGCTTGATGAGCGAGTCGCTCAATGCCTCTACCGAACCGTCCACGTCGCCCTTGACAATGATGTTCAGCTCGTGGAAGTCGCCCAAGGCCAAGCGGCGGCCTACCTCGTCGAGCGTCAGCATCTTCTGCGTGCGCAGGCCTTGTTCGCGTTGCAGCTGTTCGCGCTTGTTGGCAATTTCACGTGCCTCCTGTTCGGTTTCGATGACGTGGAACGTGTCGCCTGCGGCAGGTGCGCCGTTCAGGCCCAATATCAGTGCGGGTTCCGACGGACCGGCTTCCTTCATGCGCTGGTTGCGCTCGTTGAACATGGCTTTCACTTTGCCGTAGTTGGTACCTGCCAGCACGATGTCGCCCACGCGGAGCGTACCGTTGGACACCAATACCGTGGCCACGTAGCCGCGTCCCTTGTCGAGCGACGACTCGATGATGGAACCCGTTGCCTTGCGGTTGGGGTTGGCTTTCAGTTCCAGCATTTCGGCTTCGAGCAGCACTTTTTCCATCAGTTCGGGCACGCCGATGCCTTTCTTTGCCGAGATGTCTTGCGACTGGTACTTGCCGCCCCATTCTTCCACGAGGAAGTTCATGCCGGCCAGTTCCTCCTTAATCTTGTCGGGGTTGGCGTTCGGCTTGTCTATCTTGTTGATGGCAAACACGATGGGTACGCCTGCGGCCATGGCGTGGTTGATGGCTTCCTTGGTCTGGGGCATTACGTCGTCATCGGCGGCCACGATGATGATGGCGATATCCGTCACCTTGGCGCCACGGGCACGCATGGCGGTGAAGGCTTCGTGTCCCGGCGTGTCGAGGAAGGTTATCTTGCGGCCGTCCTCCAGTGTCACGTTGTAGGCGCCGATGTGCTGCGTGATGCCTCCGGCCTCGCCGGCAATGACGTTCGACTTGCGGATGTAGTCCAGCAGCGAAGTCTTGCCGTGGTCTACGTGGCCCATGACGGTGACAATCGGTGCGCGTGGCAGGAGGTCTTCTTCGGCATCGGCCTCTTCGACGATGGCTTGCGCCACTTCCGCGCTGACGTATTCCGTCTTGAAGCCGAATTCTTCTGCCACCAGGTTGATGGTTTCGGCGTCAAGCCGCTGGTTGATGGATACCATGATGCCGATGCTCATGCAGGTGCTGATGACCTGGGTGACGGGCACGTCCATCATGCTTGCCAGCTCGTTGGCGGTTACAAACTCCGTCAGTTTCAGTATCTTGCTTTCTGCCATTTCCTGGCTTTCCAGTTCGTGGCGGCGTTCGGCGTCCTGCTCGCGTTTTTCCTTGCGGTACTTGGCGGCCTTGTTCTTGCCCTTGGAGGTCAGCCGTGCCAGGGTTTCCTTTACCTGCTTGG
The DNA here is from genome assembly GCA_944321495.1 of uncultured Bacteroides sp. Lineage (GTDB taxonomy): Bacteria > Bacteroidota > Bacteroidia > Bacteroidales > Bacteroidaceae > Bacteroides. The sequence goes on along the minus strand of CALULP010000008.1, from coordinate 93,759 downwards.
CTACGTCTTCCTCGCTTACCTCCTGCTTGATGGCGGGTTTCTTGAAGCGGTCTTTGTTCTTCTTGCCTCCTGCGGGCTGGTTGCCTCCTTGTCCGTTGTTCTTGGGGCGTTCGTTGCGTTGGAAGTTGGAAGCGTTGTTGATGTCAACCTTTTCTTTGTTGATGCGGGCACGCTTCTTCTTTCCGTTGGCTTCTTCGTCCTTTTTGCTGTCATCGCGGCGTATTTCCTTGATGATAGCTTCTTTCATTTGTTTTTTGTGGTCCTGGCGTTGTTTTTCTTTCTCTTCGCGTTCCTTGCGCTTTTCCTCTTTCGATTTTTTCTTGGGGCGCGTGGACTGGTTGAGGGCTGCCAGGTCTATCTGGCCGATAACGTTAATCCTTGAGACGAATTCCGGCTTATGCAGTTTGAATATTTCTTCTCCCTTTTCCTCTTGGGGTGTTTCGGCTGTCGTGGGGGTGGAATCGCTTGCCGGGGTTTCTTCTGCCGGCTGTTCCTCTTGCTCTGTGTCCTTGGCAGGAGTGTGCTCGGTGGTTGCGGTCGTTTCCGTGTGTGCCTCTTCCTTGGCGGCGGGCGCCGGTGTTTCGTGTCCGGCTATGGGCTCGGTTGCCGCGGGTGCGGTTTCGGCGGAAGCCTGGTGTCCTTGCGTGGACTCGGCGGTTTCCGTTGTCTTTTCTTCCCGGGGAGTTTCTTCCGCAGGTGCGGGCGTGTCCTCTTTCGGGGTTTCGGCCGGCGCCGTGTGCTTGTGGTTCAGTTTGTCCAGGTCAATCTTTCCTACCGGTTTGAACTTGGGGCGCACGTCTTCGGGCACCACGGTTTTGATTTCCTCCACCTTGGCGTGTTCCTGGGCCTCGTTGCCGTAGCCCTCTATGGCTACCGAGGCTTTGTTGCGTTCTTTGTTCTGGCGCTCCTGGCTGAAGCGTTCGGACTTAATCTTCAGGTCTTTGTCTGTGCTGAACTCTTTTTTGAGCATTTCAAACTGCTCGTCGGTAATTTTCGTGTTGGGGTTTGCCTCCACGGTAAACCCTTTCTTTTGCAGGAATTCGACAGCCGTAGTGATTCCTACATTCAAGTCTCTCGTTACTTTGTTTAACCTTATCGTCATATATTGCTATTAATCTTCTTCAAATTCTTTTTTCAAAATGCGCAGCACTTCGTCCACGGTTTCTTCTTCCAGGTCGGCCTGTTCAATCAGCATTTCGCGGGGTGCGTTGAGCGCGGCTTTGGCGGTGTCGATGCCGATGCCCTTGATGGCGTCGATGACCCAGCCCTCGATTTCGTCGCGGAACTCGTCCAGGTAGATGTCCTCGTCCTCGGCGTTTTCGTCCAGTTCGCGGAACACGTCGATGGTGTACTCCGTCAGCATGCTCGCCAGCTTGATGTTCAAGCCGCCCTTGCCGATGGCCAGGGATACTTCTTCCGGTTTCAGGAACACTTCAGCCTTGCGTTCCTCCTCGTTCAGGCGGATGGAGGAGATGTGTGCGGGGCTGAGGGCGCGCTGGATGAACAGCTGGGTGTTGGACGTGTAGTTGATGACGTCGATGTTCTCGTTGCGCAGTTCGCGCACGATGCCATGTATGCGGCTTCCTTTCACGCCCACGCAGGCGCCTACCGGGTCGATGCGTTCGTCATAGCTTTCCACGGCTATCTTGGCGCGTTCGCCCGGGATGCGGGCTATTTTCTTGATGGTGATGAGCCCGTCGTTGATTTCGGGCACCTCCATCTCGAACAGCCTTTGCAGGAACACGGGCGACGTGCGGCTCAGGATGATTTTCGGGTTGTTGTTCTTGTTGTCCACCCGTGCCACCACGGCGCGTGCCGTTTCGCCCTTGCGGTAGAAGTCGGTAGGAATCTGCTCCGTCTTGGGCAGCAGCAGTTCGTTGCCCTCGTCGTCCAGCAGCAGGATTTCCTTTTTCCATATCTGGTAGACTTCGGCATTGATGATGGTGCCTACCTTGTCTATGTATTTGTTGTAAAGGCTGTCTTTCTCCAGTTCCAGTATTTTGGAAGCCAGCGTCTGGCGCAGGTTCAGGATGGCCCGGCGGCCGAACTTGGCAAAATTCACCTCGTCCGTCACTTCTTCGCCCACCTCGTAAGAGGCGTCTATCTTCTGTGCCTCGCTCAGCGGAATCTGCAAGTTGGGGTTTTCCAGGTCTTCGTCGGCCACCACCTCGCGGTTGCGCCATATCTCGAAGTCGCCCTTGTCGGGGTTCACGATGACGTCGTAGTTCTCGTCCGTGCCGAACATCTTGGCGATGACGCTGCGGAACGACTCCTCCAGCACGCTCACCATCGTGGGGCGGTCTATGTTTTTCAGTTCTTTAAACTCTGCAAATGTATCTACCAAGCTAACGGGTTCTTCTTTTTTTGCCATAACTTTTATTTAAAGCTGATTAAGTATTTAGTATATTTTATTTCGTCGTAACCGAAGTCCAGGTCTTCGTCCACCCACTTGGGGCGTTTGGCTCCCTCTTCCTTTACTTTCTTTTGGATGGTGACGGTAAAGCGGCTGTCGTCGGCTGCCTTCAGCATTCCCGCCAGCTTGCGCCCGTCGTTGGTAAGCACCTCCACTTCCTCGCCGATGTGGTTGAGGTATTGTTGCAGCACCTTGAAAGGCTGCCCGATGCCTGCCGAGCCCACTTCCAACTCGTAATCCTCGTCTTCGCGGTTCAGTTTCGACTCGATGAAGCGGCTCAGCTCCACGCAGTCTTCAATCCATACGCCTTCTTTGTGGTCTATTTCCACTACGATTTTGTTGTCGGGGCTGATGTTCACTTCTACCAGGAAATAGTCTTTTCCCTCCAGCCACTCGTCTACAATCTGACAAACGGTTTTCTTTTCTATCATAGATTAACGTTTGGGAATAAAAAAGAGGAGCTTGACTGCCCCTCCACCTTATCATCCATTTCGCCCGCAAAGATATAAATAATCTGTTTGCCAGCAAAATATTAGGTAAAAAAACGTGTTTTTGCCCGCATGGCGGGTGTTTTTCCCCGCGCGCGTTTCAAAAATGTGTCGTCGGGCGGCAGCCGGCATGGCGCAAAGGGGTCCTGCTCCGCTGTTTGTTCGGTTTTATGCACGGCTCACTGCCCCGGGCATGTACCGAACGAGTACCGAGCAGGTACCGACCCGGGTACGACCCGGGTACGGACGGGGTTTTGTCCGGAAAAATGGAAGGCCCCCTCCCGCCGGGCATGAAAAAAGCGCGGGTGGCGCGTGGGCTGCGGGGCGGTTGTGCACCGTGCAGCTTCGCGCCGCCCGCGCGGGGCGGTTCTTGCCGGGCAGTGTGCTTAGCGGATGTTGCCCGACAGTTTCTTCAGGCCCTTGGTGTCACTCTTGCCGGCCGCTTCGATGAGGCTGATGGCATATCCGCCGCCGGGGGCTGCCTTGAGCTTGAGGGTGGTCTTGGAGGTGACCACGCCCTTGCGGATGATGTAGGCCTGCGGGTTGGTCTTGTAGTCGGCATCGGGGGCGTCGGCATAGACGGTGGCGATGTACTGTTTACCGGGCTCCAGGAAGTCGAGCTTCAGGGTGCTGGCGTGGCCGTGCTCGCTGCTGGTGCAGCCTACGAACCAGTTGCCCGTGCCCTTGGCCTTGCGGGCGGCGGTGATGTAGCGTCCCGGTTCGGCCTCGAGGTAGCGGCTGTCATCCCAGTCTACGGCCACGTCCTTGATGAACTGGAAGGCGTCCATGAAGCGCTCGTAGTGCTCGGGCAGGTCGGCGGCCATCTGCAAGGGGCTGTACATGGTGACGTACAGGGCGAGCTGGCGTGCCAGGGTGGAGTTGACGTGCGAGCGGTTGTAGGGCGACCAGGTGTTGAGGTCCATCACGAAGATGCCGGGCGTGTAGTCCATCGGTCCGCCTTGCAGGCGGGTAAAGGGCAGGACGGTGGTGTGGAAGGGCTTGCTTCCGCCGAAGGCTTCGTACTCGGTGCCGCGGGCAGACTCATTGCCGATGAGGTTGGGGTAGGTGCGGCACAGGCCGGTGGGGCGCACGGCTTCGTGGGCGTTGACCATAATGTGGTGTTTGGCGGCTTCCTTCACGGCATAGAGGTAGTGGTTGACCATCCACTGGCCGTAGTGGTGCTCGCCGCGGGGGATGATGTTGCCCACGTAGCCGCTCTTGACGGCGTTGTAGCCGTATTTGTCCATCAGGTCGTAGGCGGCGTGCATGTGGCGCTCGTAGTTGCGCACGGAGGAGGAGGTCTCGTGGTGCATCATCAGGCGCACGCCTTTGCTGTGGGCGTATTCATTCAGTCCGGGCAGGTCGAAGTCGGGGTAGGGGGTCTGGAAGTCGAACACGTAGTCCTTGCTGTTGCCGCTCCAGTCTTCCCAGCCTATGTTCCAGCCTTCGACGAGCACCTGGTCAAAGCCGTGCTTGGCGGCGAAGTCGATGTACTTCTTCACGTTCTCCGTGTTGGCGGGGTGTATGCCGTTGGGTTTCACCTTGGTGTAATCCGTCTCGCCCAGTTTCACGGAGGGCAGTTCCCAGGTGTAGGCCCAGGGGCGGTTGCCGGCAATCATTTCCCACCACACGCCTACGTATTTCACGGGCTTGATCCACGAGGTGTCTTCCAGCTTGCAGGGTTCGTTGAGGTTCAGTATCAGTTTGGAGGCCAGGATGTCCCTTGCGTCGTCGCTCACCATCACCGTGCGCCAGGGGCTGTGGCAGGGGGCTTGCATGTGTCCCTTGTTGCCTTGGGCGTCGGGGGTGAGCCATGACTCGAACACCAGGTTCTTGTCGTCCAGGTTGAGGTGCATGCACGAGTAGTCCACCAGTGCGGCTTCGTGCAGGTTGAGGTAGATGCCGTCGGCGGTCTTGAGCTGGAGGGAGGTCTGTACGCCGGTGGGCGAGAAGGCGGTCTGCGACATGTTGTCGGTGTAGGCCTGCTCCATCAGGCCGCGTATCTCGGTGAGTTTGGACTCGGTGTAGTCGTACTCCTGGGTGTCGTAGTCGCCGGGAATCCACCAGGCGGTGTGGTCGCCGGTCATGGCGAACTGGGTGTGCTCTTCCTTAATGACGAAGTAGACGAGGTTCTTCTGCCGGGGAAATTCGTAGCGCAGGCCCATGCCTTCATCGTACACGCGGAAGCGGATGTTCATGTAGCGGTCGGTTTCGGGCTGGCGCAGTTCCACGAGCAGCTCGTTGTAGTGGTTGTGGATGTCCTTCACTTCGCCCCATACGGGTTGCCAGGTTTCGTCGAAGGTGGAGGTGGAGGTTTTTACTACTTCAAAGCCGTCCATGAGGTTGGGCTTGCCGTTGAGTTCCAGCCCCAGGGTGGAGGGCTTGATGACTTCGGTCCCCTTGTAGGTCATGTGGTAGGTGGGGACGCCTTTGCCGGTCAGCTCGAAGTCCACGCTTACCTGCCCCGAGGGGGAGGAGATGTTTTCAGCATTCCCGCTCAGGGCTGCTGTCAACAAGAGGGTGCTTACAAATAGTTTTCTGTTCATGGTGTATTGATTTTTTAGAGTAACGGTTAAAAGTTGATTGATGCGCAAAGGTACGTTTTTTTTGCGGAAAGCGTTTGGGCGTTGTCAAGAAAAAGAAAGCCGTCCCCGCAACTTGGCCGGGACGGCTCTCTCAATATAGAATGAAAACATCGGTTTCTCGTCTGACGGGCGTTTTATCTGTTGGCTGTTTCCCACTTCTTGGTGTCGGTGCAGGCGATGTTCAGTGTCTGGTCGCCTGCCTGGATGCGGAAGTCGCCTTGCTCCAGAATCCACTTGCCGTCGTAGCCCACGAAGGCGAGGTCTGAGCCTTTCAGCTTCAGCGTCACGGTCTTGGTCTCGCCGGGTTGCAGTTCTACTTTCTCGAAGGCGCGCAGGCGGCGGTTGTCGGGCGTCAGGCTGGCTACGAGGTCGCTGCTGAAGAGCAGTACGCTTTCCTTGCCTGCCACCTTGCCGGTGTTGGTGATGTCCACGGTGAAGGTCAGCACGTCATCGGCGGTGAAGTTGGCTTTGTCTACCTTCAGGTTGCTGTACTTGTAGGTGGTGTAGCTCATGCCGTAGCCGAATGCCCACTGTACGGCTACCTGTGCGTCGTAGTTGTAGGCGCCTTCCATGGGTTTGCCGATGTGTTCGCACGGCTTGTAGTCGTAGGTTACGAGCGAGTTGATTTCCTTCGGGTAGGTGTAAGGCATCTTGCCGCTGAAGTTGGTGTCGCCTGCCACGAGGTTGGCCAGTGCGTCGCCGCCGTAGTTGCCGGGCAGCATGATGTGCACGATGGCTTTGGCCAGTGGTTCAATGTCTGCCATGATGCGGGGGCGTCCTTCGTTCAGGATGAGGATGATGGGTTTGCCTGTCTTGGCCAGCGCCTTTACCAGGTTGCGCTGGTTTTCGGACATGTAGAGGTCGGTCAGGTTGCCCGGGGTCTCGCAGTAGGAGTTTTCGCCGATGCAGGCCACGATGATGTCCGCGTTCTGGGCGGCGGCTACGGCTTTCTCGATTTCGGGGGCGTTTTCTTCCCACCACAGTCCGCCTTGCTTGTAGGTCACGCCGGCTTCATAGATGATATTCTCTGCGCCGAACTTGTTGGTGAACGACTCGAGGATGGTGTTGTAGTCCTTGGCGCATTCGTCGGCCTTGTCGCCCTGCCAGGAGTACGACCAGCCGCCGTTCAGCGTGCGCATGGAGTTGGCGTTGGGGCCGGTGAGCAACAGCTTCTTGCCTTTGGCCAGGGGCAGCATGCCTTCGGTGTTCTTCAGCAGGACAATGGATTCTTCGGCTGCCTTGAGGGCTGCTGCGGCAAATTCCTGGCTGCCGAACTTGGGATAGTCTTTCACGTTCTGGTAGGGGTTTTCGAAGAGGCCGAGGCGGTATTTCAGGCGCAGCACGCGGCGCACGGCGTCGTCAATGCGGCTCATGGGTACTTCGCCTTCTTCCACCAGTTCCTTCAGCAGGATGCAGAAGTCCCAGCTGTAGGGGTCCATGCTCATGTCGATACCGGCGTTGATGGCCAGTTTGATGGCTTCTTTCTTGTCTTTGGCGATGTGGTCGCGGGTGTAGAGGTTGTTGATGTCAGCCCAGTCGGTCACAATCATGCCGTCCCAGTTGAGCCCTTCCTTGAGCCAGCCGGTCAGCAGTTCGTGGTTGGCGTGGAAGGGGAGGCCGTTGTTCATGGCAGAGTTTACCATGAGCGACAGGGCGCCTGCCTTGGCCATTTCCACATAGGGTGCGAAGTGCTTTTCGCGCATGTCCTGCTCGGTGATGGACGAGGGGGTGCGGTCTTTGCCCGACACGGGTACGCCGTAGCCCATGAAGTGCTTCATGCAGGCTGCCACGTTGTAGGGACCTACGTGATTGGGGTCTTCGCCTTGGAAGCCGAGCACGGCTTCGCGGCCCATCTCGGCGTTGAGGTAGGCGTCTTCACCGTAGTTTTCCCACATGCGGGGCCAGCGCGGGTCGCGGCCCAGGTCGACTACCGGGGCGTAGGTCCAGGGGATGCTTCCGGCACGTGTCTCATAGGCGGAGATGGCTGCTCCGGTGCGCGTCAGCTCGCGGTTGAAGGTGGCACCCATGTTCACGCCCTGCGGGAAGAAAGTTCCGCCCTGGGTGTAGGTGGTGCCGTGTATCTGGTCTACGCCGTAGATGCAGGGGATGCCGATTTCTTCCATCGATTTCTCCTGGATGCGGGTGATGATTTCCTGCCATTTTTCAGGGGTTTGTGCCACGCTGTTGGGCACGTTCAGGATGGAGCCTACCTTGTATTTGCCGATGACGCTGTCCAGCATGGCTTCGTTAATCTGGTAGCCTTTCTGCGCCTCGATGCCCTGGATGCGCAGGTAGATTTGGGTCATGACGTCTTGTGAGGGTATGCCGCCGGAGAGGTCGAACTCTTTGTCGAGCTTGTATTTCTTCAGCACTTTCTTCAGGGCTTTCACGTCGGGGTTCTTGGGGTCCATGCCCTCGAAGGGGTTGACGCGCTTCTGCAGGAGGTCGATGGTGAGCTCGCACATCTGGCCGATTTTCTCTTCCAGCGTCATCTTTTGGAGCAACGCTTCTACGTTCTGTTCGATTTTTTCGTCGCGCGGGATGGCGGGCGCAACGGTCTGTGCAGTGGCGCTTATCAGCGTTCCGGCTGCCAGGCAGGTCAATAGAAGTTTTTTCATTGTAGGTTGTTTAAAGTTGATAATGGGTTTCTGGTGCAAAGTTAGTTTTTTTTCTGAAAACTGTTGTTTTTTTTGTAAAAAGATACCCGGTTGGTAGCGTGGTATCGCCACCAACCGGGTACTGTATCGCCACCGCGGTAGCGTAGTATCGCTATTTTCCTGGCGGTGCATCGCTACCGCAATGGTGCGGTGTCGTTGTCAAAACGTTGTTGGTCAGCGTTTCAGCAGGGTAAGGGCACTTTCGGGGGCGAGGATGTTGTTCACCTTCTCGGTCGAGGCGGCAACGTCGGCTTTCAGCTCGGCCTTGATGTCGCGCGAAGATGCGCCTACCAGGAATTTGTACTGGCCTGCGTCTACCACCCATGCGGAAGCTGCCTCGTCGAACGATGCCAGGTCGGCGGCCTTGACGGTCAGCGTGACGGTGGCGGTTTCACCCGGCTGCAGTTCCTTGGTCTTGGCAAAGGCCTTCAGTTCTTTGTCGGGCTTGTTGTTGGCGGCAGCGTCGGGGGCGGAGGTGTAGAGTTGCACGACTTCCTTGCCTGCCATCTTGCCGGTGTTCTTGATGTCTACCGTAACGGTGTAAACACCGTTTTCAGCCTTGATGGCGGGGTTGCTGTATGCGAAGGTGGTGTAGCTCAGGCCGTAGCCGAAGGGGTAGGACACCTGGCGGTCGAAGCTGTCGAAGTAGCGGTAGCCCACGTAGATGTCTTCTTCGTAGTTGGTGTAGTCTACGTTCTTCACGTTGCCTTTTTCCACGTTCTTGTTGGTGATGTCGATGTTGGCCGTCTGGTCAATCGGGAAGTTGGCCGATGAGGCGGCGTCCTCGAAGTTGATGGGGAAGGTCATGGTCAGCTTGCCCGAGGGAGAAGCCTTGCCTGCCAGCACGTCGGCTACGCTGTTGCCGCCCTCTTGTCCGGCTTGCCATGCGCAGAGGATGGCGTCGGGCAGGTTTTTCCAGGAGGCAGTCTCGATGACGCCGCCGATGTTCATTACCACTACCACTTTCTTGCCTGCGGCGTGGAAGGCGCGGGTCACGTCTTGCAGCATTTGCTTTTCAGCCTTGGAGAGGTTGAAGTCTTCCACCTTGCGGTCGAGGAATTCGCCGGAAGTACGTCCGATGGTAATCAGGGCCACGTCGCTCTTGGCTACCTGCTCTTGGATGACCTGTGCGCTGAGGGGCATTTCGGCCGGGCGTTGGTCGGGCATGAACCAGCTTGTCTTTTCCTTGGCGATGCGTTCTTTTTCGGCCTTCAGGTAGCTTTCGTAGGTGTTCTTCAGGCCTTCGTCTACCGTGTAGCCGGCGTTCTTCAAGCCGTCCAGCAGCGATACCACGTAGGCATGGTTCACGTTGCCCGAACCGGTTCCGCCTGCTACGAAGTCGTAGGAGGTGCAGCCGAAGAGGGCCACGTTCTTGATGTCCTTGGCCAAGGGCAGGGTGCCGTTGTTGTTCTTCAGCAGTACCATGCCTTCGGTAGCCGACTGGCGGGTAACGTCGGCATGAGCCTTCAGGTCGGGCTTGTTGGTGAAGGCATAGCCTTTGAACTTGGGCGTCTGGAGAATCATCTCGAGGATGCGCTTAACGTTGCGGTCCAGCACGGCCATGTCGAGTTTGCCTTCGTTCACGCCGTTCACGATGGCTTCATACTGCTTGTCGGTGCCCGGTTGCAGCATGTCGTTGCCGGCAATCATCTGTGCCACGGCATCCTTGCCGCCAAACCAGTCGGTCATCACCATGCCTTTGAAGCCCCATTCATCGCGCAGCAGCGTGGTGAGCAGTTCGGGGTCTTCCGAGGTGTATGTGCCGTTCAGGTAGTTGTAGGAAGACATCACTGTCCAGGGCTGGCTTTCCTTGACGGTAATTTCGAAGCCTTTCAGGTAGATTTCGCGCAGGGCACGTTGCGACACGCGTTCGTCAACGCCGGTGCGGTTGGTCTCTTGGTTGTTTACGGCAAAGTGTTTGATGGAGGTTCCTACGCCGTTGCTTTGCACGCCACGCACGTATGCGGCGGCAATCTTGCCGGAAACTACCGGGTCTTCGGAGTAGTATTCGAAGTTACGTCCGCACAACGGGTTGCGGTGGATGTTGAGGGCCGGGGCGAGGAGAACGTCGGCACCGTATTCCAATACCTCGTTACCGATGGACTTGCCTACGCTTTCCACCAGTTCCTGGTTCCAGGTAGAAGCCAAGAGGGTACCGATGGGGAAGTGTGTGCAATAGTATGTGTTCTCGTCACCTTCGCGGGTGGGGTTGATACGCAGTCCGGCAGGGCCGTCGGCCAATACTACGGCCGGGATGCCCAGGCGTTCGATGGGGTAAGTGGTTCCGGCTGCACCGGGTACCAGGTTCTTTGTCTCGCCGATTACGGCGCTGTCGCCGGAGAATCCGGCCATGCCGGTGCCTACTATCAAGTGTGCTTTTTCTTCCAGCGTCATGGCACCGATGACTTCGTCAAGCGAAGCTTTGCCCAATTGCGGTGCGCTGGGACCGCATGAGCACAAGGTGGTGGCAGCAATTGCCACCGAGAAAAGTTGTTTCTTCATACAGATTTGTTTTTAAGGATTGTGTGCTTAGTTCTATGCAAACGTGCGAGTTGACATGCGGATAAAGGATGGGTTTACCCGTTTGTCAACTCGCCTGCAAATGTATCACTTAAACAGTAAAGGTGCAAATTCTGTCAGGTAAATGCGCCAGTTTTTCCAGATATGTCCTTCGCCGGTCTCATAATACGTGTATTTATAGCCTTTTTCGTCCAGCATTTTGCGGAAGTCTTCGTTGGCCTTGTACAGGAAGTCGGTTTTGCCGATGCCTATCCAGTAGAGCGCGGGTTTCTTTGCAAACTGGGTAGCCAGTTTCTTGTCGAAGTCCTCGTAGATGGGCGATTTTACTTTTGCGTCGGGCATGATGGCAGCCGAGAACAGGCCTACGTAGTTGAACATGTCCGGGTATTGCTTGGAGATGTGCAGCGAGTGGTAGCCTCCCATCGAAAGGCCGGCAATGGCGCGGTTCTTCTTGTTGGCCTTGGTGCGGAAGGTCTTGTCGATGAACTTCACTACGTCGGGGAATGCCGTTTCAAAGGTTCCTTCCATAGTCTGGGGCAGGTTCATGTTGGGGGGCGTCAGTCCGAAGTGCGTTTCGCCCGGGGCGGCTTCCTGCGAGGCGTTGCCGTTGGTCATGACCACAATCATCGGTTCGGCCTTGCCTTGTGCGATGAGGTTGTCCAGAATCTGCGACGTGCGTCCCAGGGCAATCCAGGCTTCCTCGTCGCCTCCCATGCCATGCAGCAGGTAGAACACGGGGTAGCGTTTGCCGCTGGTCTCATAGCCGGCGGGGGTGTACACGGTGATGCGGCGTTCCATGCCCAGTGTGGGGCTGTTGTACCACATGCGTGCCACGGTGCCGTGGGGCACGTCGTTCACCTTATACAAGTCGGCACGTCCGCCGCCGATGATGAACACGTTGGTCACGGTGGCCACGTCGCGAATCATGTACACGTTGCTGGGGTCCATGGTCTTCAGCCCGTCCACGATGAACGAGTAGCTGTACAGTTCGGGAGCCAGCGGTTCGGGGGTGGTAAATTCCCACACGCCGTCCTTGCCTTCCTTGAGGTCGGCAACGCCCGGGGCGTCGAATTCGCCGAAAGGAGTTTTCATTTTCTGTGTCGGGAGGAAATCGCCCGTCACTTGTACTTTGACGGCTTTCGGGTCTTTCAGTCGGAAAGTCACGGTGTTGTCGTCGTGGATTTCGGGTGATACTACGGGGGCGCCTCCCCACAGGGCCTGTTGCGCGAAGGTAACGGCAGACATCAGCAGAAGTGCTGACAAGAAAAGGAGTTTTTTCATTGAATAAAGTTTGTTGTTGGGTTGTGAGTATTAATAGGTTTGCGGGTTGGTAAGTTAACAAGCAGACAAAAGGGAAGAATGCTTGCAGAAGCCGCTTGCTTCTTGCTAAGATTCGTCATTTTTGCACCTAACCAATAATAAAATTTATCCCCGGTCTTTCTTGTTAACTTATCAACCCGCAGTTATGCGTTAATGTCATTTGAACAGCTTCGGCGCGAACTCTGTCAGGTAAATGCGCCAGTTGCGCCAGATGTGTCCGCCGTCGCTTTCGTAGTATTCATACTTGTAGCCTTTCTCGTCCAGCAGCTTGCGGTAGTTGGTCACGCCTTCGTAAACGAAGTCCGTCTTGCCGCAGGCAATGTAGTAAAGTGCGGGCGGGTTGGCGAATTGCTTGGCCAGCTTGCCTTCGAAATCGGTGTAGACGGGGCAAGTGGATTTCGGGTTGGCAGAAGGCGCGCCCGAGAACAGGCCTACGTAGCCGAACATGTTGGGATAGTATCTCGAGATGTTGCCCGAGTGGAAGCTGCCCATCGACAGTCCGGCGATGGCACGGTATTGTTTGCCTCTCTTTACGCGGAAGTTCTTTTCCACAAACTTGATGACGTCGGGGAAGGACAGCTCAAAACCGCCTTCGGGAGCCTTGGCTGCTTCGGGCGAACGCATGCTGGGGGCTGTGAAGCCTTTGGACGATTCGCCTGCGGCAGCTTCCTGCCAGGCGTTGCCGTTGGTCATGACCACAATCATCGGTTCGGCCTTGCCTTGTGCGATGAGGTTGTCCAGAATCTGCGACGTGCGTCCCAGGTTAATCCAAGCCTCTTCGTCGCCACCGGCGCCGTGCAGCAGGTAGAACACGGGGTAACGCTTGCCGCTGGTCTCATAACCGGCGGGGGTGTACACGGTGATGCGGCGTTCCATGTCCAGCGTGGGGCTGTTGTACCACATGCGGCGCACGGTGCCGTGGGGCACGTCGTTCACCTTATACAAGTCGGCACGTCCGCCGCCGATGATGAAGATGTTGGTCACGGTGGCCACGTCGCGTATCATATATACGTTACTGGGGTCCATGATTTTCAACCCGTCCACGATGAACGAGTACATGTACAGTTCGGGTGCCAGCGGCTCGGGGGTGGTGTATTCCCACACGCCGTCTTTGCCTTCCTTGAGGTCGGCAACGCCCGGAGCTTCCCACACGCCTCTCTCGGTCTCGATGGGGATGGCTTTCAGGAAGTCTCCTGTCACTTGCACTTTCACGGCCTTGGGCGCTTTCAGGCGGAAGGTTACCGTGTTGTCTTCATGAACTTCGGGGGAAACCACCGGGGCTCCTCCCCACAGGGCCTGTTGCGCAAAGGTGACAACAGACATCAGCAAGAGTGCTGAAAGGAATGCTAATTTCTTCATGTTTCTTTTATCGGGTTATTGATGATTGATTCTTTGTTTTTCGGGTGCAATGTTAGCGGAATGTAGCCGTTCGGGCTGTCCTGTGTGTTCAAAACGCTTGCACATGCGTTCAAACCTGCTGTAAAACATAAAAAGGCAGTGTACTTTTCTTTTTGCCTTGACGCAAAAAGAAAAGCTACCAAAAGAAAAAAGTCAAGCGCTGAATCTCCGGGGCTACTTCCTTGGCAGCTACGCTGCAAAGAAGTAGTCCGGCGGGCGCAGCCGGGGTCCTTTCTTTTTGGTATCTTTTTCTTTCGGACAAGCGAAAGAAAAAGTACATCTATTATTTAAACAGTTTCGGCGCGAACTCCGTCAGGTAGATGCGCCAGTTGCGCCAGATGTGGCCGCCGTCGCTTTCGTAGTATTCATATTGGTAGCCTTTTTCGTCCAGCAGCTGGAGGTATTTCTTCAGGCCTTCCTGCACGAAGTCGGTCTTGCCGCAGGCGATGTAGTAGAGGGCCGGCTTCTTGTCCTGCAACTGTACTTTCAGTTTCTGCTCGAAGTCCGTGAACACGGGGCAGGTGGAGTTGGGGCGTGCCGATGCGGAGCCGGAGAACAGGCCTACGTAGTCGAACATGTCGGGGTAGTAGCGGGAGATGTTGGCGGCATGCCCGCAGCCCATCGACAGGCCGGCTATGGCGCGGTACCGCTTGCCTCTCTTTACGCGGAACGTCTTTTCCACGAATTTCACCACGTCGGGGAACGACAGCTCGAAACCGCCTTCGGGAGCCTTGGCAGCTTCGGGCGAACGCATGGCGGGAGGAACCAGTCCCTTGGGCGACTCGCCGGCTGCGGCATCCTGCCAGGCGTTGCCGTTGGTCATGACCACAATCATCGGTTCGGCCTTGCCTTGTGCGATGAGGTTGTCCAGAATCTGCGACGTGCGTCCTAAGTTAATCCAGGCCTCTTCGTCGCCACCGCCGCCGTGCAGCAGGTAGAACACGGGGTAACGCTTGCCGCTGGTCTCATAGCCGGCGGGGGTGTACACCGTCATGCGGCGTTCCATGTCCAGCGTGGGGCTGTTGTACCACAGGCGCGACACGGTGCCGTGGGGCACGTCGTTCACCTCGTACAGGTCGGCACGCCCGCCGCCGATGATGAACACATTGGTCACCGTGGCCACGTCGCGTATCATATATACGTTGCTGGGATCCATGATTTTCAGCCCGTCCACGATGAACGAGTACATGTACAGTTCGGGTGCCAGCGGCTCGGGGGTGGTGTATTCCCACACGCCGTCCTTGCCCTCTTTGAGGTCGGCTATGCCCGGGCCTTCCCAGATGCCCCTCTCGGTCTCGATGGGGATGGCCTTCAGGAAGTCGCCTGTCACTTGCACTTTCACGGCCTTGGGCGCTTTCAGGCGGAAGGTTACCGTGTTGTCTTCATGGATTTCGGGGGAAACCACCGGGGCGCCTCCCCACAAGGCCTGCTGCGCGAAGGTCACGGCAGACATCAGCAAGAGTGCTGATAAGAAAAACAGTTTTTTCATACGCATGTTTTTAATGGTGTTAAAAATGATACTTTGTTTTCCGGCGGACGTCCTTCGCGTCCGCTTTCCTGTGCGCAATGTTACTAAAATATTTCCGCATAGTCCTCCTCCGTATCTTCAAAACACTTGTCGTGAGCTTCAGAAATGTTGTCATAAACTTCAAAAGAAGCTTTCCCGCTGCTTTTCCGGGGAGGAAAAACGGCGGAAACCAAGCGATACTACGCTAAGAGGATAGCGATACTACGCCAGGACGGTAGCGACGTACCGCTAAGAGAATAGCGATACTACGCCAGGAAACGGGCAATCCGGGCCGTGGAAACATCGCCCGGGGCGTCCTTGTGCGCGGCGCCTGCTCCCGGTCTTCGCCGGAAATTGTGCGCAGATTGCGGAAAAACTTCCGTAATCCCGGGAAAAATGCGTACCTTTGCGCCCGAATTATAAGAAAGACAATTATTTAATGAAGACATTTGAAGAACTTGGTGTGTCGGCCGAGATACGCCAAGCCATTGAGGAGATGGGCTACGAACAGCCCATGCCCGTGCAGGAAGAAGTAATCCCCTATCTGTTGGGGGAAAACAACGACGTTGTGGCGCTGGCGCAGACCGGCACCGGCAAGACGGCGGCCTACGGGTTGCCCCTGATTCAGAAGGTGGACATCAGCCACCGCGTACCCCAGTCACTCATCCTTTGCCCCACCCGCGAACTGTGCCTGCAGATAGCGGGCGACCTGAGCGATTACGCCAAGTACATCGACGGCCTGCGGGTATTGCCCGTGTATGGCGGTTCGTCCATCGAGAGCCAGATACGCGCCTTGAAGCGCGGCGTGCACATCATCGTGGCCACGCCGGGACGCCTGATTGACCTGATGGAGCGCAAGACCGTGTCGCTCGCCACCGTGCAGAACGTGGTGATGGACGAGGCGGACGAAATGCTCGACATGGGCTTCACCGACAGCATCGACGCCATCCTGGCCGACGTGCCCGAAGAGCGCAACACGCTGCTGTTCTCCGCCACCATGAGCCCGGAGATAAGCCGCATCGCGCAGAATTACCTGCACGACGCCAAGGAAATCACCATCGGGCGGAAAAACGAAAGCACCAACACCGTGAAGCACGTGGCCTACTGCGTGCATGCCAAAGACAAATATGCCGCGCTGAAACGCATCGTGGACTACTATCCGCAAATCTACGCCATCATCT
Source organism: uncultured Bacteroides sp. (assembly GCA_944321495.1). Taxonomy (GTDB): domain Bacteria; phylum Bacteroidota; class Bacteroidia; order Bacteroidales; family Bacteroidaceae; genus Bacteroides. The sequence continues at coordinate 77,690 of CALULP010000008.1, read as the reverse complement.
TCTGCCGCACGCGCAAGGAAACGCAGGAGATTGCCGACAAACTGATGCAGGAGGGCTACAACGCCGACTCTTTGCACGGCGACCTGAGCCAGGCGCAGCGCGACCAGGTGATGCAGAAGTTCCGCATACGCAACCTCCAGCTGCTCGTAGCCACCGACGTTGCCGCCCGCGGGCTGGACGTGGACGACCTGACGCACGTCATCAACTACGGCCTGCCCGACGACACCGAGAGCTACACGCACCGCAGCGGACGCACCGGGCGCGCCGGCAAGACGGGTACCTCCATCGCCATCATCAACCTGCGCGAGAAAGGCAAGCTGCGCCAGATAGAGCGCGTCATCGGCAAGAAGTTTGAGGCAGGCGAGATGCCTACCGGCAAGCAAATCTGCCAGAAACAGCTGATGAAGGTGATAGACGACGTGGAGAAGGTGAAGGTGAACGAAGAAGAAATAGCCGACTTCATGCCCGACGTGTACCGCAAGCTGGACTGGCTGTCGAAAGAAGACCTGATAAAGCGCATGGTAAGCCACGAGTTCAACCGCTTCCTCGATTACTACCGCGACCGCGAGGAGATAGAAATCACCTCCACCCTGGACGGCGGGCGCAAAGAGAAGCGGAACAAGGGGGAGAAAGGCGTCAAAGGCCCGCGCCAGGCCGAAGAAGGCTACGCACGGCTGTTCATCAACCTGGGCAAGTCGGACAATTTCTTTCCTGCCGACCTCATCAGCCTGCTCAACAACCATACCCGCGGGCGCATTGCCGTGGGGCGCATCGACCTGATGCGCAACTTCTCGTTCTTCGAGGTGGAGGAGGGCGCCGCCAAGAATGTGCTGAAGGCGCTGAACCGCGCTTCCTGGCGCGGGCGCAAGGTGTCGGTGGAAGTGGCCGATGCGGCCGACAAGGAACCGGTCAAAGGCGAAGGCAAGCGCAAAGGCAGTGCCAAGCCTGCCCGTACCGCCACCCGCGCGCACGAACAGAAGTACAGCAAAAAAGACGACTGGAAGCAATTCTTCCAGCCCGGCAATGAGTTCCGCGGGCCTGAACCCGACTTCAGCGAGGAAGGCTGGGCCAAGCGGTCGAAGAAGAAAAAGAAATAAGGAAATGTACCCCATCATGCAGGGCGGGTTTGCCTGAAGCCGGTAGACGGCGGGAGGCAAGCCCGCCCTGCGTTTTGCCGGGACTTCTCTTGTGGGGGGCGGAGGCGGATGCTCCTCCTTACAGCAGCCTGAATTCGTATCCCTCCTCTTTCAGGAAGTCGAGGGAGCGGGGCAGGGCGTATGCCAGGTTGCCGTTGTTCCACGATTTCAAGGAGTCATGGAAGGTGATGATGGAGCCGTTGCGGGCGTAACGCATGACGTTGGCCAGCACCTGCGGGCCGCGCAGCTTCTTGCTGTAGTCGCGTGTCACGAGGTCCCACATCACGATGCGGTAGTGCTTTTTCAGCATCAGGTACTGGCTCCAGGTCATGTGCCCGTGCGGGGGGCGGAACAACAGGGGCTGCAGGGCATGCTCCAAGGTCTGGGCAGGCAGGTCGCCGCAGGCTTCCCGCATGAACTGTTGCGCCCGGTCGGTGTTGGACTGGTAGCTCTTGAAGGTGTTCTCAAAGCCGCGGATGTGGTTGAACGTGTGGTTGCCGATGCGGTGTCCCTGCTCTACGACCTGGCGGAACACGTCGGGGTGCTTGCGGATGTTGTCGCCCACCATGAAGAAGGTGGCTTTGATGCCGTATTGCTCCAGCAGCCGGAGCACCCAGGGCGTGACTTCGGGGATGGGGCCGTCATCAAACGTCAGGTAAACGGCATGTTCGTCGGGGTTCACCCGCCATAATGCACCGGGGTACAGTTTCCGGAGTAACATGGGAGGTTGTTCTATCAGCATGGAAGTGGTTTGGTTGAAACTGGTTACTTTTTCGCCGCAGGCGGGCAGGGAAAGTTGGGACGTGTGTCAGGTTCCCAGCTCCTGTGCCTGCCTGCGGCTTGTGGTTTCCCGGTGGGGATGTCGGGGGTTATTCCATCCTCTCCATGTATAGGTTGTATATTTCGTCTACTTTGGGCAGGTAGATGTCTGCTTGCGGCGACTGGTATTGGCGCATGATCTTCACCAAGGCGTCGAGCAGCGCCCAGTTGTACTCCAGTTCGCTGACGGAGCGCATGAAGCGGCTTTCGTCCAGGCTGAGGTACCAGGTGCAGTATTCCACCGCCTTGTCGGCAAGGGCAGTAAGGATGGCGTCGCCTTTCTCCTGTTCGCCCAGGCGGTACCAGGCTTCGCCCAACTGCGCGGCGCCGTTTTGCCAGTCGTAGGGGATGTTGTAGGCAGGCAGTACCTTCTCTGCGTACTCCAGTGCCTGGCGTGCCTTGTCGTTCTTGCCCTCGGCCAGCAGTTGCTGGATGAGCTGGGCAAAGATGCGGCGGTGTGTGTGGCACATGCGCATGGCGTTCTCGTCGATGTAGATGCCCGGCTTGTCCACGCCTCCGTACTTGAACTTGTGCATCAGGTTGTCGAACATCTTCTCGCTGTCTACCTTCACGCCCGTTTTGCTGGTGTCGAACGGGGTGAAGCGGTAGGCCAGACCCTCTTGGACGAGGTGGTTGTCCATGTTCAGCTGGTTGGCGGAACCCACGGTGACGGCAATGTAAAGCGGGCGTTCCCAGTTGGACTCTGCCAGCATTTCGAGCATCATCAGCTCGCTCTTGTACAAGGCCTGCTTGCCTTTGAGGGAGATGGTCATGTAGTTGGGGATGCTGTCGCCGGGGATGAGCATGCCGCTGCGGCGCACGGCTTCCTTGTCCACTTTGATGACGATGCTGTCGGTGGGAATCACTTTCAGGTCGGCGTCTTTGGGGTTGCGCACCCAGTGCTTCAAGATGTTCTTCAGCTCATAGGGATTCTCTCCGAACTCTTTCTGCACGTTCAGCAGGACTTCCGGGTTGCCGTTGAGCGCCTGTTTGCGCCCCTCGGCATAGAGGGCGTCGATGCTGGGCTTGAATTCCGGACGGATAGGGATGTATTCGTTGGTGCCTTCCACATACTCCATGCGCTCCCAGGTGATGGGCAGCGAGGGAGAGTCGTAGGCCGGACGCTTCATCTGGTCGATGTACCAGTCGGTCTGCAGGTAGCTGAGGTTGCAGGTGCGTGCGTCGGGGCGGAAGCCTTCGGTGTCTTGTCCGTACCACAAGGGGAAGGTGTCGTTGTCCCCGTTGGTGAAGATGACGGGATTGCCGCTCTCCTGCATCGACATCAGGTAGTTGTAGCCGAAGTCGCGTGCCATGTACCGGTCGCTGCGGTCGTGGTCGTCCCACGTCTGGCTGGCCATCTGTATGGGTACCAGCAGGCAGAGCGCCGATACCGCTATGGCCACGGGTGCCAGGGGCTGCCATTCGCCGGAGGGGGATTCTTCCGACTGTTGTGCCCTCTTCTTTGCCAAGAGGCTGTTCACAGCTTGTACCAATCCTGCCACGCCCATGCCTATCCAGATGGTGAAGGCGTAGAACGAGCCCGCGTAGGCATAGTCGCGTTCGCGCGGTTGCGCGGGGGTCTGGTTAAGGTAGAGCACGATGGCGATGCCTGTCATGAAGAACAGGAAGAACACTATCCAGAACTGCTGTATGCCTTTCTGCCCGCGGTAGGCTTGCCACAGCAGGCCGATGATGCCCAGCAGCAGGGGCAGGCAGTAGAACACGTTGTGTCCCTTGTTGTCTTTCAGTTCCTGGGGCAGCAGGGTCTGGTCGCCCACCAGCCAGTTGTCGATGAAGCCAATGCCCGTTATCCAGTTGCCTTTTTCTATGCCCCCGTCGCCCTGGAGGTCGTTTTGCCGCCCGGCGAAGTTCCACATGAAGTAGCGCCAGTACATCCAGTTGAGCTGGTAGGTGAAGAAGAACTTGATGTTCTCCCACTGCGTGGGCATGTTCACCATCAGCATCTCGCCGCACTGGTCGTAGGGCACGTCGTGGCCTTTGATGTCCTGCCAGGCCATGTACTCCGAGGTGTGCAGGCTGCTGTACATGCGGGGGAAGAGCATGTTCTGCGCGTATTCATACTCAATGCGTCCCGGTATCTCGATGTAGCTGTCTTTCTCGTCGGGCGTTGCCTTCTCCTTGCGGATGAACTTGGTGCCGTTGTACGACACACGGGGCTCGCAGTAGCCGTCCTTCACGTCGAGCGCCACTTTCGAGGAGTAGGCAGGCCCGTAGAACAGCGGGCGCGTGCCATATTGCTCGCGTCCCAGGTATTCGCCCAGGGTGAAGATGTCCTCGGGCGAGTTCTGGTCCATGGGCGGGTTGGCGGTAGAGCGGATGACAATCAGCGCATACGACGAGTAGCCCACCACGATGAGCATGGTGCAAAGGAGCGCCGTGTTGAGCGTCCTCGCGCTGACGCGCCATTTCTCCTTGATGCTTGCCTGTGTCTTGGGGTTCAGGTAGAGCCACAGCAGGGCTATCACAATCAGCCCGATGACCACCGCGCTTGCCCCGTGCCCGTAGAAGGGGATGCCCAGCAGGGCTATGGTGAGGACGAACGACAAGGCCATGCGCAGCTTGTCGCGGTTCTGGTAGCTTTCGTACACGCCCCAGATGAGCGCCGATGCCAGCACCAGGATGTAAACGATGACGCCCGTGTTGAACGGCATGCCCAGCGTGTTGACAAACAGCAGCTCGAACCATCCGCCCACCTTCACGATGCCCGGCACGATGCCATACAGCACCACGGCCACCAGCACCGCCGAACCCAGCAGCGCCAGCAGCGAACCTTTGGCGGTGGCGTTGGGCACTTTCTTATAGTAATAGACCAGCACGATGGCAGGCAGGCAAAGCAGGTTGAGCAGGTGCACGCCGATGCTGAGTCCCGTCAGGTAGGCAATGAGCACCAGCCAGCGGTCGCTGTGCGGCTGGTCGGCCACGTCCTCCCACTTCAGTATCAGCCAGAACACGATGGCGGTGAACAGCGACGAGAAGGCGTAGACCTCGCCCTCCACGGCCGAGAACCAGAACGTGTCGCTGAACGTGTAGGCCAGCGCGCCCACCAGTCCGCTGCCCATGATGGCCACGGTCTGTGCCGTGCCGATGTTGCCCTCATCCTTCACCACCAGCTTGCGCACCAGGTGCGTGATGGTCCAGAACAGGAACAGGATGCACGCCGCGCTCATCAGCGCGCTCATGTAGTTCACCATCTTCGCCACCTCCGACGCGTCCGAGGCAAATTGCGAGAACAGGTTGGCCACCAGCATGAAGAACGGTGCGCCGGGCGGGTGTCCTACTTCCAGTTTATAGCCTGTGGTGATGAACTCGGGGCAGTCCCAGAAGCTGGCGGTCGGCTCGATGGTCATGCAGTAGACCGTGGCAGCGATGAGGAAGGTAATCCACCCCATGAGGTTGTTTATCGTCTTGTATCGTTTCATTCGGATGAAAGCATTTTTTACGTTCAAGGCGCAAAGATAGTGATTTCCCGCTGAAACCCGGGGCGTTGTGAGGGATTATTAACGTCCTTTCATAGCAAAAGCTTCCCCTGCCGTCCCCCGCGTCGTCGTTGCCCGGCCCCCGCCTGTCCGGAACGAATCCTTACAAGCCTTCTCCCTACCCGGTCCGTACCCCGGTCGTACCCCGTTCGGTACCGGTTCGGTCGACTTTCGGCCCTATGGAGCGGAAAAAGAACGGACAAACCGCGGGGCGGGCAGGTGTTTCCTACTGCGGCTTGGCGGAAAGAAAAAGCGCTCCTATCCGTTTGCCGTATGCAGGGCTTTGCTTATTTTTGTGTGGGAATAAGGTATGGCTATGAATAAATTTGCTTTTGGGCTGTTGCTGGTCGTATGGTTTATGTTTTCCTGCACGGACAGGTCAACTGGTGGTGCATGGGACGTGGATTTGATGGAGGTCAGCGCGGATTCGCTGGACTACTCCTTGTTTGTCGACTCCATCCGGTATATCCCGTTGGAGTGTACGGAGGAATGCATGGTCGGGGCGGTGACGGATGTTGCCTTTGCTGAGGATAACATCTTTGTTTTCGACATCAAGCAGCAGGCCGTATGGGTGTTCAGCCGGGAGGGTGCTTATGAAAGCTGCGTGTCCCGCCAAGGGAATGGCCCCGGGGAATATGTGTATATCAGCCAGTTTGAATACGATAAGCAGCATGGCAGGATAGCGGTGCTGGCTTCCGGGCAGGGGCAGATTCTGTATTATTCGCCCCGGGGCGAGCATCTGGGGACGGTGAACCTGAGTGTGAAAGCCGATGATTTCAAGTTGACCCCGCAGGGCGATATCATTCTGTCCTGCGCGGGGCGGGATGACGCTTCTGCCGGCATTTACGTGACCGATGCAGCGGGGCAGAACGCCCGGCCTTTGGTGTTGCGCAAGGAGAACCACTTGGTTTATGCTACTTTCCCGTGGGAGTTGTGCGCTTACGATGACGTGGTATGCTTCATGGCGCCGAACTTTGAGAACGGGGTGTATCACTGGGAAGAGGGCGAACTGTCCCTTGCCTATCCTTTCCGCATGTTGCCGGAGCCGGGGCAGGATTACGAGGAAACGGTGTCGTTGCAGCATTTCGGCGATTTCCTGCGCACCACCTATCTGGAGGGCGAGAAGTGGATTCTGGCTACTTACTGGTCGGCAGACCCGGCAAAGGACTTGCGGGTGTTCCTGTATTCCAAGTCGGAGAAGCGGCATTGGGTGGGACGGGATTTCCGTAACGACGTGGACAGGCGCGGCGTGGGCATCCGGACAGCCTATACCGATAATAATACGTTGGTTACTTGGGAGGAGAATAAAGACCCGGATAGAAATCCGGTTATCGGGATTCTGCAGTTGAAATAATCCGGGAACGCGCCCTGCCAAAGTTTCCGATGTAGGTATAAAATGTCTTTTCTGGGACAACGGAGTGGAATATGTAGTACCTTTGTAGGCAAACTTTTAATCCTTTTCGTATTATCGTAAAATAGTGACCATGAAACGGAAAACTTCTTTATTCTTCCTTCTGCTTTGCACTGCAACGGCTCTTTGTGCCAAGGTGAAACTGCCTTCGCTGGTGGGCGACAACATGATTCTGCAACAACAGGCCGTAGTGAAACTTTGGGGATGGGCCACCCCGCGCTCTACCGTGCGTGTCATTCCCTCGTGGGACGGGCAGACTGCCATCTGCCATGCCGACGACACGGGGCGGTGGACCATCCGCCTGGCCACGCCTGCCGCCGGCTATACGCCTTACGAGATAACCTTCGACGATGGCGAGGCGCTGACCGTGCGCAACGTCCTGGTGGGGGAAGTGTGGCTCGCCGCAGGGCAAAGCAACATGCAGATGCCCCTCAAGGGCTTTGCCGGATGCCCCGTGCAGGACGGGCTGGACGATGCCATAGCCGCCGCGCAGGCAGATAAGGACGTGCGCATGTTCAACGTGCCCATGAGGCAAAGCTATGCGCCCCAGGAAGAGTGTGGCGGCCGCTGGATGACCACACAGGATTTTACCGACGTGATGGAGTTCAGTGCCACGGCCTTTTACTTCGCCTCCAACCTGAGCCGCGCCCTGCATGTGCCCGTGGGCATTGTGAACTGTTCGTATGGCGGGACAAAGGTGGAGAGCTGGCTGCCCCGCGACATTCTGGAAACGTATCCTGATGTGCCGGTCGACAGCACTTCCATTGCCCGGATACAGCCGGACTACGAGCGTCCCATGCTGACGTACAACGGCATGTTCCGTGCCATCCGCCACTACACGGTGAAGGGTATCATCTGGTATCAGGGTTGCTCCAATGTCAGCACTTATCAGACGTATGCCGAACGCCTTGCCACTATGGTGCAGCGTTGGCGCAAGGATATGGAGCAAGAGCAGGTGCCTTTCTATTTCGTGGAGATTGCCCCTTACGATTACGGCAGTGGCGACCAGGCCAACGGGGCACGCCTGCGCGAGGCACAGTTCAAGGCGCAGGGCCTCATTCCCAACAGTGCTATGGTGTCTACCAACAACCTTGCCGAACCGTATGAGCGCTACAACATTCATCCGCGCAACAAGAAAGCGGTGGGACACCGCCTCAGTTACCTGGCGTTGAACCTGACGTATGGCAAGAAACAAGTGTGCTGCTTCGGGCCGCAATACAAGTCGTGGACGGCGAAAGGTAACGAAGCCTGGGTGATGTTCGACCATTTGGACATGGGCATTTGCCGCAACTATGATATCCGCGGGTTTGAACTGGCGGGTGAGGACCGCGTGTTCCATCCGGCCGACAGTGTATGGCTGCACTGGCAGACTAACGAACTGGTGGTTTCCTCCAAGCAGGTGGCTGAGCCTGTGGCTGTGCGCTATGGCTTCCGCGACTTCCTGCCCGGCACGCTGATTGGGGGCAACGACTTGCCTGCCGTGCCTTTCCGCACGGACGATTGGTAGACCGCATCCCATCGTCGGCATGCATGTCACATTGCATGAACTCCTATTTTTATGTTCTAACAATTCCCTGCCTATACTGTGCGGGAAACTAATCTTTATACGCACATGATAAAAGTACTGTTCATCTACACGCTGCTTGCCACCTTGTCCGTTCAGCAAGTCTGGGCAGACGGTAGACAGGCGACCCCGTACACCTACCAGCTGATGGATGGCGGGTGGCACAACTATGCGACTTCAAAGTCTTTCTCCCTGCCTTCCTCTGGCATACTGGGGTTTGACTTAGAAGTGACCATGAAGAAAGGCTTCTCATGCATGCTTACCATCAATTTCACCGAATCGGCCAGACAAGGGAACAGCAAGGTGGCACTGCTGGGCAACCGGGCTTCCATCGAAGGCAATGCATCAGGTTTCCTGAACCTGAACGGCTCGCTCACCCTGTCGAACGGGGAAAGACTGACGTTTTCCCCGTTCCAGGTGTACGACAACCGGGCAGCACAATTCAAAGGGAACAAAAAGATAGGAAACTCCGCTCTGTTAATGAACTTGACAGATGTCGCTTCTAGTTCCCAGACTGATTTGGGAAGCATGGGCATCCACCAGAAGCATGCATACCTTGTCGAACGACTGAGCCGTTACGATATTTCCAGCATTGCCGTGGGCGGTTACACGTTCTCGCTCTCGTCAGTGCACACGGCTCCCACCCTGCGTGCCATGCTGGGTTCATTGCGGAAAAAGGTGGGCGAAGACGAATCTTTTGTCTATAACCCGCCTACATCTTCTGCCTCCAGAAAACAAGTTTCCCCGTCCTACACACCTCCTGTCCGGCAATACACAGCTCCACAGCCGTCTGCTGAAATCACTTCTTTTGCTACGGAGCATAACATAAAGATGAACCGGCGGACAGGGATGAACGTTGTATTCTCGTGTAACATATGTAATATGGTGGGGCGTACAGTGCAGGCCAGTGCATTCTTCTACCACAGAGACGGACGTTTGCTGATGGATACCAACCGTAATTTTTACACCATAAGCAACGGACAGGTGTCGGTCAACATGAACCTCACGCCTGCTTACCAGGCTACAACCTTCACCAACGCCCGCATGTTCATTCCCTATGGCGAGTTGCACCTGCCCCATGGGAAATACTCACTAAAGGTAAAAATATCGTTGTTCGACATTATGACCGGGCAGGAACTGGCCCAAAGCGACTTCGCATATTTCTTTTGGGAAGGTTAATTCCAAAGTATGGGGTCACAGGTTAATGTCCACCTCTACCGGGCAGTGGTCCGAGCCGTAGATTTCCGTGTGGATGGCGGCGCCGGTGAGCTGGGGTTGCAGGCGGTCGGACACCAGGAAGTAGTCTATGCGCCAGCCTGCGTTCTTTTCGCGGGCGCGGAAGCGGTATGACCACCACGAATAGATGTCTTTCCGGTCGGGGTAGAAGTAGCGGAACGTGTCGGTAAACCCGGAGGCGAGTAGCGTGCCGAACTTGGCGCGTTCTTCGTCGGTGAAGCCTGCATTGCGGCGGTTGGTCTTGGGGTTCTTCAGGTCGATTTCCTGGTGGGCCACGTTCAGGTCGCCGCATACGATGACGGGCTTCCGGGCGTCCAGCGCCAGCAGGTATTGGCGGAACTCATCTTCCCACGCCATGCGGTAGTCCAGCCGGCGCAGTTCGTCCTGCGAGTTGGGCGTGTAGACCGTCACGAGGAAGAACCCGGGCATTTCGAGGGTAATGACGCGGCCCTCCTTGTCATGTTCCTCACGCCCGATGCCGTAAGCCACGTCGAGCGGTTGGTGGCGGGTGTAGATGGCGGTGCCCGAATAGCCTTTCTTTTCGGCGTAGTTCCAGTAGGACTGGTAGCCGTCAAAGGGCAAATCCAGTTGTCCGGCCTGCATCTTGGTTTCTTGCAGGCAGAAGAAGTCGGCGTCGAGTGCCTTGAAAGCGTCGGCAAAGCCTTTGTCCTTGCAGGCGCGCAGTCCGTTCACGTTCCAGGAGATGAATTTCATAAGCGGTGTTTTTGGGTGGGTTAAGCCCGTCTTTTGCGGGTAGGGGAAAAGAAAAAGCCGCTCAAACGGTGATTGTTCGGCGGCTTTCTCTGCGTTGGACTACCCGGATTCGAACCAGGACAAACAGAACCAAAACCTGTTGTGCTACCATTACACCATAGTCCAAACTTTGGCGCTTTCTGTTAAAAAGCGGTGCAAAGGTAAGGTATTGCTTAGATACTTGCAAGCATTTCGCTGTTTTTTTCTTCGTTGAGGGCGGAAATGCGTCAGGAAAAGCGGCGGACGGGCATAAAAAAAGCTTGCGCTGTCGCAGCGCAAGCCTCTTCTCTCAAATGAAAACAAAATTAAAATCGCAATAGTGCTTTGTCTTGTGTTACTTGGCGATGAGCAAGTAATAGTTCTTTTTCCCGCGTTGTACCAGCAGGTATTTGCCGTCCAACAGGTCGTTGGCGGTGACTACTTGGTCGAAAGCGGAAAGTTTTTCCTTGTTCAGCGATACGCCGCCGCCTTGCACCAGCTTGCGCATTTCGCCTTTGGAGGCAAACACGGCAGCATGTTCGGTGAAGAGGTCGACCGCCTTGATGCCTGCGCCCAAGGCGTCGCGCGAGATTTCAAACTGGGGCACGCCTTCGAATACGGAAAGCAGCGTTTGCTCGTCCAGTTTCTTGAGCGCGTCGCTTGTGCCGCCGCCGAAGAGGATGTTGGAGGCCTCTACGGCTGCCTGGTAGTCGGCTTCGCTGTGCACCATGACGGTGACTTCCTTGGCGAGGCGTTTTTGCAGCACGCGCAGGTGGGGAGCCTGTTGGTGTTCGGCGGTGAGGGCTTCGATTTCCTCGCGGGAGAGGGCGGTAAATATCTTGATGTACCTTGCGGCGTCTTCATCGCTCACGTTGAGCCAGAACTGGTAGAATTTGTAGGGTGAGGTATAGCGCGGGTCGAGCCATACGTTGCCGCTTTCGGTCTTGCCGAACTTGCCTCCGTCGGCCTTGGTGATGAGCGGGCAGGTCAGGGCGAACACTTCGCCCCCGTTGGTGCGGCGAATGAGTTCGGCGCCGGGGGTGATGTTGCCCCACTGGTCGCTGCCGCCCATCTGGAGCTTGCAGCCCTTGGTCTCGTAGAGGTGCAGGAAGTCATACCCTTGCAGCAGCTGGTAGGTGAATTCGGTGAACGACAGGCCGTCGCGTGCCTCGCCGTTGAGGCGCTTCTTCACGCTGTCTTTGGCCATCATGTAGTTCACGGTGATGTGCTTGCCTACGGTGCGGGCGAAGTCGAGGAAGGTGAAGTCCTTCATCCAGTCGTAGTTGTTCACCAGTTCGGCACGGTTGGGGGCGTCTGAGTCGAAGTCAAGGAATTTGGCCAGTTGCTTTTTCATGCCGGCCATGTTCTTTTGCAGGGTTTCTTCGTCGAGCAGGTTGCGTTCCTGCGACTTGCCCGAGGGGTCGCCTATCATGCCTGTCGCGCCGCCGATGAGGGCCAGGGGCTTGTGCCCGCAGCGTTGGAAGTGGCGCAGGATCATTACGCTGCACAGGTGTCCGATGTGCAGGGAGTCTGCCGTGGGGTCGAAGCCGATGTAGGCTGTAACTTGTTCTTTGGCCAGGAGTTCTTCAGTTCCGGGCATCATGTCGTGGAGCATGCCACGCCATCTTAATTCTTCTACAAAATTCATCGAATGATTATAGGTTAGTAATCAGATTTCGGGACAAAAATACGACCTTTCCGCCAAGCTGCCAAGTTTTTGCCGGAAAACGCGCTATTCATCCTCACTTTTTCTGAACGTAATCAGGTTCTGGTGGTGGTGATTGATTTTGTAGGCGTAGGGATATCCAAAAGGATAAAGCGGTTTGACAGGCTGTATCAGCACTGTCGTGCCGGCAAATGTAAAGCCTATTTCCTGCATCAGCCGTACGATGTCGGCTTGCACGCACACCTCTTTCTTGTTTATGGTGAAATCGCTGATGATAACCGTTGCATATTTCTTGTTCCTTAGTTTGCGGTAGGCTTTGGCCATTATGCTCTTGAAGGCGTCAAGAAAGTCCGCGTACTCCTCGAAGTTTCCCAAGTCGTTGTTGTTTTCGCTGTAATATTCTACGCCGTCACGGGCAGACATCCTATAGTTTTTCCCGTTGTTGTTGCGTGTGCCTTTTGCCTTGTTGCGCAGGATGTTGTGGTAGGGTGGGGAGGTGACGATGTAGTCTACTTCCGCGTCCAGATGGTCGAGTATGATGTTTGAATCGCCGACAATATACAGTGACGTTGGCAAGATGTCGAGCCCCTGTGTCCGTTGGCGGTACAATTCTTCGTATTTTTCGTTCAGGTCGATGCCGATGCACGAGCGGCCTATGTTGTTGGCTGCAATGATGGTTGTCCCGCTCCCGACGAACGGGTCAAGCACAGTCATTCCTCTCTTGGTGAAGAGGCTTATCAGTTTCTCTATGTCTTTGACCATGAACGGGGCAGGGTGAGCAAATGCCGACTTGTCTATCTGCGACGTTTCCGACTCCCAGAAACTCTTTGTCAAAAGCAGCCAGCTTCTGCCGTCCAAGTCATTCAGGGTGTTGCGTTCGTCATATTTGCCTGGCTGGTTTTCCAGTTCTTTGGGCTTGCGGGGTCGTTTCATTTGTTTACAGTTCCTTTGAATTTTCCAGAATCATCTCCAGGGTAACGTTTCTTGCGGTGTTCAAGGTTTGGATGGTCTGAAAGTCGCAATAGCGCCAGTTGTTATCCTTGAACGACTGGACAAACAGCGGGTCTTTGAAGTTCAGGAACTCCTTTATCCTGCGCTCCGGCACAATCATGAACTTTGGTATTTCCGTCGAAATGTGCGAAGAACGGGCAATCGCGCCGATAAAGTCGGTAGAGTTTTCAACCTCAAAAACCGCCGCTATCTTGTTGTCGTTTATCCAGAGCGTGTCCACCATTTCTATGCGCGACAGTTGCTCCGGCTGGTAGATGTCCAGCAGGTTGTCGAGCGCCGATAATGAAGCGACGTTGACCAGTTTTGTCGTGTCGTCAACATATTCGCGTTGTTCTCTCTTGCCGACGAACGAGAGCATCCTCGCCTTTTTCGCCAGTGAGCAAAGCAGGTAAATGATGTGGGTGTGTTCCGTACAGTCCCTTTCCACCTCGTCCTTCAGTTTCCATTTCGCATTTGACTTGGTGGCGTATTTCTTTACGACATTGATTATCCCGCAAGGGTCGGGTGTCTGTCCGTTGGGGTATTCCCTGAAGATTTCAGCCACTATGTCGTCGTATTTCACTGAGACTTTGCGCCTCAGCAGGGCTTTTATCGTGAGGTCCATCCGGTCAGTCAGGCTTATGCTCATGTGGTTGATGTGCGCCGATGGATTGGTGAACCAAAGGATGTCGCCCGACTGGTCTTTTGCGTTTCTGGTGATGGTGAACGTTTTGCCGGCCCCGATTTCATTTTCCAGAATCTTCATGATTTCTTCGGCCGGGGCGTCAGGCTCAAGATAACCGGCTTGCAGCATGTCGGGCAGGAGGCCGTTCAAGATGAAAGTAAACGGCGTCGGCTCGGCCCGTTCTGTCAGGATTGAAATGATTTTTTGGATGACAAAACGGTGCAATTCCATCTTTTCGTCGGTGGCAGTGTCGGTTTCTCCTTTCCTGCATCGGATATAGAAATCGGAGCCTGTTGTGCCATAAGGGTTGGAAACGTTCGATTCTCCCGAACGTTTGTTGTACTGGTGCGTCACTTTCTCGAATACAAAACCGGATTCGCGGATTGCGCCGACAAAATCGTTCCATTCCCTGATGTCCTGATTGTGAAAGGTTACCACCATGTAGTGGGAAGGCTTGAGGACACGGTGCAGGTTCTTGAAGGCGAGCACTAACTTGCGTTTGTAGGATTGCCGCGATGTTATGCCTGCCTTGTAGGTGATTTCGCCCGAAGCATCGGGAGTGTATCTGGCATCGAACCGCTGCAGCCATACCAGCCAGACCATGCTCAAGTCCATGTACTGCACAAGGCCGCCGTATGGAGGGTCGGTCAGTATAAAGTCCACGCTGTTGTCGTCAAGATAGTCGGTCAGGTCGGCCACGTCGAGGACACCGTAGTTGATGCCCGCGTTGAGGTTCATCCGTTTTGTCTTGTTCAGCGAGTGGATTTTCCGTTTTGCCGTCAACTGTTTTGTGGCGTCAAGCATGGCTTTGAGCACGCCCTGCTTGTCAAAGCAAGAGCGCTGGAAGACAACCAGCGGGTTTTGCTCCATCTGCCTGTTGCGGATCATATAGTCGGCGCGTCCCCAGCTGCCGGAGTAATTCCTGTTGCCGGTTTCGCCGCGGGGCACAACCATCTTGCAGACAAGGTGCAGCGTGTGGATAAAGGCGTACATCAGATGCAGCTGGACGCGTTTGTCTTCTTTTGAAATCAAGTCGAACATCAGCGACAGGAGATAGAGGTTACGGCGCGTCCAAAGATGGTCGAACGTCGTGCCGCCGATTTTTCGGATAAAGTTGTGGTTGATAGATTTATTTTGGGGGAATTTGTCGGTCGGGTACCAGTACGGAATCTCCAAGTTGTCCATGTCCCTTGCCAAGGTGTTGTCTTCGTCCGAAGGGGCGAGCGACAAAGCTTGCTTTTTCCCGTTTTTTAGGCGCACAAACTTCAGGTTCCCGCCTTCCCAAATGTAATTGTACACGGTGCAGGACTCGCCGTCGACCGATTTGGTGTAATGCGTTTTGTAGACGTCATCGTTCAATATGGCTTGTGAGATGTTTTTGACTGCGCTTCTGAATAGCTTTTCGTCAAACTTTGCAGTCATGGCCTCGATGACAAAGGCGGAAAGCGGGTTCAGGTCTGTCGCGATAACCTTGCGTCCGAGTTTCAGGCTTTCAAATGCGGTAATCCCGCTTCCCACAAACGGGTCGAGCACAATCCCGTCCTCGGGGCAATAATGGCTGATGTAGTCGCTCCAGATGTTGTGGGGTTTCCTGCCCCAATACTTCATGGCCTTGTACATCGGCGGACGGGTACCCTCCACCAGAGCATAATTGATGTGCTCCGGGCTATATCCTGTGTTTACCGTATCCTTGCCAGTTTCCATCCTTATAATTTAAATGCAAATGTACGCTAAATCTTCCACTCAGCCAAGGTTTGCCGGCAAAATCGAAGGTTCTGCTGCCTTGCCGGGAAAGAAACATTTTGCCGCGTTCTCCGCCAGGTCTTGGCACAGGTCTGCCGGAGGGATGCCGCGAAGGGCGGCGGCGCGGTCGTGCAGGGTGCCGATGGGCACGGCGCTTTCGTCCGTTTCCAGAAACAGGCGGCCGGTGGGTACGGCGAGCAGGGTTTCCGCCCGGTAGTGCTCGCCAAAGGACAGGTACAGCCCGTGGCGCAGGCACTCGGCTGCCAGTTCCGGTTTGCCGCGGAACCCGTGTATGATCCACGGCACTTGGGGGCGCAGGCGGCGGCGCGCGGCAAGCAGTTCGGGCAGGCACTTCACGAGGTGGATGACGAGGGGAAGCTCCCGTTCGTCCGCCAGCCGGGCCTGTGCCTCGAAGAGGGGGACTTGCACCTCCGCGAGCGGTGCTCCCGCCAGGCGGTCAAGCCCCGCCTCGCCCACGGCAACTACTTGCGGGTGGCGGAGGGCGGCCTCCAGTGCTTCCAGCGTATGCCCCTCCTGCCCGATGTGCCACGGGTGCAGGCCCACGGAGTAGAGGTGTCCCGTCTCCGGGCGGAAGTCCGGAGGGCACACGCTGACCACTGCCGTGCCGGGCGCCTCGGGCAGGCGGTGGGTATGGATGTCGAGAAGCTGTATGCGGGTTGTTTCCATGACGGGGACGAAGATACGAATTTTTCTTTATTCCGGCAATTCCTGTATGTCGTTTACAACCAGCCGGTTAATGGCGGGGTCGGTAGCGTCCCATCGCCAGCTTGGTAGCGATGGGACGCCAGCGCGCTGGCGAAGGAACGCCAGTACGCTGGCGATACTACGCTACCAAATCGGGGAAGCATGTCGTGAAATGTGATAAAATTCAGCTTGAATGCCATTGCGCCTTTTGTTTTTTCGCAGACTTCCCTT
Source organism: uncultured Bacteroides sp. (assembly GCA_944321495.1). GTDB lineage: Bacteria > Bacteroidota > Bacteroidia > Bacteroidales > Bacteroidaceae > Bacteroides. The sequence goes on along the minus strand of CALULP010000008.1, from coordinate 61,275 downwards.
ATCTTTGCGTCCGTGTACGTAAACAACAACCTTATGAACCCGAATTTGAATTTCTCCCTCAACGGGAAAGTGGCCCTGGTGACGGGCGCTTCCCACGGCATCGGCTTTGCCATTGCCGCCGCTTACGCCAAGGTAGGCGCAACCATTTGCTTCAACAGCTCCAGTGAAGAACACCGCGACCGCGCCGTGGCCGAGTATGCCAAACTGGGCATCGAGGCGCACGGTTATCTTTGCGACGTGACCGACGAGCCTGCTGTCCAGGCTATGGTGGAGGACATTGCACGCACGTTGGGCACGGTGGACATCCTGGTGAACAACGCCGGCATCATCCGCCGTGTCCCCATGCACGAGATGGACGTTGCCGAGTTCCGCCGCGTCATCGACGTGGACCTGACGGGCGCTTTCATCTGCTCGAAGGCCGTATTGCCTGCCATGATGCAGAAGGGGCATGGCAAGATTATCAACATCTGCTCCATGATGTCCGAGCTGGGGCGCGAGACGGTCTCTGCCTACGCTTCCGCCAAGGGCGGGCTGAAGATGCTGACGCGCAACATCTGCTCGGAGTACGGGCAGTACAACATCCAGTGCAACGGCCTCGGCCCGGGCTACATAGCCACCTCGCAGACCGCCCCCTTGCGCCAGCCGCAGCCCGACGGCAGCCGCCATCCGTTCGACGCCTTCATCTGCGCCAAGACGCCCGCCGGCCGCTGGCTCGATGCCGACGAGCTGACCGGTCCCGCCGTGTTCTTGGCTTCCGAAGCCTCGAATGCCGTCAACGGGCAGATACTCTACGTGGACGGGGGCATCCTGGCCTACATCGGCCGTCAACCGAAATGATATCCGTAACCGGGGGTGTATCAAAATAGGGTATAGTACGGATTCCCCTCCTCCCGGGAGGAGGAGAATTAAGTTACCACTGCATTTTGATACACCCTCATTACTCCTATTCTTATGAGAACATTGCTTACATTCTTTGCCTGCTGCCTGCTGTTGGCGGGTTGCGGCGAAGTGCCTTCGCTGACTGTCACGGTAACCAATCCCCTGCCTTCGGCCCGCGCGGGCGAAATGATAGAACTGCCCCTGGAAGACATTGCCCGTGCCTTGGGCAAAGAGGAATGCCTGCCCGTTGCGGTCTACAGCGGAGATTCCGCGCGCAGCGTTGTGCCCTCGCAGGTGACGTATGACGGCAAGCTTATCTTTCCCGTCAGCGTGCCCGCCTCGGGTGAGGCCACGTACAGGCTGCTGATGCAGGAACCTGACAGTACGCCCGTCCGTTGCACCGGCCGTGTGTACCCGCAACGCCTGGACGACCTGGCCTGGGAAAACGAACTGGTGGCTTTCCGCACCTATGGCCCCGCCTTGCAGGCCACGGGCGAGCGCGGCTTCGGCTACGACCTTTTTGCCAAGCACACCAACGACCGGCCCGTGCTGGAAACCATGTACCGCCAGGCGCTCGAGGAGGGGCTTTCCTACCACGAAGACCACGGGCTGGGCATGGACTGCTACGCCGGGGGCCCCACGCTGGGCGCCGGCACCGCGGCCTTGGTAGAGGGCGACACGCTGATATACCCTTGGTGCTACGAGTCGGTGGGGATTTTGGACAACGGCCCCCTGCGCTTTACCGCCTCCCTTCTTTACAAGCCTTTTGTCGCAGGCACCGACAGCAACGTGGTGGAGCACCGTCTCATTACGCTCGATGCCGGTTCGCGGCTTAACCGCACCGAAGTGACCTACATCGGGCTTTTCCGTCCGGCTTCCCTCGCCGTGGGCATCGTGCTGCACGAACCCGACGGCGAATTCTCGGCTGAGGCTGCAAAAGGTTTCATCTCGTACAACGACCCGACTACGGGACCCGATAACGGGCGGCTGTTTGTCGGCGCCGCTTTCCCCACCGCGCCCAGTGAGGCAAAGGCCGTCCTTTTCCCTGAATCGGAAAAGAAACGGCGCAACAATGCCTGCGGCCACGTGCTGGCGCTCAACCGCTACGAACCGCGTACCACTTTCCGCTATTACTGGGGATTCGCCTGGAGCCGCACCGACATTCAGTCCATGGAGCAGTGGAACAGGTACTTGGAAGAGTTTGTGCAGAGGTTGCACAGTCCCTTGCAAGTAAGGATAACAAAACCCTGACGGAATCTTTTTCCGGGAAAAAGCGGAGAATGTTAATCTCCGCTTTTTTTGTGCAATCTGCAAATTTTGCCTACCTTTGCCGCGAAATACAACGGTGGAAAGATTTGAGTAGCTTGCAACCACGGAAAAAAATGCTAAAAAACAACCCTTTTCCTTCGTGCGCGTCCGCGCACAACATTTGTCCCTACTCCCATCAACCCACCCAGAAGTTATAATTTAATCATTGTAATTGTATGGGATACTTATTTACTTCCGAATCGGTGTCCGAGGGGCACCCCGACAAAGTGGCCGACCAGATATCGGACGCTGTGCTCGACAAATTGCTGGCCTACGACCCCAACTCTAAGGTGGCATGCGAAACGCTGGTCACCACGGGGCAAGTGGTATTGGCCGGCGAAGTGAAAACCAAGGCTTACGTGGACATGCCGCTTATTGCCCGCGAGGTCATCAAGAAGGTGGGCTACACGAAAGGCGAATACATGTTTGAAAGCAACTCGTGCGGCGTGCTGAGCGCCATCCATGAGCAGAGCCCCGACATCAACCGCGGCGTGGAGCGCGCAGACCCCATGGAGCAGGGAGCAGGCGACCAGGGCATGATGTTCGGCTACGCCACCAACGAGACGGAAAACTACATGCCGCTGTCGCTCGACCTGGCGCACCGCATCCTGCAGGTATTGGCCGACATCCGTCGCGAAGGCAAAGAGATGACTTACCTGCGCCCCGACTCGAAGAGCCAGGTCACCATTGAGTATGACGACAACGGGACGCCCGTGCGCATCGACACCATCGTGGTGTCCACGCAGCACGACGACTTTATCCGGCCGGCCGACGACACCCCGGATGCCCAGTTGAAGGCCGATGCCGAGATGCTGGCCATCATCCGTCGGGATGTCATCCATATCCTGATGCCGCGTGTCATTGCTTCGATACACCATGAAAAGGTATTGTCTTTGTTCAACGACGGCATCAAGTATCTGGTCAATCCCACGGGTAAGTTTGTCATCGGAGGCCCGCACGGCGATACGGGGCTGACGGGACGTAAAATCATTGTAGATACCTACGGCGGGAAAGGCGCGCATGGCGGTGGCGCTTTCTCGGGCAAAGACCCATCCAAGGTGGACCGCAGTGCCGCATACGCTGCCCGCCACATTGCCAAGAACCTGGTGGCGGCCGGTGTGGCCGATGAAATGCTGGTGCAGGTAAGTTATGCCATCGGCGTGGCGGAGCCCGTCAGCATCTACGTCAATACCTACGGGCGCAGCCATGTGGCGATGAGCGACGGCGAGATTGCCCGCAAGATAGGCCGGTTGTTCGACCTTCGTCCCAAAGCCATTGAAGAACGGCTGAAGCTGCGCAACCCCATTTACCAGGAAACGGCAGCCTACGGGCACATGGGGCGTGAACCGCAAACGGTGGTGAAGCACTTCCGCAGCCGCTACGAGGGTGACAAGGATATTGAGGTAGAACTCTTTACGTGGGAAAAACTGGACTACGTGGATAAGGTGAAGGAGGCTTTCGGGCTGGCATGATGCCGCTTCCCTCCACTCCCGGTCTTATAAACAAAGCGCCCCGCAGGATATTTTTCCTTGCGGGGCGCTTTTGTATGTCGTGGGCCGAACCCATCCTATTTACCGTGTGATACCTTTGGAATTCTGGATGAAGTTTATGATGTTCCGTATCTCATCGCTCATCGGTATCTGGTCTTGAATCTTCAGTACGGCATCCTGTAAGCTGAAGTTGCCTTGGTAAATCAGGCGGTAGGCATTCATGATGTGACGCAAGATGCGCTCCGTGATGCGGTTGGCATCCTGGTTGTGCTCCAATACCACGGCATTGATGCCATGATACTGTACCGGGTTGCCGGCCATGATGACGTAGGGAGGCACATCTTTCGAGATGCGGCATCCCGACTGTATCAGTACCCAGCTGCCGATGTGGCAGTTCTGTTGCACGATGACGTTGCTGCTCAGGATGGTGCAGTCGTCTACAATGCTTTCGCCTGCCACCATGCAGCGTATGCCCAGCACGCAGTGGTTGTTGATTTGGACGTCGTGGCACAGGTGTACGCCGTCCATCAGGTAGTTTTCGTTACCGATGCGGGTGGCGTTCCCTTTGTGTGTGGCACGGGCAATGACCACGTTCTCGTGGATGTCGTTATCGTTTCCGATGATGAGCTGGCTGTTTTCACCCGTATAGTGGAAGTCTTGCGGTGTGCTGCCCAACACGGCGCCGTGGTGCACCTTGTTTCCTTTGCCCATGCGGGTACCGTTCAAGATGCGTGCTCCCGACATGATGACACAGTCGTCACCTATCTCTACATCGCCTTCAATGTATGCAAAAGGCTGGATGGTCACATTGTTGCCGATTTTGGCAGCAGGGTCTACATAAGCTAATGGACTAATCATGATACTAAGAATTTAGGAGGTTTGGGAAAGGGTTTCCCTACCGTCGGTACGGGAAACGGCCTTTCCGTATAATCAGGTTCTTACTCTCTGCCTCCGCCCAAAGCCTGGTACAGGTTGATGACAGCCTGCATCTGGTCGAACGTGTCGGACACTTCGGAAAGCTGTGCGCTGAGGTACGATTGCTCGGCGGTCAGCACTTCCAGGTAGGTCGACGTGCCTAAGTTAAACAATTCTTTTGTATCTTCGGCAGCCTTGCGGGCAGAATTTACCTGCATGGTGCGGGAATTAACTTTTTCCTGTGTGTTCTGATACAAAGAGAGCGCGTTGCTTACCTCGTTGCCGGCACTGAGCAGGGCGGTCTGGAAGGCAATCTTGGCTTGTTCTTCCTGTGCCTTGGCTTGTTTCAGGCGGGCGATGTTGGTGCCGCGGTAGAACAGGGGCTGCGTCAGCGAGCCGATGAGGCTTGCCAGCAGTTTGCCCGGATTCACTATGCCTGCCCCGCTGCTGTTGGTCCAGCCTGCCGAACCGCTCAGGGTGATTTGCGGGTAGAATGCCGCGCGGGCGCTGTTCGTGTTGTAGTAGCAGGCGGCCAATGTCATTTCGGCGGCTTTCACGTCCGGACGGTTGGACAGCAGTTGGATGGGCACGCCGGCCGAAAAGTCGGTGGGCAATACCTGGTTTTCCAGCCTACCGCGTTCAATGGCATGGGCGGGCTCGTTCAGGATGAGGCAGAATGCGTTTTCCGTTTCCGTCAGGCTTTGGCGCAAATCGGAGAGCGAAGCCACCACCTGTGCATAGGACGCGCGGCTTTGCTCGATGGCTGCACTATTCACATTGCCGTAGTCATACATGGCCTCCATGGTTTCTACATATTGCTTCAACACATTGGCGGTGCCTTCAGTGATTTCCAACTGGCGGTCCAGCATGAGCAGCGTGTAGTAGATGTTGGCGGTGCTGGCAATGAGTTGCGTCTGCACGGCCTGTTGGTTGAAGATGGCCTGCTTCAGCGATACCTGTGCGGCCCGTTTCGGGTTTAGTATCTGCCCGAACAGGTCTATCTGCCAACTGGCGCTGACGGGGATGTTGTAAGTCTTCGAGGTCATTTCGCCCTTGTTCCAGTTGGTCAGTGTCCCTTGCGGGCTCAGTCCCAACTGGGGCAGGTAAGCCAGGCGCGAGGACATCAGCGTAGCCTCTGCCTGCTCCACGTTCAGCATGGTGGTGCGGAGGTCGGCATTGTTGGTCAGGGCCTGCTCGATGTAACTTTGCAGTTGCGGGTCGGTGAACACTTCCCGCCAAGGCAGGTTGCCGAAGTTTGTGGTGTCCGATTCGAGTGTGCCGTTCACCGTGGCGGTGTCGCGGTACAGTCCTTCGGCACTGATGTCTTCGGGCCTGTCGTATGCTTTGTAGATGTGGCAACTGCTCAGCAGGGCGGTGGCACACATCAGGGTGATGATTTTTCCTTTCATACTTTATGGATTAAGAATGAAGAATTAAGAATGAAGAATCCCCTTGGCGGTGAATACGCATGGCCTCGCCGCAGACATCGCTGTTAAGAAATTCTTCATTCTTCATGTTTAGTTCTTCATTGAGTTATGTTATTTACTGTATTGCTCTATTTCTGCCTTTGCATCCGAGTTGTCCACATCGTCCCATTCCATCGGTTTAACCTTTTCTTGCAGATACTGGAAGGCAACAAACAGTGCAGGTACGATGAAGATTTGCAGAATCATACCGATTAACATACCGCCGATGGCCGAAGTACCCAGCGTGCGGTAACCGTTGGCGCCGGCGCCGCTGGCAAACATCAACGGCAACAGACCGATAATCATGGCCAACGACGTCATCAGGATAGGACGCAGACGGGCGGCGGCGCCCAGTACGGCAGCCCACGTGATGCTCATACCCATCTTGCGGCGGTCGAGGGCAAATTCTACAATCAGGATGGCATTCTTGGCCAACAGACCCATCAACATAATCAAGGCAATCTGCATGTAGATGTTGTTGGACATGGTGCCTATAATCATCTGCAACGCAGGCATGCCGCCGATGAGGCTCGCCAGGTTGACGAAGATGAAGCTACCCATCAAGCCGAAAGGCACGGAGAGCAATACGGCGAGCGGCAGGATGTAGCTTTCGTACTGGGCACTCAGCAACAGGTAAACAAACACGAAGCAAAGGATGAAGATAAGGCCTGTGGTGCTTCCGCTTGTTTCGGACTCCTCACGTGCCATACCGCCCAGTTCGTAGTCGAAGCCGGCGGGCAGGTTCTGTTCGGCCACCTCGGCAATGGCTTGCAAGGCTTGGCCCGAAGTGTACCCCGTGGCAGGAGCCACCATCACCTTCATGGACGTGTACAGGTTGAAGCGGTTGATGACATCCGGCCCGTACACCTTGGTCAGCTTCACGAACTGGCTGACAGGCGCCATTTCGCCGTTGCCGTTGCGCACCTTGATGCTTTCCAACGATTCCACGTTCTTCGTGGCATCACGTTCGGCTTGTATCATGACGCGGAACATTTTACCGAAGCTGTTGAAGTTGGAGGCATACAGACCGCCGTAATATCCCTGCATTACGCTTAAGATGTCTTTGGGGCTGATGCCTGCACGTTTACAAGCGGCGGCGTCGATGTCCAGCTGGTATTGCGGGAAGCTGGGGTTGAAGTTCGTGGCGGCCGAGGTAATCTCCGGACGCTCCTGCAAGGCGGCAGTATAGTTGTTTACCACTTCGAAGAAATGGTCAAGGCTACCGCCGGTCTTATCCTGCATGTTCAACTCGATATCGGTAGATATGGAGTAACCCGGAATCATAGGCGGGGCAAAGAACAGCACCTGAGCTTCCTTGATGACTTTCTGTGCACGCATGAACAGCGTGGCATAGACGATGTTGGAGTTCTGCATCGTGGAGCGTTCTTCCCAGTCTTTCAGCTTGATGATGATGGAGCCGTAACCCGGTCCCTGGCCACCGATGAAGCTGAAACCCGAAATCACCGTACGCGACTGTACGGCAGGTTCGGCTGCTACCAAGCTGTCCACGCGGGCCAGAATCTCCAATGCGCGTTCCTGCGAGGTGCCGGGAGGCAGTGTGACAGCGCCCATGATGGTACCCGTATCTTCGTTGGGCACCATGCCCGTCGGGGTGGTCTGCATGAATACCACCAGCAGCACGATGGAACCGGCTACCAGTCCGCCGCTCAGCCAGCGCTTTTGGATGAATTTCAGTACCTGTTTCTTATACTTGCCCAGCAGGGAGTCGTAGGTAGAGTTGAACGAATGCTTGAAGAACTCGGTCGTCATGCCCGCAATGGCCATCACGCTGATGACAATGAAGATGGGGCAGAGGATAGGATGTTTTTCAAAGCTGAACATGCCGAAGATCATGCCAATCAGGGCGACGATGGTAAACAGAATCGTCATCTTCGGCTTCATGAACTTGCCCAGCCCCTGTGCATAGCGTTGTATCCATATCTTCTTCGCTTCCTTGGTGGCGGTGCCGATGCGTTCTTTCAGCGAAGCCTCGTGGCCGTCCGTGTTATGCGGTTTCAGGAAGATGGCACACAGCGCAGGACTCAGCGTCAAGGCGTTGACTGCCGAGAAGAAGATGGCGATGGCCATGGTCAGACCGAACTGCTGGTAGAATGTACCTGCCGTACCGCCCATGAAGCTCACGGGGATGAACACGGACATCATGACCAGCGTAATGGATACCAGGGCGCCGCCCAGCTCATGCATGGCGTCGATGGCAGCCAGGCGGGACGATTTGTACCCTTGGTCCAACTTCGCATGGACGCCCTCCACCACGACTATGGCATCGTCCACTACAATGGCAATGGCAAGCACCATGGCTGAGAGGGTCAACAGGTTTATACTAAAGCCGATAAGCTTCAGCGCGAAGAATGTGGCAATCAAGGCTACCGGGATGGCGATGGCAGGAATCAGCGTAGAGCGCATGTCTTGCAGGAAGATGTACACCACGATGAACACTAGGATGAACGCCTCGATCAACGTCTTCACTACCTCGTGGATAGAAGCGAAAAGGAAGTCGTTGGCACTCTGTGCGATGTTCACGCCAATGCCCGCAGGCATGTTCTTCTGCATTTCGTCCAGCACCTTCTCCAGGTTCTGGATGGTAGCCGTTGCGTTGGTGCCGGCCATCTGGTACACGATACAGCTGACGCCCTTGTGTCCGTCCACCGTATTTTCGAAGCCGTAAGTGCTACGTCCCAATTCGATGTCGGCCACGTCTTTCAGGCGCAGCACTTCACCGTTCTCCAAAGACTTGATGACGATGTCCTTAAACTCATCGGGGCTTTGCAGACGTCCGCGGTAGCGGATGGTGTATTGGAACGTCTGGTCGCTTCGTTCACCGAACTGTCCCGGGGCGGCCTCGATGTTCTGCTCGGCCAGCACGCCGCTGATGTCGGAAGGAATCAGCCCGTATTGCGCCATTACGTCCGGCTTCAGCCAGATACGCATGGAGTAGTCGGCACCCATCACCATGGCATCACCTACACCGGATACACGTTTGATTTCGGGGATGATGTTGATGTTGGCATAGTTCTCGATGAACTCGAGGTTGTATTTGTCCTCCATGTCGTAGATGGTGAAAATCATCAGCATGGAGCTTTGGCGCTTGCGTGTGGTCACACCAATCTGGGTTACTTCCTGGGGCAGCAAACCTTGGGCGGCAGTCACGCGGTTCTGCACGTTCACCTGCGCCATGTCGGGGTCGGTGCCTTGGTTGAAGTAAATGGTAATGGTGGCAGAGCCGTTATTGGAGGCCGTGGAAGTCATGTACATCATGTTTTCCACACCGTTGATCTGGTCTTCCAATGGCGATACAACCGCATTCAGTACGGTCTGGGCATTGGCACCCGTATAGTTCGCGCTTACGCTGATGGTAGGCGGCGCGATGTCCGGATACTGCGTCACAGGCAGCGTGGCCAACCCGATGAAGCCCAGGATGACCAGCAGGATGGAGATTACCGTTGATAGTACCGGACGGTTGATAAATCTGGCTAAATTCATACTTTCTTTTGCTTTTATATCTTAAGTGAACAAGGGTAGAGGTTACAAGGTTACGAGCGTACAAGGGAACAAAGTTACGAGGGTACAAGGATATTTTTTCGTCAGTTTGCAACTTGTCTGCTCCCTCTCGTTGCCTTGTTGGCTCATAAACTCATTAACTTGTAAACTTATTAACTTGTCAACTGTTACATTATTGGAATGCGGTTTGAATGTTGCCGTCGCGTTGGTCTTGCAAGGCTTTCTGGTAGGCGGCTTCCTTCTCGGCAGGAGTGATGGGGGTGATGGCCTGTCCGTCGCTCAAGGCCTGTACGCCTTCAATTACTATTTTGTCGCCCTGTTTCAATCCGGCTGTCACGAAGAAGTTCTTTCCGTCATCCAAGGTGAAAGTCTTCACTTCGGTGTTCTTCACCGTGTTGTCGGCCTGCACTACATAGACGAAACGCTTGTCCTGTATTTCGGTGGTAGCCGACTGCGGAATCATGATCACGCTTTGCATGGGGTTGGGGAAGATGACGTTGCCCGTGCTGTTGCTGCGCAGGATGTTGTGGCTGTTGGGGAACAGCGCGCGCATGCTTACCGAACCCGTGGTGGGGTCGATGACGCCGCTGATGGTAGCCACCCGTCCCGAGTCGGGGTAGATGCTGCCGTCAATCAGTTGCAGCTGGATGGAAGGCAACTTGGCAAGGATTTCCTTCGTTGTGCCTCCCTCGCGCACCATGGAGAGCAATTGGCGCTCAGTCATCGAGAAGTAGGCAAACATTTCCGAGTTGTCGGCCACGGTGGTCATAGGTGTAGCCATCGACGGGCTAACCAGGCTACCGATGCGGTAAGGAATCTCGCCCACGATGCCGTCGCTGGGGCTGGTCACCTCGGTGTATTCCAGGTTGCGCTTGGCGTTCACCAGCGAAGCTTCTGCCTGTGCCAGCGAGGCCTTGGCCTGTGCCAACTGGTTTTCGGAAGTACTCAGCTGGTAGTCGCTCACGATGCCGCGCTTGTTCAGCTCGCGGTTGTTCTGGGTAGTCAGTTCTTGGGTCTGCAAGGCTGCTTTGGCAGTTTCTACGGCTGCTTCTGCCGTCTTTACGGCTGCCAGGTATTGCACTTGGTCAATGGTAAACAACACTTGTCCTTTCTTCACTGTTGAGCCTTCGTCCACATGCAATTGGGTGATGAACCCGCTCACCATGGGGCGGATTTCCACATCCTGCTTACCACGGATGGTGGCAGGGTAGCTGTTCTTCAAATTGGCTGTGGTGGTTTGGGCTTCGATTACTGCGTACTCAGGCGCAGCCCCTGTCCCTTGGTTGCCTTGGCCGCAGCTGCAAAGTGCAACCAGGCAACACGACATCAAAAAGAATCTACTCTTCATACTCTCAAAATTAATCACTGTCTATTATTGTTTTTCTTTCATTAGGCAGAAAATGGCGTCGCGCCTTCCGCAGGTACGGCGTCCGCTGTCGGCAGAAAACTAAAAGCGATTGTATAGTTTTCGCCTGCAAAAGTAATTCTTTTCTTTCATATAAATAGAGTGTGAAATTCCTTTTTTAACTATGTTTTGTATTAATTGAGTAGTCCGCAAACGCCCTTTACAGGGGGATTTGTGTCCTCTTTTGCCATTCGTCGGCAAAAATGGCCAATTGGTCGGCAGATTAATGATTCTTGACAATGTGCAGCTGTTCCGGTCTTCCTGTCGCAGCTTATGCCGTCCCCGGCATGAAAAAAGACCGTGCATCACTGCACGGCCTTCGCAAACAAAACAAACAAACGGGGGGAACGCTTTCCCACCACATGTAAACACGAAAGGGTTGTTCTCCGTGTTTTGGGAAATAGTTAGGGGAAGAGGTCACTCCCCAACTTCAATGGTAAAGTTGCCTTCTTTATCTGCGGCATAAAGCTTGCCGCCTTCTTCCTTTATGTCCCGCACGCAACGGACAAAGTTCAGCGTAGCCTTGGCATAGCCGGTAGTCTGCCCGCTCTTGGTTGCCTGCTTCGGCGAGGAAAAACAAACGCTCCAGGCATCACCCATGACATCTCCGTCCGGTGTATAACGGGTGGCCGACCAGTAGAATGTATTCAAGGCATTGCCATCGGCATCTATCTTTTCGGTATCGGAGAACTCTTCTTGATGCTTGCTATAATAATCCTTGACTGCCGGGTCTTGCTCTGATTTAAGCGGCGAGTCCAGCTGGTCATTCATCACGTAAATCAGCATCAACTCCCGCTGGGTAGGCATGCGCCACGCTTCTTCATTCGTGCCATATTCCCGTGCGCAATACTGGCTGGATGTCACCGCCGGCCGGGCCACCAATGCGCCTTCATCGCCGGGCACTTTGCCCACTTCAAAAATGGAGGCGACACAGTTCTCAGCATCTGTCTCTGTGTGGATAGGGGTAACGTAGGTGATGGTAGGCGTTTCATTCTGTGTGTCCGGGTCAGGATTAGATGTCGTTTTTACGGTGACCCACGGATCCTTTGCTACATCACGGATATTGCCTTCCTTTACGCCGCCTTGGCTGTCGCGGGAAACGATGATGTTAGTGTTCCCGTTGTAAATATAGGGGTAACGGAAACCTTCCTGTGCCTTCAGTCCAGCTGTTGCTGACAAGCACAACACGCCGATGATTGCTATTTGCTTTTTCATAAACAGTCCCTTTTCATTATGCTATTTACCAATCTTTCACGCAGCGGACGAAATAGGTCTGGGAACCATCAGCTGAAGCCATAAACTGTACCGTTCCATTACTCATTGCCACAGACCATCGTCCTCCAGACCATGTTTCATTGGTCCATAAGAATGGCTGCAGACTGCCATTCTCCGGCTGCAACTTATAAGCCCATGCCATCATTAGGTCCTTGCGCGTAGGTACACGCCACCCATCAGGACAAGTCACACTGGTAATACCTGCTCCGGAAGCATTTTCTATGCCGTCACCCATGACAAACCACGGCCGTCCGTTGTCGGTATAGTCCAGGTAGTTTTCAGGTTCTATTTCGTTGACGCGGACATCGATTTCGTTCTGCCCCTTCACGGTGGCAATGACGGTATAGTGGGTGTTGCGCAGGATGTTGAAGTTGTTGCTGTTGTTCTCGCCCAGGTACACCCGATAGGTCACCGAGTTGACCAATGCGTCTATCTTGTAGAATCCTTTTATTTCCACGTAAGTGCTGTAGGGGCTGACGTTTTGCCCGTCGGGTTCTTTCTGGTTCTCGGCAGTAGTGGAGGTGGTCACTCCTTGCGCGCTCTCGGGCAGATACCACAGTTGCTTGACGGATGATGTTCCGTCCCCTAACACCGTAGCCCAAGTGTTATCCGTCTGGGCGTCTTGTGCCGAGCTGGTCATCCATTGCGCATCCCAAGTTCCCACGATATCCTCAGTTTTGAATTCGTTGATTTCGTAATCGAATACATTGCTTTCCGACAAGGCAGGATAAGCCGCTACTCCGCCTGTTTCTCCTGGTGCTGCCTCGCCCGGGTCGCGGTAATACTGCAACGTGTTGGGCACCTGCCTCACTTGCAAACTTTGCAGGGCAAACGCCTGCCCTTGGGGCAAATCGGCCTTTACCTCAAAAGAGACCTTGGCAAGCGTACGGTACATCTCGACTTCGCTGATTTTATCGGTGGCCGCACCTTTCCAGATGCCGAACATGGGGATGTAGTTTGTTCCGCCTTGCGAATAGGCAAAGCCGTTTTCTGATTTCGTGTTGTTTGCCAGTGCCTCTGCCTGTACAGCTGCCTTGGTACTCTCCTTTGAGAACGAGGCAATGGTATTGGCAATGAAATAGGCTTCCGTAGTCTCTGCGTTCTTGGTCAAGGCAATGATGGAGGAGCCGTTGGTGGCAGCTTCGATATTCGTATTCAGAATCTGGTTGCACGCCACAGTGTTCCCATTTACATCAAACTCAATGACCCACACGTTATATATCTTTGTTTCCTCCCACGCTGCGGTTGCTTTGGTGGCCACCGTCACGTTGCGTGCCTCGTCGGGCACCAAGACTATTTGCCCTGCACCGGAAACGTTGAGTCCCTGCGTGCCGCTTTCCGCCCACTCGTCGGTACAGCCGGACAACAGCAGCACTCCCAGCATCCCTGCCAGGCAGCCCCAGGAGGCTAACCTATTCTGTAATTTCTTGCTTGTCATATCTTCTTTGCATTTCGTTATTTAAATGTCACGCACGCAGCGCACGTTGCCCGTCGAAGCATTTCCTGTAACTACCCCTGTGGCGACGTCCACCGTAGAGCCGTCCACCGTCCAGTAGCTGCCGTCCAATGCACGGTCGCCCAAGGCATCGGCATCCTTTGCCTGAACCTCCCGGATGAGCAAGAGTTCCGCTTTCGTGGGGAGGCGCCAGCCTGCGGGGCATTGCCCTTTGGCGGCCTCTAAGTTAGCTGCTGTAGCCTCTCCTCCCTCGCCCAACAGGGGACCCACTTCCAGAATAGCGGGCACGCTGGCCTCGTCATTCCTGCAATCGTCATTGGAAGTCCATTTCTCATTGATGCGGATGGTTTTAATGCCCGATACGTCGCTAAAATCCGCCGAGCCGAAGTAATCGCGCGACACGATGTAGCGTTCGCTTTCCACATAAGGATAGCCCTTGTCGCTTTCACCCAAGTCCACTTCTATATTCTTCGTAATCCATATGGTTGGTGTAGGCTGCGGCACCAGGTAAATGTCGTTGGTTTCCAACACGAGGATGACTTTGTAGGCGCTGCCGGCTTCAAAGCCGGTAATATCCAATACCTGGGTGTTCTCATTGGTCAGTGCATCATCCCCGGTTCTTTTTTCTGTGGCGACGGAGAACAGCACCGCTTCTTGCCCGTCATCTTCACCCGGCAAAAGCATGATGTTGCCCGCATAGACTGCACCGTAATTGTTTTCTGCATCGTTTTCGTCATAGATACCCGGGGTGATAGAAGTTGCTCCGTTAGCTAAAGGCACTGTGTAATCCGCATTATCACTCTTACTACCTTCATTGGTTAATAAGCCATCGTTGGTTGAATCCAAAATATCGCCATCTTTTCCCGATGTGTATTGCAATATTGTAGGTTGTTCCAACACCTTAATATCAGTTACCGTTCCTAAACGTTCCTTGACATTTTCATTTTCAGCACAAACATAAAGTTGCAATTGTGTCAGCTTATGCTTAAACGTGAACAACTTGGTATGTCCGTTTATTCCTACATTTGTTTTGTTGCCTTCCAGTTCATTGGAAACCATGATATCTTGAGTTCCATCAACATTTTCCCATAAAATGGTACGAGTATAATCGTCACGCTTGCTTCCCCCATCCCATGAACCTGTTGCCGGATACCAGCCGCGCATCCGGGTATTTGTACCATCCGCCGCATAGAACTGGCGGGGACTTAAATTTATGTTGTAGCCATTATTTGTTTCTGTCTTAAAGCATGATCCCGTAAGAGAGGCATTTAAATCTTCATCATAAATAAAGACTTCAGCCTCTGCACTATAATCTCCCCTCTCGAAACCAAATACCATGCCCACCTGCAAGCCATTAATCGGGCCGGTGGGCGTAGTGGTGGTTCCCTCTCCTGCGTCATTTGCCGAAGCGACGGCATTGGGCACTATCGCCACTTGGTTTTCTTCTCCTCCTTCCGCCGATACGACCAGGTCGTTTTCTGTACAGCTACCGAAGAAAAGCAACGGGGCGGAAGCCAAGAGAAGCATGGCCGCTACATTCTGTATATATATTCTGTACTTCATTCGTAATAGGTTGTTTTTATTCGTATTTAAGGGTATAAGCATGTTTTCTTTACTCCCGGACGAGTAGGGAGTATTCCCTACCGCCCGGAAGAGATTAAGAGGTTATTGTACGGGGACAGTGATTGCAGCACCATTATTGGCATCCGTCCAAGGAGTAATGGATGCCGTAGCCAAGATTTCGGTCAACGTGTACTCTAACTTAACTTTATATTGCTTACCTGCATCATCGCTTGTAGCAATTGAAGTTAAATCAAGGGTACCCTTTAATTCTGCATTACTATCTTTCAACTTCACCGTTATAGCTATATTATTATTGCTGCCAGTAGTCGGTTGGCACATAATACTGCCTACAAGATTACCATCACCGGAGGCACTGTACGTGGCTATATCAACTCCAGTTCCAGATGTGAGAGCCAAAGTTTTATCATTGCTGCCCGTGAATGTCAATGTACCATTAGTCACATTTAGCGAAGCCGAAGTGTTCTGCCCACCAATCGTTACGCTTTCCACCTTTGCACCTGCCGGATCTACACCATTAGCAGCCATGATATAAAAATCAAATTTCCTCAATTTATGGGTAAATGCAAAATTCGGGCGATTCGATGCGCTGTTGGCTTTGGTATATCCGCTTCCGCTATTCGTGGCATTTGCCCACATGATGTCTTCCTGTCCGGTAATGGTAATGGTGGCTGTCGGTGTACCTGTATTTTTATAGTTCCAGCCAGTAGCTACCGGAGCATAGGCGAAGAAATACAGTTTCGTATCGTCGTCGGAAGGATAATACTGGGCAGGGTTCAAATGGAAGATTTGGGTACTTCCTTCAACCGTTGCATCTACCGGGAGCACAGGTGTAGAACCAGATGAACCATCCCATTCATAAGCATTGCTATTAGAAGGATCCGCTCCGGTAAAGGCAACCATGTTAAATAAGTCGCTTTCTGCTTGGCCATTGGCGAACGCATCTCCCGTCACTGCCGCTTTCGTATCGACTGAAACGTTCAGCCCGGCACTCATCAAAATAGGCACCTTGTCCTCTCCGCCTTGCGGGGTACCGTTATCTACCCATTCGTCATTGGAACAGCCTGCCAGCGCGGCGGCTGCTAAGGCTACAAATAAATACTTTTTCATAAGTCTTTAAGTTTGAGTGATTAATTTATATTTAATGTTTTTGATTTCATAAGGGGTATCTTGCCCTACTCTATGCCACCCGAGCCGGTGCCTGCTTCCCACGGGGTGACTGTTGCGGTCAAGGCCACTTCGCTCTGGCGGAAAGTCAAGGTGATGGTGTATGCCTTGCCGGGCACAAAGTCGGCATCGCCGTCAATGGTTGCCACCACGCCCGGGAAGTCCGCCGTCGAGGTCGACACGTCCAGCGTCACCCGGTTGCCTGCCACGGGGCGCACCATTACCGGCTGTCCGGCAGCGGTTGCCGTGGCGCCAATCACCTGCGTGCCGTCTATGCCGGGCACAGCCAGGTCGGCGGCAGCGGCATACGTCACGGCGTCGGTAGCCAGGTCGAAGCCCGTGGGCAGTTCAACCCCTTTCAGGGTGATGCTGCGGAGCTGTGTGCCGGCGTCCAGTCCCTCGCCTGCCACCACCCGGAACTTCAGCTGCGTGGTGGGGTGCTCAAAGCGGAGTTGCTTGGCAGCCGCATCGTATTTGGAACCCGACACCCCGGCGGCCAGTAAGGCGTCCACCGTGCCGTCGGCATTGGCAAACGCCACCTTCCCGCCTGCCAGTGTGCCTGCGGGATGCCAGGCACGTATATAGGTCTTTACGTCGCGGTCGGCATGATAATACTGCGGAGGGTCGAGCACCACAGGCTGTGCCGTTGTGCCTGCCGTAATCTGCACCGCTTCCAGCCAGTCGGCAGCAGCGGCATAGTCGGGGGCGGCGGCATCCGTTTCCCAGCCCGCAATGCCTGCGCTGAATACATCGCCCGTGTTGACCACTGCCTTGGTGGCGGGCACCCCGGCGCTCAGCACGATAGGTACAGGCTCATCGCCTACCACGTCCGGCTGTCCCTCGTCGCTGCCGCACGAAGCCAGCAGGAGAGGCAACGCCAAGACGAGGAAAGAAAGAGTAAATTGATGTATCTTTTTCATATCGCTGCATTCCTTATGAGGTTGTTCTATGGTTATTTGATGGTCCCTTCACCTCCCGGTACCGTAGTCCATTCAGCCACCGTGGAGGTCACGTCTATCGCGGCCTGGGTAAAGGTGAGAGTGATGGTGTATGCCATGCCTGCCTGCATGTTCTCGGTCAGGGTCACCGTCCCCGTCAAAGGAGCGGCGCTGCCGCTGGTCTTTACGCTGACGGTAAGGGTGTTGCGACCCGTAGGGACAATCATCAGGGGACTGCCTACGGCGGCAGCTGTAGAACCGATGACAGCACTTCCTCCCGTAAGGGCCGCGTAGTTGGCTGCCGCGCCGGCTATCAGCGTACCGTTTTCTATCTTCAGTCCCGTAGGAACCTGTACGTCTTGCACGGCGATTTCCTGCACGGTAGTCCCCGCTGCCAGGCCTGTGCCTGCCACTACTTGGAAGTTGAGCTGCGCGGTAAGGTGCTCGAAATCAAGATTTTGCGGTTCGTCCTTATCCGCCTTGGTGCCGGATATCGGGCTTGCCCAAAGTACATCTACCGAGCCGTCCGTATTCGGGAAGGTAACGGTATTGCCGGCCGCATTCCAGGTACCGGCGGGATGCCAGGCTATCATGTAGGTCTCCACATCCTCGTCGGCATGGTAATATTGCTGCGGGTTCCACGTCACAGCCGTAGGGGTAGTAGAAGCCGTGGCATTGATAGTCACGTCGCCGCCGCCCCAGGTGGGTGCTGCGGTGTAGGCCGGTGTCCTTTTGGTTTCCCATCCGGCGATGCCTGCCTCGAATGAGGTGCCCGTGGTAATCGGCGCTTTCGTAGAGGCGTCCATCGACAAGCCGGAGCCCAACAGGATGGGTACGGGGGCGTCATCGGTAAGGGCGTTGCCCGTTTCTTCTCCGGCAGAGCAGCCTGCCAACAGGGCAGACAGCACGAAAATCGGTATCAGTTGTTTTTTCATCGTTGCTGTACATTAAGAAAGGTTAGATAATCGTTACGTCACCGGGGTTGGTTGTGGCATTCGTCCACTCATCCACCGTGGCCGTCACTAAAATCTGTGCCCCGCTGAAGGTCAGGGTAACCGTGTAGGCTGTGCCTGCCACGAAACCGCCGGCGGGGGCACCAACCACCACTGCGTCATAAGTCACCTCGCTTGCCACGGCCTTTACGGCAATCTTTTTGCATGGTTTAATCAGGAATTCACCGCTAATGCTTGTGGCTGTTGTGGTGGAACTTACCGTAGCATTAGGCGACATTGCGATGGCATCTTTGGGTGTAAATTCCACTGCCCCGTCTGCATCGGGAGCTTTTGACAAATCAAAGCCGGTAGGCACATTCAAAGTCACACCCTTGTTGTCATCCTTCACCAATTGCAGGGAAGTCACGTTGAAAGAAGTGCCCGAAGGCAGGTTGGCATCCACCTTCGCCTCAAACTTGATTTGGGTGGTCATGTGTTTGAAGTTCAGCTGATGAACTGTCCCTTCATTGGTCTTATTGCCCGATACGATTCCTGCCAGCATGGCGTCTTCCGTCCCGTTGTCATTGGTAAAAGTGACCGTTGTACCGCTCAATGTCCCGGCAGGATGCCACGCTTTCATGTAAGTAGTGACAGCTTCATCCTGGTTGTAATACTGTCCTGTGCTTACCTTGTAATCCGATTGGGCGGTCTTGTAAGCCTTTAATGGAAAGGAAGTATTCCAAACGGGAGCTTGGCTGTAATCTGCAGCTGCATTGCTCTCCCAGCCGGCAATGCCTGCTTGGAATTCTGCCGGATTGGCATCATCCGGATTGATAGCCGCCTTGGTCACCGTGGCCTCCATGCCGATGCTTCCGCCTACCTGTATGGGTACGGGTGCATTGCCAGTGCCGGGCTCGTTGTCGTTGGTGCAGCTTACAAAGAGAGCAAGCATGCATAAGGGAAGTAAAATCTTCTTCATTGTCGCATCTATTTTATTTTGTTCATACTTCGGTTTGTCCTTTGTTTCTCCCCCGGCGTTTACCACACGTCGCCCGAGCCTGTGCCGCTGTCATCCCAGCCGGAAACGATGGCGGTGATGTCCAGGGTGCTGCCGTCGGGCATCTGCACGGTGAGGGAGATGGAACCGCCCTCTTCGGGCAAGCCTTCCAGGTCGTCGGTAATGTCTTCCGGCAGGGATGTTTCCTCGCGGCCGTCCTCATACACCACGGTTACGGTCACCACGTTCAGTCCCCGCCAGCCGAATACGGACATCTGTGCGTTGTAGTGCCCTTCCTGTGCCGGCTGTGCTTCCACCGACACTATGCCGGTTGCCTCCTGCGTGTCTTCGCCGTTCCTCATGTAGACGGAGGGCACGATGCCTCCCATGTTCACCGTGAGGCTCGCCACGTTGTCCAGGTAGTTGGGGTCGATGTCGAAGCGGATGTGCTTCACCACGTCCTCCGGATAAAGCGTAACTTCGGTCGTGACGTTGCCCGGCTTCACCTCGATGCCTCCCAGTCCCGTGCAATAGACATGCTCCACCTGCGCCAGCAGCGGCGAAGAGCCTGAGGCAAGCACGTCGGCATCCATCGAGCAAAAATCCGCATCCTCTTCCCCATCGTGCTCGGCGTTGATGCAGTCGGCATTGACCACCAGCACCGTATAGACATCGGCAGGCACGCGTGCCTCGTAGCCTTCCGCCTCGCTCCGGACAGCCTGGTACAAGGTGCCGTCGCTGCCATACAGCCACAGCAACGCGCCACTGACCTCATACTCCGCGTCGTCCCACACCAGATTGATTTTCAAGGGGCCATCGGAAGGACGTTCGCTCAGTTCACGCTCGGTACATCCACCCCACATGGTCGCTACCAGCACCAGGCAGGCGGCAAGCCATACGCTACTCTCTATCTTAACTCTTTTCATATCGCCTTTCTATTTAGAAGAACCCTTGCCAAAACGGTAATATATGGAAACCTTGATGCCCGTCACGCCCCAGTGGTTGTCGTGAGTGCGGCTGTCGCGGAAGTAGTCGGGCGCCTCGTAAGAGTAGGCGTTGACCGTGCTGCGGCGATAGCCTGCGCGTAGCCCTACCTCGGCTCCCCAGTGCCGGCTGAAGGGAATGGCCACGCCTGCCGACAACCCTACGCTCCACTGCTTGCCGGTGTTGCCGTAGCTGTCGATGCGGTCGTTCTGCACGTCGTAGTCGCCTGCCTCGCCATACGCGCCGATGTACAGCCAGCGGTAGTTGCCGCTGTCGTCCAGCCACCAGCGCGGCTCCAGGCTCCAGGCCGAGATGCCAAAGAACTTGTCATCCCCATAGCCCCACTTGGCATAGTTGCCGGCTCCTGCCAGCGACCAGCGGTCGGCAAAGAACCACTCCAGCTCCAGGTTGGGCACAAACGTGTAGCCCTTGAAGTCGGGCATCAGCGTTGCCCAGTACAACAGGTTGGTTTTCACGGCAATCAGCGGGCGGAATCCTGCTTCTTCCTTTGCGGGAAGCACTTCGGCGGCGGGAGCAGGTTCGACCGGCGTTGCGGCGGGCACCGTGTCTTGCGGCACAGGTTCCGGTGCCGGCACCGTGTCCGCAGCCGTTTCCGTCACTTCCGGTTCGGGCTCCTCCTCGGCGCGGTAGTACACCGCCACGCCGATGCTGCTCTGCATGTCGGGGAAGAACTCCCGTTCCATATATTTGTAGGGAACTCCTCCCTCCAAGTCCATCAGCTGCTTTTTGCGGCCGTCCACAATCTTGCCCGCGGCGTTGAACACGAATACCGGCGTTTCCTCAATGATGCGCAGCACTTCGTCGCGCGCCGGCATCTGCGAGGCGGCCACCATCTCGTGCAGCATCGGCCAGGCAATGCCTTCCGAACGCAACTCTATCTGCGACTCCGGCAGGTCGGCATACTTGCGGATGGAGTCTTTCAGTACCTCGGCGCGCGCCACCGTCAGCCGCTCGTTGGCCTTGTTGGTGCCGATGGGCGACGCATACGAACGGATGACCACCTTTTCCAGTTTCCCCTTCGCCAGGGCATCCTGCAATACTGCCGCCAGGCGGTCCAGTTCCGCCCGGTTCTCACGGTATGACATGTCAAGAGTGCGATACCCCACGTGGTAGTAGACCCTGATGGAGTCGGCCGGCAACGGCTGCTGCGCGGCGTGTGTCCCTATGCATGCGAACACACCCACAACCAATATGGCTAAAATTCGTTTCATCCTTATATCTATGTATTTGCTGCAAAGTTATAAATTATTATTACACGAAAACATTTAAAAAATGTTTAAATTTATCTTGAATTGTAAATATCCTCCCCTTTGTCCTCTGTGAGGCTGTCCGTTGACTTGGTGACAAAGATATATAATTACTTAATTCCTGCAAAGAAAAAAACGGTTTATTTTTCTATCTTAGCATTAAAAGTTGAGTGCCGGGATGGATTTTCCCCCTTCTTTGCACTTGATTTGTCCGTTCTTTTTCCTTTCCATAGCGAGGGCGGACAAAAGGAGCAGATAAGGACCGGGTAAGGAGAAGGTAAGGAGCGGGTAGGTAGTGGTTTTGTAAAGCCTTTTCTTCTTCCGGGAAACGTGCCGCATCCAAAAACGCTTCCTGCCCGTTAAAAATGTTGTTAAGGGGCGTGTATATTTCGCGATAACGCTTATTTTTGCAGCATGTTTGGAAAGAAATCACATAGTGCGAAGAAGGGGTGGGCGCGCCGGTTGCCGGGCGTGGCCGTGGTGGCGGCGGTGCTCTACTCGTGTGCCAGCGTGGGGCGCATCGAGGGCGGCCCTTACGACGAGACGCCTCCCCGGTTTGTGCAGAGCACGCCGGTGCCGGGGGCGCTGAACTACAACAACGAGCGGCGGAAACGGATTACCATTGAGTTTGACGAATACATCGTGCTGGAGGGGGCGAACGAAAAGGTGGTGATTTCGCCGCCGCAGATTCAGCAGCCCGAAATCAAGACCAACGGCAAGAAGGTGGTGATTACTTTGCAGGACTCGCTGAAGCCCAACACTACGTACACCATCGACTTTTCGGACGCCATACAGGACAACAACGAGGGCAACCCGCTCTACGGCTTTGCCTTTACCTTTTCCACCGGGTCGCAAATCGACTCGATGGTGGTGGCGGGCACGGTGCTGAACGCTGCCGACCTGGAACCCGTCAAGGGCATGCTGGTGGGGCTGCACGCCAACCTGGAGGACTCGGCGTTCACGTCGCTGCCGTTCGACCGCGTGGGGCGCACCGACAGCCGGGGGCAATTCTCCATCCGGGGCGTGGCGCCGGGCAAGTACCGCATCTACGGCCTTCAGGATGCCGACCAGAACTATTACTTCTCGCAGGCGGTGGAGCAGTTGGCGTTCGGCGACTCGCTCATCATCCCGTCGATGGAGCCTGCCGTGCGCCAGGACACGTTCTGGATAGACTCGCTCACCATAGACACCATTGTGGAGCGCGGCTACACGCACTTCATGCCGGACGACGTGCTGCTGCGCGCCTTCAAGGAGCAGACTACCTGCGCGCAACGGCTGGCACGCAGCGAGCGGCCCAAGTACAACGAGTTTTTCTTTTACTTCACCGCCCCGGCGGACACCCTGCCCACGCTGAAGGGGCTGAATTTTGACGAGCGCGACGCCTTTATCATCGAGAAGCCCACGGGACGCATCGACACGCTGCACTACTGGATAAAAGACTCGCTGCTGTACGTGCAGGACACGTTGCAGATGAGCCTCACCTACCTCTACACCGACACCCTGCAACGGCTGGTGCCCCGCACGGACACGCTGCGGCTGGTGTCGAAAGTGAAGCCGAAGACGGCGGAGGAGAAGGCCAAGGAGCGCGAGGAGAAGGAGAAGCAGCGCAAGAAACGCCGCAAGAAGGACGAGCCCGAACCAGTGTACACCGAGTTCCTGCCGATGGATGTCTATGCGCCGGGCACGATGGACATTTACGACTACCTCTCGCTGACTTTCCAGGAGCCGGTGGCACGCATCGACACTGCCGCCATACACCTGCAACAGAAGGTGGACACGCTGTGGAACGACGTGCCCTTTGAACTCTTGCAGGACAGCGCCGACCTGAAGGTGTACAACGTCTTTGCCGACTGGGAGTGGGGCGAAAGTTATGCCTTCTCGGTGGACTCTACGGCGATACACGGGCTGTACGGGCTGTTTACGGACAAGGTGAAAAAGGAATTCAAGGTGAAGAAACCGGAGGAGTACGGGCAGATATTCTTCAACGTCACGGGCACTACGGGCCCCTGCTTCGTGGAACTGCTCGACGGGCAGGACAAGGTGCTGCGCACCGTGAAGCTGGTGGACGGCAAGGCGGACTTCTACTACCTGAATCCCGGCAAGTATGGCGCGCGCCTGGTGGAGGACACCAACGGCAACGGGGTGTGGGACACGGGGCTGTATGCCGGAAAGCGGCAGCCCGAACAGGTGTATTACTACCCGCAGGTGCTGGAGCTGAAGGCCAACTTCGACCTGCTGCAGGATTGGAACGTGTTGCAACTGCCCTTGGACAAGCAAAAACCGAACGAACTTAAAAAGCAAAAACCTGATGAAGACAAAAAGAAGAACAGAAACCGCAATAGCAACCGCAGCAGCAGCGGCAACAGCGGGCGTGGCTATGCCTATTAGACGCTGCTTCCTGCTTGTCGTGGCACTTGCCGCCGTCCTGCTGGCGGGAGCGGGGACGGCGACTCCCTTGCATGCCCAGTGCACGGTGACGAACACGGCGTTCCTGCCGGGCGAGCAGGTGTCCTACAACCTGTATTTCAACTGGAAGTTCGTGTGGATCAAGGTGGGGTATGCCAACCTCACCGTGCAGGAGTCCGAGTGGGAGTCGCAGCCGGGCTATCGCTTCGACCTGCTGTCGCACACCAGCAAGAAGGCGGACTTTTTCTTCAAGATGCGCGACACGCTGACCTGCCATGTGGGCAAGGGGCTGGAACCGCGCTACTTCTGCAAGGCTGCCGAGGAGGGCAAGCGGCATACGCGGGACGAGGCTTGGTTCTCGTATGACAACGGGCGGGTGAACGTGCACCAGAAGCGCACGTGGTACAGCCAGGACCGCGCCCCGCAAGAGACGGACTACAGCGACAGCACGTGTGTGTTCGACATGCTGAGCATCCTGGGGCAGGCGCGCTCGTGGCGGGCGGAGGACTTCAAGGTGGGCGACAAGGTGAACTTCCCCATGACCACGGGGCGCAAGGTGGAGCAGCAGACGCTCATCTACCGCGGCAAGGAGAACGTGGAGGCGAAGAACGACACGACGTACCGCTGCTTGGTTTTCTCGTTTGTGGAGTATGACAAGAAGGGGAAGGAGAAGGAGGTCATCACGTTCTTCATTTCCGATGACGACAACCACCTGCCTATCCGGCTGGACATGTACCTCAGCTTCGGTTCTGCCAAGGCTTTCCTTGCCGGGGTGAAAGGCAACCGCTACCCGCTGACTTCGGCAGTGGAGAAGAAATGACGTTGGAAGGATTAAGAAAGCTTTATCATTATGAGCCCTAAGTTTAGACAAGAAGACGGTTTTACATTTAAAATATATTCTAACGAAGAGGAACGGATGCATATCCACGTGCTCAAGGCAGAATGTGAAGCTAAATTTTGGTTAGAGCCGAGAATTGAATTAGCCAACAATTATGGCTTTAATGTGAAAGAATTGAGAAAGATAAGTCAAATGGTAGAAAAATATGGAAACGATTTTAAACAACAGTTTACAGCCCACATCGGTAAGCGTGTTAATGATTAATGCACAGGGTATGATGCTGTCTGTTTTAGGGCAAGATTATTTCGTGTCGTATAATCGTGTCCCTTGGTTACGCGATGCCCGTGTCAGCAGTGCGCTTAATGTGCGAATGGCAGGGCCGAATGCTATCGAATGGCCGGAACTGGACGTTGACCTTGAGATAGAGAGCCTGAAACATCCCGAACGTTATCCGCTGGTAATGAAACGGTCACCATTGGATGTGATGTAAAAATAGTCTTATTGTCAGATTGTGAAAGGCAATTGCGTCCCCATCCGGAAGACGCTGGACTCGAAGGTGGCAATGAGTTTGCCGTCCTGATTGGTGATGTCTATCTGGTAGCAGCCGGTGGCGCGGCCGGTGTAGCGTTCGCGGGCTTCGGCGTAGAGGGTGTCGCCCACGCCGCTGGCGCGCAGGAAAGTGATGTTGGACGAGAGGGAGAAGGCAAGCGTGCCGTGCGAATTGGCGGCGGCTGCCAGCGTGAGGTCGGCCAGGGTAAAGAGGGCGCCGCCTTGTGTGCGTCCGCCGGCATTGAGATGCTCGGGGGTGATGGTAAGGCTGGCTTTGGCATAACCGGGTTTTACTTCCAGCAGTTGCACGCCTGTGTTGGCGGCATAGCGGTCGTTCTGGAAAAATTCTTGGGGGGACATGAGGAGAGGGGATTAGTGGTTAATGTTTAGTGATTAGTGATTAGTGATGAATGGGAGTGTGTCAAAATTAAGATTTAGCGCAGATTCCCCTCCTCCCAGGAGGAGGAGAATTCAGTTACTTTCGCATTTTGATACACTCACTCATCTGTAGTTTTTTATACAGGCTTGGCAAGTTACCCAAACTCATAAACTAACAACCTTGTCAACTTGTCAACTTACAGCCTACTTATTCAGTTTCCATTCGGTTTTTTCTTTTCCGTCTTTTATTTCGAAGCCGAGGGCGGTAAGCTCGTTGCGGATGCGGTCGCTCGTAGCCCAGTCTTTGTTGGCTTTGGCTTTGAGGCGTTCCTCGAGCAGCATGTCTACCACGTGGCCGAAAGCTTCTTCGCGGGCGGCATCGGAGGTGTGCTCTTCCTTTAGCCCGAGGATGTCGAAGCAGAACAGGCGGAACGTTTCCTTGAGGTGTTCCAGGTCGTCGGCGGTGATGGTGTCGTTGCCTGCCAGAATGTTGTTCACCATCTTGGCGGCATCGAAGAGGTGGGCGATGACGATGGGCGAGTTGAGGTCGTCGTTCATGGCTTCGTAGCACTTGGCACGCAGGGTGAGGACGTCTACGCTGGAGGCGGCGGAGGTTACAATCTTGTCCAGCCCGTGCACGGCATCCATGAGGCGCGACAGGCCTTTCTCGGCGGCTTGCAGGGCTTCGTTGCTGAAGTCCACGGTGCTGCGGTAGTGTGCCTGGAGGATGAAGAAGCGGATGGTCATGGGAGCGTAGGCCTGTGTCAGCTTTTCGTGGCTGCCGGTGAAGAACTCGTTGAGCGTGATGAAGTTGTTCAGCGACTTGCCCATCTTCTGGCCTTCGATGGTAATCATGTTGTTGTGCATCCAGTAGTGCACCATGTCGTCGCCCTGGCTGGCTACGGCTTGGGCTATTTCGCACTCGTGGTGGGGGAAGACAAGGTCCATGCCTCCGCCGTGGATGTCGAAGTGCGCGCCCAGGTATTTGCGTCCCATGGCGGTGCACTCGCAGTGCCAGCCGGGGAAGCCGTCGCTCCAGGGGGAGGGCCAGCGCATGATGTGTTCGGGCTGTGCCTTTTTCCAGAGGGCGAAGTCGGCAGGGTTGTGCTTTTCTTCCTGTCCGTCGAGCTCGCGGGAGGTGTTGAGCACGTCCTCGAGGTTGCGGCCCGAAAGCTTGCCGTAGTGGTGGTCTTTGTTATACTTGGCCACGTCGAAGTACACGGAGCCTTGGCTTTCGTAGGCATAGCCGTTGTCCAGGATTTCCTTGACGAGTTGTATCTGCTCGATGATGTGGCCCGAGGCATGCGGCTCGATGCTGGGGGGCAGCACGTTGAGGGCGCGCATGGCGTCGTGGTAGCGGTTGGTGTAGTATTGTGCCACCTCCATGGGTTCCAGCTGTTCCAGGCGTGCCTTCTTGGCAATCTTGTCCTCGCCCTCGTCGGCATCGTGCTCCAGGTGGCCTACGTCGGTGATGTTGCGCACGTAGCGCACCTTGTATCCTAAGTGGGTGAGGTAGCGGAAGAGCAGGTCGAAGGTGATGGCGGGGCGGGCGTGTCCCAAGTGGGGGTCGCCGTAGACGGTGGGGCCGCAGACGTACATGCCCACGTTGGGGTCATGCAGGGGGACGAAAACTTCTTTTCTCCTATGGAGGGTGTTGTAAATTACCAGTGAGTGTTCCATAATGTTTTGATTGATACGTTGGTCTTCGGCGGGCAAAGGTAATATAAATTGCTGTAAAATGCGAATGTTACGGCGGTAGCGTTGCGTGTTTATTAAAATTCCTTAACCTTGCCGTGCTCTCGCATTTTATTCGTTACTTTGCACCATATTTAGGTTTGGTGTGCCCTGTTCGGCAGGCGGAACCCGTTGGTGTAGAGCGATTCATGAGCAAAATCAATATAAAAATATGTCCTTTGTGCGGCGGGGAGCGGTTGGAACGCTTCCTGACGTGTGTGGACCATTGTGTTTCGGGAGAGTCTTTTTATCTGTGCCGGTGCGCGGATTGCGGCTTCCTGTTCACACAGGATTTTCCCTCGGAAGACGAGATAGGGCGGTATTATGAAACGCCGGCTTACATATCGCATTCGGATACCCATAAGGGGCTGGTGAACAAGCTGTACCACCGGGTGCGGGCCTATATGCTGAAGCGGAAGGCCAGGCTGGTGGAAAGCGCAGCCCACCGGCACACGGGCCGGCTGCTGGACGTGGGCACGGGTACGGGGTATTTTCCTGACACGATGTGCCGCCGGGGCTGGCAGGTAGAGGCGGTGGAGAAGAATGCCGGCGCGCGGGACTTTGCCCGTGAACGTTTCGGACTGGAAGTGAAGCCGGAGAATGCCTTGAAAACGATGCCTGCGGGAGGGTTTGACGTGATAACCCTGTGGCACGTGATGGAGCACCTGGAGCATCTGGACGAGACTTGGGACGAATTGTACCGCCTGCTTGCCGACCGGGGTACGCTGGTGGTGGCGGTGCCCAACTGCACTTCGTTCGACGCCGGCCGTTATGGGGCTTATTGGGCGGCATACGATGTGCCCCGCCACCTGTGGCACTTCACGCCTGCCACCATGCAGCGGTTTGCCCTGAAGCACGGGTTTGTGCTGGCGGCGCGACATCCCATGCCTTTCGACGCGTTTTATGTGTCCATGCTGACGGAGCGGTACATGCGCCGGCGGGGGGCTTTCGTGCGCGGATGCCTGACGGGTGTCTTGGCGTGGTTCAGCTCGCTGGTGCGGAAAGACCGCAGCAGTTCGATGATTTATGTGTTCAGGAAACAGGCGTCCCGTCCGGCGGGAAGCACGACGGAAGGAGGCGACGAATGAGCAAGAAGACGAAAGTGTCGGTGTTTGACATGCAGTTTGTCACGGCAGGCATCAGCACGGCCCTTGTCTTGTTGTTGCTGGGGCTGGTGGTGTTCTTCGTGCTGGGGGCGCACAACCTGTCGGTGTATGTGCGTGAGAACATCAGTTTCTCCATCCTCCTCAGCGATGACATGAAAGAGCGGGACATCCTGCAACTGCAGAAGCAGCTGGCCCGGCAGCCTTTTGTGCGCTATACGGAATACATCTCGAAAGCGCAGGCCTTGAAGGAGCAAAGTGAGGCAATGGGCACCGACCCGCAGGAGTTCCTGGGATATAACCCGTTTACGGCGTCGATTGAAATCAAGCTGAAATCGGCATACGCCAATGCAGACAGCATAGCGAAGATAGAGCAGGCCATCAAGCGCAACAACAATGTGCAGGAGGTGCTGTACCAGAAGCAACTGATTGACGCGGTGAACGACAACATACGGAACATCAGCCTGCTGTTGCTGGCATTGGCAGTGGTGCTGACGCTGATATCGTTTGCGCTAATCAACAATACCATCCGGCTGACCATTTATTCGCAACGTTTCCTTATCCATACCATGAAGCTGGTGGGGGCAAGCTGGGGATTCATCCGGCGGCCTTTCCTGTGGCGCAATTTCTGGATAGGGGTGCTTGCGGCACTGGTGGCTGACGGCATCCTATGGGCTGCCGCCAACTGGTTGGTGGCTTATGAGCCTGAACTGGTGAGGGTGGTGACGCCTGGCGTGATGCTGGCGGTGTCGGTGGCGGTGCTGGCGTTCGGGGTGCTCATCACGTGGCTGTGCGCCTTGCTTTCCATCAACAAGTACCTGCGGATGAAGGCGGGAACGCTGTACTATATTTAAGGGACAATTGAGAATGGACAATTGATAATTGAGAATTGAAAAATAAGAATGTGAGATAGTTTATGGACAGACAGAAATTTGCTTTTGGCAAGATGAATTTTATTCTTTTGGCTGTGGGCATGGCTGTGGTCATCATTGGCTTCCTGCTGATGTCGGGACCGTCGTCTACGCCTACCCATTTTGAGCCGGACATTTTCAGTGTGCGCCGTGTCAAGGTGGCTCCGGTGGTATGCCTGCTGGGCTTTGTGTTTATGATTTATGCGGTGGTGAAGAAACCGAAAGACAATCCGGAATCGTTAACAAAGGAGTGATATGGAGGATCTGACTATATTGGAGGCGATTATCATCGCCATTGTGGAGGGGCTGACGGAGTTCTTGCCCGTGTCGTCGACAGGACACATGATTATCACGCAGAATGTGCTGGGAGTGGAGAGCACTCCGTTTGTTACAGCCTTTACGGTTATCATACAGTTTGGAGCTATCTTGTCAGTTATCTGTTTGTATTGGAGGCGTTTTTTCTATCCCAATGCGGAGCGGAAAGGCGTGTCCTACTGGCGGGCGATGTTTGACTTCTATGCCCGCCTGGTGGTGGGCGTGCTGCCTGCTGCGGTGCTGGGGCTGGTGTTCAACGATGCCATCGAGGCAAACTTTGGCAACGTGCAACTGGTGGCATGGATGCTGATTGTGGGCGGCGTGTTCATGCTGTTCTGCGACCGCATCTTCAACAAGGGCTCGGAAGCGACGAGACTGACGTACAAGCGTGCGCTGGTCATCGGCTTGGTGCAGTGCATTTCCATGATACCCGGCGTGTCGCGCTCCATGGCTACCATTGTGGGCGGTATGTCGCAACGGCTGACCCGCAAGGCGGCGGCTGAGTTTTCATTTTTCCTGGCAGTGCCTACCATGTTTGGCGCCACTTGCCTGGAAACGTATAAGATGATAAGCCACGGCAGCGGTTCGTTGCTCATGCAGGGCAACAACTTAGAGACGTTGATTGTGGGTTCGGTGGTGGCTTTCGTGGTGGCCATACTTGCCATTAAGTTCTTTATCAACTATGTGACGAAGTATGGCTTCAAGGCTTTCGGATGGTACCGCATTGTGGTAGGTGGTGTCATCCTGTTGATGCTTGCCCTGGGATATGAGTTGAAACTTGTGTAAGCCTATGGACTTCAAGAAAGGAGAAGTGCTTTATTTCAACAAACCCCTGGGGTGGACCTCGTTCAAGGTGGTGGGGCATGTGCGCTACCACATCTGCCGCCGTATGGGGGTGAAGAAATTGAAAGTGGGGCATGCCGGTACGCTCGACCCGTTGGCTACGGGGGTCATGATTGTGTGTACGGGCAAGGCGACGAAGCGCATTGAGGAGTTCCAGTACCATACGAAAGAGTATATTGCCGATATCCGCCTGGGTGCCACAACCCCGAGCTTTGACTTGGAGCACGAGATTGACGCCACTTATCCCACGGAGCACATCACCCGCGAGCTGGTGGAGGAAACCTTGCAACGTTTCAAGGGGGAGATTCAGCAGGTGCCTCCCGCGTTTTCGGCCTGCATGGTGAACGGCAAGCGAGCATACGACCTGGCAAGGAAAGGCAAGGAGGTGGACTTGAAGCCCAAGCTGCTGGTGATTGACGAGATTGAACTGCTGGACTGTCGGCTGCCCGATATCCGGGTGCGCGTGGTATGCAGCAAGGGTACATACATCCGGGCGTTGGCACGTGACATCGGGGTGGCGTTGAACAGCGGCGCCCACCTGACTGCCTTACAGCGTACGCGGGTGGGAGATGTCCGGCTGGAAGATTGCCTGGATCCTCTTGCTTTCCGCGACTGGATAGACCGGCAGGAGGTGACAACGGGTGAAGATACGGAGGAAAACAGCGATGAATGAATGTTCTAACAATAAAAAGCATATAGCCTATGAAACTGTCTCAATTTAAATTCAAGCTTCCCGAGGACAGGATTGCCATGCATCCCACAAAATTCAGGGACGAGTGCCGATTGATGGTGCTGCATAAGAAGACCGGTGAGATAGAACACCGCGTGTTTAAAGATATTCTGGAATATTTTGACGATAAAGACGTGTTTGTTTTCAACGACACGAAAGTCTTTCCCGCCCGCCTGTACGGCAACAAGGAGAAGACCGGCGCCCGCATCGAAGTGTTCCTGTTGCGTGAGCTGAACGAGGAATTGCGTTTGTGGGACGTGCTGGTAGACCCTGCCCGCAAGATACGTATCGGCAATAAGCTTTACTTCGGTGAGGACGATTCGATGGTGGCGGAAGTGATAGACAATACCACTTCGCGCGGGCGCACGTTGCGTTTCCTGTATGACGGCCCGCACGATGAGTTCAAGAAGGCTCTTTACGCCCTGGGCGAGACACCCCTGCCGCACAGCATCATCAACCGTCCTGTGGAGCCAGAAGATGCCGAGCGCTTCCAATCCATCTTTGCCAAGCATGAAGGGGCTGTGACTGCCCCGACAGCCAACCTGCACTTCAGCCGTGAGCTGATGAAACGCATGGAGATCAAGGGCATTGAGTTCGCGTTTATTACCTTGCATGCAGGTTTGGGCAACTTCCGGGAGATTGATGTGGAAGACTTGACCAAGCATAAGACCGATTCTGAACAAATGCTGGTGGATGAGGAAGCAGTAGGCATCGTGAACCGTGCCAAGGATTTCAACCGTCAGGTGTGTGCCGTGGGTACTACGGTGATGCGCGCCATTGAAAGTACCGTGAGCACGGACGGGCACCTGAAGACGTATGACGGCTGGACCAATAAGTTCATTTTCCCGCCTTACGATTTTACGGTGGCTACCTCCATGGTTTCCAATTTCCATACGCCACTGTCTACTTTGCTGATGATTGTGGCGGCTTTTGGCGGTTACGATGAGGTAATGAACGCTTACGATGTGGCGTTGAAGGAAGGTTATCAATTCGGCACGTATGGCGATGCCATGTTGATTACGGACCGGTAAGTACCAGTATTTAGCGGTTAGTGATGAGTGATTAGTGGTTAGAAGTCGTTTTATGGTAAGACGGAATAGTTCTTCAAAGAAAAGCAAGGCAAGCGGCGTCATCTGGTTGGTGGCGCTGTTGTGCATAGTGTGCCTGCTTTACGAGCCTTTGGCAAGGCGGGCAGGGGTAGATACGGAGAAAGAAGGCGTTACCGCCTTGTTGGACAAACTGTCTGAAAGGGCAGCGCGGGATACTTTGCCGGAAAGTGGGGCTGTGGCGCAAGATGCATCATCCCCCGTTGTCGGGACGGAAACGGGTAGCCCTTTGGCTGCTGCACTTTCCGGTGACCGGAAAACTTCGGTTGCCAAGGCCTCCTCCTCATCATCTTCTTCCGCTGCTGCCGCCCCTGCTGCGATGCCTTCGGGGGAGGCTTTGTTGCGCCCTGCGCCCATGAAGAAAGGCACGCCTGAAAAAATATTGCGCCGCCGGGGGTATATCACTTCTTACAACAGTTATACGAAGTTGCCGAACTGGGTGGCGTGGGAGTTGAATGCCGAACGGTTGGTGGAACGTGAGAGCCGTACGGATGATTTCTTGCCCGACCCCGACCTTCCGCCTGCCGAGGCTGTCACGACTGATGATTACAAGCGTTCGGGTTGGGACCGTGGGCACATGTGTCCTGCCGGCGATAACCGTTGGAACTGGCGCGCCATGCAGGAAAGTTTTTACATGACCAACATCTGCCCGCAGCACCATAATCTGAACCGGGGCGATTGGAAGGAACTGGAAGAGGCTTGCCGCGCCTGGGCGCAATGTGAGGAAAGCATCTACATCGTGTGCGGGCCGGTGTTTTACAACCAGAAGCACCGTACCATCGGGCGCGAACACATTGTTACCGTTCCTGAAGCGTTTTTCAAAGTGGTGCTTTGTACGGGGGCACCACAGCCTAAGGCTATCGGTTTTATCTTCAAGAATACGGCAGGCAATAACCGTTTGGACAAATATGTCAATTCGGTGGATGAGGTGGAACGTATCACCGGTATTGACTTTTTCCCTGCTTTGCCGGACGATGTAGAGCGCCGGGTAGAGGCGCAGTGCAATCCGGAGTTGTGGGGGCTGGCGGCTTCGGGGAAGTGAGTTT
This sequence comes from uncultured Bacteroides sp., assembly GCA_944321495.1. Classification (GTDB taxonomy): domain Bacteria; phylum Bacteroidota; class Bacteroidia; order Bacteroidales; family Bacteroidaceae; genus Bacteroides. Next base: position 27,736 of record CALULP010000008.1, on the reverse strand, counting down.
TTGAGTTTCTTAGTTCCTTAGTTTTTTGAGTTCTTTAGTTTTGGGGGCTTTGCTTTACCCTTCACGAATGGTGGTGTTCTCCCAGGACGCGATGGGGCAATGAGCCGTGTCCCAACAGTTCGATGGGGCATTGGAAGTTGCGTTCCAGCCATTCGGGCGTGATGCCGGTGTCGGGGTGGTAGTCCAATGTTTCGTTGACGCAGGCGATGGACTTTACTTGCTGGAGCACGGTGCCGATGTCGTGGCTGACGAGGATGATGGCGCACTCTTGGTTGATTTCTGTTAGCAGCTCGTACAGGCGTGCTTCAAACCGTTTGTCGATGTATGTGCTGGGCTCGTCGAGGATGACTACCTGCGGGTCGGAGATGATGGCGCGCCCCAGCAGGGTACGTTGCAGTTGCCCCCCGCTCAGTGCGCCGATGGGGCGTTTCTCCATGCCTTCCAGTCCCATGCGCGCAATGACGGCGCGGGCTTTGTCGTGGTCTGCCCGGGTGAAGCGTGCGGTGAGGGGTTTCTTACTGTCCAGACCCGACAGGATGACTTCTTCCACTGTGATGGGAAACTTGCGGTCGATGCGTGTGTATTGCGGCAGGTAGCCCAGGGATAGCTGCGCGGGATGGTAGGTTATGGTGCCCGAAAAAGGCTTCAGCAGTCCCAGTATGCATCGGATGAGGGTGGTCTTTCCTCCTCCGTTGGGACCGATGATGCCCAGGAAGTCGCGTTCGTACACCGTCAGGTTTACGTCGTGCAGCACGGTGCGGTTATCGTATCCCGCGCTCAGGTTCCGGATTTCGATGATGGGGTTGGTGGCAGGCATTTCTTTTCTTTATGGATTTTCGTTGAGTGTTCTTTGCAGGGCGCGTGCCGCGTGCAGCATTTCCTGTTCCCAGTCGTATGCCAGCGGGTTGATGCCGATGATTTGCGCGCCTGTCTGTCCGGCAATGAGTTCGGCGTTACGGCGGTCAAATTCGGGTTGTACGAAGATGACGTGCACGGCTTCTTCCCGGCAGAGGCGCATCAGTTCCTGGAGGTGTGCGGGTGTCGGCTCTTTGCCGTCGGCTTCGATGGGAATCTGGTGCAGGCCGTAGTCGCGGGCGAAGTACGACAGGGCAGGGTGGTATATCATGAAAGCAGTGTCGCTTCTGTTGTCAGAGAGGGCGCGGCGGATGAGGCTGTCCGTGCGCTCGATGCGTTGGCACAGTGCCTCGTAGCGTGCCAGGTAAAGGCTGTCGTGGCCGGCATCGAGGGAGTGGAGGGCTTTCAGGATGTTTGCCGCGATGATTCGGGCATTGGCGGTGGAGCACCATACATGCGGCTCCACGCCTTGGCTTTCTGCCGTATGCGCACCGTGATGGTGTGCATGGTTTTCATCGTAAATCAGGTCGATGCCTTCCGCCAGGTTGAAAAAACGCAGGTGGGGGGCATTCTCTGCCAGCTTGTCGGCCCACGTCTGCTCGAAGCCTATGTAGCCGATGCGGAAGTAAGCCTTGCTTCGCGCCAGGTCGATGAGCTGGCGGGGGGCAGGGTCGTATGTCTCGGGGCTGGCGCCTTTGGGTACGATGCTGGCCACCTCGAAGCGGTCGCCCACAATGGCTTCGGTAAAGTAGCGCAGCGGTTCTATGGTAACGACAATGCGTGGTTTTCCCGGGGCTTCTTTCCCGGTGCTGCTCCCTTTCCCTTGGCAGGCGGCCAGCAGGGACAAAGCCAGGCAGATGTAAAAGAGTTGTTTCATTCCAGATAAAGTTTAGGGGTATATGGCGGTGCAAAGTTAATCAGTTTCCGCCAATTTGGTGCTTTCTTCCGTGCCCTTTCCACAGGAAGGCTAAGGCTTGACGGCGCGCAGTATCTCGCGTTTCCCTCCCGGAGGGCCGGGCAGGCGTTCTACCCGGAAGCCGATGGACTGCAACATCCGGCGGACGGCTCCTTTGGCGCAATAGGTGGTGAGGATGCCTGCCGGCGCCATCAGCTGGTACAGGTGGCGGAATAGGGCTTCGTCCCACATTTCAGGTTGTTTCTCGGGGGCGAAGGCATCGAAGTACACCACGTGGACCGGCGGGAGGGGGCGGGTGGACAGTTCGCAGGCGTCCACTTGCATCTTGTGCAGGGTGAAGCCGGGGGTAAGGGGGACATCTGCCTCCCACGACGCACGGTGCATGGCCGGGAACAAGGGGTGGTCGCTGTAGTGCAGCGGTTCGACCTCCTCCCACGCCAAGGGATAGCGCTCGACGCCTGTGTAGTGCACGGTGCGGTGGCTGCGCTCGGCTTCTTCCAAGGTCAGCAGGGCGTTCAGCCCGGTGCCGAAGCCTATCTCCAGGATGTGGGGAGCGGGAACCGGGCAGGCTTTCAGCCCCATGTCGACAAAGATGTGCTGCGACTCCGTGCGGGCGCCTTTCACGGAGTGGTAATGTTCGTCCAACCGGGGCACGTATAGGGTGGCGCTGCCGTCGGCGGTATGTTCTATCAGTCGTTCCATAGTTATGTTCAGGAGGTTACGGTGGAAATCACCCCTTGCAGGGCGGCCAGCATGGCGATGTAGCGCACCAGTTTTCCCGCCAGCATGGACAGGGTGGTGAGCAGCACATTGCTCCGCATGAATCCCAAGGCTATGGCGATGGCCTCGCCCACGAAAGGCAGGAAGGCGAAGAAGGCCATCAGTGCCCCCTTGCCTTGCAGGAAGCGTTGGGTGCGTTCTATCTTCTCTTTTTTCACCTTGAAGTATTTCTCTATCCAGTCCACCCTGCCCAAGTGACCCATGTAGTAGCAGGTCATGCCGCCCACGGTGTTGCCCAGGGTGGCCGCCACCACGCACAGGGCAGGGCTGAGCCCCACGTTGACCAGCGCCACCATGACCAGTTCCGAACTGAATGGCACGATGCTGCCTGCCAGCAGGGCGGAGAGGAACAGCCCGGCATAGCCCCAGTCAATGAGCAGTTGTATCAGGGAATCTGCCAGTGCGTCCATACGTTGAAACCGAATAAGAGGAACAGCAGCGCCAGCATCGCGATGAAGAACAGGTTGGAGGCGCGGCTCGAGGTGAGGGCAAACAGGTGTCCGGCCAGGAATGCGTTGCCTGCCAAGAGCAGGGGGAACAATCCGGTGCCCGGACCGGGTTGCCAGGCGATGAAAGTGAACAGGCAGAAGTTGAGCAAGATGAGGAAGTGCAGGTAACTGCGGGTGCGTATCTTGTCCTCGAAGCCGGTGGCAAGGCAATGGCCGGAGGCCGCAACGTACAGCACGAACAGGTAGCCCAGCACGGCCAGCGTGTCCGGACGGTAATCGGGAGCCCACGGCTCGATGTGCGCCAGCTCGCGGAAGGGCAGGCAGAACAGTTCCATCTGTCCGTGGAAATAAGCGTGTCCCAGCAGGAACCAGTAGGGCAGGCATACGCCCAGCAGCGAGGCGCAGAAACTTTTGAACCGCAGTGCGCGGAAGTTGTAGGCGCCTATCCAGAACACCGGGACCAGTCCCAGCAGCTGGGGCACGGCCAGACTTCCCAGTCCCAGCAGGGCAAAAGCGTGGAACAGCCTCCCTTCGGGCTGTTTGCGCTGGTAGCTGTCGAACAGGAAGTAGAGGGCTGCCAAGGCGGCTATGGTGCCTGCGTTGCCGGCGTGGAGCCAGTGTGCCAAGGGACAGGCAGCCACAAACAGCAGGTAGAATGCGGTCTGCACCGAGGCCCTCATGCGGATGATGGCAAATGTGTTGTTCAGCCCTATCAGCATCCAGCCTGCCACTCCGTGCAGCAGGAAGCTGAGCGCCTGCGAGAGCCATGCCGGCCAGCCGTCTGTCCCCAGGCTTTGCCACAATCCGGTTGCGGGGACAGCTTCCGGCTGCCCTGCGGGCAACAGCAGGGCGCTTGCCAGCCAGCATGCTGCCGACAGGAACAAGGCTGCCGGCAGGGTAAGGCGCCCTGTGGTGACGCGGCTCTGGAAATTGTGGCTTCTCATACGTGCGGGGACGGGGCGGGGTTACAGGTCGAAGCCGATGTCGCGGCGGAAGTATTTCCCCTCAAACTGCACCAGCTCGGCTGTGCGGTAGCTCTTGGCCAGGGCTTCCTCCTTGGTGTCGCCATACGAGCATACGGCCATGACGCGTCCGCCGTTGGTCACCAGCCCGTTGTCCGTCATGGTGGTGCCGGCGTGGAACAGGATGCTGTCCGTGGCGGTGGCAAGGTCGAGTCCGCTGATAGGCTTCAGCTTCTCGTAGGCTCCGGGATATCCGCCGCTCACCAGCATCACGCAGGCAGCCGCGCGGGGGTCTTCCTTCAGTTCCTTGGTGTCGAGGTTGCCGTCGCGCACGCCTTCCAGCAGTTCCACCAGGTCGCTCTCTATGCGCAGCATCACGCTTTCGGTTTCGGGGTCGCCCATGCGGACGTTGTATTCGATGACCATCGGGTCGCCGCCCACGTTGATGAGCCCCAGGAAGATGAAGCCTTTGTAGGTGATGCCTTCCGCCCGCAGACCGTTGATGGTGGGCTCGATGATGCGAGTGCGCACTTTCTCCATGAACGCGTCGTCGGCAAAGGGTACGGGGCTTACGCTGCCCATGCCGCCGGTGTTCAGACCTTTGTCGCCTTCGCCGATGCGCTTGTAGTCCTTGGCCACGGGGAGTACTTTGTAGTGCTCGCCGTCGGTCAGCACGAAGACGGAGCATTCGATGCCGCTCAGGAACTCTTCGATGACTACCGTGGCGCTGGCCTGGCCGAACATGCCGCCCAGCATTTCGCGCAGTTCACGCTTGGCTTCGTCCAGCGTGGGGACGATGAGCACGCCTTTGCCTGCGCACAGCCCGTCGGCCTTCAGCACGTAGGGGGCGGGCAGGGTTTCGAGGAAGGCGAGTCCCTCGTCCAACGTGTCGGCGGTGACGCTCTTGTAACGGGCGGTGGGGATGCCGTGGCGCATCATGAAGTGCTTGGCAAAGTCCTTGCTGCCCTCCAGCTGCGCGCCTGCCTTCGAGGGGCCGATGACGCAGATGTGGCGCGTCTCGGGGTCGGCCTGCAGGTAGTCGGCAATGCCCTGCACCAACGGGTCTTCGGGGCCTACGACAATCATGTCGATGTCGTTGACCAGTGCCACGCGGCGCACGGCTTCGAAGTCGGTGGGCTTGATGTTGACGTTGATGCCCGTAAAGATGGTGCCGGGGTTGCCGGGGGCGATGAAGAACTGGCTTACAAGGGGGCTTTTGGCAATCTTCCATGCCAAGGCGCTTTCGCGGCCGCCCGAACCTAAGAGTAAAATTTTCATGCTGTTGCAGTGTTATGTAATGGGTTATGAATCAGCTGCCTGGTGGCGCCGTACCGCTACCGTGGTGGCACCGTATCGCTACCGCGGTAGCGTAGTATCGCTTGGTCGGTAGCGATACTACGCCAAGAATACGGGGATGTGGCGCCCGGTTGGCGACAACGGTGCGAAGATACGAATAATAGGGGAAAAGAGCAGCAAATAAGGACGTTTTTCGTATCTTTGCAGGTAGAAACCTATCACCGGGAGGAACAGACATGAAAGCTACTATTTCGATGGACGCCCTTTACGACTTTTTGAAGTCGCTCTCGCTGGGCAGCGACAACGAACGCTGGCTGGCCGAGAAACTGCTGGACGACGCCGAGGCGCACGAAAAAGAACAATGCCTCGCGCCTTATACAGTGGAGGAAATATACGAACGGATACGTCGTTCGGAAGAAGATTTTGCAGCGGGCAGAACATATTCTTCAGAAGAAGTGCATCGTGAAATGCAGGAATACATTGAGTCGTTATGAAAAGGAATATAGAGTGGTCCGACGGAGCAAAGAAAGACTTCCAGAATATAATCCGGTATATTGCTCATGAATTCGGCAAGAAAGCCGTGCGGAAGTTTGAAGCAAACGTCGCCCAATGGGAAAACCTTATCGCTCTGAATCCGGCGATGGGACCTAAGGAACCTTTGTTGCAAGGACTGGATACTGAATACCATAGCGTGGTTGTTCACCGGAATTGTAAAATGGTGTACTACGTGAAAGGAGAGACCCTCCGTATCGCTGCCCTCTGGGACACCCGCCGCGAGCCTTGCGCGCAGGCCGGCAACATGGCCCGATAACGATTGCCGAAGATACAAGAAGCGGGTGTGCGTTCCGGCACACCCGCTTCTTGTATTCTTGTTTTACAGGTAGTCCTCGAAGTAGCGCGTGATTTTTTCGTGCAGATGCACGCGGTCGCGTCCCAGCACGTTGTGGTCGTGCGTGGGGTAGATGAACAGGTCAGGATAGGTGCGGGCGTCCACGCAGGCCTTGATGAACGACAGCGTGTGTTGGGGCACGCAAGTGTGGTCGTAGTCGTCGTGGATGAGGAGCAGGTGACCTTTCAGCTGCGGCGCCAGGTTGCGCAGGTTGGTCTCGCGGTAGCCTTCGGGGTTCTGCTGCGGGGTGTCCATGTAGCGTTCGCCGTACATCACTTCGTAGAACGCCCAGTCGATGACCGGTCCGCCTGCCACGCCCGCTTTGAACACGTCGGGGTAGCGCAGCATCAGTGCCGTGGTCATGTGTCCGCCGAAACTCCAGCCGTGCACGCCGATGCGCTGTGCATCCACGTAGGGCAACGATTTGAGGTATTCCACGCCTTTTACCTGGTCTTTGCCTTCCTCGATGCCCAGGTGGCGGAAGGTGCAGTTCTCAAACTCCAGTCCGCGGTTGGCGCTGCCCCGGTTGTCGAGGGTAAAGAGGATGTAGCCCCGGTTGGCCATGTAGAGGTCCCAACCCCTGGCGGTGTACATCCAGTTGGCGGTAATCATTTGGGCGTGAGGCCCGCCGTAGACGTAGACGATGACGGGATATTTCTTCGCCGGGTCGAAATCGGCAGGTTTCAGCATGCGCCAGTACAGGTCGGTCTTGCCGTCGGCGGCTTTCAGCGTACCGGTTTCCACGGTGGGCATCACCAGTCCCTTGAAGGGGTCTTCGGCAGTGAACAGGCAGGTCGTCTCTTTGCCGTTGGCGGTGGAGCGGATGTCTATGTTGCGCGGCACCCGGGGGCTGGACCAGTTGTCTATCACGTAGGTGCCCGAGGCAGAGAGCTGCGCGTTGTGCACACCTTGTCCGTTGTCCAACGGGGTTAGCTTGCCGTCCCTTACCCGGACCTTATAGAGGTTGCTTTGCAGGGGAGATTCCTTGGTGGAGGTGATGATTACCTCCTTCTTCTTGGCGTTGAAACCCAGGATGCCTTGCACGAGCCACGGGCCTTGGGTAAGTTGCGTGTGCATGTAGTAGGCGGTGTATGCCCCTCCTGCTTCGGCCGGATAAGTTTCCGGGTATTTCTTCTTGTTGAGGTCGAACAGGTAGAGGTGGTTGTAGCCGTCGCGCTGGCTTTGGTAGATGAACTTCGTGTCGTCCCAGGGCAGGAAGGTGATGGGCTGTTGCGGTTCCACGTACTTGTCGTGCGTCTCTTCGTAAAGCACCTGCACCAGTTCGCCGGTCGTTGCGCTGTATTGGCAGAGCTTGGCGTGGTTCTGGTCGCGGTTCAGCTCAATGAGGTAGAGGCTTTGTTCGTCCGGTGCCCAGCTGATGTTGGTGAAGTAGCGGTCGGTGTTGTCGCCTGTCTTCAGGTAGAGCGTTTCCTCTGTGGCGGGGTTGTAGATGCCCACTTGTACCTTGTGGCTCAACATGCCTGCCATGGGGTAGCGGATGGGGTCGGTCACGGCAATGCGTTGTGTGATGTCCACCAGCGGATAGGGCGTTACCATCGACTCGTTCATGCGGTAGAAAGCCAAGAGCGTGCCTTTCGGGCTCCAGAACGTTCCTTTCGTGATGCCGAACTCGTTGCGGTGTACCGACTGCCCGCAAACTATGCCTTCCGGTTCATTGGTCACCTGTTTGTTGTCCACATAGAGGTTGTTCTTGACGGTATAGGCCATGTGCCCGCTTTGGGGTGCGAAGTCAATGTTGATGCCTCCGGCCTTTGCGGCCTGGGGATAGGCGGTGACGAACTCATTCTTCTCGAAGTCGTAAACAATGTATCTCTTTGCGCCTTTGATGAGCATGTAAGGCTTGTCCGCCCAAGGGAACTCCGTGTTGTAGAAGTGCATGACTTCATCCCTGCTTTGCGCCTGGCTGTCGGTCGGGGTGATGAGCGAGCGCAGCACCTCGTTCACCTTGGCGCGGGTAGTGAGCAGCGTTTCCTGTCCGTTCTTGGGGTTGATGGCAAAGAGGGAGTCTATTTCCGGTTTGATGCACCGGTCGCCCCACCACTGCACGCCGTAGAGGTTCTCGGTGTAGCGGTAGGTCTCGCCGCCGGGAATGAGGTCTTCCAGCGTGGGCATCTTGAGGGACGGGTCGGTTGCGGGGGCTTGTGCCATGGTGTTCATCGGGTATAAGGCGGCTGCCAGGAGGGTAGTGAGCAGGCCGCGGGACAGTTTCTTTATCATATCATGCATTGTTATCGTTATTGTTTTTTTAGTTTTCCTTCGCGTGCTTCGCGTCGCTTGCGTTCGGGATACGATTCACCCGAACGGGGGCGGCGTTCTTCGCGGCGGGAACGGTCGCTGCCGTAGGGGCGGCGGCTGCCGTGGTCGGGCCGGTGTTCGCGGAACGGTTTGGCGTCTTTGCGGAATCCGTTCTTCGGGCGGCGTTCGTCATCTTCCTCCCTGCGGGGGCGGCGTTCGTTGTCTTTCTTTCCCCGGAAACCGTAGTCCTTTCTTGGACGGCGTTCTTCGCGGCGCGCGGGTCTCCACTCCCGTTTGTCGAGCTTTTCGCCGTCTTCGCGGAATCCTTTGTATGTGCCCTTGAATATTTCGTATTCGCGGAACTCGCATTCCAACGCGCCGTTGTACAATGGAATCCGTTGGCTGGCTTTCAGGCCTATCTGGTCGAAGCATTCGTCGCGGTACGACAGAATCCAGGCGGTGTTGCCGCTGAAAGCGTGTTTCAGGCGTTCGCCAATCATCCCGTACAATCCCAGCAGGTCGTCGGCAGAGATGCGTTCGCCATAGGGCGGGTTGGTGATGATGATGGATTTTTCTTCAGGCTGCTCGAATTGTTGGAAGGGTTGAAGTTTCAGCACCACGTCTTTGGTTACGCCTGCGGCTTTGACGTTGTGCGTGGCTATTTCGTTGGCCTTCGGGCTGTTGTCGTAGCCATATATCTTGTGGGTGAATTCCCGTTCTTGGCTGTCGTCGTTGTAGATGGACTCGAAAAGGGCGGCATCGAAGTCGTTCCACTGTTCGAAAGCGTAACCTTTGCGGAATACTCCCGGGGCGATGTTCCGGGCAATGAGCGCTGCCTCGATGGGAATGGTGCCCGAGCCGCACATGGGGTCAATCAGGTCGCACTCGCCGTGCCATCCCGTCAGCAGGATCATGCCGGCGGCAAGCACTTCGTTAAGGGGCGCCTCTACGGCCTCCTGGCGGTAGCCGCGACGGTGCAGGGATTCGCCGCTGCTGTCGAGCGACAAGGTGCAGTCGGTCTGTGCGATATGGATGTTGAGCAGCACGTCCGGATTATTCAGGCGTACACTGGGGCGCTTGCCTGTCTTTTCGCGGAAGTAGTCGGCAATGGCATCTTTTACCCGGTAGGACACGAATTTGCTGTGGCGGAAGTCTTCGCTGAACACCACGGCATCTACGGCAAATGACTTGTCGCTGTCCAGATAGTCTTCCCACCGGATGGCTTTGACGGCTTCATACACTTCGTCGGCATCCTGTGCCGTAAAGTGCTTGATGGGTTTCAGAATGCGGATGGCTGTGCGCAGGCAGAAATTGGCGCGATACAGCATGGCCTTGTCACCGGTGAAAGACACCATGCGCCGCCCTATTTGGATGTCGTTGGCTCCCAATGAGGTAAGCTCCTGTGCCAGTACTTCTTCCAGTCCTTGGAAAGTCTTGGCAATCATTTCAAAAGAAGGTTGTTCGCTCATGTATTCTTCTATAAATAGCTGTCTTTTACGTTACGATTCGCTGGAGGGTGATTGCGGGGGTACTTCTTTCCGTCCGCCCTGCACAATCCGGGTGCCGGGAGGCACGTCTTTGGTCACCCAGATGTTGCCGCCTACCACGGCTCCGCGGCCCACGGTGATGCGTCCCAGGATGGTGGCGTTGCTGTACACAATCACGTCGTCTTCCAGAATGGGGTGGCGCGGTATGCCTTTGATGGGTTTCCCGTCGGCATCAAGCGGAAAGCTCTTGGCGCCGAGGGTGACGCCCTGGTACAGTTTCACGTTGTTACCGATGATGCACGTCTCGCCGATGACCACGCCCGTGCCGTGGTCTATGGTGAAGTGGCTGCCTATCTGGGCGCCGGGATGGATGTCAATGCCCGTTTCGCTGTGTGCCATTTCGGTGATGATGCGGGGAATGAGGGGTACGCCCAGCCGCAGCAGTTCGTGGGCGATGCGGTAGTTGCTGATGGCTCGTATGGCGGGATAGCAGCAGATGACCTCGCCGAATGAATGGGCGGCAGGGTCGCCGTTGTAGGCCGCTTCGACATCGGTGGCCAGGGTGCGGCGCATGGCGGGCAGGCTGCCTATGAAGCGTGCGGCAAGCAGCGAGGCTTCTTCGCGGCGGTTGCCGGGTTGGTGGCCGTCGCAGCCGCAGCCGTCGGCAAAGCACAGGCCTGCCAGGATTTGTCCGGTAAGCAGGTCGTACAGTTCTTCTACGTTGACCCCGATGTGGTATTTCACCGTGTGGCTGTTTACTGTGGAGTTCCCGAAATAGCCGGGAAAGATGATGGCGCGAGCCAGTTCCACGATGTCGCGCAATGCTTTTGCCGAAGGCAGCGGGTTGCCGTCCGTGTGTTGGTGGAACAATCCTTTGTAAGACTCGCTTTCCGAAAGCTCGTCGACTGCCTGTATCAAGATGTGGGTAAAATTGAAGGGACTCATTCTCCGATATCCTTGTGTTACAAATTGCAAAGGTAGCAAGTATTCCCTTGATTTATGGATTTTTCCCGGATTTTTTTACGGATTCCCCTCTTTTGCCTTAAAGGCCAGCGCGTACATCCGTATCTGTTTCACCATGGCCAGCAGGCCGTTGCTGCGGGTGGGCGAGAGGTGTTCTTTCAGCCCGATGCGGTCGATGAAGTAGAGGTCGGCGTTGATGATTTCGTCCGGCGTGTGCCCGGACAATACCTTGATAAGCAGTGCGATGATGCCTTTCACAATCAGTGCGTCGCTTTCGGCCTGGAAGATTACTTTGCCGTCCACGTCGTCGGCCTGCAGCCACACGCGGCTTTGGCATCCCTCGATGAGGTTCTGGTCGGTTTTGTACTTCTCGTCCAAAGGGGACTGTTCGCTGCCCAGGTCTATCAGGAGCTGGTAGCGGTCCATCCAGTCGTCCAGGTCACTGAATTCGGCGATTACTTCGTCTTGTAGTTCGTTGATGCTCATAATATTTAATGAAGGATTAATCATGAAGGATGAAGAATCCCGTATCTGAATCTATGCAATTCTTCATTTTGTCCGATTCTTCATTTTGCCGTTATTGTTCGTTATAGATGACCTCCAGCACCGTCTGCCCCACGGCTTGCAGGGTGGCGCGGTCGATGATGTCCATGTTGTCGTCATGGGTGTGCCAGAAGTCGCCGAAGCCGCTCGAGGCGTTGGGGTCGTAGTTGATGATGTCCACGCAGGGGATTTTGCGCAGCTGGTACACATACAGGTGGTCGTCCGTTACTTCCGAGCCTTTGAGGCGGGGGAAGTAGCTGCCGAAACCTATGCGATGGGCGGCGTCCCAAATCTTCTTGACGTACTTGCCTGCCGTGCGCTGCGAGAATCCCTCGTAGTAGAACGTGGCGCCCCGGCCTCCCACCATGTCGAGCAGGATGCCGAAGCGGGCGTTGTAGTTGCCCACGTGGGGTACACGCCCCCAGTATTGCGAGCCCAGGCACCAGGTGTCGGGCTTGTAGTTGCCTTGGTAGAAGTAGGGGGTGCCGTAGTCTTCGGCGTCAAACAGCACGATGTCGATGCCTATTGTCGGGGCTTGCTGCTGCAGTTGCCGGGCCACTTCCAGCAGGATGCCCACGCCGCTGGCACCGTCGTTGGCGCCCAGGATGGGTTTCCGTTGTTCGGCCTCGTCCTCTTCCTCGTCGGCGTAGGGGCGGCTGTCCCAGTGGGCGCAGAGCAGCACGCGCCGGCGGTTGTCGGGGTTGAAGGAGGCGATGATGTTGCGTGCCTTCAATACGGTGTTGTCATAGGCAATGACGTCGGCGTGCTGGTCGTACATCCGGGCGCCGAACTGCCGCAGTTTCTGGAAGAGGTATTCGCCGCAGTCGCGGTGTGCCTGCGTGTTGGGCACGCGCGGCCCGAAGTCGCACTGCGCCTTGACGTATTGGTAGGCGCTGTCGGCATTGAAGGCGGGTACATGGACGTCGGCGCGGGTCTCGGCGGGCGTCCCGTCCGTTGCCGTCCGGTGGTTCTTGCTGTTGCCGCAGGCGGCGAAGTGTATGGCCAGCAGGGCCAGCAGGGGGATGATAAGGGTATGTTTCCGTTTCATATAGAGTTGAACGAGTTTGTTTCCGTTGTTAAACACTGGCTAACTTGTTTTCTTGCCGGCCGCGAAGCTCAGCCGGGTTTCTTTCTTGCCTACGTCCAGCGTGACTTCGGCGCCGTTGACGAGGGGGACGTTCATCGTGACGTGTCCTACGGGGAAGTTGAAGCATACGGGGTAGCTGTAATCCTTCAGCACGTCGGCCAGCGCGCCGTACAGGTCTTTGCCCAGCGACTTGTTTTCCACGTACTCCGTGAACTGCCCGATGATGAGGCCGCTCAGCCGCTCCAGCACGCCGCCCAGCCGCAGGTTGTACACCATGCGCTCCACGGCGTGTGGGCGTTCGCCCACGTCCTCCAGGTAGAGGATGGTGCCTTCGGGGGGAATGTCGAGCGGGGTGCCCCGCAGTCCGTAGAACACGGAGAGGTTGCCGCCGCGCAGCGTGCCTGTGGCCATGCCCCGGTGGTTCAGCTTGTGTGCGGGGCAGGTGTAGCCGAAGCCTTCCGTTGCGCCCGCCCCCCGGCCGAAGAGGGTGTCGCGCAGGGCCAGCGTGCACGGGTCGTCGGCAGGCTCCACCGTGAGGTGCCGCGCCATGGGGGCATGCAGCGAGGCAAAGCCCTCGTGCTGCATCAGGTTGTGCAGCGCCGTGATGTCGCTGAAGCCTATCAGCCACTTGGGGTGTTTGCGGAAGCGGGTGAAGTCCAGCTTGTCCACCAGGTGCACCGCCCCGTAGCCGCCCCGGCTGCACAGGATGGCTTTGGCCCGGTCGTCGTCCATTGCCGCCTGGAGGTCTTCCAGCCGCTGGGCAAGGGTGCCCGCATACGTGCCGCAGGAAGACGCGGCATGCCGTGCAGTGGCCACCTCCAGTCCCCACGACCGCAAGCGGCTGACTGCCCCTTTCAAAAAGGCCTTGTCAATCTTGCTCGAGGGAGAGACGATGACCACGCGGTCGCCCTCGCCGAGGTAGGGTGGAAATGTCAGGCTGTTCATAGGCATTCTGTCGATTTTCGGCAAAAATACACATTTCGGGGCGGAATGCCGCCGGGTGAAAACTTTTTTTAGGGTTTCCCCGGGCCGGATGCCGGTGCGAAGTCCTCCGTGCAGGCGGGTGGCTTGTAAGGAATGATTACCCGCCATGTAAAGATTTCGCTCGTTCCGCCTTCGCTCCATAGAGCCGAAACAGGAGCGAAGCAGGTACGAAGAGGGTACGAATGGGGTACGTAGCAGGTAGGGATATGATAAAAGAATGCAACAATTAGGGAACGTACCTTGTTGATATACAATAAGGATTGGAACGGGAAATCTTGTCGCTTAGAGACAATTTGGCCTTTTGCGATGTAAGGTATTCCGATGGATGGCGTCAAGAAACGTGAATTTTCTGCCGGACGGTTTGCAACAATGGGGAGAGAGGGGTATCTTTGTACAAAGATTAGGGCAGGATGCCGAAACAAAACATGACGATGGAAAAGACTCGTGACGTGATTATTGCCGATACGCTGGATGGGCTGGGGACGGACAGGTATGCCGACTACCTGGCGCATGCCCTTTGCACGGAGGGCAGTTGCCGTTTTGTGTTCAACGGCAAGGAGTTTGAGCTTCGGGCGGGCGACCTGATGATTGTGCGCAAAGGCCGGCTGGTGGAGGGAATCCGCCCGTCGGCGGACTTCCGGGTGCGGGGGGTGTATGTCACGGCGGGCTTTATCGAGCTGAGCACTCCGCAGAGCAACTATGGCATGAAAGGGCAGTTGTCCCTGTTCCTGAATCCGGTGATGAGGCTCGATGCCGGGCAGCAGGCGCGCTGCCATCGCAACTTCGATTTGTTGGCCGCGTGTGTGGCGGACGTGGATCATCACTTTTACCGCGACATGCTGGTCTGTGCCGTGCAGATGATGATACTGGACTTCTTTGACTTCCACTCCCACTTGTGCGATGAAGATGACCTTCCGTTGCAGAGCGCTTCCCTCATGAGCCGTTTCCTGGGCATGCTGGAGGACGGGGAGTTTCGCCGCCACCGCGAGGTGGGTTACTATGCCGACCGGCTGTGCGTCAGCCCGAAATACCTGTCGGAAGTGTCGCGCAACGTGAGCGGCTATGCGGCCAATTTCTGGATAAACCGCTATACAGCGCTCGACATTGCGCGGCAGTTGCGCGACAAGTCGCTGACACTGACCGACATCGCCTACCGCTTTGGCTTCTCCTCTCCGGCGCATTTCAGCCGTTATGTGCAGCAGCACTTGGGAATGCCTCCCTCCGTGTTCCGCAAGAACAGCGGGGCGTAGGGGCTACAGCAGCTGGTTGTTGGCGGTTTTCAGGTCGTAGAGCGAGACGTGCTCGTTGCGGTAGCGGGCGTCGGGATTCACTTCGCCGCGTGCCAAGAGCGGGTCATCGGGCAGGTGGGCAAACTGTATGGCTTTTTGCGGGCAGTTGTGTATGCAGGCAAAGCAGAATTCGCAGTCGCCTGCGGTTTTTACGCCCCGTGAAGTCAGTTCGTAGTTGCCCCGCGGGCACACGTAGGTACAGATGCTGCAATCCACGCAACGGTCTGTTACCCGGAAGTATTTCTCGCTTCTCATTACGAAGCCCTTTTCGGGGTCGAGACCGGTGTAGGCCATGAATCCGGCGTGCATCGCGCGCTCTTCTTCGGTGACAGGCTCGTGCCAGCGGCGGCGGGCGGCAAGGTCGGCGTTTATCCTTTGCAGGTTTTCGGGGATGTGCTTGTCCAGCTTCATCTGCTCGCTCATGTCGAAGTTGGGCAGCCAGTTATCTACCATAATCAGAGTAGTGATGTAGTCAAAGGCGTGTCCGGCCTTGCGGGTTATTCCGTCCCATATTTCCACTGCGTTGCACTTGCGGGCGCCAAAGGTGAGGACGGCAAACTTATAACCGGCCTTGAGCCGGGCTTTCTGTATGAACTGTCTCACCATGTAGGGCGGCATGTGGCCGTAGATGGGGTAGACAATGCCTATTTCGTCGGCCTCGAAGTCGTATTGGCCTTGCTTTACCAGCTGGGGGATGCTAAGCAGGATGGTGTCTGCTGTGGCCAGCTGGCGCGCCACGTAGAGGCAATTGCCAGTGCCGGTAAAGTAGAAGATGATTCGTCGGGGCTTGGGGGATTCGCAGGACGTTAACGGAAATATGCCCGATGCGGCGGCCACGCCGCCAGCCACGAGGGTGCCCATGCGCTTCAGGGCTTCACGGCGGGTGAGTTTGCGTTTGTTTTCCATCATAAGCAAATGGTTTTGTGGTTCGTGGGGGCAAAGGTAAGCATGCCAGCCTGCACTCCTTTTACACATAGGGCAGAAGAAAATGCCAAGATTGCGGTTTTCAGGCCGTTGGGCGGGGCGGAAACGGTAATCCGTGCATCACTTTCCGTAATTTTGGTAAAGAGTGTCAGGCTCCTGCCCCTTATCTTTGCAGGCAGTAAAAAAGAGTTGGAAGTTATGTTACGGAAAATCAGATTGACGCTGGCCGTCCTGTTCTTTGTGGGCATCACGTTGCTGTTCCTCGACTTTACGGGGACGGTGCATGCCTGGTTGGGATGGATGGCGAAGATACAGTTCTTGCCCGCGCTCCTGGCGTTGAATGCGGGCGTGGTAGTGATGCTTGTGTTGCTGACGCTTGTCTGCGGACGGGTGTATTGCTCGGTGATTTGCCCGCTGGGCGTGATGCAGGATGTCTTTGCCTGGCTGGGCAAGAAGCGGCGGAAGAACCGCTACGCCTACTCGCCCGCCCTGTCGTGGCTGCGCTATGGCGTATTAGTAGTGTTCATCGTGGCCTTGGTGGCGGGGGTTGGCTCGCTGGTTGCCCTGCTGGCGCCTTACAGTTCCTACGGGCGGATAGCGGGTAACCTGTTCGCTCCCGTTTATGGCTGGGGCAACAACCTGCTGGCTTACTTGGCCGAGCGTGCCGACAGCTATGCTTTCTATGGGACGGACGTGTGGCTGAAAAGCCTGCCTACGTTTCTCATTGCCTTGCTTACCTTTGTCATCATCGGCGTGCTGGCGTGGCGCAACGGGCGGACGTATTGCAACACCATCTGTCCGGTAGGCACGGTACTGGGCTTCCTGGCCCGCTTTGCTTGGCTGAAGCCGGTAATCGACACGGACAAGTGCGTGGACTGCAAGCTTTGCGCCAAGAATTGCAAGGCGGCCTGCATAGACATTGCCGACCACCGGATAGACTACAGCCGCTGCGTGGCTTGCATGGATTGCATAGGGAAGTGTCGCAAGGGGGCTATCAGTTACAGGCATGCCCCCTCCCGGATTCTTCCCCGTAGGGGGAGGGAGAACTTAAAGCCGGATAGCCAAGGCTCCTCCACTGGGGGAGTTGAGGGGGCTGCGCGCCGCTCATTCCTCACGGCTACGGCTTTGGTGGCTACTACGGTGGCCTTGAAAGCTCAGGAGAAAAAAGTGGACGGTGGCTTGGCGGTGATTGAGGATAAGAAAATCCCTGAGCGCAAAACTCCGATAGTGCCACCCGGAGCAAGGAGCCTGAGGCACTTTGCACAGCACTGCACCGCCTGCCAACTGTGCGTGTCGGTGTGCCCCAACGGGGTGCTTCGCCCCTCCACCGACCCGCTGAGGCTGATGCAGCCCGAGATGAGCTACGAGCGTGGGTATTGCCGTCCCGAGTGCGGGCGTTGTGCCGAAGTCTGCCCAACCGATGCCATCCGCCTGACGGACTTGGCAGAGAAGTCGGCCACGCAGATAGGCCGCGCGGTGTGGGTCAGGGAGAACTGCGTGCCGCTAACCGACGGCGTGGAGTGCGGCAACTGTGCCCGCCATTGCCCGTCGGGAGCCATACAGATGGTGCCCTCCGAGGCGGGCAACCCGGCTTCACCCAAGATTCCCGTCGTCAATGTGGAGCGGTGCATAGGGTGCGGGGCTTGCGAGAACCTTTGTCCGGCACGCCCGTTCAGCGCAATATATGTGGAAGGAAACGAAGTGCATAGAGAACTATAACACGCAAGGATATGGAAAACGGAAAGAATAAAGGCAAGATATCCCGCCGCGACTTCTTCAAGCTGATGGGCGCAGCGGGCATGGCAGGCGCCGGCTTGGCGTCGTGTGGCGGCAAGACGGGTGGCGCGGCAACCGCGGCAGGCGAGATTCCCGCAGGGCAGATGACCTATCGCACTAACCCCAAGACAGGCGACAAGGTGTCGCTGCTGGGCTTCGGCATGATGCGCCTGCCCTCGGTGGGAGGGCGCTCGGCACGCGAGGGCAACGAGGCCATCGACCAGGATATGGTGAACCGCATGGTGGACTATGCCCTGGAGCACGGGGTGAACTACTTCGACACGTCGCCTGCCTATTGCCGGGGCGGGTCGGAGCGCGCCACGGGCATAGCCCTGAGCCGGCACCCCAGAGAGAAGTACTTCGTGGCCACCAAAATGTCTAACTTCGCACCCTCTACCTGGACGAGGGAGGGGAGCATAGGCATGTACCGCAACTCCATGAAGGCCTTGCAGGTGGACTACATCGATTACTACCTGTTGCATGGCATAGGCATGGGCGCCCACGCCATGGAGGAGTTTGAGAGCCGGTACATCAGGAACGGGGTGCTGGACTTCCTGCTGGAGGAGCGTGCGGCAGGACGCATCCGCAACCTGGGCTTTTCGTACCACGGGGACATCCGGGTGTTCGACCGCCTGCTGGCCGAGCATGACAAGTACAAGTGGGACTTCGTGCAGATTCAGCTGAACTACCTGGACTGGAAGTATGCCAAGCAGATAAATCCACGCAATACTGATGCCGAGTACCTGTATGGCGAGCTGGCCAAACGCGGCATCCCTGCCATCATCATGGAACCGCTGCTGGGCGGACGCCTGTCCAACGTAGCCAACGACGTGGTGGCTATGCTGAAGCAGCGCGAGCCGGAGGCGAGCGTGGCTTCGTGGGCGTTCCGCTTTGCAGGCAATTTCCTGGGCGTGCTGACCGTGCTGAGCGGCATGACGCGCATGGAGCACCTGCAAGACAACCTGCGCACGTACAGTCCCTTGAAACCGTTGACGGCGGACGACCTGGCCTTTCTGCAACAGGCGGCCGACCTCATGATGCAGCGGGACACCATCCCTTGCAACGACTGCAAGTATTGCATGCCTTGTCCCTACGGCATAGACATTCCGGCCATATTGCTGCACTACAACAAGTGCCTCAATGAGGGCAACATCGCCGAAAGCACGCAAGACGAGCACTACCGCCGTGCCCGCCGCGCCTATCTGGTGGGCTACGACCGCAGCGTGCCCAAACTTCGCCAGGCCAGCCACTGCATAGGGTGCAACCAGTGCAGTCCACACTGTCCGCAGGGCATCGACATTCCGGCGGAATTGCACCGCATAGACGCCTACGTGGAGCGGTTGAAACGGAGCATGTGATGCAAATGGTAAGCGCCTTGGCGTAGTTTTTGCCGGTAACCGTTGGATATGTCGACAAAATGACATACCTTTGGACAAAAACCGACGAAAACCATGCAACCCATACGGAATTTTGACGAGCTTACCGCCCACCTCCGGGCATTGAAAAACCGCAAGCGCATCGCCGTGGTGTGTGCCAACGACCCTAATACGGAATATGCCATCGCCCGTGCCCTGGAGGAGGGCATTGCCGAATTCCTGATGATAGGCGACTCGGCTATCCTGAAGAAATACCCTACCCTGAAGCGTTATCCCGGCTATGTGAAGGCCGTCCATGTGGACGACCTCGACGAGGCGGCACGGCTGGCCGTGCGCATGGTGCGCCAGGGCGAGGCGGACATCCTGATGAAGGGCATCATCAACACCGACAACCTTTTGCACGCCATCCTGGACAAGGAGCACGGGCTGCTGCCGCGCGGCAAGGTGCTGACGCACTTGGCGGTGATGCAGATTCCGGCCTACCACAAACTGCTGTTCTTCAGCGACGCGGCGGTGATTCCCCGGCCTACGTTGCAGCAGCGCATCGAGATGATAGGCTATGCCATCCGTACTTGCCGCAGCTTCGGCATCCGGCAGCCGCGCGTCGCCTTGATACATTGCACGGAGAAGGTCAGCGCCAAGTTCCCCCATTCGCTGGACTATGTGAACATTGTGGAACTGGCGGAGGCGGGCGAGTTTGGCGACGTCATCATCGACGGGCCGCTGGACGTGAAGACCGCCTGCGAGAAGACCAGCGGCGACATCAAGGGCATTGCCTCGCCCATCGACGGGGAGGCGGACGTGCTCATCTTTCCCAACATCGAGAGCGGCAACGCTTTTTACAAGGCCATGACCCTCTTTGCCGGGGCCGACATGGCAGGCTTGCTGCAAGGGCCCGCATGTCCTGTGGTGCTGCCTTCGCGCAGCGACAGCGGCCTGTCCAAGTATTACAGCATGGCTATGGCTTGCCTTATGTCAATTGACAATTGATAATTGATAATGCTAATCACTAATCACTAATCCGCTCATCACTACTATGTATATTCTTGCCATAAATCCCGGTTCTACCTCCACCAAGATTGCCGTGTATGAGGACGAACATCCTCTGCTGGTGCGTGCCATCCGCCACCGGGTGGACGAGCTGGCGCAGTTTCCCCGCATCATTGACCAGTTTGAATTCCGCAAGGCGTTGGTGCTGGGTGAGCTGGAGGCTGCGGGCATTCCCTTCCGTTTCGATGCCATCATCGGGCGGGGCGGGCTGTTGAAGCCTATTCCCGGCGGGGTGTACGAGGTGAACGACGCGATGCTGGACGACATCCTGCACGCCCTTCACGACCATGCCTGCAACCTGGGGTGCCTCATTGCCCACGAACTGGCGGTTGCCCTTCCCGGCTGCCGTGCCCTGATAGCCGATCCGGGCGTGGTGGACGAGCTGGACGACGTGGCGCGCATCACCGGTTCGCCCCTGATGCCGCGCATCACCATCTGGCATGCGCTGAACCAGCGCGCCATTGCCCGGCGTTATGCCGCGCAGTTGTCTGCCGAAAGGGGGCGCATGGTGCGTTACGAAGACCTGAACCTCATCATCTGCCACTTGGGCGGGGGAATTTCGGTGGGGGCGCACAGGCACGGGCGGTGCGTGGATGTGAACAATGCGCTTGATGGCGAGGGGCCTTTCTCGCCCGAACGGGCGGGCACGTTGCCTGCCGGGGCTTTGGTGGACTTGTGCTATTCGCGGCGTTTCACGCAGGCCGAACTGAAACGGCGTATATCCGGCCATGCGGGGCTGGCAGCACATTTGGGCACGACGGACGTGCAAGAGGTGGTACGCCGCATCGGGCAGGAGGGCGACGGGCATGCCAAGTTGGTGCTCGATGCCATGATTTACCAGGTGGCCAAGAGTGTGGGCGCTGCCGCCGTAGCCTTGGAAGGGCAGGTGGATGCCATCCTGCTGACGGGCGGCATTGCCCATTCGCAGTACGTGACAGAGCGCCTGTCCCGCCGCGTCTCGTTCTTGGCGCCCGTCCGCATCTTTCCCGGTGAAGACGAGTTGGAGGCATTGGCCTTGAACGCTTTGGGCGTGTTGCGCGGCGAACTGGAGGTGCAGGTGTACCGCTGAACGCTTTTTTTTGAGGAATGTACAAACTTTTCTACCAAAAGTTTCCGATAATCCGGAAATTCCCTTATCTTTGTCCCCGTGTTAAGTTAATAAATTGATTAAGGTCGATTTTTGACTGCTTGCCCGGAACGTATGGGGGTACGTTCCGGGCTTTTTTGTGCCCGTGCGGGAAGGGTGCTTCCCTTTTCTTCCCGCGGATGAAATAGTCCTTTGGAAAAAGAAAATGCCCGGCACTGCGCGTAAGCGCGGTGCCGGGCTGTCTGAATCATAAATCATCTTCAGTCTTTAGTGGCGGGGCTTGCCGTTGCCGGGCCTGCGGTTGCCGTTGTCCGCGCCTTCGGGTTTGGGCAGCAGTACCTTGTGCGACAGCTTGAACTTGCCCGTCTTGGGGTCGATGTCCATCAGCTTCACGTCGATTTCGTCGCCTTCCTTCCAGCCGGCTTCTTCGACGGTTTCCAGGCGTTTCCAGTCGAACTCGGAGATGTGCAGCAGTCCGTCCTTGCCGGGCAGGAATTCTACAAATGCTCCGTAGGGCATGATGGAGCGGATGTGCCCGTGGTACACTTCGCCAATTTCGGGTACAGCCACGATGGCCTTGATGAGGCGGATGGCGTCATCGATGCTCTGCTTGTTGGTGCCGGCAATCTCGATGTGGCCTTCGTTGCCCACCTCTTCGATGGTGATGGTGGCGCCCGTCTCTTCCTGCATGCCTTGGATAATCTTTCCACCCGGGCCTATTACGGCGCCGATGAATTCCTTCGGGATAATCATGGTCTCGATGCGCGGAGCGTGCGGCTTCAGTTCGGGACGCGGTTCGGCGATGCACTCCGTCAGTTTGCCCAGGATGTACTCGCGGCCTTGCTTGGCTTGCAGCAGGGCTTTCTCCAGGATGTCGTACGACAGGCCGTCCACCTTGATATCCATCTGCGTGGCGGTGATGCCGTTCTTTGTGCCCGTTACCTTGAAGTCCATGTCGCCCAGGTGGTCTTCATCGCCCAGGATGTCGCTCAGCACGGCGTACTTCTCTTCGCCGGGGTTCTTGATAAGTCCCATGGCGATGCCGCTGACGGGGTTCTTTATCTGTACGCCTGCGTCCATCAGTGCCAGCGTGCCGGCGCAGACGGTGGCCATGGACGATGAGCCGTTGGACTCGAGGATGTCCGATACCACGCGGATGACGTAGGGGTAGTTTTCGGGAATCTGTCCTTTCAGCGCGCGCCATGCCAGGTGGCCGTGGCCTATTTCACGACGGCCTACGCCGCGTTGTGCCTTGGCTTCGCCGGTAGAGAACGGGGGGAAGTTGTAGTGCAGCAGGAAGCGCTCTTTGCCATGCACCAGCACGTCGTCGATAATCTTTTCGTCGAGCTTCGTGCCCAGGGTGACGGTAGAGAGGGATTGCGTTTCGCCGCGGGTGAAGATGGATGAGCCGTGGGGGCCGGGCAGGGGAGATACTTCGCACCAGATGGGGCGGATTTCCGTGGTGGTACGGCCGTCCAGGCGTTTGCCTTCGTCGAGGATGCAGCGGCGCATGGCCTCTTTCTCCACGTCGTGGTAGTAGCGGTCGATGAGGGGCGCTTTTTCTTCCAGTTCTTCTTCGGTGAACTGTGCCTTGAACTCGTCGCGGATGGCGGCAAAGGCGTCTTCACGTTCGTGCTTGTTGCGGTTCCCGCTGGCGGCAATGGCGTAAGCCTTGTCGTAGCAGGCGTCATGCACGGCCTTGCGCAGGTCTTCGTCGTTCACTTCGTGGCAGTATTCGCGTTTTACGGTGGAGCCTACTTCCTCGGCCAGCTCCATCTGTGCCTTGCACATGGGCTTGATGGCCTCGTGGGCTGCCTTGAGGGCGGCGAGCAGGTCTTGTTCGGAAACTTCCTTCATTTCGCCTTCCACCATCATGATGTTCTCGTAGGTGGCGCCCACCATGAGGTCCATGTCGGCTTTCTCCAGCTGCTCGAAGGTGGGGTTGATGACGAACTGTCCGTCGATGCGTGCCACGCGCACTTCCGAGATGGGGCCTCCGAAGGGGATGTCGGACACTGCCAGTGCGGCCGATGCGGCCAGTCCGGCCAGCGCGTCGGGCATGTCTACGCCGTCGGCGGAGAAGAGGATGATGTTGACGTAAACTTCTGCGTGGAAATTGTCGGGGAATAAGGGGCGGAGTGCGCGGTCAACGAGGCGGCACGTCAGGATTTCATAATCCGAAGCGCGTCCTTCGCGTCTGGTGAAACCGCCGGGGAAACGGCCGAATGCCGAAAACTTCTCTTTGTACTCTACCTGCAAGGGCATAAAATCTGTACCGGGAACTGCGTCTTTTGCTGCACAAACAGTAGCCAGCAGCATGGTGTTGCCCATGCGCAGCATTACAGAACCGTCTGCCTGTTTTGCCAGCTTTCCCGTTTCGAGCGTGATGGTCCTGCCATCGGGAAGCTCGATTGTCTTAACAATTGGGTTGATCATAAAAAATGTATATCTCTGATTTCTTCAAAAAATTCGCGCAAAGATACATATTTTATTTAGGTAAGGCGGTGGGAATGAGATAAAAAGTTTGCATTTAGTTGTTTTTTGCAAAAAAACTTCGCTTTCGGCGGGGCAAAAGTGTCCTGTTAACCGCGAAAAGACTTATCTTTGCACCCTGTGCTGTCTTTGCACCCTGTGCTGTGCCGGGAAGCGTGCAGCCGCCCGTTTCACGGCGCCGCGATGCCGGCTTGGTAGCGCCGCATCGCTACCGCGCTGGCATAGTATCGCTACCGCGGTAGCGTTACAACGCCAGGAAGCCGGTGATACTATACCGGGAAAACCGCCCTCAGGGGGAGCCTCAGGCGGTGTGCGGTGGGATTGGAAAGTATATGTGTTTTAATTAAATAACAGCGAATGAAAAAGATTTTTTGTATAGCCCTTGCGGCAGCCGCCCTGGGAGCATGCAGCTCCGGGCCGCAATTCAAGGTGACAGGCAAGGTGGACGGTGCCGACGGGAAGATGCTTTACCTGGAGGCGTCGGCGCTGGAAGGCATCGTGCCGCTCGACTCGGTGAAACTGAAGGCCGACGGAACATTCTCGTTTGAAAGCAGCCGGCCGGCTTCGCCCGAATTCTACCGCTTGCGGGTGGACGACAAGGTCATTAACTTAGCGGTAGACTCCACCGAGACGCTGACGGTGACCGCGCCCTACGCCACGTTTGCCACCGGATACCAGGTGACGGGCTCGCCCGACTGCGAGAAAATAAAGCAACTGACCCTGCTCCAGACCAAGCTGCAGGCCGACGCAGACCGCCTGGCCGAAGACGCGCAGGCGCGCCGCATAGGCATGGACGTGTACCAGCAACGCCTGTCGGCACTGCTGAAAAAGTACAAGGACGAGGTGAAGATAAACTACATCTTCGCCGCCCCCAACACCACGGCAGCCTACTTCGCCCTGTTCCAGAAACTGAACAACTACCTGATATTCGACCCCCTGAACAGCAAGGACGACGTGAAGTGCTTTGCCGCCGTGGCCACCAGCCTGAACAACCGCTATCCGGATGCCGACCGCACGAAGAACCTCTATAACATCGTCATCAAGGGCATGAAGAATACCCGCACCCCCCAGCAGACGGTGGTGGAGATTCCCGAAGAGAACGTGCAGGAAACGGGCGTCATCGACATCAACCTGCGCGACCTGCGCGGCGCCGCCCACAAACTGACCGACCTGAAAGGCAAAGTGGTGCTGCTGGACTTCACCGTGTACCAGAGCGCCGTATCGGCATCGCACAACTACATGCTGCGCGACCTCTACGACAAGTACGCCAAGCAGGGACTGGAAATCTACCAGGTGTCGCTCGATGCCGACGAACATTACTGGAAGACCATCGCCTCCAACCTGCCCTGGATATGCGTGCGCGACGCTGCCGGCGTCTACTCGTCCGTCGTGTCCCTCTACGGCGTGCAGTCGCTCCCGTCCGTATTCCTGATAAACCGCGACAACGAGCTGCGGGCACGGGGCGAAACCATCAAAGACCTGGAGGAGGCCGTGAGAAGACTGTTGTAACCTGCCGGGATTCTGCTTAGAATCCTTAAATATGTTACAAAACATTGCTTTTCGCTTGGTAGGCGTGGCTTAAACGCTTATCTTTGTCCCGGAAATAAGACAAAGAGGGTTCCAGCATGGCGGACATGTTGGAATTCTTTTTTGTTTATACTGCGATTCAATCATCATTACAAATATTAAAAAAGAAAAGAACCAAGGAGGAAAAAAGTATGGCTTACATGTCAGAAGACGGTTACAACAAGCTGCTGGCTGAGTTGAGAAACCTGGAGGCGGTGGAACGCCCCAAAGTGATTGCCGCGATTGCCGAAGCACGCGACAAAGGCGACTTGTCGGAAAACGCCGAGTACGATGCCGCCAAAGAGGCACAAGGCATGCTCGAAGCGAAAATCGCCAAGCTGAAGGCGGTGATTGCCGACGCGAAAATCATCGACGAGTCGAAACTGAAAACCGATACGGTACAGATACTGAACAAGGTGGAGCTGAAGAACGTGAAGAACGGCATGAAAATGACCTATACCATCGTTTCGGAAAGCGAAGCCAACCTGAAAGAAGGCAAGATTTCGGTCAATACCCCCATCGCGCAAGGCTTGCTGGGCAAGAAGGTGGGCGACGTGGCCGAAATCAAGGTGCCCCAGGGCATGATTAAACTCGAAGTAATGAACATTTCATTTTAACGGCAAGGCAGGCTTCCGCGCAAGGCGGGGCTTGCCTTTCCTTTTTTATACCCAATAACTATGGCAACAATATTCAGTAAAATCGTGGCAGGTGAAATACCTTGCTACAAGGTGGCCGAGGATGAAAAATTCTTTGCTTTCCTCGACATCAACCCGTTGGCAAAAGGACATACGCTGGTCATCCCCAAGCAGGAAGTGGACTACCTCTTCGACCTGCCCGACGAAGACCTGGCGGCCATGAGCGTGTTTGCCAAGAAGGTGGCCTTGGCCATAGGCCAGGCGTTCCCCTGCCGCAAGGTGGGCATGGCCGTGCTGGGACTGGAAGTGCCCCATGCGCATATCCACCTGGTGCCGATGCAGAGTGAAAAAGACCTGCTTTTTTCCAATCCCAAGCTGAAGTTGTCGGACGAAGAATTCCGTGCGGTGGCCGAAGCCATCCGTGCGCGGCTTTAAATTTTTCCCTCCTGACAGATATAAAACCGGAAGGGCTGCCCACCTTAATGGCGGGCAGCCCTTCGCAGTTATATATAATAGGTAAGGCCGGAGGAAGCCGGGCTAAATGTAATCTTCGCCCATCTTGATTTGCGTGTCGTTGACGTATTTGCGGATGGCGTGTTCTTCGTCCTTCTTGCAGATGAGCAACACGTTGTCCGATTCGGCCACGAGGTAACCTTCCAGACCGTCTATGACGACAAGTTTCCCGGCAGGCAGGGTGACGATGTTGTCTTTGCAATTGTAGAGCAGCGACTGGCACTTCAGTACCACGTTGTTGTCGGCATCTTTGGGCGAAAGGTCGTACAGCGAGCTCCAAGTGCCCAGGTCCGACCAGCCGAAGTCGCCCAGCGAGACATATACATTGTCCGCCTTTTCCATGACCCCGAAGTCGATAGACACGTTGGGGCAGGCGGGAAAGTTTTCGTCGATGAATTTCTTTTCGGCGGGGGTGGCATATACATCCTTGCCGGGCTCCAGCTTGGCTGCCACTTCCGGCAGGAAAGTTTCCCCGGCTTTGATGATGGAGTTCACATTCCACATGAAAAGCCCTGCGTTCCAGTAAAACTCGCCGCTTTCCACAAAGACTTTTGCCAGTTCCAGTTCGGGTTTCTCCGTGAAAGTCTTTACCTTATAGAATTTGTCGCCGGCGGGTTCTGCAATCTGGATATAGCCGTAACCCGTTTCCGGGCGGTTAGGCTTGATGCCCAGCGTAAGCAGCTTGTCCGATGTTGCCACGAATGCCAACCCTTTCCGTATGGCGTCCAGGAATTCGTCTTCTTTCAGGATCAGGTGGTCCGAAGGAGCTACCACGATGTTGGCGTTAGGGTTCAGTGCTCGGATGTGGTAAGAAGCCCATGCAATGCAAGGTGCCGTGTTCCGGCGGGTAGGTTCCAGCAAGATTTGTTCCGGTTTCAGTTCGGGAAGCTGTTGTTGTACCAAGCCGGCATACAAGTCGTTGGTCACCACCAGAATATTCTCTTGCGGGATTATTTTTTTGAAGCGGTCGAAAGTCTGTTGCAATAAGGAACGTCCGGTTCCGAAGAAGTCCAAGAACTGTTTGGGCAGCATTTTGCGGCTGAAGGGCCAGAAACGGCTGCCTATCCCTCCTCCCATGATTACGCAAAAGTTGTCTTTGTCTGTTGCCATATCTTTGTTTTTTTAAGTTTGCTGCTAATGTACGCTATATTTCATAAAGAAGAAACCTCCTGCACATGTTTTCTTGTTTTTTTCTTCTTTTTTTAGTAAAACTATTGTGGAGTCGGAAAAAATGCCATACCTTTGCACCGCATTTAAGGGAATATTGCCCAGATGGCGGAATCGGTAGACGCGCTGGTCTCAAACACCAGTGGATTCACTTCCATCCCGGTTCGACCCCGGGTCTGGGTACTTCAAACCCTTGGTAATCAACTGATTATCAAGGGTTTTTTCTTGTACGCTCAGCATGAGTATTAGCTAACGGGTGCAAGTCCCGGAACAACGGCAATCTTTCGGGGAGGTCAAGAATTATGTAGTAGCCACTTTCGGCTGTCTCAAGGAAATGCTGGAAACAATGAAGCGGTACCATGATGAGCGCATGGCAGAAAAAGAAGAAGCCAA
>CALULP010000007.1 GCA_944321495.1 uncultured Bacteroides sp. | reverse complement strand
ACAAAACTTTTGTGACAGGGCAAAGCCTTGGCTTGGGAAAGTCGAGGCTTTGTTTCATTCTATGTAAACCTTTGCGGCTGGATATGAGAAAAAGAGGGCGTATCGGAATTTTGATACACCCCCTTTTTCAGGTTTTGTAGCGGGACCCGGGATTGAACCGGGGACCTCATGATTATGAATCATGCGCTCTAACCAGCTGAGCTATCCCGCCAACGTTTCTCGTTTGCGGGTGCAAAGATACGGCTTAAAATGAAATCTCCAAAACTTTTCTTTTCTTTTTTCACAATGGGGCAGGAAAGTCCTCGCCGGTTCCTTCGCCGGGCGGGCCGGACTGTGGCGGGGGCCTGAGGGTACTTTGCACCCCGTTTGGTAGCGTCCCAACGCCAGCTCGGTAGCGTCCTATCGCTTGCTCGGTAGCGTTACAACGCCAGCGCGGTAGCGTCCCAGTGCTAAGAAAACGGCTTTTTAGGCCTGATTTTGAGCCCCGGAATGGCACCCCGGTTGGGAGGCTGCCCGCTAAAAAACGGGGAATTATTTTTTGTTTTCCGATAAAAGTATTTATTTTGGCACGCGATATAAACGCAGATGAAATTATGGAAAGAAAAAAAGTCCATTTGGAATACGTATTGAATGCGACTTCCAAAAACATACTTTGGTCGGCCATCAGTACTCCTACCGGCCTGGAGGGGTGGTTTGCCGACCGTGTCCTGTCGGATGACAAAACGGTGACTTTCTGCTGGGGGAAAACGGAGCACCGCACAGCGGAGATCGTCGGCATCCGCGCTTATTCGTTCATCCGCTTCCGTTGGCTCGACAATGAGCACGCGCGCGAATATTTTGAAATAAAAATGACAAATAGCGAGCTGACCAACGACTTTGTGCTGGAGATTACCGACTTCGCCGCCGAGGATGAAACGGACGATTTGCGCGAATTGTGGGAGTCGCAGGTGGAAACATTGCGTAGAACGTGCGGATTTTAGTTAACTTTCTGCTAAAAATTTCCCGTCCTCTTTTTTTTGTGCTAATTTTGTAGCTTTGTTGTACAGAAGGAAGATAATGCTGCACATAAAAAAGTTAGATATATTTATACTGAAGAGCTTCTGCCTGCTCTTTGCGGGGACTTTTTTCATCTGCCTTTTCATCTTCATGATGCAATTCCTGTGGCGTTATGTGGATGAAATGGTGGGGAAGGGGTTGGAAATGACCGTCCTTGCGCAATTCTTCTTTTATTCGGCATTGACGCTGGTGCCTTTGTCGTTGCCTTTGGCCATTCTGCTGGCAGCACTGATTACCTTCGGGAATTTCGGCGAGCGTTTCGAGCTGCTTGCCATGAAGGCGGCGGGCATCTCGCTGATAAAAATCATGCGCCCGCTCATTATCTTCATCACCTTTATCTGCTTCGTTTCCTTTTATTTCCAGAACGTCATAGGCCCCAAGGCGGAGGCCAAGCTGTACACGCTGCTTATTTCCATCAAGCAGAAGTCGCCCGAACTGGACATCCCCGAAGGCGTGTTCTACGATGAGATTGCCGGCTACAACCTGTATGTGAAGCATAAGAACCGCAAGACCGGCATGCTTTACGACGTGCTGATTTACAACTTTGAGAAAGGCTTTGAGAACGCGCAAATCATCAAGGCCGATTCCGGGCGGCTGGAGATGACCGCCGACAAGCACCACCTCTACCTGCACCTGTACAGCGGCGAGCAGTTCGAGAACCTCAAGTCGCAGAACATCAACCAGCGGAATGTGCCCTACCGGCGCGAGGCGTTCAGGGAAAAACATGCCATCATAGAGTTCGACTCCAGCTTCGAGATGGCCGACGAGGGCATCATGAGCAACCAGTACAACAGCAAGAACATGCGGATGCTGCAGGCCTCCATCGACTCGATGCAGGTGCGCAACGACAGCGTGGGGAAGGCTTATTACACCGAGGTCATCAACGGCACATACCGGGCCGCCACCAACTTGAAGAAAGCAGATACTTTGCGCATAGAGGAAGCCCGGCTGGAAGGTACGGAGACTTACAACGTAGACAGCATTTTCGACGCCTCTACGCTTGACGAGAAGCAGAAGATACTCTCGACGGCGGTGAGCCGCGCCGAGGGGGCGGGCAATGACTGGACTTTCAAGAGCTATACCATCAAGCGCACCGATGACAGCCTGCGCCGGCACCAGACGGCCTGGCACAAGAAACTGACCGTTTCGTTGGCTTGCCTGATTTTCCTTTTCATCGGCGCCCCGTTGGGCGGCATCATCCGGAAAGGCGGCTTGGGCATGCCGGTTGTGGTGTCGGTATTGATATTCATCATTTATTACCTGCTGGACAATACGGGCTATAAGATGGCGCGCGACGGCAAATGGATTGTGTGGATGGGCATGTGGACCAGTGTGGCTGTGCTGGCTCCCTTGGGCGCATTCCTGACCTACAAGTCGAACAACGATTCGGTGGTGCTGAATGCCGATGCCTACCTCAACTTCTTTAAAAAGATACTGGGCATACGCAGCGTGCGCCACCTGGTACGCAAGGAAGTGATTATCCACGACCCCGATTACGACCGCCTGCCGGCCGACTTGCAGGCATTGTCGGACGCCTGCCAGGCGTATGCCAAGAAAAAGTCGTTGAAGCGTGCCCCCAACTATGTGAAGCTGTGGATGGCCGGCGAACAGGATGTGGAAGTGGAGAACCTTGTGGAGCGGCTGGAAACATTGATTGACGAGATGTCGAACACCAAGGACTTCCGCCTGCTTGCCGCCTTGAACAATTATCCCGTAGTGCCTGTCCGGGCGCATGTGCGCCCCTTCCGCAACTATGGGTTGAACATGCTTTGCATGGTGGTGTTGCCGGTGGGGCTGTTTTTCTATTTCCGTATCTGGTTGTTCCGGTTGCGGCTGAACAAGGATTTGGAACGCATACGGAAAGTGAATGCGGATGTGATAGACATCATAAACAGTAATGTGAACAAATAACATTATAATATAAATAGGTATGGAACAAGTTAAGCTGAACACGATTGAAGAAGCCATTGAAGACTTTAAAGCAGGCAACTTCGTGATAGTAGTGGATGATGAAGACCGTGAGAATGAAGGCGACCTGATTATCGCAGCTGAGAAGATTACCCCCGAAAAGGTAAACTTCATGTTGAAACACGCCCGGGGAGTGCTTTGCGCGCCAATTACGGTGTCGCGCTGCAAGGAACTGGACTTGCCCCACCAGGTTATGGACAATACTTCCGTGCTGGGTACCCCGTTCACCGTGACCATCGACAAGCTGGAAGGCTGCAGCACAGGCGTTTCGGCAGCCGACCGTGCCGCTACCATCCGTGCGCTTGCCGACCCGGCTTCCACCCCTGCCACTTTCGGGCGTCCGGGGCATGTCAATCCGCTTTATGCCCAGGAGAAAGGCGTGCTGCGCCGCGCCGGGCATACCGAGGCAACCATCGATATGGCGCGGTTGGCGGGACTGTACCCGGCGGGTGCGCTGATGGAAATCATGAACGAAGACGGCACCATGTCGCGTCTGCCCGAACTGCGCAAGATGGCAGACCAATATGGCCTGAAGCTCATTTCCATCCGCGACCTGATTGCCTATCGCCTGAAGCAGGAATCTATCGTGGAAAAAGGCGTGGAAGTAGACATGCCTACCGCCCACGGGCACTTCCGCCTGATACCTTTCCGGCAGAAGTCCAACGGACTGGATCACGTAGCCCTGTTCAAGGGTACTTGGGCAGATGATGAACCCATATTGGTGCGTGTACACTCGTCCTGTGCCACGGGCGACATATTCGGCTCCATGCGTTGCGACTGCGGCGACCAGCTTCATAAATCCATGGAGATGATTGAACAGGCAGGAAAAGGCGTGGTGGTTTACCTGAACCAGGAGGGACGCGGCATCGGCCTGATGGAGAAAATGAAGGCCTACAAGCTTCAGGAGGACGGCATGGACACCGTGGATGCCAACATTTGCCTGGGACACCTGGCCGATGAGCGCGACTACGGCGTGGGTGCGCAGATTCTCCGCGAATTGGGGGTACACAAGATGCGCCTCATGACCAATAATCCCGTGAAGCGCGTCGGCCTGGAGGCTTACGGCCTGGAGATTGTGGAGAATGTTCCCATCGAAATTACTCCCAACCCTTATAATGAACGTTACCTGCGCACCAAGAAGGAACGCATGGGGCATACGCTGCATTTCAACAAGTAATCGTACAACTAACAAATATCAGAGTATTATGAACCAATTATCCTGTCGTTTGAACAGCCTGTCGCCTTCTGCGACACTGGCTATGTCACAAAAGAGTGCCGAACTGAAGGCACAAGGTGTCGACGTTATCAACCTGAGCGTAGGTGAACCCGATTTCAATACACCCGATCATATCAAAGAAGCAGCCAAACAAGCTATTGACGAAAACTATTCCCGCTATTCTCCTGTGGCAGGCTATCTGTCTTTGCGCAATGCCATTGTAGCTAAGCTGAAGAATGAAAACGGTTTGGAATATACAGCCGCGCAGATTTCCTGTGCCAATGGTGCCAAGCAGTCCGTTTGCAACACCATTCTGGCCTTGGTCAACCCGGGTGATGAGGTCATTGTGCCTGCCCCTTATTGGGTGAGCTATCCTGAGATGGTGAAGCTGGCCGAAGGCAAACCCGTGGTAGTGGCTGCCGGCATCGAGCAAGACTTCAAGATGACGCCCGCCCAACTGGAAGCTGCCATTACCCCCAAGACGCGTGCGCTGATTCTCTGCTCGCCGTCCAACCCTACCGGCTCCGTGTACAGCCGCGACGAGCTTGCTGCCCTGGCAGCCGTGCTGGAGAAGCATCCGCAGGTGTACGTCATTGCCGATGAAATCTACGAACACATCAATTACATCGGCCGTCATGAAAGCATCGCCCAGTTCCCCGCCATGAAGGAACGCACGGTTGTGGTAAACGGCGTGTCCAAGGCATACGCCATGACGGGCTGGCGCATAGGTTTCATTGCCGGGCCGGAATGGATTGTGAAAGGGGTGAACAAGTTGCAAGGGCAATATACCTCGGGCCCCTGCTCGGTGTCGCAGAAAGCTGCCGAAGCCGCTTATGCCGGCACTCAGGCGCCGGTAGAGGAAATGCGCCGTGCCTTTGAGCGCCGTCGCGACCTCATTGTCCGCTTGGCCAAGGAAGTCCCGGGGCTGGAAGTGAATGTACCCGAAGGCGCTTTCTACCTCTTCCCCAAGTGCAGCGCTTACTTTGGCAAGAAAGCTGCCGACGGGCGTGTCATCAACACGTCCGATGACTTGGCGATGTACCTGCTTGAGGTAGGCCATGTGGCTTGCGTGGGCGGCACTTCGTTCGGTGCGCCCGAGTGCATCCGCATGAGCTACGCCACCAGCGACGAGAATATCGTTGAGGCTATCCGCCGCATTAAGGAAGCCTTGTCGCAACTGGCTTAAGCGATAGCATTATAATCATAAAAAGAAGGCGTGTCATGATACCGTTTCCTAAGACGGATGCATGGCACGCCTTTCTTGTATGGTGGCGGGGGGGGAGGAGTGTGTCACTTTGCCGTGTGCAGACGCTGCTGCTTCCGCTTTTTCCACCACAGGTAGTAGCCTGTCAGGGGAAGCATGGCGCCGATGAGGGAGGCGATGAAGTAGAGTGTCTTGGTGGCCAGGCCGCCCCAAGAGCCTGTGTGCAGGGAGTAGAACAGCTTCTTCAGTTCCGGGCCGTTGCCCAGCAGGGAATAGGCCGCTTCGCGGTACCAGCCGAACGACCAGGTCAGTCCTGTCAGTGCCATCAGCAGCAGGAGCAGGGTGGCGTAGAAGCCTACCGACACGTGCATGTCGTACCAGAAGCGACGCCTCCCCTTGTCTGCCGTCACGGTGAGCCGGTGTTTCCATGCACGGCGTGTGCGGGGCCACCACAACACGAGTCCGCTGGCGAGGATGATAACCATGACCAGCGTCGACACTCCTACCACAACCTTGCCCACGGACTTTTCTCCCTTGCGGGCAGGAGGGTCGAGCAGCCAGCGGTGCACCTTGCGCATGGTCTGGAAGAAGGGCAGCGAAGGCCGCTTCTGCTTTTTGCCGGCTTGTACCCCTTCTCCGGCAGGCGGGGATTGTTGCTGGTACAGTTCGGGCCGTACCATCTGCGTGATTTCTTGCTCGAATACCAGGGCTGCGCCCGACAGGCAGATGATGCTGATAAGGATGCCTGCCGGGAGCGACAGCCAGAGGTGAAGCTTGGCAAAGAGTCTTTTCATATCAATAATGTTATAACAGCCTCTCCCCAGCCCTCCTCGGCAGGGAGGGAGTCATACTGCTCATTCGGTTAGTACGCTTTCCCTTCCTGCGGGGGAGGGGGAGGGAGGGGCTAATTTAGTTGATAAGTGCCAGTTTCCCTACGCCGGTCAGTTGGGTGGCTTCTACGGTGAGGCCCTTGGTGGCGGTGGCCAGGGCGGGGTCTATCTTGTAGATGGCGGGGTAGCCGCTGGCGGTGGTGACGGCGGTGTAGGCGTAGCCTTGCTCCATGTAGGGCGTGTTGCCAAAGCCGGTGACGTCGGCGGGCAGGCCTGTCACTTGTGCCAGCGTGCCCGTCCGGGTGTTGAAGACGGCGAGGCGGTTGGCCGTCTTGTCGGAGGCGGTGATGGGCTTGTCATACATCAGCAGCAGGAAGTACTCGCCGCCCATGTACCACGTGCGCAGGAAGGAACATCCGCCGGCCTGTGCCTCGAGGTCGTGGTAATACGTGGGGTCGAAGTCTTCCGCACCGGTGTCGATGCGCACCACGCCGGCGGGCAGGGCTGTCTGCTGCCGGGGGTCGGCCATGGTCTTGGCGTGGCTGGGCGAGAACACGTAGACGTAGCCGTCCTCCGCCCGCCACAGCATCTGGTAGTACTGCGACTTGTATCGTCCGGCGGCATAGCTTATCTTGTCCGTGCGGATGAGCTTCTTTTGGCCCAGCGTGCCGTCGGTGAAGATGGCCACCCAGCACTCGTCGGGATATTGCGTCCATTGCAGCTCGTCTTTGTCGTAGCTGCCGCTGCCTTGTCCGCCGGACTCGGTCTTGATGAGGTCTTCGTTGCCCGGCTTCACCCAGAGGTACTGGCCGGCGTCGTCCTTCTGCATGCAGCCGTACTGGCTGAGGCCCATAGGCACGGCGGCGCTGTACAGCTTGTCGCCTACCTGCTCCATGCCGGTCAGCGTGACATACTCGCCATTGCCCAGGAAGTTCTCGCTGAGGTAGGCTTTCGACATGGGGTTCTCCACCTTCGTCTCGTTGTTCACGTCGAGGTAGGACAGCAGGAAGGCTTGCGGCGTGTAGCCGTTGGCGTCGTTCCATGCCGGGTCGCCGTCGCCGGTGGAGGCGGTGACGATGTGGTTGTGGTAGTAGCCGTAGGTGGTGAAGCGTTGCACTTCGTACTCGTTGTCGCGCTTCAGGGGGTTGAGGCCGGCATCGATGACGTAGGACTGCGTGGTGCCGGCGTTGCCGTCGTTGTACTTCAGGTTGTAGAGGTAGAGGTTCTTGTAGAACACCCATTGCGTGCCGCCCTCGTTCTTGAGGCCGTTGCCCGCGGTGGTGACGGTGCCCTGGTCCAGCGAGGGGGCGGTGAGGATGACGTTCTCCGTGCTGGTCCCGGCGCGCACCTGCGCGGCGATGACGTAAGTCGTCCGGTCGGGGTCGTGCGCGGGGTCGGCGGTGAAGGTGAGTTGTACCAGGTCGTTGCCCTCGTCCGCCGGGTTGTCAGAGGGGTTGTCGGTGCCCGGTCCGTCGGGTGCGGGCGTGTTGTCGTCGGTGCAGGCGGTCAGTGCCGTTGCGGTCATGGCCAAGGCCGTGAGGCCGATGAGTAGGTAGTTCTTTTTCATTGTTCTTATTGTTTGAAAGGTTGATATGTGCATTTTCCTTTGTTCCCATGCAGGATAGTTATCATTTCCCCGCATGGGAACCGTAGTTCCCCCGGCTTGGAACCGTGGTTCCCCCTGCTTGGAACCGTGGTTCCCCCTGCTTGGAACCGACGTTCCCCATGCTTGGAACCGATGTTCCCCATGCTTGGAACCGCAGGTTCCAGGCCGAGGAAACTGCTGGAACCATTATGTGGCTGATATACTGTGTCTTCTATCTATTGGCTTTCATTTGCCGAAGTGTACCCGCACTTTGCCGTAGAAGGCGCGCCCGGCTTTCTGGAGGCTGAAGTTGTCGTACAGCTTCTCGTCCGTCAGGTTGCGGCACTCCAGGGAGAGGTTGTATCGTCCGCCCTGCAGCGTGTAGCTCAGCGAGAGGTTGTGGCTGAACTGCCGGGGCACCATGAAGTCCTTGTTGCTGCTGCCGATGGCTTCGCTGTAGTACGAGAAGCTGTGCAGGTACTGTGCGTCGTAGGTCAGCGCCAGGGTGTTGCCCCGTCCGCCCAGGCCGGGCCACGAGAGGGTGACGTCGTAGTCGGCAAAGCGGTAGGGGATGTTGGGGATGCGCGAGCGGTAGGCCAGGTTGGCTACCTGCGTGCCCGTGCTTCCTATCTGATGCTTCTCGTTGTCCCTCACGTCCATCTGCGTGAAGTTGCCCCCCAGGCTGAGCCACCGGCTCCAGCTGTAGCGCAGGGACAGGTTGTAGCCCCGGGTCAATACTTTTCCGTAGTTCACGTAGGTGGCTCCCTCCTTGCCTCCGCTCAGGCTTTGGATGTTGCGTTGTATGTAGTCGCTCGTGTTGCGGTACACGCCCCCGCCTTCCACGTAGAGGGCATGCTGCCCGAAGGTGCGCGAATAGCTGAGGTTGAGGTTGACGTTG
Source organism: uncultured Bacteroides sp. (assembly GCA_944321495.1). Lineage (GTDB taxonomy): Bacteria > Bacteroidota > Bacteroidia > Bacteroidales > Bacteroidaceae > Bacteroides. Next base: position 6,278 of record CALULP010000007.1, on the reverse strand, counting down.
TGGCTGCTTTCGGGGCGCAGGGCGATGTCGCCGCTCTCCAGGTCTTCGTCGCCGAACATCTCTTCGATGGTGGGCAGGCGGTAGGCGCGTTCGTAGGACAGCTTGGCCTGCAGCCCGGGCACGATGAAGCAGGTGCCCGCCGCGCCGTAGCCCCACGATGAGGTGGTGCGGGTGACGCGCTGGAAGTCGCTGCTGTTCTCGTCCACCGCCATGGGTCCCGATACGTACTGGCGGTAGTACTTGCCGAAGACGGAGAGGTTCCACCGTTCGCCGGGCATCAGCCTGTAGGACAATCCGGCAATGTTCTTCCGCGTCCGTTTCCCGATGGCTTCTGTCTGTTCCTCCTTGGCCAGCAGGGAGGTGTTGTCGCGGCGGAAGGCGTTCAGCACGTTGTTGAAGGTGAATGTCTGTGCCTTGTCCAGCCGGTAGTTCAGGGTGAGGGTGGCGTTCCAGTTGTCGTTGTCGGCGCGCGAGTATTGGTACGACTGTTCGCCGGAGGAGTTCTTCCGCCTGCGCTCTCCCCGCCAGTTGTATTCGTACCGCGCGGTGTCCACGTTGGTGGTGGCGTTGCGGTTGTAGTTGGCCGTCAGCACGAGGTCCAGCCCCCGCAGCAGCAGGTTGCGCTTGCTGTACTCCGCCGAGGGCATCAGCGAGTGGCCGTAGCGGTGCTTCTCGCCGTACACCGTCTTCTGCCGCACGCCTGTCTGAATATCCTTGTACATGTGGCTGTAGGTCAGTCCCAGCATCAGGCGGTCGGCCCAGGGCTTGTCCACCAGTCCGGCCTTGGCCACGACGGCTTCGTTGTGGTAGGTGTCGTTGAAGCGGCGCACGTGCTCCAGCCGTTTGTCGTTGAAGGCGCCCGTCTCGAAGTCTTTTACCGGAGCATCCACATAGTAGTTGTTGTCCGAATAGTTCTGGAATGCGTTCACTTCATACGTAAAGCCGTTCTTGAGCGTCTGCCCGAAGTTCACGTTCGACCGGTGCGTGTTGAACGACCCGTAGCTGTACGACGCGTCCAGAAACCAGGTACGGCGCTTCTTGTTTGTCACGATGTTGATGACGCCCCCGATGGCATCCGTGCCGAAGCCCACGGGCACCACGCCCTTGTACACCTCGATGCGCTCGGCAAAGTTCACGGGGATGTTGTTCAGCCCGAACGAACTGCCCACGCCTTCCTGCGGCACCCCGTCGATGAACACCTTGACGTGCTTGCCGCTGAAGCCGTCCAGCATCAGTTGCATGTCCGACCCCACGCCGCCAGCCTCCCTCAGTTTCATGCCCGGCGCCTTTGCCAGGGCTTCGCTGAGGCTCTTGGTGGTGTTCTGCATCTCGCGCGTGTCCACCGCCACGGCGTTGAAGGCCGAACGTTTCAGCCGGCTCACCCCGTTGGACACCACGACCACCTCGTCCAGCGTATGGGTATAAGTCTTCAGTTCCACATCGTGCCGCACGTCTTTCTTCCCGTCCAAGGCGACGGGATTCTCATAGGTCTCATATCCTATCATCGAAACGACTAATGTATAGTTTCCCGCAGGTATCTGTAAGCGGTAGTCCCCCCGGCTGTCGGTGGTACACCCCCATTGGGTGCCCTTCAGGTAAACGGTTGCATAGTCTACCGGACTGTTGTCGGCAGATGTCACTTTGCCTGTCAGCAGGACGTGCCCTTCGGCCTTGCGGGCGTTTTCGGCTGGGCTTTGCTGGGCGAACAAACCTGTTTGAAGTGTTAACAGGAATAACAGGGCTGATAATTTGATGTTAGCTTTCAATGCTTTATAAGTTTTTAATTGTTATTGTTTGTACTCGTTCTAAATAATTCCTACATTTGTGGCGGCAAAGATAGGCGATGGCGCTGAATTGCGGAAATAAGAAAACTTTTGGATTCCTATAAGAAAACTTTGATATGAGGACCGATTTGGAATGGTTCAGAACATTCAGAACCGTGTTTGAGACGGGCACCATGAGCGATGCGGCGCGTGAGTTGAACGTGTCCCAACCCGGCGTAAGCCTGCACCTGAACGCGCTCGAAACCTATGTGGGCTACCCCCTCTTTGAACGCAGCACCCGCAAGATGATACCCAACGAACGCGCCAAGCTGCTCTACCAGGAAATTATACACTCGCTCGCCAAGCTGGAGGAGGTGGAAAACAGCTTCCGCAAGAAGGCACGGGGCGGGAGGCGCACGCTAAGCATCGGCATGTATCCCTCGCTCTACCGCCAGTTCCTGGAATCGCATGTGCCCGAACTGGGCTTTAACCTCATTGTGCATTTGGAACATACCGAGGACCTGATTCCCTTGTTGGCCCATGGGGCGGTAGACCTGGCAGTCATCAACCAAGAGGTGGCCCTGCGCAACATCATCTACGAGCCGCTGGGCACTACCCGGCACATCTTCGTGGCAGGGGCTAAGACCGATGTGTCCGCCTTCCGGGCACTGGACAAAAGCGACAAGCGCCGGGTGGCCCATTGGATGAAGTCGCAACTGTGGTACAACACGGCCGACCGCGCTGCTTTCAATCATTTCTGGAAACTGAATTTCGGCAGCGAACCCGACTTTACCCCCAACTACATTCTGCCCGACAAATACTCCATCATCCGTTGCCTGTCGGGTAATGTAGGGATGGCATTGCTGCCCGAGTCCTTGTGCCGTGAAGCCGTGGAAAGCGGGGAACTCATACAGTTTTGGGAAGGCTATGCAAGCATGCGCAGCGACTTATACTTCGCTTATCGTAAAAACTCCCAATTGCAAGATGAGATAGAAGCCGTGAAAAACATCCTGCTTGCTGCACAGGCCCGGCATGGCGGCGGACAAGGCTGACGGACGTTTTCCTCCGTGGCTTTCCGCTTGTACTTTGCATCTTGTCGCTGTTGAAAATAGTTTATAATGTGAATGGCGTGGATATGTCTGCCCAACCGGCCGAAGTCCCTTGCCGGAAGCCTGTAACACGCTTGCTACAAGCCTGGTAAGGATTAACTTTGCGCCCGCAAGCCAGTTTCTCCCTACCTCCTTCGTACCCGGTTCGTATCAAGTTCGCTTCTGCTTCGCTCTATGGGACCGAACATAGAGCGAAGCAGGCAGAAATCGGGATGGTGTAAAATGCTTACATATGAAAGACAGGGCCTGCTCCTGTGCAGGCAATAAAAAAGGATGCACCGCATGATGCATCCTTTTTTATACCTGATAAGAGGGGTGACCGATTAATCAGCCAAGTGAATAGCCTCAGAGGGGCAAACACTTGCACAAGTGCCGCACTCGGTGCAGGCTTCGGGGTCGATAGAATACTTGTCACCTTCAGAGATTGCGCCTACCGGACACTCGTCAATGCAAGTTCCGCAAGCGATGCAGTCGTCACTAATTACGTAAGCCATTTTTGTTGTAGTTTTAAGTTGATAGTTCAAATTTGATGCGGCAAATGTAGCGCTTTTCCACATTTGTTGTTCCCGTTTTCTGTTTTTTTCAGTTAATTTGTATGCGGTCTAAATAGCAGGAACGGGATGGCCGCTGGAAATGTAGCCTGGAAAATCAATAGAATTCGAGTCCGAACCGTTCTTTCAACTCTAACAGGGCATTGTTTTTTTCTGCCATCATTTGGAATTTTTCTTTACGGTTGTATGCCCTTTTGTTTTCGGTGGGGGCAGCGGTACGTACAGCCATTGTCACGGTTTTGTTTTTCAGTTTTTGGCGGAGATAATTCTGTATGGGCTGGATGAGCAATTCAAATTCCTTGGCTATGATTTCATTATCAACCACAGCCTCAAAGGTGGATTTGTCCAGTAGCTTGACGTGCATGTTTTGCATCCGTTTGGCAATGGCCACTTGTTCGTGGGGCATGTCTTTCGCGTATTCTTGCCAATAATAGTTTACGTCTTTTTCGTTGAAAATGTAGTCTTCTTCAGGCTCCCCCGCGAATTGTGCGGTTGTCCCTGCGTCGGCAACCACTTGCTGCTCTTCCTCTTGTGGCGTGTACTTGATGGATATGCCCAGGCCTGTTTTTTTGACATTGGGCACTTTGGGAGGCTCTTTTCCCTGTAGGGAGGCTTCCAGTGGCGGTTGTTGTGAAGGCGCGGCAGGCGGGACTGGGGAGCTTTGGGGCGCCTGGGAAACTGGCGTGGGAGCTTTGCCGGTTGCCTGGCTGGCTGGCGTGGAAGAGGGCGCAGGCTTTGCCGGGGTAACGGCTTGGTGGAAAGCGGGTTTTATGGGTGTCGTCTCTTTGGGGCTATGCCCCCCCGGCTCTTCTTGATCTTCTGCTGTGAGTTGGGCCATCTGTATCAGGGTGAGTTCCACCAATAGGCGCTTGTTTTTGCTGGCACGGTAATTCAGGTCGCAGTCGTTGCTCAACTTCATGGCACGATATAGGAAGGGTAGCGGGCATCGTTGTGCCTGTGCCTGGTAGCGTTCGCGTATGCCGGCGCCTACTTCGAGCAGGGACACGGTGGCCGGGTCTTTGCTTACCAGCAGGTCGCGCAGGTGCGAGGACAGTCCGGTGATGAAGTGCCCGGCGTCAAATCCTTTGTTCAGTATTTCGTTGAGCAGGAGCAAGGCGTCGGGGACTTTGTTTTCCAGGAGGAAGTCTGTGAGGCGGAAGTAGTATTCGTAGTCGAGCACGTTGAGGTTCTCGATGACGCTCCGGTAGGTGATGTGCCCACCGGTGAAGCTGACTACTTGGTCGAAGATGGAAAGGGCGTCGCGCATTCCGCCGTCGGCTTTGAGGGCGATGACATTCAAGGCTTCCGGCTCAGCCGTGATTCCCTCTTTGGATGCTACGTAGGCCAAGTGTGCCACGATATCTTCTACACTGATGCGGTTGAAGTCGTATATCTGGCAACGTGAGAGGATGGTAGGTAGGATTTTGTGCTTTTCGGTAGTCGCCAGGATGAAGATGGCATGGTGTGGAGGCTCTTCCAGGGTTTTGAGGAAAGCGTTGAATGCTGAAGTGGAAAGCATGTGCACCTCGTCGATGATGTAGACCTTGTAATTGCCGATTTGGGGCGGGATGCGTACCTGCTCTACCAGCTGGCGGATGTCATCGACGGAGTTGTTGGAGGCGGCATCCAGTTCGTGTATGTTGTAAGATCGTTGCTCGTTGAAGGCTTGGCACGATTCGCATTCATTGCATGCTTCTCCCTCAGGGGTAGGATGCATGCAGTTGATGGTTTTGGCGAAGATGCGGGCGCATGTGGTTTTGCCCACTCCTCGTGGGCCGCAAAACAGGTAGGCATGGGCTAATTTGCTGGTACTGATGGCATTCTTCAACGTGGTAGTGAGCGCGTGTTGGCCTACTACCGACTCGAATGTCGCGGGGCGGTATTTGCGTGCCGATACGATATAGTTTTCCATAATGAGGCTGTTCATTTTTTGCAAATGTACGCAAAAAAACAGAAAACTCTCGGTTATTCATCTTATCTTTGCAACGGGGACAGGGATACTTGTCTGTGGATTTTATAATTAACGTTTTTCAGGTATGGATAAGGTGAAGTCTTTTTGGTCTTTTTTATGCCGGCATAAACGCTGGGCCAATAAGTATGTCATAACGTTGGTGCTGTTTGTGGTGGTGGTAGGTTTTTTGGATGAAAATAGTTTGGTAAGGCGTATGCAGTATATGCGTGAAGAAAATAGGCTGTTGGACGAGATAGAACGTTATAGTGCTGAATACGAAAAAAATACGATAAAACTTCAAGAGCTTTCGGTAGACTCTGGGGCGATAGAGCGCATTGCCCGCGAGAAATATCTGATGAAGAAGCCGGATGAGGATATTTATGTGTTTGACGAAAAATGAAAAGAAGATGAAGTCTTTAATGCCAGGTTTTTTTGCGGTGGGCGCATGTATGGTTTTAGCAGGAGCTGCTGTTTATATTACGGATTGGTTCTTGGCGCCTTATATTTTTTCAGTGGGTGCTCTGTTGGTAGCGTTTGCACAGGTTTGTATGCCGGCACGTAGCCAAAGTCTTAGTGTCAGACGTTTGCGCCGGCAGCAATTGCTGGGGGCATTCTGCTTGGTGCTGACGGGCGCATTGATGCTTTTTGCCCGCGAGAATGAGTGGATTCTATCGCTGAGCGTGGGGGCGGTTCTTGAACTGTATACGTCTTTTCGGATACCCCAAGAAGAGGCAAAGGAAGAAAAATAGTTTAATTGCTTTTTCTCCTTTCACCGTATTATAATATTATATATGGTGTATGTCTTTTCCCCTTTTCCGCCTTCCTTTGTCTTTTTTTCATTCCTAACTCCAAGTTTTCCAGTGCTTTGTGTTTTTCCATTCAAAAAACTTCCAAAAAAGTTCCC
>CALULP010000006.1 GCA_944321495.1 uncultured Bacteroides sp. | reverse complement strand
TTATGCATAACGGCTTGAAAATTACCACAAAAGTAAATTCAAATCCGTTCTCTCCAAAACTGATTATAACAAATTGAATTTCAATAATTTCAAAGAACTCCTATGATTTTTTAGTGGACACTAATGACTATATACATAAAAATACGTGGAGCCAGTCCTGTCACTCGTTCCACGATAGAAAGGCCTTCGCATTGCCCGGATTGTCGAAACGAGCAACGTCGAAAGCCTCACGCTGATGTCTGTATATAGCACCCTTCTGCATCTTTCAACAAGATACACCAAGGGCTGTACATAGCAAAACATCCCATAAGGCGCCCCCGTTGCTTTGTTCTTGACAATCCGTAGAGTTTGCGAAGTTCTTCTATCGTCAAAACCAAAGCGTCAGTAAACGCCTTTTATGTATATATGCCCACCCTGCCGTTTCTACAAGGAAATCACAGCGTGGATGAAACACTGCAAATATAGTAAAATCATGTGAATAAATACCAAAACCTATCATTAATTTTTAGGACACCATCTAAATCAGTCGAACGTGTACTTGACAATGACCGGATTGCTATCCTCTTCCAGACCGTCGGATACCGGCGTCAGCTTGTCAGCCTGCTTCACCGTGTAGAGGGAGCGTTCGTCCGAAGAGGCGAAAACAGGGTTCCCCGCTTCAAGGCCGAACAGCGGTTCGTCCTTGCTGGCCAACAGCATGTCGGGATGCATCTCCCCGCTTTCTTTGCTGTAAACGGCAAACCGGCTATCAGGCTTGGGGGCAGGCTGCCAGGAATTGACCACGGTATAAGCAATGAACAGATACTTTTCCGTGTCAACAAAATTGGTAAGCTGTACCTTGGGGCGGTCGATGGCCTCTTCCGAAGTATAGTCCCCGATAAGGGTCAGCTGGCGGTAAGAGAATTGGCTGTCGCCCAGCCGGAACAGGTAAGCCGGAATCAGTTTCCCCCGGCTGACGTTGTAAACCGTGTCGTTGAAGTAGTGGTATAAATAAGTCTTCTGCCGCAGGCGATACACAAACGTCTGCCCGGCGTAGGCCTCCTGCCCCATCGTCCTGTCCCGGAAACTAAGGGTATCCAGGCCACCCGTTGCCCTATGATAAGCCAGCAAGTCCGGCGCAACGCTGTTGGCGAAAGAAGTGTAGCAAAGCTTGCCCTCACACAGAGCCATGCGGTTCAAAGAATAATCTTCCGGCAACGCCCAGCTGTCCGTAAACCGGCCGTCATAGTCGAACGTCATGACCTTCCGGCCCAAATAATCCAGCACATACACCAGCCTCCGCTGCCCGTCTACCAGGATGTGCTCGGGGGCAATATACTCTTCCGGCCCCTGCCCCTTCTGTCCGATGCGGCGGAGGAAACTACCGTCCTTGTCAAACTGGTAAACCTGCCTGTCCGCCACAATCCAGAAGTAATCCACATCCTCCAATTGGGTGATATTGTTCAAGAGGCAAGAGTCGTTCGTTTCCAGGCAAATGGCTTGTACGTGGGCGCCCATTTCCTCCAAGGCCAGCTTCTCTTGCACGGCATGCGCCCTGATGTCGCCCAACTCAACCACCGGCAACCGACCCTTGCCGTCATTTTGCCCTGTGCAAGCCAGGCAGCACAAAGCCAATACAAAACAGTAGATGATTTTCATTGTACCTCTTTATTGTATGATTATTGCTTCAAAAGAGAATAAGACCAACCCTCCCGAGCGACCGCTTCTAAAGCAGCAGTTCATAGTCCACCACGTCCAGCCACCGCTCGAACTTGCGCCCCACGGCCCGGAAGCACGACACTTGCCCGAAGCCCAGACGGCGGTGCAAAGCGCAGCTCGCCTCGTTTTCCGCCGTGATGCACGCCACCAGCGCATGGCAACCGGGCAACGCCCGGCACCCGGCTATCAGACGCTCCATCAGCAACCGGCCTATCCCCCTCCCCGTATGGGCGGGCGACAGGTAAATGGTGGTTTCCAACGTGTGGCAATAGGCCGGGCGTTCCTTCCACGGATGGGCGTAGCAATAGCCGGCCACTTCCCCGTCCACCTCCGCCACCAGATACGGGTAAGCGGGCATGACGACCTGCATGCGGCGCAGCATCTCGTCCTCTGCCACCGCCTCCACCTCAAAGGAGGCCACGCTGTTCAGCACATAGCCGTTATAAATCCGGGTTATGGCAGGCACATCCTGCGCCGTCGCCTCCCGGATATTCAGTTTTCCCTCTTCAACCATAACAGAAAAACATAATCATAATATACCGTTGTAAAAAGAACATACAAACCCGCCACCTGCCTGCTCCTTACCTTCTCCTTACCCGCTCCTTATCTCCTCCTTTTGCCGTCCCTCACTATGGAAAGGAAAAATAGCGGACAAGGCAGCAGGCAGGTCAGGGGATTTCTTCCCCCACACGCCCGGCAAAACGCCCGAAAGTCTGCGCCAAGCCGCCTCCTACTTCAGCTCGTCTTCACGGATGCCCAAGGTGTGCGCCAGCGGATAGACCAGCGGCAGCCAAGAGCAGGGCAACGCCTGCCGAGGCGGCTCCATGCCAAACAGGCAGACGCGGGCGTCCAGGTCCTGCCCGGTCAGGCCCAGGTCTTTTTGCAGGGCGGAAAGCGTTTCCGCCCAATCGTCCTTGCCGGGGGCAGGCACCAGCAACAGGCGTTTCACCGCCGTGTCGTTCAGCACCAGCCTCATCAGGTCCTCATACAGGTTTTGTGACGAGGCCAGCCCTTCGGCCGACACCACCGAGAACGACAGTTCGCCCAAGGCCGTGCGGCACGCCTTGCCGTCCACCTCCGCCCGGGACGAGGGGCAACAGGCCTCCCAGCCCTCCGGCTTCCCGCTGCCGTCGGCCAGCAGTATCTGCACATTGTTGTCCGCGCCGCGCACGCCGGCATCCAGCAACAGGCAGGTAAGCCACAGGGGCAGGTCCAAAGGCGGGAGCTGCCGCCCCAAACGTCCGCTCATGACAGTCCGCACATCGCGCACTACCCTTTGCAGGAAAGCAGTGTCGACCAGCACCACATATTCCGGGAATTTCACATTCTTGTCCATTGAAATAACGATTAAATCCTGCATGTCCTGCCCACATCCGCATCCTGCAGGGAGGGAGGAGATGCTTACAAGCGGCAAAGGTAAAACTTTATCGCTGTTTTCCTCCGCTTTTCCCCACTTTTGCAGTAAATATTGTGGGAAAGAGGGGAAACGGAGGCGAGACATTTTGTCAGCAGAACCCCCAGAGAACCAGACATTTTGTCCCCTCCCCCCCCCGTTGGCAGGCATTTTGCGATTTCCTTCGCGAAACCAATTTGTAAACAAGAAAGGAGAAAACAATATGAACTTCAACAACTTTACCATCAAATCGCAAGAAGCCGTACAAGAGGCCGTGAACCTGGCGCAGGCCAAGGGACAGCAGGCCATCGAACCGGTGCACCTGCTGCAAGGGGTGATAAAGACAGGCGAGAACATCACCAACTTCATCTTCCAGAAACTGGGGATGAACGGGCAGCAGATAGTCCTTGTCCTCGACCGGCAAATAGACTCCTTGCCCAAAGTGTCGGGCGGCGAACCCTACCTGAGCCGCGAAAGCAACGAAGTGTTGCAGAAAGCCATGCAATACTCCAAGGACCTGGGCGATGAATTCGTGTCGCTGGAGCCGCTGCTCCTGGCCTTGCTCACCGTAAAAAGCACTGCCGCCACCATCCTGAAAGATGCGGGCATGACGGAACAGGAACTGCGCAAAGCCATCGACGAGCTGCGCAAGGGGGACAAAGTGACCTCCCAGTCGGGCGAAGACAACTACCAGGCCCTGGAGAAGTATGCCATCAACCTGAACGAGGCCGCACGCGAAGGAAAGCTGGACCCGGTCATCGGGCGTGACGAGGAAATCCGCCGGGTGCTCCAGATTCTGAGCCGGCGTACCAAGAACAACCCTATCCTGATAGGCGAGCCCGGTACGGGCAAGACGGCCATCGTGGAAGGGCTGGCACACCGAATCCTGCGCGGCGACGTGCCCGAGAACCTGAAGAACAAGCAGGTCTACTCGCTGGACATGGGCGCGCTGGTGGCCGGAGCCAAGTACAAGGGCGAGTTCGAAGAGCGGCTGAAGGCCGTCATCAACGAGGTGAAGAAGTCCGATGGCAACATCATCCTCTTCATCGATGAAATCCACACCCTGGTGGGCGCCGGCAAGGGCGAAGGCGCCATGGATGCCGCCAACATCCTGAAGCCGGCCTTGGCACGCGGCGAACTGAGGAGCATCGGCGCCACCACGCTGGACGAATACCAGAAGTATTTCGAGAAGGACAAGGCGTTGGAACGCCGTTTCCAGGTGGTCATGGTGGACGAGCCGGACACGCTGAGCACCATCTCCATCCTGCGCGGACTGAAGGAACGGTATGAGAACCACCACCACGTGCGCATCAAGGACGATGCCATCATCGCGGCAGTGGAACTGAGCAACCGCTACATCACCGACCGCTTTCTGCCGGACAAGGCCATCGACCTGATGGACGAGGCCGCCGCGAAGTTGCGCATGGAGGTGGATTCCGTGCCCGAGGAGCTGGATGAAATCACGCGGAAAATCAAGCAGCTGGAGATTGAGCGCGAAGCCATCAAGCGGGAGAACGACACCGCCAAGCTGGAACAGATAGGCAAGGAGCTCTCCGAACTGAAGGAGCAGGAAAGCTCGTACAAGGCCAAGTGGCAAAGCGAGAAGACGCTGGTCAACAAAATCCAGCAGAACAAGGTGGAGATAGAGAACCTGAAGTTCGAGGCAGACAAAGCCGAGCGTGAAGGCGACTACGGCAAGGTGGCCGAGATACGCTACGGCAAGCTGCAGGCCTTGAACAAGGAGATTGAAGAGACCCAGAAGAAACTGCACGAGATGCAGGGCGACAAGGCCATGATTAAGGAGGAGGTGGACGCCGAAGACATCGCCGACGTGGTATCGCGCTGGACGGGCATCCCCGTAAGCAAAATGCTGCAAAGCGAAAGGGAGAAGCTGCTCCACCTGGAAGAAGAACTGCACAAGCGCGTCATAGGCCAGGACGAAGCCATCGAGGCCGTGGCCGACGCCGTGCGCCGCAGCCGTGCGGGCCTGCAAGACCCCAAGCGGCCTATCGGCTCGTTCCTCTTCCTGGGCACGACGGGCGTCGGCAAGACGGAATTGGCCAAGGCCTTGGCCGAGTTCCTGTTCGACGACGAGACGATGATGACGCGTATCGACATGAGCGAGTATCAGGAGAAGCATACCGTGTCGCGGCTGATAGGAGCGCCTCCCGGATACGTGGGCTATGACGAGGGCGGACAGCTGACGGAAGCCGTAAGGCGCAAGCCGTACTCGGTAGTGCTGTTCGATGAAATCGAGAAAGCCCACCCCGACGTGTTCAACATCCTGCTGCAAGTGCTGGACGACGGACGGCTGACCGACAACAAGGGCCGGACGGTGAACTTCAAGAACACCATCATCATCATGACCTCCAACATGGGCAGCAGCTACATACAGAGCCAGATGGAGAAGATGAACGGCAGCAACCGCGCGCAAATCATCGAAGAGACCAAGCGCGAGGTGATGAACATGCTGAAGAAGAGCATCCGCCCCGAGTTCCTGAACCGTATCGACGAGACCATCATGTTCCTGCCGCTGACCGAGCCCCAAATCAGACAGATTGTAAGGCTGCAGATAAACAGCGTGCAGAAGATGCTGGAAGGCAACGGCGTCACGCTGAAGCTTACGGATGCCGCCATCGACTTCTTGTCCCGCGCCGGGTATGACCCCGAGTTCGGCGCCCGTCCGGTCAAGCGGGCCATACAGCACTACCTGCTGAACGACCTTTCGAAGAAGCTGCTGGGCGACGCGGTAGACCGCAACAAACCCATCGTGGTAGACGTGGCGCCCGCAGGCGACAGCCTGGCCTTCAGCAACTGACGACCGGGAAGCCGGAACCAGGCGAGGCCATCACCGCTGAATGCATGCTTTGAGGCGCGGATTGCGCGGATTTCACGGATACAGTCAATTGACTCCGTGTTCTTCCGTGCAATCCGCGCCTGTTTTTTGTTTGGACCCCCTCAAAAGCATAGCCTAAGCGGAGCCCGTTCCTCGGCCTAGGCGGAGGCGACGTCACGGCCTAGGCGGAGGCGACGCCACGACCGAGGCGGAGGCGGCGTCACGACCGAGGCGGAGGCGACGTCACGACCGAGGCGGAGGTGGCATCACGACCGAGGCGGAGGTGGAACCGAGAGTGCACTCGCGGCAAAGGTGAGAGTGCACTCTTGAAGCCGGTGAGAGTGCACTCGCGGAGAGGATGAGAGTGCACTCTCGTTTTCGCTTCCGCCAAGCCGGGCGCGGCGGCGTCACTGCACGGCCGGATTGGGCACGAGCACCAGGGGAAGGGAGGCCCGGGCTTCCTCGTCCGGATTCACTGCCCAGATGTAGTCGTTGCCGGCAAGCTGGCTGTTCATATCCTGGGCGGCTGCCTGCCAGCCGTTGACGTTGTCCACCCGGGTGGCGCTGGTGCCGGTATTGCTCAGGCCAATGCCATTTCCATCCCCGTCATAATAGCAGGCGTTGATGCTTCCATTTACAATCCCTGCTATTTGACCAGCATAGGATTCTGTTGCTGTAACGCTGCAGGATGCCGCATAGCAGGCAGTAACCGTACCATCGCTCCCCCCTGCGATACCACCTATATCCATATTTCCACTGACTTTGCACCCGGACACGGCGCACGCGATAACCGTACCATTTAACAGCCTTCCGACTATTCCTCCTACATTGCCATAACCGCTGATGGTGGCGTTCACCAGCAGCAGGTTCTTGACTGTGCCTCCGGATAAATCCAAGAGAAATCCTGCGTCCATTGTGCTGGAGCATGTGAGGTTGCGGATGGTATGCCCCGCGCCGTCGAATGTGCGGTCGAAGCCCATTATCCGTGGCCATGTCTGCCCGCTCATGTCGATGTCGGCGGCCAGGGTGCAGTTGTAATCATCGGATTTGCTTGCCCATGCCAGCAGGCCTTGGGGGGTGTAGACGGTGTAGGTGTCGCCGTTTTCTATTCTGTAAGACAGCCCTAAAATGCACGAGGCCGTCACTTCGCTGCCATCGTTGCGGATGAGGGTGACGCGCAGCAGGGCTTTGGCCACCTGTGCCGTGGCCTCGGCGGTGACGGTGACCTTCTTGCCCTGCAGGTCGCCCTCCACGCTCCAGTCTGCGGCGTTGTCGGCGCGGGTGCTGATGTCGGTGAATGTGCCGCCCTCTCCCTCGGGGGTTATCTGTGCCACAAGGGCCCGGTAGTCGTCGGCGGTGGTGCCTGCGGGCAGGGTTATCTCAATCTCGGTGGTTCCCGGATTCAGCTCCAGCACGCCTGTGCCGAGGCTGAAGGCCTGGTACACCGGCACCTTGAACGTGGGGTTGTCGCTAAGGTCCGTGTTGTCGTCGTCAGAGAGGGTGAAGGTGTAGTGCGTGCCGTCATCGGAAAGCTTGGGGTCGTCGGCAAAGAATGCGTCGCCCTGCTCGCCCTTGTCCCCTTCGTCACCCGGTTCCCCCTTGTCACCTGTAATGCGGTACCACGTCTGCCCGCCGTCCACGCTGAGGTACCAGGCATCGGGTTGCATTGTGTCGCCATCGGTGCCGATGGCGCCGCTATCTATGGTGCTGCCCAGTTTGATTTGGGGCGTGGGGGCGGAGGCGCCGCTTTGCCCGGGCTGGCCTTGCTGGCCTTGTTGGCCTTGCTGCCCGTCTTCGCCATTGGCGCGGATGGGGTTGTTGTCCTTATCCAGCATCAGTTCGCCGTCCAGCGTCCAGTACCAGTTGCCGTCGGTCCCCTGGGTCAGGCCTATCTGCGGGGTGTGGCCGTCATCGCCCTGTTCACCCTTGTCGCCTTCTTCACCTTGTGCCCCATGATAAATATTGATGGGGTCGGAGTTCAAGAACTGGATGGTGTAGCCCACCTCTTCCCCGCCCTCCACGAGAGGGGTAACGGCAGTGATATAATCGGTGGTATTAAGGAGTTGTTGCAGCGATGCGATGTTCCGGTTCACCTGATCCTGCCACTCCTCGAGGTCGGAGAGGCGTTGCTCGTGGTCGCTCACCACGGCCCACAGGGGGGGGAGATGTTGTTGTCGTCGTAGCAGGAGGTCAGGGTCGCTCCTGCGAAGAGGATAAAGAACAGTAATGGATAGTTAATCTTTCTTAAATGTTGGGGGGGGGTAAATTGTCCGTTCTTGTTCTTCGTCTTCATAGAGTTATGCGGTTAATATTATTGTACTCCGCAAAGGTAATGTATTTTGTCGGATATGCAACCCTGCCGGGGCATAAAATTACACCTACCACCCCGTCACTTCGTGCCACCCCTCCTCCCCGGAGGAGGGGAATTCAGTTACTTAACCGTTGCGTGCCGCGAAGTGGTACCTGCGGCAGTAAGCCGTCGCTCTACCCCCACTGAACCTCGAAGGGGTTCAACTCATGTCGGCGGGGCATAGCCTGTTCGACCCCTCCGAGGTCGAAGTGCATCTTCAGTCGCTCTACCGCAGGTACCGCTTCGCGGCACACAGCGGTTAAGCATAGTCGGACGGCGTTGCCGTCCGCAATACCCGTATCTGCGTATCCTTGTCCCCTCGTTACCTTGTTAACTTGTATCCTTGTTAACTTATAAACTTATCAACTTATTACCTTATTACCTCGTCAACTTATCCCCTTGTCCCCTTGTCAACTCGTCAACTCATAAACTCACAAACTCACAAACTCACAAACTCCCCCCCTTCCCCTCGTCAACTAAAAAATACCCCAGCCGTTTGCATTTCTTCGGGAAAAAAGCGACCTTTGCAACGTCTTATGGCAAAGGATATTGATTCACACTTATATTAATAGAATAGAGAAATGACTAAAAGTGCATTGCAAATCGCGCGGGCTGCCTATCAGCCCAAACTTCCCAAAGCCCTGAAGGGGCATGTGAAGGCGGTAGCCGGCGCAGCTACCCAGTCGGTAGCCGACCAGGAAGCCATCCAGAAGCTTTTCCCCAACACCTATGGCATGCCTCTCATCAAGTTTGAAGAAAGCGGCGAGGCTACCAGCTTCCCTGCCATCAACGTAGGCGTTATCCTTTCGGGCGGACAGGCTCCCGGCGGACACAATGTGATTTCGGGCCTGTTTGACGGCATCAAGAAGCTGAATCCGGAAAGCCGCTTGTATGGTTTCCTGATGGGCCCCGGCGGGTTGGTAGACCACAAGTATATGGAACTGACTGCCGACATCATCGACGAGTACCGCAACACGGGCGGCTTCGACATCATCGGCTCGGGCCGCACGAAGCTGGAGAAGGAAGACCAGTTTGAAAAGGGCTACGAGATTCTGAAGGAGCTGGGAATCAAGGCATTGGTTATTATCGGCGGCGACGACTCCAATACGAATGCCTGCGTGCTGGCCGAGTATTACGCTGCCAAGAATTATGGCATCCAGGTTATCGGTTGCCCCAAGACCATCGACGGCGACCTGAAGAATGATATGATTGAGACGAGCTTCGGCTTCGACACGGCTTGCAAGACGTATGCCGAGGTGATTGGCAACATACAGCGCGACTGCAACTCTGCCCGCAAGTACTGGCACTTCATCAAGCTGATGGGCCGCTCGGCATCGCACATCGCCCTGGAGTGCGCTTTGCAGGTTCAGCCCAACGTGTGCATCGTGTCGGAGGAAGTGGAAACTAAGGACATGTCGCTGGATGACATCGTGACCGGCATTGCCAAGGTGGTGGCCGACCGTGCCGCACAGGGCAACAACTTCGGTACGGTGCTCATTCCCGAAGGCCTGGTAGAGTTCATCCCCGCCATGAAGCGCCTGATTGCCGAGCTGAACGACTTCCTGGCTGCCAATGCCGAGGAGTTCGCACAGGTGAAGCGTTCGGCACAGCGCGACTACATCATCCGCAAGCTGTCCCCCGAAAACTCTGCCATCTATGCCAGCCTGCCCGAAGGCGTGGCACGCCAGCTGTCGTTGGACCGCGACCCCCACGGCAATGTGCAGGTGTCGCTTATTGAGACCGAAAAGCTGCTGAGCGAGATGGTAGGCGCGAAGTTGGCACAGTGGAAGGAAGAAGGCAAGTATGTGGGCAAGTTTGCCGCACAGCACCACTTCTTCGGCTACGAAGGCCGCTGCGCTGCTCCGTCCAACTTCGACGCTGACTACTGCTACTCGCTGGGCTACACGGCTGCCGCGCTGATTGCCAACGGGAAGACGGGTTACATGTCGTCCGTGCGCAACACGACTGCTCCTGCCGAGGAATGGATTGCCGGCGGTGTGCCCATTACCATGATGATGAACATGGAGCGCCGTCACGGCGAGATGAAGCCTGTTATCCAGAAGGCGCTGGTGAAACTGGATGGCAAACCCTTCCAGTACTTTGCCGCCCACCGCGAGCACTGGGCCATGTCGACCGACTATGTATATCCCGGTCCTATCCAGTACTTCGGTCCTACGGAAGTGTGCGACCAGCCTACCAAGACGTTGCAGCTGGAACAGGGCAAGTAATAAGAAATTTTCTTTTTCATTTTTTATATTTATGACGTTTGGGGGAGGTGCATCGCGAGGATGCACCTCCCTGTTTTTTGTACGCAGACGGCGGAATGTATTTGGGGGATTCTTGCACCGGTTAATGAAAAAAAGTATCTTTGCGCGGATATACAAACGCATGAAAAGGATATTCCGTATAGTTTATGAACCAATCCCCAGCGCATAAGAAGGCCGTTTCGCGCCGCCCCCGCAAGCGTGGCAAGAAACCGCAGGACCACCGGTGGCGTCCGATGTCCCGTTGGGTGCGTGGCTTGTTTGCCGCGGGCATAGTCCTGATGTTTTCGGTGGGGTTCTATCTGTTTTTTATCCGCCCGTATGCTTACCGCTGGAAGCCTTGCCACGGGCAGAAAGGCTATGGGGTGTGCATCCCTTGCAATTATGAGGTGCATGGGGTGGACGTGTCCCATTATCAGGGCGCGATAGACTGGGGCAGGGTGGCTGCCAATTCGCTGGGAGATTTCCCCTTGCGTTTTGTCTTTATGAAAGCTACGGAAGGCGGGGATCATGGCGATACGACTTTCCTCCGGCATTTTGAGGAAGCGCGCCGTGCTGGCTTGGTGTGTGGCGCTTACCACTATTTCATCCCGGCTACGGATGCCCGGCGGCAGGCGGAGTTTTTCATCCGTACCGTGCCGTTGCGCAAGGGCGATTTGCCACCGGTGCTCGACGTGGAAACGCTGGGCAAACGCTCGCCTCGGGAACTGAGGGCGTCGGTCAAGGTGTGGCTCGATTGTGTGGAGCGGCATTATGGCGTGAAGCCCATCCTGTACACTTCCTATAAGTTCAAGATGCGTTATCTCAACGATTCCCTGCTGAATACTTACCCGTATTGGATAGCCCATTATTACGTGGACTCGGTGCGTTACCGGGGACGGTGGGACTTCTGGCAGCACACCGATGTGGGGCGTGTGCCGGGCATCGAGAAGGAAGTGGACCTTAATGTGTTCAACGGTTCGCTGGATGAGCTCCGTGCGCTGACCCTTCAGCGGTAGCAGCGCACCATAGCCCAGCGGTTTTGTTCGCGGTGTCCTCCGGGTTGCAGTCCCAGGCGCCGGGCTTCTGCTTCTATCAAGGGAATGTCGTCTACATAAAAGCCGCTCATGAGCAGCAGGGCGCCGTGCTTCATGCGTGCGGCATAGGACTGCATGTCGTTCAGCAGGATGTTGCGGTTGATGTTGGCGATAATTACGTCGAACGGGCCTTTGTCTGCCAGCGAGGAAGCGTCGCCTTGGGATACGTCGATTCCGTCCAGGCGGTTCAGCCGGATGTTTTCCAGGGAATTGCGCACGCACCAGTCGTCTATGTCGATGGCGGTGCACCGGGCGGCTCCCCTCATGTGTGCCAGGATGGCGAGAATGGAGGTGCCGCACCCCATGTCGAGCACATCTCGTCCGGCAAGGTCGGTGTCGAGCAGTTCGTTGATGATGAGCCCCGTGGTTTCGTGGTGGCCGGTACCGAATGCCATTTGCGGGTCGATGGTGATGTCATACTCTGCCTGGGGCACATCGTGGTGGAAGGTACTGTGCACTACGCAGCGGTTGCCGATGATGATGGGTTGGAAGAAGTTGCGTTCCCACTCTTCGTTCCAGTCGCGGTCTTCAGCTTCAAGGAAATCGTAGTCGATGCGGGCATCGGGCAGGGGGAAGTCGTCCAACGCCTGGCGCAGGGCATGTTCATCGTACAGGTCTTTCTGGATGTAAGCGGCTATTCCGCCGGGTTGCTCCATGAAACTTTCGAAGCCTACGTCGGCAAGTGTGGCGGAGAGCACGTCGTTGGTTACCTCCGTGCAAGGGGAGGTGCGGAAGTTGAATTGCAGATACTTCATGGCACAGTCTTTGTTGATGCTTTGATGGGACAAAGGTAATGTAAATCTTGCAAATAATCTTTATTTTGCAGGTTTTAGAGGCAAAGTAGGTTAATCCCTGTGAACTTTTCGGGGATAATAGGCAAGATTATGCAATACTTTGTTATCTTTGTAACGTGAATAAGTATTGTCAATATTAACACATAAACCTGACGAATATGAAAAAGATTGTTTTTTTATCGCTTTTTGCCCTGTGCCTCCCGTGGACATTGTGGGCACAGGTTGTGGATGACCTCTATTATGTACCTTCCAAGAATACGGAAAAGCCGGAAAAGAAAGAACGGCAGGAGAAAGAGACAGTGGTAGTAGCTCCGGTCGATGAAGTCGTAGTGAAATCCAACAGCCCCGTTTCGGTTTCAGCCTCCGACGGGGTGGCCACGGTAGTGGTGCGCGACCGCAAGGGCAATGTGCGCGATGTGGATGAATATAACCGCCGTTATGATTCGGATGACTATGCTTTTTCTTCGGAAGGAGGAACCCTTTATATCGATGAGAAAGAAGATGACGGATTGGATGGGGAATGGATTGGCGGTTTTGACGGTTCGGCAGACGATTACGAATATGCCACCCGCATCATCCGTTTCCGCAACCCGAGGTATGCCATCAGCATAAGCAGCCCGCTTTACTGGGATGTGGTTTACGGGCTTGACACGTGGAACTGGAATGTGTATACCGACGGATTGTATGCCTATGTATTCCCCACATTCGGCAATCGTTTGTGGTGGGACTGGCGTTTCAACTCCTTTGGCTGGTGGAGCTATCCTTATTATTATGATTGGGCATGGAGCGGCTGGTATGGTTTCAGCTGGGGCTTCGGGTGGAGTTCCTGGTGGGGACCCCATTATTGGCACCATCCGCCTTATTGGGCCGGGCCGAGCCATTGGGGCGGTCATCATCATTGGAGGAATGCTTATACTACGCGCCGGTCTTATGGGGCACGTTCTTCGTATGGAAACAGGGTGGCGACTTCTTCCCACCGTTCATCTTCTGCCGTGCGCAGCAACCGTAGCAGTAGCCGTAGCAGCAGCCGTGTGTCGACATCGGGCGATGCACGCCGTAGCAGCCGTAGCAGTGTGGCCAGCCGCCGGGTGGTAGGCTCGCGTACATCCGCTTCGTCTGCCGACCGTTCAAGCTCGGTAAGGCGTTCAGGTACCACGTCTTCTACTTCGCGCGGGTCTGCTTACACGCGTCCGAGCACGCGCAGCAGTTCGTATCGGGGCTCGGCTTCGGGTACCCGTCGCAGTTCCACTTCTACTTATACCCGTGGCTCGAGTTCTACGACTACCCGCACGTTTAATTATAACAACAACCGTCGCAGCAGCAATACGTACAGCTCGCCGGCACGTTCGTCGGGCAGCAATCGTTCCAGTTTCTCGTCGGGTAGCAGCATGCGCTCGTCGGGCAGCATGCGGAGCAGTGGCGGAAGCCGTTCGGGCACCAGTTCCCGGAGAAGGTGACAGCCTGGTTTACGGAGTAATTAACAAACATTGAACAACATGAGAAAGAGAATCACGATGATAATGGCCCTTGCCCTGCTGGGGGTAACGGGTCTCTACGCGCAATCGGCATACGATGCTGCCAACATCGCCCGGGAAGACCTGAACGGTACGGCACGTTTTGTGGGCATGGGCGGCGCCATGAGCGCGTTGGGCGGTGACATCACGACAATGGGCACTAACCCGGCGGGCATAGGCATTTACCGCAGCAACGATGCCATGGTTTCTTTCGGCTACTCCCTTACGGGTACGGAAGCTGACTTTGCCGGCAATACCTTTGAACGGGAAAAAGGCCGGTGGAGTCTGGACAATATCGGTTTTGTGTTGGCCAATAAGTTCAGCAACATTTCCCCGTTGCGGTATGTGAATTTCGGATTCAACTACAAGAAGTCGAAATCGTTTTACCGGAACATGACGATGCAGGGATTGCTGGGGCGTGCTGGCAACGGCCAGTACATTTCGCAGGTGAACCTCATGGCACAGCAGGCAACATTTGCGGCTGAGAATGTGTATTACAATTATAATGAATATATTAACTTTGAGAGCCCTAATATTTTTTACGATGAAGAAGTCGGCTGGTTGGGTGCGTTAGGGTATCTGGGCGGCTTGACAGAGAAAGATGTCACGTCGGCAGATTACGATATCTATTATCCGCTGGTGCCGAGCGAAGTGGACGGCTATTTCCGTTCGCAGGAAAGGGGCGGAATCGACGAGTATGATTTCAATGTGGCTTTTAATATTAGCGACCGTTTTTACTTGGGGGCTACCGTCGGGATACATGATGTGGACTACAATAAATACACTTTATGGGATGAAATCGTGTTGAACGGCGACAACGAAAGCGTGGAATATGCACTGGAAAGTTATAACTGGATTAAGGGGACGGGCTTCGACATGAAGTTCGGATTGATATTCCGCCCGATAGAGACATCACCCTTGCGCATAGGCTTGTCGTTGCATACGCCGGTATTCTATAAACTGACTTATACTACGGGGGCTTTACTGAAATCAGACGGTTTGGAGGTCAATACCCAAAAATATCTGGACGGTGGCGATATGGAACGCGATTTCCGTCTGCAGACTCCGTGGGTGTTCAATGCAAGTCTGGGTTACACCCTGGGCAATTATTTTGCCTTGGGTGCCGAGTATGAGTTCGAGAACTATTCGGCTATGAAGTTTAAGGATGTGGACGGTTATGAAATGGGTTTTGAAACGGAAGAAGTGAAGCATACTTTGCGGGGGGTAAATACTTTCCGCTTGGGTGCCGAGTTCAAGCCGGTGCCGGCTTTTGCTTTCCGTGTGGGGTATAACTTCAGCAGTGCGGCATACAAATCGGATGCCTTTAAAGACATTGCGGTAAACTCCATCAATACCGATACGGAGTATTCCAACGACAAATCCCGCAACACGTTCACCTTGGGTATAGGATATCGGGGAACGGTGGTGTATGCGGACCTGGCGTATAAGTATGACACGTATAAGTCCGACTTCTATCCTTTCTATGATGCGGACCTGATGGCAACCCAAGTGACCAATACGCGCAGCCAGGTGCTGTTTACGTTAGGCTTCCGGTACTGAGACAAGGCCGGTTTGCGTTGCTGTTTTTCTTCGCCTATAACACAGGATGCGGATGATGCAGATATTCCTTTAAGAATCTCTGTGCCATCCGCATCCGAATGAATGCACGACATGGAGTTGTATAACGAGTTTTCCTGTTTTCTGAAACGTTTTTTCCCTTATAAAGTCCAGAAAATATCGTTGAACGCAGGCTTTACGTGTCCCAACCGGGACGGCAGTAAGGGCTACGGGGGCTGTACGTATTGCAATAACCAGACATTCAATCCGGAATATTGCCGTACAGAGAAAACGATTACCCGGCAATTGGAGGAAGGGAAACTCTTTTTTGCCCACAAATATCCGGAGATGAAATACCTGGCGTATTTCCAGGCTTATACCAATACTTATGACGGCCTGGACGCTTTGCGCAGGAAGTATGAGGAAGCCCTCTCGGTGGACGGGGTGGTGGGACTGGTGATAGGCACCCGTCCCGACTGTATGCCCGATGACTTGCTTCGTTACCTGGAGGCGTTGCACAAGCATACCTTCCTGTTGGTGGAGTATGGCATTGAAAGTACGGACGACCGTACTTTGCGGCGCATCAACCGCGGGCATGATTTCCGCACGGCTGCCGATGCCGTGTGCCGTACGGCTGCATGTGGCATTCCCGTGGGCGGGCATGTCATACTGGGCTTGCCCGGCGAGACGCACGAAAGCATTGTGGCGCAGGCAGGCATTCTTTCCCGTCTGCCTCTTACGACGCTGAAGATGCACCAGTTGCAACTGATACGCGGGACGCGCATGGCGCATGAGTATGAGCAGTGTCCGGAAGATTTCCACTTGTTCGATATCGAAGAATATATCAGCCTGGTGATAGATTATGTGGAGCACTTGCGTCCGGATATTGTGCTGGAACGTTTCCTTTCCCAATCTCCCAAAGACTTGTTGATTGCTCCCGACTGGGGATTGAAAAACTACGAGTTCAACCACCGCCTGCAAAAAAGAATGAAGGAACTGGGCGCATATCAGGGAAAGAAGTATGAAATGTGAGAAAAAAGACGTAATTTCGCACGGTTTAATTGTGGTAATCACTTAAAAACGAAAGAATGATGAACGAGAAAACATTAGTTAAGGGAAAAATCCACTATGTGGGAGTCAATGACCGCAACAAACATCTCTTTGAAGGCATGTGGCCTTTGCCTTACGGGGTTTCTTATAATTCATATCTGATAGACGACGGGCAAGTGGCGCTGGTAGATACCGTGGACGCTTGTTTCTTTGAGGTCTATCTGCATAAAATCAGAAGCATTATCGGCGACCGTCCAATCCAATACCTTATTATCAATCACATGGAGCCGGACCATTCGGGTTCCATCAGCCTTATCAGGCAGTATTATCCCGACATCACGATTGTGGGCAACAAGCAGACTTTCGGCATGATAGAGGGATTCTATGGCGTATCGGGCAAATGCCTTGAAGTCAAGGATGGCGATGCGTTGCCTTTGGGACACCACCAGTTGCGTTTCTATTTGACGCCGATGGTGCATTGGCCGGAAACGATGATGACGTTCGACGAAACGGACGGTGTGTTGTTTTCGGGCGATGCCTTTGGCTGTTTCGGCACGTTGGACGGCGGTTTCCTGGACAGCCGCATCAACCTGGACAAATATTGGGACGAGATGGTGCGCTACTACTCCAACATTGTAGGCAAGTACGGCAATCCGGTGCAGAAAGCCTTGGCGAAACTGGGCAGCTTGCCTATTTCCACCATCTGCTCTACGCACGGGCCTGTCTGGACGGAAAACATCGGCAAAGTGGTGGGCATTTACGACAGGCTGAGCCGCTACGAGGCCGAGGAAGGCGTAGTGATAGCCTATGGGTCCATGTATGGCAATACGGAGCAGATGGCGGAGGCTATTGCTTCCGAACTCTCGGCGCAAGGCATCAAAAACATCGTGATGCACAATGTGAGCAAAAGCAACGCTTCGTATATTTTGAAGGATATCTTCAAATACCGTGGCCTGATAGTAGGCGCCCCGACGTATTGCAACCAAATCTATCCGGAGGTAAATGCCTTGCTCGAAAAAATCCTGTTGCGCGAGGTGAAAGGGCGTTATCTGGGTTATTTCGGCTCTTTCTGCTGGGCGGGTGCTGCCGTGAAGCGCATGGGCGAATTTGCTGAAAAAAGCAAGCTGGAACTGGTGGGCGCTCCCGTGGAGATGAAGCAGTCCATGAAGGAAGCCACGTATGAACAATGCGGAAACCTGGCCCGTGCCATGGCCGACCGCTTGAAACAAGACAGGAACAACTAATCTTTAAATCATAATATCGTATGAGACTAATTATCCAACCGGATTATCAATCCGTATCGAAGTGGGCGGCTTGCTACGTCGCTTCTAAAATCAATGCTGCCGGTCCTACGCCCGAGAAACCGTTTGTTTTGGGTTGCCCTACCGGCTCATCTCCCCTGGGCATGTACAAGGAGTTGATCGACTTGAACAAGAAAGGCCTGGTGTCTTTCCGGAATGTGGTGACTTTCAACATGGACGAATATGTAGGCCTGCCGAAAGAACATCCCGAAAGCTATTATTCCTTTATGTGGAACAACTTCTTTGGCCACATCGACATCAAGCCGGAAAACACCAACATACTGAACGGCAATGCTGCCGACCTGGATGCCGAGTGTGCCCGTTACGAGGAGAAAATCAAGTCGTATGGCGGCGTTGACCTGTTCATGGGCGGCATAGGTCCCGACGGCCATATCGCTTTCAACGAACCGGGGTCTTCCCTTTCTTCGCGTACCCGCCAGAAGACACTGACTACGGACACCATCATCGCCAATTCCCGCTTCTTCGAGAACGATGTGAACAAGGTGCCCAAGACGGCCCTGACGGTCGGCGTGGGTACGGTGCTCGATGCTAAGGAAGTCATGATTATCGTGAACGGGCATAACAAGGCGCGTGCCCTTTATCACGCTGTCGAAGGGCCTGTGATGCAGATGTGGACCATCAGCGCCTTGCAGATGCACGAGAAAGGCATCATCGTATGTGACGATGCCGCTACCGATGAACTGAAAGTAGGCACGTACCGTTATTTCAAGGACATTGAAGCCGACCATCTCGATGCGGAAGCTTTGTTGAAATAACCCCTTGCATACGTAAAACTCCGGGAAGTCGTTTCCCGCCGTGTCTTTTAAGGCGCGGGTTACCCCGTTTTCAAGGCACCTTGTTTGAGGGTGCGGATGAAAATGGCGTAACCCGCGCTTGTTTTTCTTTGCCGTTAGCCTTACCTTTGTCTCGTTCATTAACAAGACAGAGCTATGAAGAAGATATTTCCTACCCCTTGTGTAAAACAACTGGATGCCCTCACGATAGAGCGCGAACCCATTGCCTCCATCGACCTGATGGAACGTGCGGCTATGGCGTTGGCCGATGCTTTGTGCCGTCGTTGGGGCAGCGCCGTGCCTTTTACCGTTTTTGCCGGCCCGGGCAATAACGGCGGGGATGCGTTGGCGGTTTCGCGCCTGCTGGCGCAGCGGGGCTACCGGGTGAGCGTGTACCTGTTCAATACCGAAGGGCGCTTGTCGCCCGATTGTACCGCCAACCGTGAGCGGCTGGCCGGTCTGCCCGGCATTGACTTCCGGGAGATAACCTCGCAATTCGTATTCCCCAAGCTGACCAAGGATGACGTCATACTGGACGGCCTGTTCGGCAGCGGGCTGAACAAGCCTTTGGCGGGCGGCTTCGCCATGGTGGTGAAGTCCATCAATGCGTCGCCTGCGCAGGTGGTGGCGATAGACATCCCGTCCGGACTGATGGGGGAGGACAACACGGCGAATGCCGCTGCGGCCATTGTGCGTGCCCGGTTGACGTTGACTTTGCACCTGCCCAAGCTGGCATTCCTTTTCCCCGAGAACGAACCGTATGTGGGCGAATGGCAGGTGCTGGACATCGGTCTGGACGAAAGCGCCATTGAGGAGATGCCGGCCGATTACACCCTTGCCGGTCCGGAAGATGTTGCCCCGTTGCTGAAACCGCGCGGGAAGTTCGCCCATAAGGGCATGTTCGGGCGGGCGTTGCTCATAGCCGGGTCGCAAGGCATGGCGGGCGCCTCGGTGCTGGCGGCGCGGGCGTGCCTGCGTTCGGGCGTGGGGCTGCTGACGGTGCACGTGCCTTTCTGCAACAACTTCATCGTGCAGACGGCTGTGCCCGAGGCCATGACCGAAATCGACCTGAGCGACACCTGTTTTTCTGCCGTCACCGCTGCCGACAATTACCAGGCAGTGGGCATAGGTCCCGGTTTGGGGCGTGCCGCCGATACGGTGGATGCCCTGTTGGGGCAGATTGACGATTGCGGGGTGCCGATGGTGCTGGATGCCGATGCGTTGAACATCCTGGGGGAACACCGCAGCTACCTGTCCCGTTTGCCGAAGGGTAGCATCCTGACCCCTCACCCCAAGGAGCTGGAACGCCTCACCGGTGCCTGCCGCAATTCGTACGACCGCTTGCAGAAAGCCCGCGAACTGGCGGTCAGGTCGGGCGTCCACATCCTGTTGAAGGGGGCGTACTCGGCGGTGGTTACTCCCGAGGGGAAGTGCTGTTTCAATACCACGGGTAATCCGGGCATGGCTACGGCAGGCAGTGGCGATGTGCTGACCGGGGTTGTGCTGGCCCTCTTGGCGCAAGGGTACGATGCCGGGCAGGCGGCGCAGATAGCCGCTTGCGTGCACGGCCTGGCGGGCGACCTGGCTGCCCGCCAGCTGGGGGAAACCGCCTTGACGGCAGGCGACCTCGTGGCTTTCCTTCCGCAGGCGTGGCAGGCTTTATGGCAGTTGAGGGCTTCCCGCTGAGCCCTACTTGGCGGGAAATGTTATTTCTGCCGCGTGGTGATGTGGAAGCAACCCTGGCGGATTTCGTACTTCACATAACACTGTTTGGCGTGTTGCAGGTCGCGCAACACTTCGGCCAATACCAGTTTCAGCGTATCCGGGCTGACGTCCTGCATGGGGCGTCCGTCCGGATCTTCTATTTTCACGAAACGTTTCCAGCTCACGTCAAACGTGGTGCCGTAGCAATGGGCGGAGCGGGCAGAGGCGTTGACGTTGCGCCGCCGCAGCTTCTTCACGTCCTGTTGCGTGCGCAGCACGGAGGTGACCAGCACCTTGTTCGGGTTCAGCCCCTTGCAGCGGAGCGAGTCGAGGAAGTTGGCGCCGATGGTGTCCAGCAGCCGCGCGGCGCCGGGCACGAGGTAGGGGATGGAGTGCGTCAGCGAGTCTACGGCATAGCGCTCGTTGTCGGCTATGAGGTGCAGGCGGTCCGTCATTCCGCGGGCTTCTTCCTGCGAGGCCACGGGGGGCACGCCGATGGCCTGTGCCATCGCCAGGTGCCTGGGGTTCTGGTCGTTGAAGGTGCGCTGGAAGCCTTGCACGCCCCGTATGTTGCGCGGATCGTTCATCTTCATCGACATGTCTTTCTTCTTGCAGCCGCCCAGGGTGCAGGCTGCCGCCAGCCCTATCAGGAGCAGGGGAAACAGTTTCTTGTGTACGTGGTTCATCGGTTTATGTCGTTTTTTCCTGCAAAGGTAGGCATTTTTTCCCTTATGGCGTAGTATCGCTACCGACTTGGCGATACTATGCCGGGTTGCTGGCGATACTACGCTTGGTCGGTAGCGTTGCGGTACTATCTTTTTTGTTTTCAAGGACATTTGGGATAAAAATGCGGAAATGTTGCATAAAATTAAAAAAGAATGCTTACCTTTGCGCCGTCCGCGCCGATTGAAGTGGTGTGGGCAGACATATATGTAAAAGGCGTTTACTTGACGTCTTGTCTTCTACAGTTCAAACTTCGCAACTTTGAAATCAGTAGAGAAGACAGGGCAACGGTAGATGCTTACGGGTGTGTAATAGTTATCCGGCACGCGCAGTGTGCGTGCCGGGTACTGATACATATCGGCGTGGGCTCTGCGTTGCTTATCCTCTACTGGTGGGCAATGCGAAGGCCTGAACTGTAGGATAAGTGACAGGTACAGTTCCCACGTCTTTCGCGTTTATGGATTTCCTTTTAGTTTACTATGGTATAAACCCTGTCCTGCTTTGGGGAACTGTCAGGCATAACGAAGAATCGTATTTATGCAAATCGTTTATGCATTTTCCCGAAAGCATGTCAAAGCCAATCTTTGGGCTACATTCCTGCTTTCCGCATTCTGCATCGTGGCTTTTTCGTGCAGTAACGAGCTGCACATGCTGTTACCCGAAGGACCGGAGGGTCCCGAAGGCCCGGCAGGCAAGTCGGCCTATGAGGTATGGGTGGACGAAGTGAACAACGGCACCATCGACTGGCCGCAAGACCGCACGGACATCAACAACTTCTTCCTTTACCTGAAAGGCGAGGACGGCAAGGCCGGAGCCAACGGCAAGAGCGCTTACGAACTTTGGGTGGAAGAAGTGAACAAAGGGCTTGAAAATCCCCATAATCCCGGAAACAACTGGCCGAAAGACCAGACCGAACTGAACGACTTTTGTACTACCTTGCCGGTGCCGATGGCAAGAACGGCGTGACGCCCAACATCGGCGACAACGGCAACTGGTGGGTGAACGGCGAAGACACCGGCATTCCCGCCACCGGCAAGGACGGGCAGAACGGCAAGTCCGGTGAGAGCGGCCATACGCCGGAAATCACCATTGGCAGCAATGGCAACTGGTTTATCGACGGCGTAGATACCGGCAAGCCCTCGCGCGGCGAACAAGGCGAGCCCGGTGAAGAAGGGGGTACACCGGTCATCACCATCGGCACCAACGGCAACTGGTTTATCAACGGCGAGGACACCGGCATGCCCCTCGCGCGGTGAAGACGGCGATGATGGCGGTATGCCGGACATCACCATCGGCACCAACGGCAACTGGTTTATCAATGGCATAGATACCGGCAAGCCCTCGCGCGGCGAACAAGGCGAGCCCGGTGAAGAAGGGGGTACGCCGGTCATCACTATCGGTGCCAACGGCAACTGGTTTATCAACGGCGAGGACACCGGCATGCCCTCGCGCGGTGAAGACGGCAATCCCGGTGAAGAAGGGGGTACGCCGGAAATCACCATCGGCGGCAACGGCAACTGGTTTATCGACGGCGTAGATACCGGCAAACCTTCGCGTGGCGAGCAAGGCAATGATGGCGATGAAGGACAGACTGGTGCCGCTGGACAGAGCGCTTACGAACTTTGGGTGCAGGAAGTCAATAAGGGTACGGTGTACAAGGACGGCGTACTGTGGCCGAAGGAACGTACTACGGTCAATGACTTCTGGGAGTTCCTGCGCGGCAAGGATGGTGAAGACGGTCAGGACGGACAAGACGGTCAGGATGGCGCAACGCTTATCTTAGGCTCTCCCAACGTCATCATCCAATATTACGGCGATCCGGATTTGAAGGAATATGTCGATTGGGAAGACGGTTCAGTCACCTATAAAATATATGACTCCAACGGCAAGGTAGCCCAACAAGGAACGAAGGTAAAAGGCATTCCCGACTCAGAAAGTGTATATACGACAAATGCCGAAGGCTTCATCACCGTACCGAAAGACGAATTACCGACAGACAAAGCCTATGAGAATATAGAGGTAGAAGTCATGATAAAGGGTGAGACCGAATTTAAGAATTCCGCAAATAACACGATTGTACCGGCCAAGATGCAAGTGCAATTGGTTGTCAATGACAGCAAGATACCGACATGTGGAGCATTTGGTGAAGGCATAAATCTTGGAAAACCGTGTGTAAATGTATGGTTTAAAGTACAACGCAAGAAACTTAACACGGAAGGTAAAGGTGAGTGGGAAGGCATACTCGCAGAATTAGGCAACACGCAAAGGACTGTTGACATTTACGAATATGCAAGCGGGACTACGGAACCGACAACAACATCGACAACTAATGCAATAGAATTGTCACCGGGTGATAATAACGCGAACTATAACAATTGCAAAGTGCAAATCAAGCGCAAATTCATCTATACGAATTTGCAAGGGTTGGACAAGACGAAAGTCGAAGAATCAAACGACTATTGGGGCGAATACGCAACAGGTGGTTTCCGCTATGCAAGCATTGGCATAAAAGGATGCTACGGCGAAGATCTTATGCTTCAAGCTTATATTAAAATCCTGCCTGCACAATTTGCTCCGACAATAAAGACATTGAACCGGACATCTGATATCATAAGCGGTACTGGCAGTAGTTATATAGTCGCATTGAAAGGAACTTTGGATGTGGAAAACATTAACAAAGACATATACCTGGCTGAAAAATATGTTCAAAGCGGTACAGAAGGAACACTCCCCGTTTATTCGCCCCCAAAGACGGATATACCATCAGATAAAGGTATTTATCAGTTAAGAATTTCATGGTATACAGGAGGTACCAATAAAACGGAAACAGCTTATGCATATCACGATGGTAATTTCACTACAGAAGATACAAATGTTACCAGTAAATTTATTTTGGATGGCGTCAGTACAGAAAGCAACTTTTACGAAGTCAACTTTGGAGGGTTGAACTTGAAGGAAGGCACGCTCTATTATTATCGTTCAGGTCAATATGTAACGGACACTGGGGATAATCCCATCGAAATAACGAAAGTACAAAATTAAACAGTGTATTAAAATGAACATGAAACTAAAATCATATATCAGCCTGTTTCTTCTCTTAGGCGTGCTGTCTGCTAATGCGCAAGAGGTTGGTGATACACTTGTTGCAGGGCGCAGCAAGAAAGCCTGGGAAATCGGTCTGGGCGGTACGGTATTCCAGTTCAGCCGTGTGGGCTTCAGCAATTTCAACCGGTTGGACAACGGTTACGGTTTCGACCTCGACCTGAACCATGCCGTGTGGGGCGGGGGCATCTACGCCGCCCGCGAACTGAACCGCCATTTCTACCTGGACTTGCAGGGAAACCTGGGCTGGACCAACAAGGCGATAGAAGGAAAACGCAAGCTGCTGGCCATGGCGGGCGTAGGCTTGCAATGGCGCTTGGGCGAATACTTCAAGTCGCGCTACGTAGACCCTTACCTGCGGGCAGGCATCAACTACATGTATAAGGGCTTCGACATCCTTTATGAAGGCAGCGAGGGGCTGGAGCCGGATGACATGTCGTGGATTCTCAACAACTACGGCAACAAGGAAGGGCGCGACCGCAAGCACCTGATGCCCGTTTCGCTGGGCGGTGGCATCAACTTCTGGCTGAACGACCGCATCGGCATAGGCCTGCAAGCCGATTACCAGGTGATGTCCTACAAGCACGTGGCCAACTCCTTGTAGGGGTCGGCACGCATCATCTGGCGCATCGGCGGAAAGACGAAGAAGGCCGCCCCTGCCGTGCGCTATGTGGAGAAACTGGTAGAAAAACCGGTGGAACGGATTGTGGAGAAAGAAGTGGTGGTGGAGAAACCCGTGGTGCAGACTTTGGAGGATTTCTTCGACCAGGTGTACTTCGACTTCGACAGCTATGAACTTACCGCAGAGTCGCAGGAGGTGCTGGACAAGATAGCCGACTTGTTCAAGCGCGACACTTCCCGGCGTTACCTCATCACCGGATGCACGGATGCCCGCGGTTCGGTGGCCTACAACGAGCGCCTTTCGCAGAACCGTGCCCGTGCCGTGGTGGAAGCCTTGCAAGAGCGGGGCGTCCCGGCCGAGATGATGAAATGGCGCGGGGTAGGGAAGCGGATAGCCATAGCCTCTGCCGGGCATTCCGACCAAGTGCGCCGGGGCGATCGGAAAATCATGGTAGAGCCGATAACGAACATGGATTATTGGGAGAGCATCCCCTAACCGATAACATCCTATGCCTGTTGCCGGCCTCCGGAAGGAAACGGCAACCCTTTTGCCCCATGCGGCCATCCGATAAGCCGCATGGGGCAAAGTATTTTTCCGCCGCGGTACATTTGCCCCGCTCCGTACTTTGCGCTATCTTTGTGCCCGGAAAACAAGAAACTTTTCGGGTTAAGACATCATGCAACGTTACTTCCTTTACCTTTCATACGACGGGGCGGCATATCACGGCTGGCAGGTGCAGCCCAATGGCGACAGCGTGCAGCAACGGCTGATGGATGCGCTGGCCACCCTGTTGCGCCAGCCGGTCGAGGTGACAGGTGCCGGGCGGACGGATGCCGGGGTGCATGCGCGGCTGATGGTGGCGCACTTCGACAGCCCCTCGCCGCTGGACGTGGCATTGGTGGCGGACAAGCTGAACCGCCTGCTCCCGCCGGACATTGCCGTGCACCGGCTGCGGGCGGTGCGGGCGGATGCCCATGCGCGGTTCGACGCCACGGCACGGACTTACCAATATTACATCTCGACGGCAAAGAACCCTTTCAACCGGGCGTATGCTTTCCGCCTGTTCCACGCGCCGGACTTTGGCCGGATGAACGAGGCGGCGCAGGTGTTGATGCAGTACACCGACTTCACGAGTTTCAGCAAGCTGCATACGGATGTGAAGACGAACAATTGCCGCATCACCCGTGCCGGGTGGACGCAGGCGGACGAGGACACGTGGGTGTTCACCATCCGTGCCGACCGCTTCCTGCGCAACATGGTGCGGGCCATTGTGGGCACGCTGCTCGAGGTGGGGCGGGGACGGCTATCCATCGACGGTTTCCGCCGGGTCATCGAACTGAAAGACCGCTGCAAGGCCGGGACATCCGTGCCGGGAAACGCCTTGTTCCTGACAGACATCGCCTATCCTGATGACCTTTTTGTCGGTTGACCTTTTTCCCCCATTTTTTATTCCCAATTCCTAATTCTCAATTCTTCATTCTTCATTCTTAATTTTTCCTTCATGTGGTTACTCCTTGCCTTTCTTTCCGCCGCCTTACTTGGTTTTTATGATGTGTTCAAAAAGAAAGCGTTGCAGGGTAATGCGGTGCTGCCGGTGCTGTTTTGCAACACGCTTCTTTGCAGCCTGGTGTTTGTCCCCTTCATCCTGTGGTCGGCACTTTGGCCGGACAGTGCGCGCGGCACGCTGTTCGAGGTTCCTGCTGCCGGCTGGCAGGCGCACGGGCTGATACTGGTGAAGGCTTTCATTGTATTGTCTTCCTGGGTGGCGGGTTACTTCGGCATGAAGCACCTGCCGCTTACCATCGTGGGCCCCATCAACGCCACCCGCCCGGTGATGGTGCTGATAGGCGCCTTGCTGCTGTTTGGCGAGCGGCTGAATGTGTACCAGTGGATTGGGGTCACGCTGGCCATCCTGTCGTTTTTCCTGCTGAGCCGCTCGGGCAAGAAGGAGGGGATTGACTTCCGGCACAACCGGTGGATAGGCTGCATCGTGCTGGCGGCGGTGCTGGGGGCTGTGAGCGGGCTGTACGACAAGTACCTGATGACCCAGCTTTCGCCCATGCTGGTGCAGTCGTGGTACAACCTGTACCAGGTGTTTATCATGGGTCCGGTATTGTTGCTGTTGTGGTACCCCCGGCGCAGGCAGGGTACTCCGTTCCGTTGGAACTGGGCGATTGTGGGCATCTCGTTGTTTCTCTGCGCGGCCGATTTCGCTTACTTTTATGCCCTCAGCCTGGACGGGGCGATGATTTCCATCGTGTCGATGGTGCGCCGGGGCAGCGTGGTGGTCTCGTTCCTGTTCGGCGCATGGGTGTTCAGGGAGAAGAACCTCAAGGCTAAGGCTGTAGACCTGGCACTGGTGCTGCTGGGCATGGTGTTCCTTTACCTGGGCAGTCAGGCTGCCGCGTAAGCATAAGGCTTGGCTCGGAAGACCTTTGAGGAGATTCCGGTGGGGGTCAACGGAATACGATGTTGGTAATGACTTGTGCCCCGACGTGGCGGTTCAGGTTGTTTACCAGCAGTTTGCGCCCCATCATCAGTTCCTGCCGGAGGGCGGATGAGGTGAGGTGCACGTAGAGTGTCTGGTTCTTGATGAACAGTTCGCGGGTGTACGAGGCAATGGCTGGACCCAGTACTTCGCCCCAGGCGTTGATGAGGCGCCGTTCGTTGAGCGGGGATTCCAGGCACTCCTGGCGGAGGTAGTGGCGGATGAGCTGGCCTATGGGGGCGGCATCGTTGCGTTTCATGCGGTTTCCTCCTTCCCGTTTTCGGAAACCTTCCCGTGGTCTACCCGGAACAACTTGTAGTCGCCTCCCACTTTTTGCAGGATGCGGTCCAGGTGGCCGCGGTTGGTGTCGGTGATGAATATCTGGCCGAAGTTGTCGTTGGCCACGAGCTTGATGATTTGCTCCACGCGCGAGGCGTCCAGCTTGTCGAAGATGTCGTCCAGCAGCAACAGGGGCACGGTGTTGCCCGTCCGCCGCAGGAAGTCGAACTGCGCCAGCTTCAGCGCCACGAGGTAAGTCTTGTTTTGTCCTTGCGAGCCTTCACGCTTGATGGGGAACTCGCCCAGCGTCATGTGCAGTTCGTCTTTGTGTATGCCGCGCAGGGAGTAGCCCATGATGCGGTCGCGCTCACGGCTTTTTTGCAGGACGTCCAGCAGGGATGCCCCCCGTGCATGCGACTCGTAGTGCAGGCCTACCTGCTCTTTGCCTTGCGAGATTCCGGAGTAGAATGCCTGGAAGATGGGGATGAACTCGCGGATGAAGTCCTCGCGCTTGCGGAATACCACTTCGCCGGCCTGTGCCATGGCTTCTTCCCATACCAGGAACAGTTCGTCGTCCACGGGCTGTTCGCTTTTCAGCAGGACGTTGCGTTGCGCCAAGGCTTTGTTGTAGCGGATGAGCGCATCGAGGTACTCTTTGTCGTATTGCGAGATGACCACGTCCATGAAGCGGCGGCGCTCTTCGCTTCCGCCGGCGATGAGCAGGGCGTCGGCGGGCGACACCATGACCAGCGGCAGGAAACCGATGTGGTCGGACAGGCGGGTGTATTCCTTTTTGTTGCGCTTGAACTGTTTCTTCTGCTTGCGCTTCATGCCGCAATAAATCTCCTCGGGAGAGCCGTCGGCCGCTTCGTAAAAGCCTTGGATGACAAAGAAATCGGCATCGTGCCGTATGTTTTGCGAGTCGATGGGGTTGCCGGCACTTTTGCAGAACGACAGGAAATAGATGGCGTCCAGCAGGTTGGTCTTCCCCATGCCGTTTTGTCCGAAAAAACAGTTCAGCTTGGGCGAGAAGGCCAGTTCCACCTGCTCCAGGTTTTTGTAGTTGAGTATGGATATATGCTTTAATATCATGGGAACACCGCTAAGTTTGGGGCAAAAATACGGAGAAAAATCGGGCTTTTGGTTTGGCGAATCAAAAAAAGATGCCCCTAAATTTCGTAGGAAACCATAAAAGACTTACTTTTGCGGGTCGAAATGGCAATAGTACGGAATTATATCATAAAAATAAAGAATACATAAGACAATGGCAGAACAAAAAAAGACGAATGAGGCCTTGAATGTGGAAGATGCATTGACACAATCGGAGGCATTTCTCATTAAGAACAAGAAAGCGATTATTGGTGTTATTGTGGCTATCGTCATCATTATAGCCGGTACGCTGATGTATAAGAACCTGTATGCCGCCCCGCGTGAGGCAAAAGCGCAGGCCGCGCTGGTGAAGGGACAGGAGTATTTTGCGGCCGGCTCCTTTGAAGAAGCGCTCAATGGCGACAGCATCGGTTATGCCGGTTTCATCAAGGTTGCCGATGAGTACAGCGGGACAAAGTCCGCTAACCTGGCACAGGCTTACATCGGCATTTGCCAGGCCAAGTTGGGCAACTACGAGGCTGCCATCCAGGCACTCGACGGTTTCGACGGCGATGACCAGATGGTGGCTCCGGCTGTGAAGGGCACCATCGGTAACTGCTATGCCGAACTGGGACAGTTGGACAAAGCCGCTTCTACTTTGCTGAAAGCTGCCGAAGAGGCCGATAACAATACGCTGAGCCCTATCTACCTGATGCAGGCCGGCAAGATATTGGTGAAGCAGGGCAAGTATGACGATGCCATCAAAGCCTATACTACCATTAAGGACAAATATTTCCGTTCTTACCAGGCTATGGACATCGACAAGTACATCGAACAGGCCAAGCTGATGAAGAAATAAGCAAACCACTGCAAAGAAAATGGCTACCGCATACCATAACTTATCGGAATACGATTTTGACTCAGTGCCCAGTGCCGAAAACATGAAATTCGGCATTGTGGTGTCTGAGTGGAATTATAACATCACGGGCGCTTTGTTGAAAGGGGCTGTAGAAACCCTGAAGAAACACGGGGCCAAGGACGAGAATATCTTGGTAAAAACCGTTCCCGGCAGTTTTGAACTGACGTTTGGCGCCAGCCAGCTCATCAAGTATGCCGGTGTCGATGCGGTGATAGCATTGGGCTGTGTGGTGAAAGGCGATACTCCCCATTTCGACTATGTGTGCATGGGGGCTACGGAAGGCATCACCCGGTTGAACGCCACTACGGATACGCCGGTGATTTATGGCCTGATTACCACCAACAACATGGCACAGGCTGAAGACCGTTCGGGCGGCAAACTCGGCAATAAAGGTGATGAATGTGCAGTGGCAGCCATAAAAATGATAGATTTTGCTTGGAGTTTAAAAAAATAGTTGTACCTTTGCACCGCAATTTGATGAAGGGACATTCTCCCGCCAAAGAAATTGCATAGCGTCGGGCAAATACCAGAGTGGCCAAATGGGGCAGACTGTAAATCTGCTGGCTTACGCCTTCGGTGGTTCGAATCCATCTTTGCCCACCAAAATTGCGGAAGTAGCTCAGTTGATAGAGCATTAGCCTTCCAAGCTGAGGGTCGCGGGTTTGAGTCCCGTCTTCCGCTCTTCTGAAAGCCTTGACAGTTGATATTGACTGTCAAGGCTTTCTGCTTTTTGTTTGCGTGTAAGGCGGATATTGATTACTTTTGTCCGCTCATTTGGTAAATCGTTAAGGATATGAAAAGAAATGTGACACTCCCTACCCGGCAAAATGCTGTGCGGGAGTTGAAAGACTACCTCATGATTGCCTTGGGGATGATTCTCTACGGTATAGGGTGGACGATATTTTTGTTGCCCAACGACATTACGACGGGTGGTGTGCCGGGCATAGCCTCCATTGTGTATTTTGCTACGGGCTTGCCGGTGCAGTATGTTTATTTCTCGGTGAATGTATTCCTGTTGATGCTGGCTGTGTGGCAGCTGGGGTGGAAGTTCAGTATCAAGACAGTCTTCGCGGTGTTCACGCTGACGTTTTTCCTGTCTGTCATCCAACAGGTGTCCGAGGGCATCGTGCTGTTGCAGGATCAGCCTTTCATGGCGTGTGTGTTGGGCGCTTCGTTTTGCGGGAGCGGCATCGGCATCGCTTTTTCCTCCAATGGCAGTACGGGCGGCACGGATATCATTGCCGCCATCATCAACAAGTATCGCGACATTACGTTGGGCAGGGTGATGCTGATTTGCGACCTTCTCATCATCTCGTCCAGTTACTTCGTGCTTCAGGATTGGGAAAAGGTGGTTTACGGCTATGTCACCCTGTATATCTGTAGCTTTGTGCTGGACCAGGTGGTGAACAGTGCGCGCCAGTCGGTGCAGTTTTTCATCATTACGGACAAGTACGAGGAGATTGGGCATGCCATTAACCTGTATCCGCACCGGGGGGTAACCGTGATCAATGCCACCGGCTTTTATTCTGGCAAAGAGCAGAAGATGTTGTTCGTACTGGCTAAGAAGCGGGAGTCGAGCATCATTTTCCGGCTGATAAAAGATGTGGATCCTCACGCTTTTGTGTCGCAGAGCGCGGTTATCGGCGTGTATGGCGAGGGGTTTGATAAGATTAAGGTGAAATAAAACGGGGGCATGACGGGTTACGGCTGCTGCCGGGGCACAAATTTCCCGTCGGCCCAGTCATAAATCAATGCGCGGCGGATGAACGGTTTCAGTTTGTCCGCCGCTTCTTTTTCCAGATATGTCGGCGTGTCGAAAATGAAAGTCAGGGTGCGTTGGTCGGGTGCGAGCGACATGCGTACCAGGTTCATGTCGGCGCGCTGGACAGCATCCCGGTACTGGTAATCGTCCACCGAGTCGGGTTTGGGCAGCAGGAAGTCTTCCATCCGGGGCAGGGTGGGGAGGAACTGTGCTGTGGGGAGTACCTCCCACCGGGTGGAGTAGAAGCGGATGCTGCTGTCGCATGCCCCGCCACAGACGGTGGAAACGGTGCAGATGACTTGCGTGGTGTCGGCCTCCAAGGGGAGTACCTTCATTTGCCACGTACTCCGTGCGGTCATGTCGATGGAGATGTAGTCCGGGGTCAGGCGGGTCATTTCCGAGCGGGTGCCGAAGCGGTTGGTCACCTGTGCCCGCATGTGGCTGTCCAAGAAATCGATGCAGTCCGCCCGGTTCACTTCGGTAAGCAGGGGCAGTATGGAGTCCGGCATTTGCACGAAGACGGTGCGTGCCTCCTTTTGTGCTGCCGCCCGGGAGAGGGGCAGCAGCATGAGGAGCAGGAAGGGAATGAGTCTCAGTTTCATAGTTATCTTGTCAGTAAATGATATACGGGGAAAATCTTACCTTATCGGCGTCATAAAGCGGCGGAAGCGTTCCAGCCCCTCGCGCAACTTTTCGCGCGGGCAGGCGATGTTCCACCGGAGGAAGCCTTCACCCTCGGGCCCGTACATGGAGCCGGCGTTCAGGCAAAGGTCGGCTTCGGCCACGATCCGGTCGTTCAATGCTTGCGAAGTCATGCCCGTGTTCCGGCAATCCATCCAGACCAGGTAGGTGCCTTCCAGTTGCACGAGCGGGAATTGGGGCAGGTGCTCCTGGCAAAAGCCGCTCATGTAGGTATAGTTCCCGTAGAGGTAATCGAGGAGTTGGGCAAGCCATTCCTCGCCTTCGTTGTAGGCGGCTATGGTGGCCAGGATGCCGAAGGGATTGACATCGCACACCTCGTTGTCGTTGATGGCGCGGTTGATGCGTTGGTACAGGTCGGGGTCGGGTGTGACGATGTTGGCTATCTGCAGGCCGGCGATGTTGAAGGCCTTGCTTGGCGAGACGCAGGCGATGGCCCGGCTCGTCCACTCCTCGCCGAGGCTGAGGAAGGGCGTATAAGTGTGGCCAGGCATGGTGAGCTCGCAGTGTATTTCGTCCGAAACCACCGTGACGTTGTGGCGTTGGCAGATGTCGCCCACGCGTTTCAGTTCTTCGGGCGTCCATACCCGTCCGGCAGGGTTGTGGGGATTGCAAAGCAGCAGTACCCGTGTGCGCGGGTCGGAGGCTTTCTGCTCCAGGTCATCATAGTCCATGCGGTACGAATTGCCTTCGAGCACCAAGGGGTTGGATATGCACAGGCAGCCGTTGTTGCGGATGGACGAGTAGAAGCAGTTGTACACCGGCCCTTGCACCAGCACCCCGTCGCCCGGTCGGGTCAATGCCTTGAGGATGGCGGAGATGGCGGGTACCACGCCCGAGGTGTAGATGATGTCCTTCGGGCGGATGTGCCAGCGGTGGCGGCGGGCAAACCAGTTGCAGACGGCCGTGTAGTATGCGTCGGGCACGTGGGTGTAGCCGAAGATGCCGTGCTCCACCCGTCCGCGCAGGGCGTCGATGATGGGTTGTGCGGTGCGGAAGTCCATGTCTGCCACCCACATGGGCAGTACCCGGTCGTTGGGCATGCTGTCCCACTTCTCGCAATTGGTTCCCCGGCGGGGAACGATGGTGTCAAAGTTGTATGTCATTGTCTGTTCTTGCTTTGGTTAAGGATGTGTTCGGAGGGTTTGTGCTTCATTTCCTCATGGGCAGGGTGTCCGTCACCTTTATTTTCAGGGCTTTCAGCTCTTCTACGGCTCGGTTGTAGTACGTGGCGGTTTCCAGGTCGTGGTTGTTGTGGGCGTCCAGCCCGATGATGGCGGTGCAGCCTTCGTTGGCGGCGATGCGCCAGAAGTCGGGGCAGGGGTAGGTGGCAAGCCCGTGGGCTTCGTTGTAGGCCACGTAGCCTATGTTGTACTCCAGGGGAATGTTCAGGCGTGCGGCGGCGCGGCAGATGTGGCGCGAGGCCAGGGTGCAGTAGCGGTCCCACTTGGGGTAGGAGCGCATGAACAGGTCGGGATGGGCCAGGCAGCAGTACACGCCCGTTTCCATGCCCTCGATGGCGCTTTCCTCGTACAGGTCGAGCATGTCGCGGTTGGTGGTGTGGTGGCCGAAGTAGGGGAACTTCTCGTCGGTGTGGTAGAAGTGGTTGCCGAAGATGATGTAGTCCAGCCCGTACTCCTTGATTTGTTCCTTGAGCCAGTGCATGTATTCGGGGAAGTACTCGCATTCCAGTCCTATTTTTATCTGGATGCGGTCGCGGTACTTGTCGCGCAAGGCGCGCAGGCTTTCCACGTATCCGGGCAGTTCGTCGGGCAGCATGCGCATGTCTGCCACGTAGTCGGTGTGGTACTTCCACGGGGTGTGTTCTGAGAATCCTAACACGTCATAGCCGCCCTTGAGGGCGCTCTGCACATATTCTTCGTCGGTGCCCGTGGCGTGCATGCAGCGGGCGGTATGGGTATGGTAATTGTTCTTCATAACGTTATAATTTCATCCATGCGGATGTCGTGCGCATCCGTCGGGATATCGTTGACTAATTGGTAAGGGAAGCAGATTCCGATTTTGTAGGCCGTCGGCAGGTGGGGCAGCAGGCGGTCGTAGTAGCCTTTGCCCCTGCCCAGGCGGTTGCCCTGGCGGTCGAACGCCACGCCGGGCACCACGGCCAGGTCGATGGCGGCATAGTCGGTGAAGTCCTGCCCTTGGGGTTCCGCTATGCCGTAGCGTCCCATTGCCAGCGCGGTGGCGTTGGAACACTGGCGCAGTAGCAGTCCGTCGCCATGGACCACGGGCAGTAACAGTCGTTTCCTGTCCATCCACCGCGCGATGAAGCCGTGCGTGTCGACCTCGTCGGGCAGGGAGTGGTAGAGCAGGACGGTCCCGGCGGCGCGGAAGGCGGGGTGTGCCTCAAGGGCTGCCAGTATCTCAGCCGACTGCGTGCTCTGCAAGCCGGAAGATTTGTGCAGGTTCTTCAAGGAAGCTATTTGCCTGCGCAACTCTTTTTTCTTTTCCGTCATCATTCCTATCCTCCGTGGTTAAGTCCGTTTCGGGAGCTTTGGGGAAAGCCTCGCCTTTCTCCAGAATCTCCAGCGCTTTCAGCACCGTGGTGTCGCTCTGGTTGATGTAGCGTATGTATTCCTCCTGTCCCAGCATGTTGTAAATGATGTTTCCGTACAGGTTCCGTTCCAGCAGCTGGCGCGACTTGTTGATGAGCAGGTTGCGCCGTTTCACGCCTTTCGAGCTGGCGTAGCGGATGAACTGCTCCATGATGCCCTGTTGCTTCAGGTGCTCCAGCAGGCTTTCTTCGTCCTTGTAGCTGTTCAGCTTGGCGCGGTTGCGGTCGGTGTACTGGAAGCTGAATTGCAGAATCAGTCCCTTGTTGCTGACTTCTATCAGGTAGGAGGTGATGCCGGTGGTGTCTTGCGGCACGAAGATGTCCGGCATGATGCCTCCGCCGCCATACACCGGCCGGCCCAGGCTGGTGGAGTAGCGCAGGTTTTCGTCCAGCTTGATGCTGTCTTTGTAGAAGAACTCGCCGTGCTCGTAGCGGGCTATCCAGTCCATCTCGTATTTGCTGTTCTGTCCGCTCTCGTAGGGGCGCTGGATGCACCGCCCCGAGGGCGTGTAGTAGCGGGCTATGGTGAGGCGGATGGCGGAGCCGTCGCTGAAGTCGATGGGTTGCTGCACCAGTCCTTTGCCGAAGGAGCGGCGTCCCACGATGGTGCCCCGGTCGTTGTCCTGTATGGCGCCGGCAAAGATTTCGCTGGCCGATGCCGATTCTTCGTTGACCAGCACAATCAGCGGTGTCTGCTGGCAGCTGCCTGTACCGTTGGCGTATTCCTCCATGCGGGGGTATTTGCGCCCTTCGGTGTAGACGATGAGTTTGCCTTCGGGCAGGAACTCGTTGACCATGCGCGTGGCCGCTTCCATGTAGCCTCCGGTGTTGCCGCGCAGGTCTATGATGAGGCCTTTGCATTGCTGGTGGTTCAGCTGGGCGATGGCGTTCAGCAGCTCCACGTGGGTGGTGCGCCCGAACTTGCTGACCATGATGTAGCCGAAGTCGTCGTTCAGCATGTAGGCGGCGTCGATGGTGTTCTGCGGGATGTCGCCGCGGACGATGGTAAAGTCCAGCAGGCCTTTCTCGGTGGTGCGCTTGATGCCCAGTTTCACCTCGCTGCCTTTGGGGCCTTTCAGGTGGCGCATGGCTTTTTCGTTGGTCAGCCCTTTGCCCACGAACAGGCTGTCGTCTACCGTCACGATGCGGTCGCCCGCCATGACGCCTACCTTCTCGGCAGGGCCTCCGGCCACTACGTTGTTCACGTGTATCGTGTCTTGCTGTATGGTGAACTGTATGCCCACGCCGCTAAAGCTGCCCTCCAGTTCGGAGTTCACTTCTTCCAGGTTCTGTGCCGGGATGTAGGTGGAGTGCGGATCGAGTTCCGCCAGGATTTGGGGCATGGCTTTTTCCACCAGGTCTGTCATGTTGACGGTGTCTACGTACTGGTCGTCTATGATGCGCAGCAGGGCGTTCAGCTTGTTGGACGAGCCGTTGATGATGCCCAGCTTGTTGCCGCCGTAATGCTTGGCGTAGAATGTGCCTATCAGTATGCCCGCCACTACGCTGACTGCGATGACAAGGGGGGTGAAGCGGGATGTATTGGTATTGCTCATAATGTAGTTAGTGAATTAGTGTTTAGGGATTAGTGATTATGGGGTAGGTGATTCTGTCGGGCGATTAGGTTTTTATTGATTAAGCTAAAATCCTAATCGTTAACCGTTAAAGGAATGTATTCTACCTCGATGCCGGCACGTCTCAGCAGTTCGATGCCGTCTTCCAGGCGGTATCTTTCGGAGTAGACTACCCGCTTGATGCCTGCCTGGATGATGAGTTTGGCGCACTCTATGCAGGGGGAGGCGGTGACGTACATGGTGGCGCCGTCGCTGCTGTTGTTCGAGCGTGCTATCTTGGTGATGGCGTTGGCTTCGGCGTGCAGCACGTAGGGCTTTGTCACATTGTTTTCGTCTTCGCAGACGTTTTCAAAGCTGGACGGGGTGCCGTTGTAGCCGTCGGAGATAATCATTTTGTCTTTTACAATCAGTGCCCCTACCTGGCGCCGCTTGCAGTAGGAGTTTTCGGCCCAGATGTTTGCCATGCGTATGTAGCGCAGGTCCAGGGCTTCTTGTTTGGCTTTGGCTGATTCATCCATATTGTTGTGTGCTTCTTTGTATCGGTTTATGGAGTGTTATTGGGCTTTGAATCCCATTACCCGGGTTATGTTTCCGTCTTTGAAGTAGAGGGTCATGGACTGGGAGTCGCCTTCGTACTTGTAGACGTTCAGCAGCCCGTTGAGGAAAGCGCGTGCCAGCTTGTCCGTTTCCGAGCCTGATACTTTTCCGCTGATGGTCAGGGTATGTTTCTTCCCGTCCACGCTTACGGAGGCATCGTTGATGCTTGCCCGTATGCCTCGGGCCTCGCAGGTGCCGATGGTTTCCCCGTTTGCTTCGGCCAGGTTGAATATCAAGGTGAAATTGCCCGCCTGTTTCAAGGCTTCCTGGCTGTTTTCCGCTTCCTGTTCACTGCTCCACAGTCCGCTGTAGAATTGTCCCTTTCCGCCTTCGTTTGTCAGCCGGGTCAACTTCCACGTTTTGTCGGCAAAGATTTCGGTCACGTCATCCTCGTTGTCGCAGGCGTGGAGGGTGGCGGAAAGCGCTACCGCCAGCAGGCAGTAGGCTATGCTTTTTAGGTTTGGCAAGTGTATTGTTTTCATTTCTTTATTCCGTTTCTTTTTAGTAATGCGTCGATGGTGGGCTCTTTGCCGCGGAATTGTTTGTACAGCTCCATGGGGTGTACCGTTCCGCCTTTCGACAAGATGTGCTCGCGGAAAGAGGCGGCTGTTTCGGGGTTGAAGATGCCTTTTTCCTGGAACAGCGAGAAGGCGTCGGCATCCAGCACTTCCGCCCACTTGTAGCTGTAGTATCCTGCCGAGTAGCCTCCGGCGAAGATGTGCGAGAACTGTACGCTCATGCACGTGCCCGGCACGTCGGGCAAGAGTTGCGCCCGCTTCCAGGCTGCCTTCTCGTAGGCTTCCACGTCGCCCTCAAAGGGGGTGGTGCGGGTGTACCAGGCCATGTCGAGCAATCCGAAACTCACTTGGCGCAGGCAGGCGTAGGCGGCGTTGAAGTTGGCCGCGTCGATGATGCGTTGCACCAGTTCGTCGGGGATGGGTTCGCCCGTCTGGTAGTGGCGGGCAAAGGTATGCAGGAATTCTTTCTCGGTGGCAAAGTTCTCCATGAACTGGGAAGGCAGTTCCACGAAGTCCCAGTAGACGTTTGTGCCGCTCAGGCTCTCGTAGGTGGTCTTTGCAAACATGCCGTGCAGGCTGTGGCCGAACTCGTGCAGGAAGGTTTCCACCTCGCCGAAGGTCAGCAGCGCCGGCTTGTCTTGGGTGGGCTTGGTGAAGTTCATGACGATGGACACGTGCGGGCGGCTGTCTTCGCCCGTCTCTTCGTCCATCCACTGGCCTTTGTAGCTGGTCATCCAGGCGCCCGAACGTTTGCCTGCCCGGGGGTGGAAGTCGGCGTAGAATACGGCCAGGAACGTGCCGTCCTTGTCATACACGTCGTAGGCCACCACGTCCTTGTGGTAGACGGGTATGTCGGGATTCTTCTTGAAGGTGATGCCGTAGAGGCGGTTGGCCAGCCC
Source organism: uncultured Bacteroides sp. (assembly GCA_944321495.1). Classification (GTDB taxonomy): domain Bacteria; phylum Bacteroidota; class Bacteroidia; order Bacteroidales; family Bacteroidaceae; genus Bacteroides. Next base: position 40,115 of record CALULP010000006.1, on the reverse strand, counting down.
GAACACGCCTTCCTTGACGTGCTCCAGCTCGAAATAGGGGCGCAGCATCTCGTCGTTGAGGTTGAACTTGCGGTCTTTCAGCTTTTGCGAGTAGTAGCTCCAGTCCCACGGCATCAGGGTGAAGCTGTCGCCTTGCTCTTCCCGGGCGAGGGCCTGCACTGCGGCATATTCGTCCTTGGCGGTGGGCGTGTAGGCTTCGAGCAGTTGGTCCAGCAGGTTGTACACGTTGGCGGTGTTTTGTGCCATGCGCTCCTGCAGGTTATAGTCGGCAAAGTTGTCGTAGCCCATCAGTTTTGCCAGTTCCAGGTGTATGTTGACAATGCGTTTTACCGTGTCGAAGTTGTTGCAGTCGTTGTCGTGCGTGCACTTGGTGTTGTAGGCCATGTAGAGTTCGCGTCGCAGCTCGCGGTTGTCGGCATATTGCAGGAACGGGCCGTAGCTGGGTGCCTGCAAGGTGAATGCCCAGCCCTGTTCCCCCCGTTCGCGGGCGGTTTCGGCAGCGGCCTCGATGGCGCTTTCGGGCAGGCCGGAGAGTTGTGCCTCGTCGGTCAGCAGCAGGCGGTAGCTGTTGGTTTCTTTCAGGTTGTTGTTGCTGAACTTCAGGGAGAGCAGGCTCAGTTCCTTGCTCAGTTCGCGGTATTTCTCTTTGTCGCTGCCTTGCAGGTTGGCGCCGTTGCGCACAAAGGCGTTGTAGGTTTCTTCCAGCAGTTTGGCCTGCTCGGCGTTCAGCTGCTCGTCGGCACGGTGCTCGTAGACGGCCTTGATGCGTTCAAACAACGGACCGTTCAGGAAGATGCTGTTGGCGTGTTCGCTCATCAGGGGCATCAGTTCGTTGGCGGCTTCCTGCATCTGGTCGTTGGTCTCGGCGCTGAGCAGGTTGCCGAACACGTTGCTGACGCAGTTGAGCAGTGCGCCCGACTTCTCGAAGGGCACTATCGTGTTGCGGAAGGTAGGCGCTTCCAGGTTGCGGGTGATGGCGTCTATTTCCCGGTTCTGCCGGTTGATGCCTTCTTGCACGGCGGGGGCAAAGTGTTCTACCTTGATGCGGTCGAACGGGATGGTACCGTGCGGAGTATCAAAAGGTTCGAAGAAAGGGTTCTGTGCTTGTATCGTACTCATAAAGCAAAGTAGTAAAATTAACGTTAATCTTATCCGTTTCATTCATGCAACGTTTTTATAACTTGCAAAGTTGCAAAAAGAATGGGTGGCTTTTATCAAAGTCACCCATTCTTTAATATTTTCTAACTGATTTAATGGGAGAATCGCCTTTCCCTGCTTAAATCGGTGATGTTTCCCCGTCTTCTTGCCGGTTGGGAAAGCGGAAGCGGAGCAGGTGGTCTTCGTCTGTGTAATTGTAGCCGACGACCCATCCCCCTTTCTCGTCCACGGTAAAGATGTGCATGCATTTGTCCATCGTGTAGCGGACTACAGGGGTTCCGTCCTCCGAGAACACATCCAGCATGTATTTGCCTTGTTTGGGGTCGTTTTGCAGGGCGTAATAATGCTTTTCCCCGGCGTAGATGCCGGTGTAGTATGTTTCATTTTCTCCATCGGCTGTCGGCTCCTTGTGTCTGTTATACGCGCCCTCTAATCTTTTCTTGAGCTTCAGGCTTTGCAGGTCGTAGACATCGACGCGGTTCTTGTACATGTAGCCGTAAAACAATGTTCTGCCGTTGGTGGCCATAAAGCCCCTGTCTTCGTTCTGGAATTGTTCGTTGGTGTCCTTGCCAGTCTTTAATTCCCTTTGCTTGCCGTTCTTATCGTTCAGGTTGATGATGCGGATAGCCATGTCATTGGGAAAGGCGTTGTACAGGAAAAGGGAATCATGCACGATGTGCATCTGGTTGAAAGAATCATAATAAGGCAGTGTGAGTTGCTTTTCTTTTTCCAATGCCCCCTTCGCTCCCACCTTGAATTTGCTGATGTTAAGGACGTTTTCGCCCCAAACGTATAGGCCCTTCGTGTTGGAATTGCAAAACATGGGAAATATTTGAAACTCATCAGGACCTTGCCCTTTCTTTCCTCCCGCCCATGTGTGGCTGAGGTCATCCAGGCGATAGGCATGGAGCATTTCTTCGGAAGCCTCGCTGGCAATGTACAGATATCCGTTTGCGCAGTTTAAAAAATCGGGAGAAATGATTTCATGGAGGGTGACGGTATCTGCCTTTACCGCGATTTCTTCCGGGAAAACAAGGGCTTGCTCCTGCTGACATGCCGACAGGCTGCACCCTAAAATCGTGGCGAGTAATAGTTTATGGCTGTTGTTCACGTTTAGTTGCATAGGGGGATAAAAAAACTTCTTCCTGCATAGGAGAAGTCCTATGGCAGGAAGAAGTGATAATTAATTGGTGGTTGAATTAGCAGTTAACCGAAGCCATGTGGGCAATCAGGTCGAGCACCTTGTTGGAGTAACCGATTTCGTTGTCGTACCAAGATACAACCTTAACGAACGTATCGGTGAGGTAAACACCTGCGTTGGCGTCGAAGATAGAAGTCAGCGTGCAGCCCAGGAAGTCAGAAGAAACAACTGCATCTTCCGTGTAGCCCAGTACGCCCTTCAGTTCGCCTTCGGCAGCTTCCTTCATGGCAGCGCAGATAGCTTCCTTCGTAGCGGGCTTAGCCAGGTTTACAGTCAAGTCGACTACGGAAACATCCAAGGTCGGAACACGCATGGAGATACCGGTCAGCTTGCCGTTCAGTTCGGGGATAACCTTGCCTACAGCCTTGGCAGCACCCGTAGAAGACGGGATGATGTTGCCGGAAGCGGCACGGCCACCGCGCCAGTCTTTCATAGAAGGACCGTCAACAGTCTTCTGCGTAGCGGTAGTAGAGTGAACGGTAGTCATCAAGCCGTTTACGATGCCGAACTTGTCGTTCAATACCTTGGCGATGGGAGCCAAGCAGTTGGTCGTACAAGAAGCGTTGGATACGAACTGAGTACCCTTAACGTAAGTCTTTTCGTTTACGCCGCATACGAACATCGGGGTGTCGTCCTTGGAAGGAGCGGACATTACTACATATTTAGCGCCGGCTTGGATGTGAGCCTGAGCTTTTTCTTTCGTCAGGAACAGACCGGTAGATTCTACTACGTATTCTGCACCAACTTCGTTCCATTTCAGGTCAGCAGGGTTCTTTTCAGCTGTTACGCGGATTTCCTTGCCGTTTACAATCAGCTTGCTGTTTTCAACGTCAGCTTCGATAGTGCCGTCGAATTGGCCGTGCATCGTGTCGTACTTCAGCATGTAAGCCAAGTAGTCTACCGGGCAAAGGTCGTTAATACCAACGATTTGGATATCGTTTCTCTTTTGAGCTGCGCGGAATACGAAACGTCCGATACGTCCGAATCCATTAATACCTACTTTAATCATAACTTTTAAAGATTTATAGTGTTTAAAATAAACAATTTCTCATCTTTGCAACCTTCTTTCCCGATTGCGCTGCAAAAGTAAGAATTTGTTTTTAAATTTGCGACCAAATTTAGGATTAAATTAATTAAAAAAAATGGGAAAATCTACTTTTTTGAATGATTTCAAGGCTTTTGCCATGAAAGGGAATGTGATTGACATGGCTGTCGGTGTCATCATCGGCGGCGCGTTCGGCAAAATCGTATCGTCCGTAGTGGCCGACGTCATCATGCCGCCCATCGGGCTGCTGGTGGGAGGGGTGAACTTCACCGACCTGAAGCTGGTGCTGAAACCCGCCGTGGTGCAGGACGGGCAGGAGGTTGCCGCCGCCGTGACGCTGAACTACGGCAACTTCCTGCAGGTGACGTTCGACTTCCTCATCATCGCCTTCTCCGTGTTCCTGTTCGTGCGCCTGCTCTCCAAGCTGAACCGCAAGAAGGCCGCCCCGGCCACGCCGCCCGCACCTCCCGCGCCGAGCAAGGAGGAGCTGCTGCTGACGGAGATTCGCGACCTGCTGAAGGAGCGGAAATAAAAAAGACATCCTCCTGATTCCTTTTTCCTCCCTTCCTCTTATCGTGGGTCTTTTCTTTGGGGAACCCCCTTTTGAGGAAGGGTGTACTTTGCTATTCTGTTCTATTCTATTCTGTGCTATGCTATCGCGCGCGCATTCGCGCGCGCATTTTGACTTTGCTATTTTCTTTATTTCTTTTGTTACTTTTCTTTTTTCTTTCAAAAATGCGGATTAATGTTACATTTATTCCCTTTTCTGCAACATAATGTGCGCGGAATTGCGATTAATGCAACAGAAACCGGCTTCCCTCTCCTCTTCCGGCAGGCATTTCCTGTGGCGAAGGAGGGCTTTCCTCCCCTGGGGGGGATATGTCGCTGCTTTGCCGGCATAGTACTGCCGGGACGGTAGCGGTACGGCGCCATCCCGGTGGCACTGGGACGCCAGCGCGGGGCGATGATTTTTCCGGTCCGGGATGCCCGTAATGTCCCTGCTTTTTCCTACATTTGCACTTTCAAACGATTATTCATACACCAACAGACTTTCATCTATGGAAGAAAAAATTATCATCCTTGATTTCGGTTCGCAGACCACCCAGCTCATCGGGCGGCGGTTGCGCGAGCTGAACGTCTATTGCGAAATTGTGCCTTACAACAAGTTTCCGCACGGCGACGAGAGCGTGCGGGGCGTCATCCTCTCCGGAAGCCCCTTCTCGGTGTACGACCGGGAGGCGTTCAAGGTCGACCTGTCCGGCATACGCGGCCGTCTGCCCCTGCTGGGCATCTGCTACGGCGCGCAGTTCATGGCCTATACCTACGGCGGCAACGTGGAGCCTGCCGGAAGCCGCGAGTACGGGCGGGCACACCTCAGCACGTTTGATGCGGACAACCTGCTGTTCCACGGCGTACGCCCCAACTCCCAGGTGTGGATGAGCCACGGCGACACCATCACCGCCATCCCCCAAGGGTTCAAGGCCATTGCCTCGACCGACAAGGTGAAGATTGCCGCCTACCAGGTGGAGGGCGAGCAGACGTGGGGCGTGCAGTTCCACCCCGAAGTGTTCCACTCGGAAGACGGCACGCAGATGCTGCGCAACTTCGTGGTAGAGGCCTGCGGATGCCACCAGACGTGGAGCCCCGCCTCGTTTGTGGACACCACGGTGGCGGAGCTGAAGGAGCAGATTGGCAACGACCGCGTCATCCTGGGCCTGAGCGGCGGCGTGGACTCGTCGGTGGCCGCCGTGCTGCTGAACCGCGCCATCGGGGCGAACCTCACCTGCATCTTCGTAGACCACGGCCTGCTGCGCAAAGATGAGTTCAAGAATGTAATGCACGACTACGAGTGCCTCGGCCTGAACGTCATCGGCGTGGATGCTTCGGAGAAGTTCTTCAAGGACTTGGAGGGCGTGACCGACCCCGAGCAGAAACGCAAAATCATCGGCCGCGACTTCGTGGAGGTGTTCAACGCCGAAGCCCACAAGATTACCGACGCCCGCTGGCTGGCACAGGGCACCATCTACCCCGACCGCATCGAGAGCCTGAACATCACGGGCAAGGTCATCAAGAGCCACCACAACGTGGGCGGCCTGCCCAAGGAGATGAACTTGCAACTTTGCGAACCGCTGAAGTGGCTGTTCAAAGACGAAGTGCGCCGCGTGGGCCGCGAGCTGGGCATACCGGAACACCTCATCCGCCGCCACCCCTTCCCGGGGCCGGGTCTGGCCGTGCGCATCTTGGGCGACATCACCCGCGAGAAGGTGCGCATCCTGCAAGATGCCGACGACATCTTCATCCGCGGCCTGTGGGACTGGAAGGTGAAGGATGCCGACGGCAACGAAACCTGCCTTTACCACCAGGTGTGGCAGGCCGGCGTCATCCTGCTGCCCGTGCAGAGCGTGGGCGTGATGGGCGACGAGCGCACCTATGAGCGTGCCGTGGCCTTGCGTGCCGTGACCAGCACCGATGCCATGACCGCCGACTGGGCCCGCCTGCCTTACGACTTCCTCGCCAAAGTGTCCAACGACATCATCAATAAAGTGAAGGGAGTAAACCGCGTCACTTACGACATCTCCTCGAAGCCGCCTTCGACGATAGAGTGGGAGTAATAGTCGTATAAAATATAGGTGTTTCACTAAAAATTGAATGAAAATGAAAAAACTGCTAATCTGTTTGTTTGTAGCCTTGGTGGCCATGAGTGCCAAGGCACAGGAAGGTGTGTATGTGGGTGGATCTCTTAGTTTTTGGGGCGGAGACGATGTAATCTCCTTTGGCATTGCACCCGAGGTGGGCTATAACTTCAGCGACAAGTGGGCTGTGGGCGGTTTGCTGTCGTTCTCTCATGCTAAGTCCAATGGCGTGAAAGCTAATTCATTTACAATAGCTCCTTATGCCCGTTACACATTTTTTGCAGTCGATCAGTTGAAACTGTTTGTAGATGGTGGTTTCGGCTTTTCGACGGTAGGTGTGAAAGGTTCTGACAATGTGAATGGATTTGAGGTGGGCTTTAAGCCGGGCATAGCATTTGATGTGACCGACCACTTTTGCCTGTTGGCTAAGATTGGTTTTTTGGGCTATCGCGATGACTATTTAGGTTCAAACGGAGGGGGGCTCAGTTTGAGCAGTAGTGACCTTTCGTTTGGATTTTATTACACGTTCTGATATAGTGTGAAGAGATAGAAAAGGAATAAAATAGCTCCGACTTTTTTGTATAAGTCGGAGCTATTTTATTCCTTTTCTATGTTCCGGTTTTTGTGATGTGTTGAATCGCCAGGACACAGCCTTTCATTTCCTGTGTCTCAGCGGCAGGCGGGGGAACATCTTGCGGAAGCGGACAAGGGGGGCGGTGATGCTGCCACCGGCAATGACCAAGGTGACGGCAATCAGGATGAGGAGGATGCCCAGGCAGTCGCGTGCCGTAAGCCGTTCGCCGAAGACGGTGATGCCGAAGAAGATGGCGGTGACCGGTTCGAGCGCGCCAAGGATGGCGGTGGGGGTGGAGCCTATGCGCTGGATGGCGCTGGTGGTGCAGAGGAAGGATATGGCGGTGGGGAATACCGCCAAGGCCAGCAGGTTGCCCCACAGGTACCACTTGCCGGGCAGGCTGACTTCGCCGTCAAGATACAGGCGGGCAATGAACAGCAATACCCCGAACAGCAGCACGTAGAACGTGACGGTCAGCGTGGCCATCTCTTTCAGTGCCGGGCGGTTGACGCCTACGATGTAGATGGCATAGCTCAGGGACGAGGCAAGTACGAGCAGCGTGCCTGTCAGGCTGAGGGTGGCTCCCTCGCCGCCCTGGTAGAGCATGCCGATGCCTCCCAATGCCATAAGTATGCAGAGGGCGGTCTGGATGGTGATTTTCTCCCGGTAGACCAATGCCATGATGAGTGCCACGAGGATAGGGTAGACAAAGAGGATGGTGGAGGCGATGCCCGCATCCATGTAATTGTAGCTCTGGAACAGGGTGAGTGACGACACTGCCATCATGATGCCCAGTATTGCCAGGGGAAGTATCTCGGCCCGCCGCACTTTGAAGCTTCGTCCGCGGCCTTTGATCATGGCTGCCACCAAAGGGATGGCAAACAGGTAGCGGAAAAACAGTACGGAGTCGGGGTTCATGCCGTCCTGGTACAGGGGCAGGGCAAACAAGGGGTTCATGCCATAAGTGGCGGCGGCGATGACGGCCAGCAGGTAGCCTTTGGTCTTTTCGCTCATAGACAGTTTTCGGTTAGCAGTTTCAGTTCGGGAATGACGATTTCGCCCCGGTGCAGTTCTATCCATCCGTCTTGCTGCATCTTGTTCAGCGCTTTCGAGATGGACAGGCGTGTGTCGTTGGTGATTCTTGCCAGTTCTTCCATTTTGATTTTCAAGGCTTTCTTCCCGTTGCTCTGTTCGCAGCGCTGGCAGATGAAGTGCACGATGCGGCCTTCGGTATCGTCGGGGACGGGCATCCACAGGCGGGCTTTCAGGCTTTGTGCCCGGTTGCTGATGATGTTGGTGAAGTTGAGCCGGAAAATGTCGTACTGCCACAGCTCTTTCAACACAAAATCCTTACTGATGCTTACTGCATGGACCTCGTCGCTGGCGACGGTATAAGTGGAGGCATGACGGGTGTGCATGCCGAACATGGACTGCGGTTCCAGCAAGGCTGGCGCCTGCAGGTATTCGATGAGGCTGTACGTGCCGTGGCGTTCCGTGGTTTGCATGGCAACCTCGCCTTTCAGGATGAATATGAGTTGTGTGCAGTCGTCTTCCGCCGTGGCGAGGACGCTGCCTGCCTTGTGTTTGGTGAAGTGCAGTTTTACCTTGGCGAGTATGTTGGTGAAATCTTCGTGTGCAAGCCCTTGGAAGAGGGGCAGTTGCAACAGAGTGTCGAACATGGTGTCCATACGTCAATCCTATTATCCCGTTTTTCCGGCAAAAGTAGGTAATATCGCGGCGTGCCGTAACCGCCCCTTTTGCCTTTTTGCTTTTTTTATCTTTTCTTAAAGAAAGTGTCGCTATCCCCTTTGCCTGCTTGCCGGATAGGTGGAAAAGGCGTATCTTTGCGGCGTTAAACGAAGGAGGATTTTGTTATGTTTGCAGCTTTCGATTTCCAGCAGATGTTCAGTGCATTCATCGTGTTGTTTGCCGTGATAGACATTATCGGCGCCATCCCCATCATCATCAGTCTGAAAGAGAAAGGCAAGGAAGTGAATGCCTTGAAGGCTACCCTGATATCGTTTGCCTTGCTGTTGGGGTTCTTTTATGTGGGCGACATGATGCTGAAGCTGTTCCATGTCGACATTGAGTCGTTTGCCGTGGCGGGCGCCGTGGTCATCTTCCTGATGTCGCTGGAAATGATTCTCGACATTGAGATTTTCAAGAACCAGGGCCCCATCAAGGAGGCTACGCTGGTGCCGCTGGTGTTTCCTTTGCTGGCAGGGGCGGGGGCGTTCACCACGCTGCTTTCGCTGCGGGCGGAGTATGCCAGCATCAATATTGTCATCGCCTTGGTGCTGAACATGGTGTGGGTGTACATCGTGGTGAGCATGACGGGGCGCATCGAACGCTTCCTGGGCAAAGGCGGCATCTACATCATCCGCAAGTTTTTCGGCATCATCCTGCTGGCTATTTCGGTCAAGCTGTTCATGGCGAATATTTCCATGCTGATGAAGCACTTGGGCGCCTGATGCGGCTAAGGGCTTACCGGCTTCTCCAGAACGCGGAGTAGAACAGCAGCATGACTGCGAACATCTCCAATCGGCCCAAAAACATCAGGGAAGAGCTGATCCACTTGGCGGCATCGGGCAGCCCGCTCCAGGAATAGGCCGGGCCGAACTCGCCCAGCGCGATGCCGGCGTTGCCCATGCTGGCTACGGACACGCTGAAAGCTTCCTCGAAACCTACCCCCACCAGCATCATGGCAGTCCACCCCACAAGGATGCAAAGTAGATAGAGCGCAACGAAAATGCCTACGGTGAGCACCACGCCGGACTGTATGGCCTGGCGGTTGACGCGTATGGGAAGTATGGCGTTGGGGTGCAGCATCTTGCTGAAGTTGTTGCGGATGCCTTTGGAGAAGATGAGCAGGCGCAGGTTCTTGATGCCGCCGGCAGTAGAGCCCGTGCAGCCTCCGGCCAGCATGGCATATATGACCAGCATCCAGGTGAAGGGCGGCCATAGCATGTAGTCGTCGGTAGAGAAGCCGGTGGAAGAATGGGCCGTGGCCACCTGGAAGAAAGCGTTGCGGAAGGCCTCTTCCAGTCCGTATCTGTCAGTCAGCACCAAGGCGGCGGTAATGATGACCGTCAGTATCAGGATGGAGGTGAGGAACCAGCGTGTTTCTTCGTCGTGCCATATCTTGCCCGCCTTTCCCTTGAGGCAGGAGAAATACAGCGAGAAATTGATGCCGGACAGTATCATGAATACGGCGATGACGTACTCGATGAACGGTGAATCCCAGTAGGCTATGCTGGCCTGCTTGGTGGAGAATCCCCCCGTGGCGACGGTGGAAAACGTCTGGCAGACGGCGTCGAACCAGCCCATGCCGCCCATGCGCAGAAGGAGCGTCTCGCTGACGGTAAGTATCAGGTAGATGGTCCAAATCCAGCGGGTCATGGTGTTTATTTTGGGGTGTATCTTGTCGTGGGTGACGCCCACGGCCTCGGCGGAAAACATCTGCAGGCTTCCCTCCCCGAAGAAGGGCAGGATGGCGATGGCGAAGCACACGATACCCAGTCCGCCAATCCAGTGCGTCAGCGCGCGCCAGAAAAGGATGGCGTGCGTCTGCGTGTCGATGTCGTCCATGATGGTGGCTCCCGTGGTGGTGAAGCCCGACATGGTTTCGAAGAACGCCTCGGTAATGTTGTCCACGCTCCCGCCGATGTAGAAAGGCAGCATCCCGAACAGGGTGAACAATATCCACGTCAGCGAGGCGATGCAGTAGCCGTCGCGCTTGCCCAGCCGCCTTTCCGCCTTGCGTCCGGCCAAGACCAGCAGTCCGGCGGCTGCGGTGGTGATGGCGGCCGACCACAGGAAGCATGCCGCGTCGCCCTCGGCGTAGAACCACGACACGCCGGCGCAGCCCAGAAACATCAGTACCTCTATCATGAGCAACACGCCCAGCACCCGGCAAATCATCCGTCCGTTGATGAAGCGTTTGTTCCCTTTCCGTTGATTGGCATATTCAAGCATAGCTGTTATATACTTAATTATGGTATAAATGCCGTGGCACATGCGGCCACGCGCCGCGAATATACGCCCATTAAGGGAAATAACCAACAAATTTCAAGGATAATCTCTGGTATGACAGGTCGGACTTGAGGTAAGTCCCCCGTTTCTGTAGCGGCATTCATTATTTGCTTCATGTTTGGGGCATTTGTAAGAAAAGACTCGTAAATTTGTAACGGCAAAGGGAAAAATCAATATCCGGGACAATGAAATCGTTTAATATCTTAACAATATGCTTGTTATGCCTTGTGTTCTTTTCGTGTGATGCGGGGCATAATAAGGTTTTGCCTGTAAAGTTCGGGCAGATGGAAAACTTGGTTGCCGTTGATTCTGTCGACATTGAAACGTATGATATCCTTAATCCGGTGAAGATTGTTTCTTCCGAAGATTCAATATGGATGGTAGAAGACGGACGGTCGGAGGACTTGGTCCGTCTGCTGTCTTCCTCAGGACAATGCTGCGCAAAAGGAATCGGCATGGGCGACGGCCCCGATGAAGTGCTTGAAATCACTTCGATGCACCGGATAGGCGGGCATACCTTGATTTATGATGCGCGTAAGGGCATCGTGAGCAGAATAGACCGGACAGACAGTGTCCTGCACCTGTCGCCGCTGGCATCGTCGTTGAGGTTGTTTGATGATGCGGTCGTGCTTCCCGGGGGAGAGGTATTGTATCTGCCTGTCACGCAAGGCTATAGTTACGGGCTGCTTGATGCCGGGGGCGCTTTGCTCGATTCTCTCCGGTATTATCCGGCCAAACCTCAGGGTGTTTCCGACTTCACGCATGCGCTGGCTTGCACCGGATTCCTGGCTGTGTTGCCGGACGGGCATCATTTTGCCCGGACGTTGGTGTATGACGGCGGGATAGATTTTTTTACAGTGTCAGACCATTCCATCGCCCATACGTCCCGCGTTGAATCGTATGAAATGGATTATGCCGTGCTGAATGCAGGCCGGCAGGTACCTACTTTGTCGCTTACTACCCGCGTGGGTTATCGGTCGCTTGTCGCTTCTGACGACAAGTTCTATGCGTTGTTCTCCGACCATCTTGCTGCTGAATGGCAGGGCGGATTTTTTGAAATACAGGTTTTTACCCCCGACGGCTTGCCTTATCGCAAATATGTATTGGACCGGGAGGTGTCGAAAATAGCGGTCACGCCGGACAATACCGCCCTTTATGGCGTGGGGCTTGAGCATGACGAAAAAATCACCCTTTACATTTTCAGGTTGTCGTAGCCTGTTCCTTTTCAATAGCTTGTTGTTCCTCTGTTTTACTGGCGCCGCATCGCTACCCTGCCAGTGATACATCGCTACCTTACTGGCGTTACTTCGCTGTTTGGCCGGCGTCGGAACGCTGAGTTGCCGGGGGCGGATTTTCTCCGGCATCGTTCCCGGTACCGTCGGCCGTGCCGGCTTCCTGTTGCGCCTCCTCCGCTTCGTCTTCTCCTCCCTCTTCCGTCGGTTCTTCCTCCTCAAACGGGTCGCGCCGCTGCGGCCCCTGCCCCTTGAAGGCGAAGGCGCACAGGGTGCCGGCTATCGCCCCGCTGAGGTGTCCCTCCCACGAGGTGGTGGGCTTGGCGAATTGCGGGAACATGTTCCACACCAGCCCGCCATACAGGAAGGTGATGAGCAGGGATATGGCCACCAGGGGGACGTGCTTCCGCAGCAGCCCGCTGAAGAACAGGAAGAATGCCAGCCCGTAGATGATGCCGCTCGCCCCCACGTGCCAGCCCGGCTTGCCGATGGCGAAGGTCAGGATGCCGCAGCCTATCCAGATGGCGTACAGGATGTAGGGGGCAATGCCCCGGTAAAAATAGAACAGGCACCACGACAGGAAGAAAAACGGCAACGTGTTGGCGGCCAGGTGGCGGAAACTGGTGTGCACCAGCGGGTGGGCAAAGATGCCGAACACGCCCCGTTGCTCGCGCGGGTAGACGCCCAGCGGGGTGAAATCCCAGTCCATGCCCGTTTCCAGTACCTCCAGCGCGTACATGATGAAGACCAGGAAGGCCGGAATGATGGCCGAGGCGATGATGCGTTGCAGGTCGGGTTTCATTTTGCAGGGATTTTGGCGCAATAGTACGATATTTTCGGCGGAATGCGAAAAAAACATGATAAATTATTTTGCAACTAATCATTATTTCGTATTTTTGGCAGTGCTATGGGACACGTAAGGGCAACCTTTGCACTTCCCGTTTTCCGGGCACACGACCTGAATAATTAACCTTTAAAATAAATAAAACTATGAGTTATTTACGATTTGACAAGACCCTGATGAACAACCTCGAGGAAGCTTTGCCAAGGGAGGTTCTTCGCACCAACCGTTCGGGGGCCTATCATTGTACGACGATTGTAGATTGTAATACGCGTAAATATCACGGTTTGTTGGTGATTCCCGTCCCCAACCTGGATGACGAAAACCACGTCTTGCTTTCTTCCTTGGACGAGACGGTCATCCAGCACGGCGCCGAGTTCAACTTGGGCCTGCACAAGTACGGGGGCGGCCACTTCAGCCCCAACGGTCACAAATACATCCGTGAGTTTGACTGCGAACACATCCCTGCAACCACTTACCGCGTGGGAGGCGTTATCCTCCGTAAGGAAAAAATCTTCGTGCACCATGAAAACCGCATCCTCATCCGCTACACCTTGGTTGATGCGCATTCTGCCACGACGTTGCGTTTCCGCCCGTTCCTGGCATTCCGCAGTGTCCGCGAATATACGCACGAGAATCCTCAGGCAAGCCGTGACTACCAGGAGGTGGAAAACGGCATCAAGACCTGCATGTATCCCGGCTATCCGGAACTGTACATGCAGCTGAACAAGAAAAACGAATTCCACTTCCAGCCCGACTGGTACCGGGGCATCGAGTACCCCAAGGAACAGGAGCGGGGCTACGACTTCAATGAAGACCTCTACGTGCCCGGCTATTTTGAGGTGGACATCAAGAAGGGCGAAAGCATCGTGTTCTCGGCCGGCGTTTCGGAAATATCGACCCGCCGCCTGAAGCAGATTTTCGAGTCGGAGGCCGAAGACCGCACCCCGCGCGACAGCTTCTACCACTGCCTGAAGAACTCGGCCCACCAGTTCCACAACAAGCAGGGCGACGAGCACTACATTCTGGCCGGTTATCCTTGGTTCAAGTGCCGTGCGCGCGACCTGTTCATCTCCCTGCCGGGCCTGACCCTTGCCATCGGCGAGCAGGACGAGTTCGAGGACGTGATGAAGACCGCCGAAAAAGCCATCCGCCAATACATGAACGGCGAGCCGGTGACCTATAAGATTTACGAGATGGAGCACCCGGACATCCTGCTGTGGGCCATCTGGACGTTGCAGCAATATGCCAAGTTCACTTCCCGCGAGCGTTGCCGCGAAATGTATGGCAAACTGATGGAGGATATATTGGACTATATCCTCGACCGGAAACACGACAACCTGTTCCTGCATGACAACGGGCTGCTTTACACCAATGGCATTGAAAAGGCTGTGACCTGGATGAACTCCACGGTCAACGGGCGCCCGGTGATTCCGCGCACGGGCTACGTGGTGGAAATCAATGCCCTGTGGTACAATGCCCTGCGCTTCGTGGCCGACATGGTGCGCGAAGGGGGCAACTCCCATCTGGCAGATACGCTGGAAGAGCAAGCCCAAGTGACGGGTGAATCGTTCCTGGCTACTTTCCGCAACGAATACGGTTATCTGTTCGACTACGTAGATGGTTATATGATGGACTGGAGCGTGCGCCCCAACATGATATTCGCCGCTGCGTTCGATTATTCGCCCTTGGACCGCATGCAACGGAAACAGGTGCTCGACATCACCACCAAGGAACTGCTTACCCCGAAAGGATTGCGCACCCTCAGCCCCAAGAGCGGAGGCTACAATCCGAACTACGTGGGTCCGCAGACGCAACGGGACTATGCGTACCACCAAGGCACGGCGTGGCCCTGGCTGATGGGCTTCTACATTGAGGCTTACTTGCGCGTTTACAAGATGAGCGGCGTGTCGTTCATCGAGCGCCAACTGATAGGCATGGAGGACGAGATGACTTGCCACTGCATCGGTACCCTTCCCGAACTGTTCGACGGGAACCCGCCGTTCGTGGGCAGAGGGGCTGTCTCGTTTGCCATGAATGTGGCCGAGATGCTGCGCATCTTGAAGTTATTGTCCAAGTTTGATATATAATAATAGGAGGAACGAAGATGAAAGTATTAATGTTTGGATGGGAATTTCCTCCCAAAATATACGGTGGCCTTGCAGTTGCCACATACGGTATCATCAAAGGCCTGAGTGTGCAGGGAGATGTGGAAACCACGCTCTGTATGCCGAAGCCTTGCGGCGATGAAGAAAAGTTCCTGAACATCATCGGCATGAACCAGGTGCCTGTTGTCTGGCGCGACGCGGATTATGACTACGTGAAGTCGCACATCGGGCCGGGCATGACGCCTGAACTGTACTACGACCTGCGCAACCATATCTATGCCGATTTCTCCTACATGCACGTCAACGATTTGGGCTGCATGGAGTTTGCCGGCGGTTACCCCTCCAACCTGAATGATGAGATTAACAACTTTTCCATCATCGCAGGCGTGGTGGCACGGCAACAGCAGTTCGACATCATCCATGCCCACGACTGGCTGACTTACCCCGCCGGCGTACATGCCAAGATGGTCAGCGGCAAACCCTTGTGCATACACGTGCATGCCACCGATTTCGACCGTTCGCGCGGCAAGGTCAATCCTACCGTCTACGGCATCGAGAAGAACGGCATGGACTATGCCGACTGCATCATGTGTGTGTCCGAACTGACGCGCCGCACGGTTATCAACGAGTATCACCAAGACCCGCGCAAGGTATTTGCCGTGCACAACGCCGTTTATCCCTTGTCGCAGGAGTACCAGGACATTCCCCGTCCCGTGCACGACAAGGAAAAGGTGGTTACTTTCCTGGGACGCATCACCATGCAGAAAGGACCGGAATATTTCGTCGAGGCGGCCGCCATGGTGCTGAGGCGCACGCGCAACATCCGCTTCGTCATGGCCGGTTCGGGCGATATGATGAACGCCATGATCAACCTGGCTGCCGAGCGTGGCATTGCCGACCGCTTCCACTTCCCGGGCTTTATGAAAGGCAGGCAGGTGTACGAGGTGTATAAGAACAGCGATGTTTTTGTGATGCCTTCGGTATCCGAGCCGTTCGGCATCGCGCCGCTGGAGGCCATGCAGTGCGGCACGCCGTCCATCATCTCCAAGCAGTCGGGCTGCGGCGAAATCCTGACCAACGTCATCAAGACGGATTACTGGGACATCCATGCCATGGCCGATTATATCCACGCCATCTGCACCCAGCCTGCCCTGTTCAACTACCTGCAGGAGGAAGGCAAGAAGGAAGTGGACGGCATCACGTGGGAAAAAGTGGCCTTGAAGGTCCGCGGCCTTTATGAGAATGCATTAAAGAATTATAATAGGTAACATTTCATCAAACAACATCTAACAATGAGAACGATTTGTCTTTATTTCGAGATACACCAGATTATCCATTTGAAGCGTTACCGCTTCTTCGACATCGGTAACGACCACTATTATTATGACGACTACGCCAACGAGACGAGCATGAACGACGTGGCCGAACGTTCGTACATCCCCGCGCTGAACGCGCTTATCGAGATGGCCAAGAAGTCTGAAGGCGCTTTCAAGGTGGCTTTGTCCATCTCCGGTGTGGCTTTGGAGCAGCTTGAAATCCATGCGCCGGCCGTCATCGACTTGTTGCACCAGTTGAATGATACCGGTTGCTGCGAGTTCCTGGCAGAACCTTATTCGCACGGGCTCGCGTCGTTGGTCAATGAAGATTGTTTCAAGGAGGAGGTACTGCGCCAGGCAGCCAAGATGAAGCAGATGTTCGGGAAAGCTCCCCAGGTGTTCCGCAATTCCAGCTTGATTTATTCCGATGAAATCGGTGCCATGGTGGCCAGCATGGGCTTCAAAGGAGTGTTGACGGAAGGCGCCAAGCAGGTGTTGGGTTGGAAGAGCCCGCACTACCTCTACCATTGCAACATGAATCCCGACCTGAAGCTGTTGTTGCGCGATTTCAAGTTGTCCGATGACATCAGCCTGCGCTTCTCCAACTCGGAGTGGAGTGAGTATCCGCTGTTTGCCGACAAGTATATCAGTTGGATTGATTCCCTTCCCCAGGAAGAACAGGTCATCAATATCTTTATGGAACTCAGTGCTTTGGGTATGGCACAGCCGTTGTCTTCCAATATCTTGGAGTTCCTCAAGGCATTGCCGGTTTGTGCCAAGGAGAAGGGCATTACTTTCTCTACCCCGTCGGAAATCATTGCGAAGCTTAAGTCCGTATCGCAGTTGGATGTGCCTTATCCGATGTCGTGGATAGACGAGGAGCGCGACACCAGTTTCTGCTTGGGCAACGTGATGCAGCGTGAGGCTTTCAACAAGCTGTACAGTGTGGCAGAGCGTGTGCACCTTTGCGAAGACCGCCGTATCAAGCAGGACTGGGATTACCTCCAGGCAAGCAACAACTTCCGTTTCATGACGACCAAGAACAACGGTTTGGGCATGAACCGTGGCATTTATGAGTCGCCTTACGATGCTTTCACCAACTACATGAATATTTTGGGTGACTTTATCAAGCGCGTCAATTCCCTGTATCCGGAAGATATGGACAATGAAGAACTGAACGCTTTGCTTACCACCATCCAGAACCAAGGTACTGAGTTGGAAGAGCTTCATAAGGAGCTGGATAAGATTCGCAAGGAAGAAGCTGCGGCACAGAAGGATGCCGGGGCTGCCAAGGCTGCCAAGCCGAAAGCCGCTCCCCGGAAGAAAGCCGCTTCGAAACCTGCAGCGAAGAAAGAGGAATAAGCCCCTGTCCGGAGATAAAAGAGAAGCTCCCCCGCAGCTGCGGGGGAGCTTCTCTTTTATCATTTTTCAAGTACCTCGTTGTTTCAGTTATGGAACTTGGTGTGTATCACTTCCAGTTTCAACGGGTTTTTCAGTTTGCTGTTTTCGGTGGCCGGGCCGCCTTTCAACTTGGCAAAGCCGGGACGAAGGTCGTGCCCTATGCCGATAAGGGTTTGGGTGGTGCCGTAATAACTGTTGCTGGTGTCATAGGTGGCGGCTACGGGGATGAGCATCACTTTGTCCCAGTCGGGGTTTTCTGCCATCCACTGGTCTTCATCCCACGCGGCTCCTGCTTCTTCTTTTGCAGCCAGCTTTTCCTCAATGCAGGTGGTCACCAGGCGGGCAATGTTCTGGAAGGTGTATTGGTTGGTGTTCACGTAGTTGTGCTGCACGTTGAACGAGGTGATGTTGTCCGGCAGCTCGTTGTCCTCGAAGAATTTCTGCATGTCTTTTTTCCGTATCAGCAATACTTCCTCGGGCGCGCTCATGCTGTATTCATACGAGCTTTCCTGCTTGTAGTTGGTAAAGGTCAGGCGCACGGCGTTCAGCGTGTCGTTCATCAGCTGGTTGTAGATTTCATCGTAGGGCAGGGTGGCTTGGGTGAAGATGCCGGCGGGCGACTTGATGTAGGTCCAGTCGGTTTCTTCGCACCTCTTTTTCAGCAGTTCGGAGTTCTCAAAGCGGTTTGCCTGGATGATTTCTTTGGTGGAGGCGAACAATACCTGCGTAGTATTGTAAAGCGAGTCCGTGCCGTCCACTTTTTTCAGGGCAACGCCCGTTTCGCTGTCCGTATAGTGGCAGCAGAAGGTGAATTGCAGGTCTACGCGGTCGATGTAGAGGATGGTGCCGTCGCCCAGGTCGTTCTTGATGTAGACTCCCTTGAAGATGTTGTCCCTGAAGGCTTCCGCGTTGGCGAATTTTTGGGGATTGTTTCTGTATTCCTTCAGAATGCGGTTGTAGCCAAACTCCATGCTGTCCAGCCTGAACGTGATGTTCGGGTAGAAGAGCGGGTCGCCGTTGGAGTCGGTGGATTCTCGTACTGAGTCGGGCACTGCGGTGTCGTATGCCGTGTATGCTTTGGCTCCCAGCGGTTTCTTTCCGGGGGTGTAGTATTCTTCCGGGATGATGTCGGTGTAGTGGTTCTTGGCAAGCGGTTTGTCCAGCTCGTACACGCTCATGCGGCAGGCGTTCAGTGAGTCGCCAAACCAGTTGGAGTAGTAGATGACGAGGTTGGCTGCTACGACCGAGTCCTTGTAGAGCATGCCTTCGCCCTTGGTGGGATTCCCTTCATCGTCCCACTCGGTGTCGCGGTAGACTTCGGGGATGGTGAAGTTTTCCGTACAGTTCAGTTCCGTGAGGAAGCTGGCTTCGTAAGGCCCGAAATCGGGGTCGGTAAACTTGCCTACGTAGCCGGTGCTTGTCTTGGCGAAAACGGCTCCGGCCAGGACGGATTCTGTTTTTACGTCGAACGTGGATACGTGTGCCGACAGGCCGTCGGTGGTGGGCAGCATGCTCATGCCCAATGTCCCTGTGTTGTCATCGCACGCTGTTGCGGCGGTGATGGCGGTGAGGAGCAGGACGCTGATATGTTTCAGTTTCATCATTGCGAATGCGTGTCTTGAGGGTTGTTTTTTTCTTATTCGGCCTCCTCATCCTCTTCTTCCTCTCCCCACACCTGGTCGTAGAAGTCGTTGCAGGCATCGGCGAAGCTGACGGGGTCGCGGTATTCCAATACGGGCTTCCCTGCCTGCCGGGCGTATTCCAGCAGGCTTTCGTCGATGTGTTGGCTTTGTTGCACGACGCCGTCGCAGTAGTCGATGGCAAGCTGGCACAGCTTGTTGTAGTCGATGGGCGCCTTCAGGTTTGCCACGTCTTTCTTGGCGATGCCTTTCAGCAGCAGCTTGGTGGCAAAATCGGGGTGGAAGGGTTGTTTGAAGTGGTCTTCGTATAGTGAAATGATTACTTTCGAGTTTCTGAAGGAAGGTTCATCCTTGTACGCTTTCTTGATGTACAGGGGCGCCAGGGCGCTTATCCAGCCGTGGCAGTGGATGATGTCGGGACACCAGCGCAGTTTCTTCACCGTTTCCAGCACGCCGCGTGCATAGAAGATGGTGCGGTCGTCGTTGTCCTCGTATTCTTCCCCGTTTTCATCGGTGGCTTGCAGGCGGTTCTGGAAATAGTCGTCGTTGTCGATGAAATACACCTGCATGCGTGCCGACTGTATGGAGGCCACCTTGATGATGAGCGGGTGGTCGGTGTCGTCGATGATGAGGTTCATTCCCGAAAGGCGTATGACTTCGTGTAGCTGGTTCCTGCGCTCATTGATGTTCCCCCATTTGGGCATGAACGTCCGGATTTCGCGGCCTTTTTCTTGGATAGCCTGCGGCAGGTTCCTGCCTGCCAGGGCCATTTCGGATTCTGAAACGTAAGGTGTGATTTCCTGAGTGATAAATAAAACCTTGTTAGCCTTTGCCATAATGATGTACTTAATTGCCTGCAAAGATACAAAAAAACGTACATCTTTGCAAAGTGCCCTTGGCTATAAATCCTTATGTTTTGTTAACATGCTGAAAGTTAACGCCTTGTAAGGTGTTCTTGGCGTTACTTCGTTACCGCGCTACCGTTACTTCACTACCCTCCTGGCGTTACTTTGCCAGGAGGGTAGTGAAGTAACGGTAGCATTAATTTCTGATATTTCTTCGTTATGTGGCAAATAATGCCTTATTTTGCACCGCGTTAGCGAACTGAAGAACTGAACTTAACATCTTAACCCCATAACGAAATGGAAATAGTACATACTGTCAGGGAGTTGCAGGCGTCGTTGGCCGCCTTGCGCGCCCAAGGAAAGGCGGTAGGGCTGGTGCCTACGATGGGAGCCCTGCATGAGGGGCATGCATCGTTGGTAAAGCGCAGCGTGGCCGAGAATGATGCCACCGTGGTAAGCGTCTTTGTGAACCCCACCCAGTTTAACGATAAGAACGACCTGGAGAAATATCCTCGCACGCTCGATGCCGATTGCGTCCTGCTGGAGCAGTGCGGGGCAACCATCGCCTTCGCCCCGTCGGTGGAGGAGGTCTATCCCGAGCCGGACATGCGGCAGTTCAGCTATGCCCCGCTGGACACGGTGATGGAGGGCAAGTACCGCCCGGGCCACTTCAACGGCGTGTGCCAGGTGGTGAGCAAGCTGTTCGACATGGTGAAGCCCGACCGCGCCTACTTCGGCGAGAAGGACTTCCAGCAGTTGGCCATCATCCGCGAGATGGTGCGCCAGATGCGCTTCCCCCTCCAGATTGTGGGCTGCCCCATCGTGCGCGAGGCCGACGGGCTGGCCTTGAGCAGCCGCAACAAGCGCCTTTCGCCTGAACAGCGCACGCAGGCACTGGAGATATCGCGCACGCTCTTCGCCAGCGTGGACTATGCCAAGGGGCACACGGTGGCCGAGACTTGCAAGTTTGTGGAAGAGGCTATCGCCGCCGCTCCCGGCCTGCGCCTGGAGTACTTCGAGCTGGTGGACGGCAACACGCTGCAAAGCATCGCCCGTTGGGAGGACACGGCCTATCCCGTGGGCTGCATCACCGTCTTCTGCGGAGAGGTGCGGCTGATAGATAACATAAAATACTAATTTAATGAAGAATGAAGCATCTGGCCGTACTTTGCAGGGACGAGGCGGCGCGTTTTCATTGGCAAATTCTTCATTCTTCATTCTTAATTTAATAAACATGCTGATAGAAGTATTGAAATCGAAGATCCACTGTGCCCGCGTCACCGAGGCCAACCTTAACTACATGGGCAGCATCACCATCGACGAAGACCTGATGGACGCCGCGGGCATGATTGCCGGCGAAAAGGTGGCCATCGTGGACAACAACAACGGCGAGCGGTTCGAGACGTACATCATCAAAGGGGAGCGCGGTTCGGGGTGCATCTGCCTGAACGGCGCCGCGGCGCGGAAGGTGCAGCCGGGCGACATCGTCATCATCATGTCGTACGCGCTGATGGACTTCGAGGAGGCCAAGCTGTTCACGCCCACCGTCATCTTCCCCGACCCGGAAACGAACCGGCTGGTGTGACCCTCTCCGTCCCGGCGAAGGAGCGGGGGCGGCAAGGGTGGCGAATGGAAAAGAAAGAAAGGCTTACGTCACCTACCTGCGGGTAGGGCGTAAGCCTTTCTCATTTTCTTGCCTGTGGTCGTTGGGGCATCAGCTGCGCAACTGCTTGTCCATGGCTGCGGCAGCCCGGCGCCCATCGCCCATGGCGAGGATAACCGTGGCGCCTCCGCGCACGATGTCACCGCCGGCATAGATGGTCGGTATGGACGATTGCATCTGCTCGTTCACGGCGATAGTACCCTTACGGCCCAGTTCCAGTCCAGGGATGGAGTGGGGTACGATGGGGTTGGGTGATACGCCCACGCTGACGATGGCCAGGTCGATGTCTATTGTCTCTGTGGCGCCGGGAATGGGCACGGGGCTGCGGCGGCCGGAGGCATCGGGCTCTCCCAGTTTCATTTTCTGGAGGACGACTTGCTTTACGCGCCCCTGTTCGTCGGCAATGTATTCGATGGGGTTGTGCAGGGTGAGGAATTCCACTCCCTCCTCTTTGGCGTGCTTCACCTCTTCGAGGCGGGCGGGCATCTCGGCTTCGCTGCGGCGGTAGATTATCATGGCGCGCTCAGCACCCAGGCGTCGGGCGGTGCGGACGGAGTCCATGGCCGTATTGCCGCCGCCAATGACGGCCACACGCTTGCCAAAGGGTACGGGAGTATCCGAGTCTTCGCTGGCGGCATCCATCAGGTTGACGCGCGTGAGGTATTCGTTGGAGGAGAGAATGTTGATGCTGTTCTCACCGGGAATATTCATGAAGTTGGGCAGGCCGGCACCGCTGGCCACGAACACGCCCCGGTAGCCATCCTGTTCCAGTTGTTCTACACTCAAGGTCTTGCCGATGATACAGTCTTTTTCGAACTGCACGCCCATTCGGGCCAGGTTGTCTATCTCCACGTCCACAATCTTGTTGGGCAAGCGGAATTCGGGGATGCCATATTTCAGTACACCGCCAATCTCATGCAGGGCTTCGAACACGGTGACGTCGTAACCCCGCTTGGCCATGTCACCGGCAAAAGACAGTCCGGCGGGACCGCTTCCTACCACTGCCACCTTGATGCCGTTCTTTCGTTTGATTTCGGGTACGGAGATTTGGCCGCTTTCGCGTTCGTAGTCGGCAGCGAAGCGTTCCAAGTAGCCGATGGCGACGGCGGGCTCGTTCATTTTGAGGTGGATACAGCGGCTTTCGCACTGTTTTTCCTGCGGGCAGACACGGCCGCAGACAGCGGGCAGGGCACTGGTTTCTTTGAGGGTTTTGGCTGCTTCAAGAAACTCACCTTTTTCTATGTGCTTGATGAAACGCGGGATATCGATGCCTACGGGGCAACCTTCTGTGCAGCCGGGGTTGGCGCAATCCAAGCAACGCTTGGCTTCGGTGAGGGCCTGCTCTTCGTTGAGGCCGAGGTTCACTTCTTCTCGGCGGCTGTGGCTACGGTACTCGGGATCGAGCTCAGGCATCTTCACGCGGGGGATGGCGGTGCGTTCTTTGGGTTTCATGCTTTTGCGCAGTTCTACGCGCCAGGGGGCGTTGCGCGAGGTGTCCTTGGCAGCAGGTTGTGTGGGCTCTCCGGTGGCTTGGCAGGTTCTGGGCTGTTCCAGTTTGTGCATTTCCTCGCGTTCTACGCCTTTGAAGGCGCCCATGCGCTTCAGCATCTCGTCGAAGTCCACTTGGTGGCCGTCGAATTCGGGACCGTCCACGCAGACGAACTTGGTCTTTCCGCCTACGGTGATGCGGCAGGCACCGCACATGCCGGTGCCGTCCACCATGATGGTGTTGAGGGACACATCGGTGGGAATGTCGTATTTCTTGGTGAGCAGGCAGACGAACTTCATCATGACGGCAGGACCGATGGCGAAGCATTTGTCGACCTTCTCGCGTTGGATGACTTGTTCCACGCCCTCGGTGACGAGGCCTTTTTGGCCGTAGGAGCCGTCATCGGTCATGATGATGACCTCGTCGGAACTTTCGCGCATCTCTTTTTCCAGTATAATGAGTTCCTTGGTGCGTCCGGCAAGAATGGTGATGACGCGGTTGCCTGCTGCCTTCAGGGCTTGAACGATGGGCAGCATGGGGGCGACGCCCACGCCGCCTCCGGCGCAGACTACGGTGCCGAAGCGTTCGATATGGGTGGCCTGGCCCAGCGGGCCTACCACGTCGGTGATGTAGTCGCCCACTTGCAGCTCGCACAGGCGGGTGGAGGAGAGGCCTACTTCCTGCACGACGAGGGTGATGGTTCCGGCCACGGGGTCGGCGGCTGCGATGGTGAGAGGCATGCGTTCACCCTTTTCGCCTACACGGACGATGACGAAGTGGCCTGCCTTGCGCGAGCGGGCTATGAGGGGTGCCTCTACGACGAGCTTGAATACTTTCTCGGAGAAGTGTTCTTTGCTTACGATTCTGTTCATTTCTCTGTTCTTATTAGTAGTATAATTCCGTTTTTGCTGTCAGATTGATATGATTTTGCAAAGATAACGATTATTCCGATATATTGTCCTTCTGTCGCGAAAAAAGGTGGATGTGTGTTTCCCTATTCAAGGGTTCCGGTAATATGCTGCGAGCTACGGGCACAGCTTGGGGGGCGTACTCGTAGCTCGTCAGTTGTAAGAAAAAGGTGTAGAGGCGGGTCAGCCGATGATGTCGAACCCGCAATAGGGCACCAGCACCTTGGGGATGCGTATGCCTGCGGGGGTCTGGTTGTTCTCCAGCAGTGCGGCCACAATTCTTGGCAGGGCGAGGGCTGAGCCGTTCAGCGTGTGGCACAGCTCTATCTTGCGCTCGGCGTTGCGGTAGCGGCAGTGCAGGCGGTTGGCTTGGTAGGTGTCGAAGTTGGACACGGAGCTGACCTCGAGCCAGCGTTTCTGCGCCTCGCTGTACACCTCGAAGTCGTAGCAGATGGCGGCGGTGAAGCTCATGTCGCCGCCGCAGAGGCGCAGGATGCGGTAGGGCAGTTCGAGCTTCTGCAGCAGGCCTTCCACGTGGTCCAGCATCTCCTGGTGGCTCTGGCGCGAGTGCTCGGGCTTATCTATGCGCACCAGCTCTACCTTGCTGAACTCGTGTAGGCGGTTCAGGCCGCGCACGTCTTTGCCGTACGAGCCGGCTTCGCGGCGGAAGCATTCGGTATAGGCGCAGTTCTTGACGGGCAGGTCCCGCTCGTCGAGGATGACGTCGCGGTAGATGTTCGTCACGGGTACCTCGGCCGTGGGGATGAGGTAGAGGTCGTCTACTTCGCAGTGGTACATCTGCCCCTCCTTGTCGGGCAGCTGGCCGGTGCCGTAGCCCGACGCGGCGTTGACCACCGTGGGGGGCATCACCTCGGTGTAGCCCGAGGCGCGCGCTTCGTCCAGGAAGAAGTTGATGAGGGCGCGTTGCAGCCTGGCGCCCTTGCCCTTGTAGACGGGGAATCCGGCACCGGTAATCTTCACGCCGAGGTCGAAGTCGATGATGTCGTACTTCTTGGCGAGCTCCCAGTGGGGCAGGGCGTCTTGGGGCAGCGGGGTTTCCATGCCTCCCATCTTGACGACGAGGTTGTCTTCGGCGCCTACGCCCTCGGGCACTTCGTCGTAGGGCACGTTGGGGATGGTGTAGAGCAGCTGCTGCAGTTCCTTGGCGGCCTGGTCCATGTCGGCCTGGAGGGTCTTGTTGGCTTCCTTCAGGGCGGCTACCTTCGCCTTGGCGGCCTCGGCCTCGTCCTTTTTGTCTTCCTTCATCAGTTGGCCTATCTGTTTGGAGGTGGCGTTCACTTCGGCCAGGTTGTTATCCAGTACCGCTTGGGTGCTTTTGCGCTTGTCGTTCAGTGCCAGTACCTGGCCGATGGCTTCTCTGGCGCCTGTGAAATGCTTCTTCTCCAGTCCGCGCACTACGGCGTCGGTGTTCTCGGTGATTTGTTTGATGGTGAGCATATCTTATGATTTTAATTAAGTTGATTCGTAGGCGCAAAGATACGGATTTTATACATACGTTAGTAAGCGCCGGGGTAAAACGGGGACAAAAGTGCCTGTTTTTTTAATCTCTTTGTCACTCAAAATTGCCCGGGCTTGCGTATATTTGCGCGTCATATTAAATATTAAATGTTCTACTTATGAGATTGAAACACTTTTTGCTTTCAGCCTTCCTGCTGTCCGCCTTGGCCGGAGGGGTACAGGCGCAGCACACGCAGGTCATCGCCCACCGGGGCTTTTGGGATGCGATAGGGTCGGCGCAAAACTCTATTGCCGCTTTGCAGAAGGCGGACTCCATAGGGTGTTACGGCTCGGAGTTCGACGTGTGGCTTACCAGCGATAACCAATTGGTGGTGAATCACGATGACACCTTTCAGGGAGTGACCTTTCAAGAGGCCAGGGCGGAAGAGTGTACAGCCTTGCGCCTTGGCAATGGTGAACGGGTGCCTACGCTTCGGCAGTATCTGGAGGCTGCCGGCCGGCTGAAGACACGCCTTATCCTGGAACTGAAGCCCCATAAGACTGCCGGGCAAGAGACCCGCGCCATCGAGGGCATCGTGCGGATGGTGAACGAACTGGGGGTAGAAGCCCGCACGGAGTACATCACCTTTTCGGCACATGCCGCCCGCGAGTTTGTGCGCCTTGCCCCGAAGGGTACGCCCGTCTACTATCTGAATGGCGATGCTGCTCCCCGTGAGTTGAAAGCCTGGGGTTGTGCCGGTGCCGACTATCACATTGATGTGTTCCGGAAGCATCCGGAGTGGATAAAAGAGTGCCACGACTTGGGCATGAAAGTCAATGTCTGGACGGTAAATGGGGAAGATGACATGCGCTGGCTTATCGGGCAGAGGGTGGATTTCATTACCACCAATGCCCCTGTGCGGCTGCAGAAGGTGCTGGGCGAGGTTGCCGCTTTGGAGTGAAGCTTTCCCCGGCCGGGACTTGTGGGAAAACAAAAAGGGATACCCTCTTTGCATGGGGGCATCCCTTCTTTTGTGTCTTGTATGTAGGCAAAAACTTATGCTTCTGCGCTTTCTGTTGCGGGAACGACAGATACGTAACGTCTGTCTTCGCGGCTTACCTTGAACTGTACAGTTCCATCTACCAAGGCGTAGAGAGTGTGGTCGCTACCCATGCCGATGTTCTTGCCCGGGTGAAATTCTGTACCTCTCTGACGAACGATGATGTTGCCTGCCTTGCAGGTTTCGCCACCGAATATCTTAACGCCTAATCTCTTGCTTGCTGATTCGCGGCCGTTCTTCGAACTACCGACACCTTTTTTATGTGCCATTTCTTCTTACTGTTTTTTAGGGGTTGATTAAGCTACTACTTCTTTGATGGTCAACTCTGTGAACTGCTGGCGGTGGCCATTCAGTTTACGGTATCCTTTTCTTCTTTTCTTGTGGAAGACGAGTACCTTGTCGCCCTTTACCAGCGGCGATTTTACTTCGCATACCACTTTGGCTCCTTCTACGGTGGGTGTACCTACGGTGATGTCACCGTCTTTGTCTACCAGGAGAACGCGGTCGAACTCTACGGTTGCGCCGTTTTCGGCTTCCTGCATGTGGTAAACAAACAGTTTCTTGCCAGCCTCTGCCTTGAATTGCTGGCCCTGGATTTCTACAATTGCGTACATTTCGTTATGTATATTGTATAAAGTTAGCTCCGGCGGGTGGCTCCTAATCACTTAGGGCGCGCTTCTTCGGACCCGTTGCGGAATAATCGGCTGCAAAGGTACTGTTTCCCTATGACATAGGCAAGTGTTTCCCGTTTTTTCTTCTTTGTTTTTCTGCTTGCTGGTGTAGCGACTACCGCAAGGATACATCCTAACTAATATCCTCCTACATAACAAATTCTACAATCAACACTATCCCACCAGCAATTAAAACTTCCACTTTCTCCACTTGCTAACGCTTTTACATTAGCCATTGCCAAATCAGACATTTCAACTTTCTGTTGTGAAGCATATACACCTTAGCCTGCCATTAAAGCTAATGTATACAATTATTTTTGGCATCATTCAGATAGTAAAAAACTAAAATATGGCCACCATCATTTAGATTTTGTATTAATTCTGAAGAAAACATACTCTTGTCTGATAAAGCTTCATAGACTGAATAATCAATCCATCCAACAACACAATTCTGGGCAACCGTTATTGGGAGAATAATATCTGATAGCTCAATTTTATCGGCTCTCCATTCTTTAATACCTCCTTTACCCTTTCTAATGTCATATAGAAAAGTTCCTTTATTCCCATTTTGAAAAACTGACCCGATAATGAAATTATTTAGAATTAGGGGGCAGTCATTTAAATATATATATTTCTCTTTTCCTTTAGAAGAACATAGTTTATCATAGCTATATTTTTCATTATTGGGGACATTTCTATTGTTGAAATTGAAATAATAACATTTTTGCATATTACCACGATTAGAAAATGCATAAACAGAATCATTGACTACTTTATTATAGTAAATAATGTTTTTTACCCGTTGAAAAAGATTGTCAGTTATTCTGTCATCAAGCTCTTCTTTTTGATAAGAAAGCATTGTCTTTGTAATAGTTAGTGTAGAATCTGTTATACATACCTTGGGGCTCTTATTTTCTTTTGCTAAGGAAAATAGGAATTCATTATTTTGTAAAACAACGAAAGCATCTCCTCTAAAAGAAGATGAGTGACTTTTGATAAAGTTTCCAGAGTGGTCATAGTACAACATTTTTTTTGTAGCGCGATCATATAAATAGACATAATTTGAATCTACATCAAAATCCCATAACTGAACATATTCTTTGGGGCCTCCACCTTTTTGACTAAATGTAGTTATGTAATTTCCATTTCTGTCAAATGACACTAATAAATCTCGTCCAAATCGATCAAAAACGTATAGTGTATCATTATGAACCAGGAGTTTACTAATAGCGACAAAAAAAGATTCCTCGTTTTCGTTCAACTTTAAAATGCGTATACTATCTATTAGTTCAGTTTTTATTTCATCGAAACAGTTATCATTCAACTGGATTTTATCTATGTCAAAATCACTATTTGATTGTAGCTGAGAATTATTATCGCAACTAATGAATAGTATGAACACTAGTAGAAATATGGATTGTTTCATTTTATTGGATACATATGAGAACTTCTTATTCACGACGAAACATGAATAAGATAGTT
Organism: uncultured Bacteroides sp.; assembly: GCA_944321495.1. GTDB lineage: Bacteria > Bacteroidota > Bacteroidia > Bacteroidales > Bacteroidaceae > Bacteroides. The sequence continues at coordinate 11,357 of CALULP010000006.1, read as the reverse complement.
CTCAATTAAAAACTAATAATTAGCAGGGTATTTGTGTGCAGGGATTATTATTCTCACACATACACATTTTCCCATCTCCAGTACCCCAACCAGGACAATCATATCTTTATTGCGCTTTATCCTTCCAGCAGCCCCTCCAGCGTGGGCATGATTCGGACGTGCGGGTAGCGGGCAAGTTCCTGGGCGGTGGTGACGCCGTGGGTCACCCCGGCAAAGTCCACTCCGGCGGCGAGGGCTGTCTCGGCGTCGACGGTGCTGTCGCCGATGTAGAGGGTGGAGGCACGGGTGGCGTGCAGCTTGTCGAGGGCCAGCAGGAGGCCTTCGGGCGAGGGCTTGGCTGTCTTCACGTCCTCGCCGCCCACGACGAGGTGCAGGAATCCGTCCGGGAAGTGCTTGTCCATGAGTTCCTTGATGCGGTAGCGGTATTTGGTGGAGATGATGCCTATCTGCGCGCCGCGGTTTCTCAGGGTGGCGAGCACGGAGGCGGTTTCGGGGTAGAGGCGGGTGTTGGCGGTCATGTGCACGTCGGCTTCGCGGACGTACTCTTGGCGGAAGGAGGCCAGTCGGCCGGGGTCGGTGACGCCGGACAGCAGGGCGAACGAGTCTTCGAGCGTCTTGCCGATGGTGCGCTTGATGGCGTCGTCGGTCACGGCGGTGAAGCCGTGGCGGTCGAGCACGTGGCGGAAGCAGGTGACGATGCCGCGCGAGGAGTCGGCCAGCGTGTAGTCGAAGTCGAAGAGGTAGGTGGCGTAAGGCTTCATGGCTGTGCTTCTTCTTCGGGTTGTTGTGCTTTGTCCTCTTCCTGTTCCTCGCGGATTTCCTCCTCGACGGCGAGGTTGAAGTAGGCTTCGAGCTCGCGCTCGGCGGAGTTGCCCTCGTTCTGCAGGTCGCGGATGATGACGCCGTGCTCGAGCAGGGCGATGCGGGGGCAGATGTCTACCGTGTGGTTCAGGTTATGGCTGGAGATGATGACGGTGGCCCGGTGCTCCTCGTTGTAGCGTTTCAGCAGGTGCTTGATGATGGACTGGCTGGAGGGGTCGAGGAAGTTGAAGGGCTCGTCCAGGATGAGCAGCCGCGGGTGGTGCAGCATGGCGGAGATGATGCCTATCTTCTGCTTGTTGCCCATAGAGTAGTTGCGGATGAACTTCTTCTGTCCCAGCACTTCGCCGTTCATGAACCGCTCGAAGGGTTGCAGGCGGCGGTCCACCTCGTCTTTCTTGAGGCCGTACATGCGGCCGATGAAGTAGAAGTACTCCTCGGGCGTGAGGTACTCGATGAGGAAGCTCTCGTCGATGAAGGCGCCGGTCGTGGCCTTCCAGTCCTCGCTCTTGCTCACGTCGATGCCGTCTATCTGGACGGTGCCGCGGTCGGTCTGCAGCAGGTCGAGCATGAGGCGGAACAGGGTGGTCTTGCCCGCGCCGTTGTTGCCCACCAGGCCGAGCATGTCGCCCGGGGCGATGTCGTAGCGCTCGATGTCGATGGCCGTCTTCGGGCCGAAATGTTTCTGTAAGTTGCTGATTGTTATCATATTCTTGTCGTTGTTATGGTCTGTTGTATAAGGTGCCCCTTGCCCGGCATAGGCGGCGACGTCAGGTCGGCATAGGCGGAGGCGTCGGGTCGGCATAGGCGGCGACGTCAGGTCGGCATAGGCGGCGACGTCGGGTCGGCATAGGCGGAGGCTCCGCCGAGGTCTAGAGGTCGGTGCCGCCGAGGTCTAGGGGTCGGTGCCGTCGAGGTCTAGAGGTCGGTGCCGCCGAGGTCTAGAGGTCGGTGCACTCGACCTCTAATCGTCAGTGCACTCAACCCTTAATCGTCAGTGCACTCAACCTTTAATCGTCAGTGCACTCAACCCTTAGGCGTCAGTGCACTCAACCTTTAAGGTCCGGTGCACTCTCTCCCTGAGGGCCGGTTTCGGGTCAGCCCTGGCGGCTGTCGCGGAAGCCCTCCATGTTCTTGTACCGTCGCGCCATGAAGCGGCGGTAGATGTTCTTGAGCCACAGCCTGCTGGTGGCGATGAAGCCCAGCCCCACGGCCAGCAGCAGCCAGTCGCCCGCGGGGGCGGGGAGCAGCGCGTCGAGCACGGCCTTGACGGCCAGCGGCCCGCCGAAGGCAATGATGCCGATGAGGTTCTGCAGGCCCGTGCCCATGCTGTTGCGGCTGGTCATCTTGGCGTTGAGGTCGATGGTGCGCGTGTTGTACACCGCCATCTGGAACAGGCAGCAGTATATGCACCCCACGGTGAACACGGCCACGGCGACGCAGCTCAGTACCGTCACCTTGCCGGTGGCCATGGCGGGCACCATCAGCAGCAGGGGGATGAGCATGCCCAGGGCGTAGACGATGTACTTCGCCCGCAGCAGCGAGTAGATGGCCTCCTTGCGGCTCATCAGCCCGTCGATGTAGTTGCCCTCGTAGCTCATGATGGCGTTGAGGAACAGTATGCCGAAGATGGTGAAGTTGTACACCAGGATGAAGTCCTTCATGAAGCCGCCGTCGTAGGCGTCGGTGAAGCTCATCAGCAGGCTGAACATGACGACCACCAGGATGCCCGTGCGCAGGGCGGTCTTGCACACCTTGTTGCGCAGCATCAGCTTCAGCTCCAGCCGCATGTACTCGCCCACCTCGCCGTAGCGGTCGAGGAAGCGGTACTCCGAGAGGTGCCTGACGTGCGTGTCCTCCGTCTTGTTCAGCTCGGCGTAGATGAGGCGTGCCATCAGCGCGCGGTTCACTGCCCACAGCAGCGCGATGCCGGCCAGCACGCCCAGGTAGGCCAGCCCGTTGCCGGTGATGAAGCACTCGCCCAGGTCGGTGCTCCAGCGGAACAGCACGCTCTTGTCCGGCACGAACATGGCGGCTATCACCGCCCCGTAGACGGCCAGGGGCAGCAGCACCCAGAGCAGGCGCTCGTTCATCAGCGTGCGGCACAGCAGGAACCAGTAGTTGTTCAGCACCATCAGCAGCCAGATGCCCAGGCAGTAGCCCAGCAGCCCGCCCACGCCGTAGAAGCGTACCACGGTGAACGTGGCGAAGGGCACGAAGAAGAACAGCCACACCAGGTTGAACCCGCTCAGCCCCGAGCGCAGCAGCAGGAAGTCGATGACCCTCCGCCGTCGCACGGGCAGCAGCAGGTAGGGCTTCACCTCCTGCGTGGGCGTCTTCTGGAAGGGGAAGCGTATCATGAAGTCCAGTACGAGGAAGAATATCAGCCCGGCGTTGATGATGTGGTACGGCTCGCGCGCCTCGTCCTGCATGGCAAAGGCGAACAGCGTGCCGAAGAACATGAGGTAGCCCGCCCAGAAGATGGCCATGAGGTACATCCACAGCCGGCCGAAGCGGTTCTTCTCGTACATGGGGTGTCGCTTGTCGGCCAGCTTGCCGTGCCGGCGCAGTTCCAAGAATAAGTTCATAGTGCGTATAGTGGAAAAAGAATCCCCCTGGAGCCTGTCCGCGGAGGGCAGCTCCAAGGGGAGGGGATGGTTGGTTACTTAGCCTCTGTTCCTTCCGAAACCATCGAGACTTCTATTTCGTTGCCCTGGTCCAGCAGGCTGGCGGTGAACTGGCGGATGTCGTCCGTCGTGATGCTTTCCACCACTTGCCCGTATCCGTTCATGGGGTTCATGCCGGTGTAGCATATCTCGTCGAGGGCGCTCAGCCAGTAGCTGTTCTCCTTCAGGTCTTCGGCGTGCTTCTTCAGCATGAATTCCTTCACCTTGGCCAGGTCTTCGGCCTTGGGGCCGTTCTTGGCGATGTTCTCCAGTTGCGCGAAGATGATTTCCATCATGCGCTCGCGCTTCTCGGGCGCGGTCTCGAAGATAATCTGGATGCCTGCCTTGGGCGTGGGGTACTTGTTGAGGTTGCCTCCGGCGAAGACGCTGTAGGCGCCTCCCTCGTCCTCACGCACGGTGGCGGTGTAGACGATGTCGAGTATCTGGCCCAGCATGTCCATCAGCACGGTGTTCTTCAGCGTGTAGTCGCACGTGCCGGTGTAGCAGACGAAGTTGGTGGCCTTGGGCGTTTCTTGCGGGCGGTTGAATACGTTCTTGTACTCGCCCTTGCGCCAGTCTATGTGGTTATCCTTGAAGGTCTCTTTGCGTCCCGTTGCAGGCAGCCCGCCCAGGTAGGTGGCGATGAGCGGCTTCATGGCTTCCACGTCCACGTTGCCCACGAGGATGAAGGTGAAGTCGCCGGCATCCTGGTAGCGGTCGTTGTACATGGCGAGGATTTTGTCGTAGTCCATCCGGTCAATCTGGTCGGCCTTGAGGCGCAGGGTGCGCGGGTGTCCCATGTTGAGGGCAAAGGTCACGCTGTCGCTGAAAGCCGTCATGGGGTCCATCTCCTGGTTCTCGAGCGAGGCGCGGGCGCGGTTCTTGAAGGAGGCAAAGGCCTCGTCGTCGCGCCGCGGGGCGGTGAAGGTGAGGTAGGTGAGCTGCATCATGGTCTCGAAGTCCTTGGGCGAGCACGAGCCGTTGACGGCCTCGGTCTTGTCGCCGATGCCATAGCTTACGCTGGCTTTCTTGCCGGCCAGCACCTTCTCCAGGTCGATGGCATTGAAGTTGCCCAGGCCGCCTACGCTGACGGCATCCAGCCCTTCGATGTTGATGACCTCGCTGTCGGGGAACAGGGAGCTTCCGCCGAAGCTGACACCCTTCATCAGTATCTGGTCGGCCTTGAAGTCGGTCTTCTTGATGATGACCTTCACGCCGTTGGAGAGCGTGAGGTTTACGGTGCCGAGCTTTTCGTCTTGCGTTTCCGATACTATGGCGCCGCCCTTGGGGGCTTCTTTCATCAGCGGTTCGTCAGACACCTTGTCCACGTAGGGGGTCAGTTCTTCCTTGGCCACTTCCTGCATCCAGGCCTTGAGGTCGGCTTCGGTAGGCAGGGCAAGACCCTCCTTATCGGGAGCCATGAAGACTACGAGGCGGTTGTCCTCTGGCATCAGTTGTTCCATCAGTTTGTTGATGAGGTCTACCGGGATGGCGGGGGCCAGCTGGTTGTAGAGGGCGTATTCGGTCTCAATGCCCGGTGCGGGCTCGTTGTCGAGGAAGAGGCGGACGTACTCGTTGACGAACTGGTCGTTGCGGCGCTTGTCGCGTTCGTTGTAGGCCGACTCTATCTGGCGGAGGAACTCGGCACGGGCACGGCTGTATTCGCTCTCGGTGAAGCCGAAGCGGCGGGCGCGTTCCATCTCGCGCAGCACGGCGGTGAAGCCTTGCTTGATGTTGTTCTCCTGGCAGACGGCCACGCCGGTAAAGGCGGCTTTCGTCTTGGTGACGCCCAGGATGGAGTTGTCATACGCGCCGGCGGCTATGTAGGGCGGGTTGGCGGTCTGCATCAGCTCGTTGAGGCGGGCGTAGAGCATGTTGCTGATGAGGTTCTTGGCGTAAAGCTCGACGAGGTAGAGGGCGTTGCCTTTCTGGTCGTCGGGGGTGACGTCGTGCTTGCACATGATGATGGCCTGCACGTAGGGCTGCTCCTTGTCCTTGCCTATATAGATGATAGGCTCCTTGTTGTCGGGGATGGAGTAGTACTCGCGCTTGGCGGCATCGGGCTGGGCGGGGATGTCGGCAAACATCTGCTTGATTTTGGCTTCCACGGCGTCCACATCGATGTCGCCCACGATGACGAGGCCTTGCAGGTCGGGGCGGTACCACTTTTCATAATAGTCGCGCAACGCCTGGTAGGGGAAGTTCATCACCACGTCCATCGTGCCGATGGGGAAGCAGGTGGCGTACTTCGTGCCGGCAAAGAGCACGGGCAGGGCCTTTTCGAGCAGGCGCTGGTCGGCGGTCATGCGCATGCGCCACTCTTCGTTGATGACGCCGCGTTCTTTGTCAATCTCCTTGGGGTCGAGGGTGAGGTCGTTGCTCCAGTCGTGCAGGATGAGCAGGCACGAGTCGATGGCGCCCGGCGTCTGCACGGGCACGTTGCTGATGTTGTACACCGTCTCTTCCACCGAGGTGTAGGCATTGAGGTTTTCGCCGAACTTCACGCCGATGGTTTCCAGGTAGTGGCGGAGGGCATCGCCGGGGAAGTGCGTGGTGCCGTTGAAGCACATGTGCTCGAGGAAGTGTGCCAGTCCCAGCTGGTTCTGCTCTTCCTGTATGGAGCCTACCTTCTGCGCGATGTAGAAGTCGGCCCGGTCGGCGGGTTGCTCGTTGTGGCGGATGTAGTAGGTCAGTCCGTTGTCCAGTTTGCCGATGCGCACGGCGGGGTCGGCGGGCAGCGGGGGCAGCTGTTGTTGTGCCAGCGCCGGGGTCAGGCTGCACCCGAGGGCGAGCATGGCCACGCTGAGGCTTTTCAGTAGATGTTTCATTGTCTTATCGTTTTTAAGTTGAACATTTATCGTCTATTCACGACCTATCAGTCGGCAAGGGGCGGCGTAAATCACAGGGGGAGGCAACTTTTTTCTGCCCGTCGGGGTGTATGCCCGGCGGTGCCGGGCCGGCTTGTGAAGGGGGGCTTTGCCGGCATGTCTATTCGGGAATGATGAGGGTGATGGCTTCGGGCTGTATGCCGATGGTCAGCGGGAAGTGCCGGGGCAGCAGCCGTCCGTCCAGGTCGGCAGCGGCATTCTGCGCGCGCAGCACTTTGACTTGTCGGGTGCGGTAGGGGCGCACGAGCCTGTTGTTCAGTATGCGTCCCTTCATCAGCATCCACAGGCCGGGCCACAGCTGGCGCAGCTCGGGGCGGCTGATGATGGATACGTCCAGCCAGCCGTTGTAGGGCACGGCGCTGGGCAGCTGTCCCCAGCCCCAGGCGCTGCCTATGCACACGGTCATGATGCGGCCGCGGATGTGCTCGCCGTTCACCTTGAGGTGCATGCGGTAGAGTTTGCGCTCGAAAATGAGGGAAAGGAAGGCCATGAGGTACGACAGGTATTTCACGCCCCAGAAGCGTTTGCACTGGTCGGTAATCTTCACAATCCTTGCGCCCAGGCCGATGTTGATGGCGTTGAGGAAATAGCGCGTCACGTGCTGCCGGCCGTCGTAGTACTGGCAGGTGCCTACGTCAATGCGCCTCCGCCTGCCGTTCATGATGCACTGCACGGCTTCCTTGTAGTCGGTGCCCATGCCCCAGTACTTGGCGAAGTCGTTGCCTATGCCGTTGGGGATGATGCCCAGGGCGATGTCTGCCTTGTCCGGCGCGTCGGAGCGCATGATGCCGTTGATGGCGTCGTTCAGCGCGCCGTCGCCTCCCACGACCACAATGGTGCGGTATCCGTTGTTGGCCAGTATGCCTGCCAGCCGTTCTACCGAGCCGAATCCTTCCGACTGGATGTAGTCGTAGTCCACGCCTTTCTTGTCCATGTATTCCTTGATGGACTTCCAGCGTTTCTGCACCTTGCGGGTGCCGGCTTTGGGGTTGTAGATGATTCCCCATTTATCGGGTGCTATGCTCATGGCTTTCTCTGTTTTGGTCGCCAAATATACTAATTCTCTTGAAGTTTCTGCCTGATGAAGGCAATCTTTTCTTCCATGGGCAAGGATGCATCCACCCAGTGTATGACAAAACCGCGACGTTCCATGCCCCGGAACCACGTCATCTGCCGCTTGGCAAACTGGTGGATGGCGGTTTCCAGCCGGGTAAACATGTCATCGTAGGCCAGTTGTCCGGTGACGTACAGGGTGACGTATTTGTATTCCAGCCCGTAGTAGATGAGGTCGTCCGGCGTCAGCCCCTTGGCCAGCAGCCGGCGCACCTCGTCGGCCATGCCTTCGTCCAGGCGTTGGCGCAGGCGGCGGGTAATTTTTTCGCGGCGCAGGTCGCGGTCTATCGCTACGCCGATGATGAGGCTTTCCAGCCGGGGGAATGGGCGTTCGTCTACGGGCCTGTTGCGGTAGTATTCTTCGATTTCGATGGCACGGATGGCGCGTTTGGGCGTGTCGATGTCCGTCGTGTTGTGCAAGGTCTTGTAGGAGCGGAGCAGTTCGGCCAGTTCTTCCAACGTCTTGCCGGACAGGCTGGCGCGCAGCTGTGCATTCTCCGGGACGGGCAGCAGGCGGTATCCTTTCAGCACAGACTCAAGATACAGTCCTGTGCCCCCGCATAGTATGGGCAGTCTGCCCCGTTGGCGGATGCCTTCGTAGGCGGAAAGAAAGTCGCGCTGGTATTCGAATACGTTGTACTTGTAACCCGGTTCTGCGATGTCTATCAGGTGGTAAGGCACGGTTTGCCCGTCTATGGCATAATCCGCCAGGTCTTTTCCGGTACCGATGTCCATCCCGCGGTACACTTGCCGTGAGTCGGCGCTGATGATTTCCGCGTCCAGCCTGCGGGCAAGGGCGGCGGCGAGGGAGGTTTTTCCCGAAGCGGTCGGGCCGAGAATGGTAATCAGGTCGTAGCGGGGCATGGCAGGAGGGGAGTTATTGGTTTTGCAGGTTTAGTATGTGGCAGGCTACGAGTGCGGCCGTTTCCGTGCGCAGCCGGGAGCGTCCCAGGCTGATGGAAGTGAATCCGCAGGCTTCCGCGCCGGCCACCTCTTCTTCGCTGAAGTCTCCTTCGGGACCGATAAGCACGAGGGCGTCTTCGCCGGGCTGCACTATGTCTTTCAACAAAGGCTTCTCGCCGGGATAGCAATGGGCGATAAACTTTTGTCCGGGAAAGGACTGGCGGATGAACGAATCGAATCCCGTCATCTCATTCAACTTGGGCAGGCGGGCTTTGAGCGATTGCTTGATGGCAGATACCAGGATTTTGTTGATGCGCTCTGTCTTGATGACTTTTCTTTCCGAATGCCTGCAATTCAGGAAAGTCAGTTCGTCAAGGCCTATTTCGGTGGCTTTTTCGGCAAACCATTCCGTGCGGTCCATGTTCTTGGTGGGCGCCATGGCTATGTGCAGGTGTCCTTTCCACAGCGGTTCTTGCGGCTGCACCTCGAGGATGTTGACGAGGCATCGTTTGCCTCCGGTCGCTGTTATTCCGGCGCGGTAAAAATTGCCTTTTCCATCGGTCAACATAATCTCATCGCCTGTTTGCAGGCGCAGTACGCGGATGGCGTGTGCGGCTTCTTCTTCAGGCAATTCGGCGCGCTCTTGTATGTCTGGTGTATAAAAAACGTGCATGGGACTTTTGGCTTATTCCGTTTGACTTAATTGTTTGATTTTGTCACGCAATACGGCGGCTTGTTCGTAATTTTCGGCTTCAACCGCCTTTTCCAGTGCATGCTTTAGGGAAGCCAGCGATGGCTCGCGTGTGGCCCCGTTGTCGGTGGAAGGAGTGGCATTGCTCGTCGCTCCGCCATCTTCTTCGGCATCGCCTATCCGGATGTGTTCCGTTTCCAGGATGTCATCGTAGATGAAAATGGGGGCTGCCATGCGTAGGGCGAGGACAATGGCGTCGCTGGTGCGGGAGTCTACCCGGTAGATGGTTTCGGCCTGCCGCAGGTAGAGGTAGGCGTAAAAAACTCCGTTGTCTGCTTTGTATATGAGCACGCGCAATAGCCGTACTCCCATGGCTTCGAGAACGGAGGAGAACAGCATGTGGGTCAATGGACGCGGAGGGATAATTCCTTTCAGTTCAATGATGATGGCTTGTGCTTCTGTGGCGCCTATGATAATAGGCAGTTGCCGGTTCCCGTCTTTTTCGGACAGGATAAGTGCATAAGCCCCGGCTTGTATGCGGCTGTTGGTAATATTGAATACTTGCAGCTCTGTTTTTTTTCGGTGATTCATAGATTCATTGTTTACTTTCCGGAACATGTTTATAGCGGAATGCCAGTCCGAACAAGATGCCGATGGTCAACGCATAACCGGCAAAAATCATCCAGATGGGAGTCCATTCGCGGCTGATTAATAGCCCGTTTTCATAAACGGAGAACGCGTCGACAACGGCCCCGCTGGCATAACCTCCAATGATGGCTCCCAGCCCGTTTGTCATCATGAAGAACAGGCCTTGCGCGCTGGCGCGTATGCTGGAGTGCGCTTCCATTTCGGTAAACAGGGAGCCGGAAACGTTGAAAAAGTCGAACGCCATGCCATATACAATCATGGAAAGTATCAGCATCCATAGCCCGTCGCCCGGATTGCCCAGACCGAATAACCCGAAGCGGAAAACCCAGGCAAACATGCTGATGAGCATGACTCGCTTGATGCCGAAATGTTTCAAGAAGAATGGGATGGCAAGGATGAACAGGGTCTCGCTCATTTGGGAAATGGAAAGCAGGATGACCGAATGCTTCACGCCGAACGAATCTGCATATTCCGGGATGGATGCGAACGAGCCCAGGAACAGGTCGCCGTAAGTGTTGGTGATTTGCAGGGCGGCGCCCAACAGCATGGAGAACAGGAAGAAGATAATCATTTTCTTCTGTTTGAACAACACTAAAGCATCCAGTCCGAAGGCCGACAGCATCGTCTTGTTCTCATTCCGTTCGGGCGGACATGCCGGCAAAGAGAAAGCATAGAGCCCTAACAGGAGGGCGGCGGTTGCCGCTACGTAGAGTTGGGCCGAATGTGCCTTAAACCCGGTCAAGTCTACGGCCCACATGGCGCAGATGAACCCCACAGTCCCCCATACGCGGATAGGAGGGAAGTCTTTCACCAAGTCCATGTGGCTTTTCTCTAAGGCGTTGTAAGATACCGTGTTGGCTAAGGATAAGGTGGGCATATACGCCAGCATGTTGAGCAGCATGGCCCAATACATCTGGTTATAGGTGGTTGCGGTAGACGCATAAAGCAATGCACCTGCGCCAATGAGGTGAAGCAGTCCGTATAGCCGTTCGGCATTTATCCATTTGTCGGCGATGATGCCCGTCAGCCCCGGCATAATCAGTGCGGCGATGCCCGTTGTTGCAAAGATGGCTCCAATCTGTCCGCCCTCAAAGTGAAGTGCATTTCCCATGTAGCCGCCCAAGGATATCAACCATGCCCCCCAAATAAAGAATTGGAGGAATTGCATGATGGTGAGTCGTAATTTTATGCCCATTTTATTTGTCCGATTTTTATAATACCATTGCAAATGTACGACTCAGATAGCACAAAAGCAAATGTCCGGTGGTTTTTCAGATGCGCGGCATGGCGGAAAAAACGAGCTTTGCCGGTTTCTCTCCCCTTATTTCCCATAATATTAGTGCTTTCCATCTTCCATTTATAGCGCCGTACCGCTACCATCCTGGCGTTGTATCGCTACCATCCTGGCGTCGTATCGCTACCTTCCTGGCGCCGTACCGCTACCAACTTGGCGTTATACCGCTGCCAACCCGGCTCCGTCCCTCCGCTTTCCTCTTCCCGTGTTATAATATTATATATGGTGTATGTCTTTTCCCCTTTTCCGCCTTCCTTTGTCTTTTTTTCATTCCTAACTCCAAGTTTTCCAGTGCTTTGTGTTTTTCCATTCAAAAAACTTCCAAAAAAGTTCCC
>CALULP010000005.1 GCA_944321495.1 uncultured Bacteroides sp. | reverse complement strand
CTTCCATACCGGCGTTAGTTACAATTTTTTGTGCTTTTTCCGCATTTTCAGGCAATAAGTCGCAAAGAGCGACAATTTTAGTTCCCGGTATGTGCGTCCAACGTTCTACCGCACTGGGACCACGCATGCCCAAACCGATGAAACCTACACGCACAGTGTCAAGTTTAGGAGTTGTTAGTTCGATTACATCCTGTTGTCCCGCAGGACGTTCGGGAACTGGAACTTCAAGAGGCGCATACTCTTTTGTTGCAGTTGTTTCTTTGGGGATTGGGGTACAGCCGGCAAGGCATGATAACGCTATACCGACGAAGAAGGTAGATAGGTTTTTAATCATGGTTCTGTTTAATTGAAATTTATAGGTTAATAGTAGATTGTTGCAAAAATAGGGAATATCGTTGGAAAAACCTCATAAAATCGGCAGATTGCAGCAACTAAAATTGATTATTTCTATTTCTAACTTTTGAGTTTGGTGCAGATATTATTTTTTAAAATCGGTCAAGGACTTTTTGTCTTTCTTTGCCTTCCTTTTCGTCTACATCTTTTGTCCAAAGATTTACACCTGCTTTAAGTTCAATAACTCGTTTTACTTCATTTTAAGATTTCATCAGTCAGTTCTCCGATTCCCCCAAATGCCAAGGCGTAAGCTGTAACAAAAATTTCGTGATAAAAATCCGTATCATCTCCATAATCTTCTTTTATGAATGGAATTTATTTCTTAATTATTTCAGCACTTGCTCCACTATCATACAACTCCATTATATATTCATAGGTGTCGTGTGCTAAATCTCCATCAATTATTTTTACTCCGTCTGTTGCCATTTCAATTTTATGTTTTTACTATCCCGCTTGTCGATAAATACACGCAATGGATTATTTAAAATACGCAATACGTAAAAAGTATATTGCAAGTGCGAAGAGTTATCTCGTTCCAAAGGTACTAATTCTTTGGGATACAGACGTTGTTTTCCGTGTGAAACTAATATCAACTTACTTTGCTTTCCTTGATTATCTTGAAAAACATAACAAAATTTATGGAACTTCCCTTATGTGGAAAAGCTATTGCCGTTGATTGACTTCTGCCGGAACACATTGAGATTCTCGGAAAGGGTATTTTCAAATAGGTGTGAACGATGTTCCACTTGTGCAATGGTTTAGGTAGAAAGCGAATGAATGGAGAAACGGTTTGGAAACTGCATCTACTAAAGAGGATAAAGGACTGAAAATATAGGATGTACCCTAAATTCTATTCTAAAAGTAAATAAAAGCATTAGAAAATAAAAGATTATCAGAAAAATATCCGACTTTTGTAGTCGGATAAAGGCAATTATTTCCAAGACATACGAGAAAAAAGAAGCGTTATGTTCATCTTGTAGGTTGGAAACGTAGGAAATCTCGGACTTGGTACAAGAAATAGTATAGTGGTTCTCACGCTATAGCGTGGGCTGTTATTATCATATCTGTGCCAAAGGTTGTCTACGACCTCCAATTTAGACGCGGTAGCATTGCAGTTCCACGCTCTCGCATTTTATAACCGCCTGTAAAGGGACTGGCAGGCATTGAATAGGACAATGTATATGGAACCACAATTCTGCCAAAGTTGCGGCATGCCCCTGACTGATGAGAACAGGGGAACTAATGCCGATGGAAGCCGTAGCGAGGATTATTGCGTCTATTGCTACAAAAACGGAGAGTTCACCCAAGAGTTCACAATGAGCCAGATGATTGAGTTCTGCCTGCAATTCTTAGACCAATGGAATGTACAGACGGGGTGTAAATTGACTCATATACAAGCGAAAGAACAAATGTTCCAACACTTTCCGCATTTGAAACGGTGGAAAGTGAACGATGAACGGACACTGCCGGAAAAAGCAACGCACTTGCTCGCCCAATGTGAAAACGTGACCATCGTTTCCATTGATGCCAACGGCTATCCTCGTCCCGTGCAGATGTCCAAAATAGGTGCAAAGGGTTTCTATGAGGTTTGGATGGCGACAAGTGCAGATTCCGTAAAAGTACATGATTTTAAGGCGAATAGTAAGGCAGGACTTTGCTACGACCATTACGGGGATGGCGTTGCCCTGCGTGGTACGGTAGAGATTGTCACGGATGATGCCATCCGCAAAGAGATGTGGCAGGACTGGTTCATTCATCATTTCCCCGGCGGACCGAATGACCCCAATTATGTGCTTCTGCATTTCATTGGCACGGAAGCCACCTTTTGGATAAATGGCGAATTTTCTCACTCCAACATCTGATGTCTATGAAAACTATCGTATCTGACACCCAAAACATAGCCGCTTGCGGCCTTTATTGCGGAGCCTGCCGTAAGTTCTTGGCGGAGAAATGTCCCGGATGTAAACAGAATGAAAAGGCAACTTGGTGTAAAATCCGCTCATGTTGCCAAGAAAACAAGTTCAATACTTGTGCTGAATGCTCCCATGATGTCAAGGAATGCAAGTTGTTTTCCAACCGGATAAGCAAGGTATTCGCATTCCTGTTTAATTCCGACCGTCCCGCTTGCATTCGCTATATCAAGAAACAAGGCGAACAGGCCTTTGCCGAAGAGATGACCAAACGTAAATGTCAAACCATCAAAAAAAATAAGTAAAATATCATACTCCTTATGACTTCATTGGACGTCAGACTTTCAAAATCGCAGATTATGGCAATTGCTGGTAATCTCCATCACGATGAATGTGACATTGAGGCCATGTTTACTCTAATGAAACAAGCGGACAATCCTCGTGTGGCTTATAATGCAGCGTGGGTGCTGTCCCATTTATCACAGGAAGACAAAAGGATTTATCTTCTTCCGCATTACGGGGAACTGGTTGATATGGCTACATCCGCAGGGCTTTGTTTTCGCCGTGGGCTGATACTGGCTATTCTCGCAGACCTTCCAACGAATGAGCCCAACGGTAAATTATTGGATTTTTGTCTTATACATCTGGCCGATTCCAAAGAAAGTGACGGTTCACGTTCTGTAATGATTAAACTCGCCGCAAAAATGTGTAAACCTTATCCTGAACTATGCAAGGAACTGATGTTATGCTTGGATATGATGCCGCAAGATTCATCCCCAAGCATAGCGGCAGCAAAAAGGAACGCCTTAAAATTAATTCAAAAATGACTATGGAACTATCCATTTTGCAAGGTAGGCAGGATTGCAAGATGAGGATAGAAGTGATATAAAGGGCATCGTCTTATTAGGTGATAACGTAAGCAGGCAAAAAGAAAATGGTCAAAGGAACAAAATTTTGTGAATATGCTGTATGTCACATTTGTTTATGGGGATGTATCGCACCGCAGGAAGATGAGGTAAGATGACCTTTTTCATCTGGCATTCTTCTAAAACACATAGCGTTGGCATACTTTGCTTCAAAAAGTTCAATCAGTTCCAAAAGCCCCTTGTCTTTGGCAAGTATGTTTTTGCACCTCGTTTCTATTTCATCCGGTACGGTATATCGGCAGGCTGCTATGGCTCCGGCCATACAGGCTATGGTGTCAGAGTCTCCGCCTATTGATACGGCCAGTCTGATGACTTCTTCAAAGGAGTTCCCTTCCAGAAAAGCGATGATGGCCTCCGGGACGCTGCCCTGGCAAGATACGTCAAAGGTGTAATACGTCCGTATCTCATTGATAGTTCGGTTCAGGTCGTAACCGAATGTCTGTTCTATGTATTCTTTGATGTACGGTTTCGTCCTGCCTTCCTTGGCAAGAAATACCGATGCCGCAATGGCCTGTGCCCCCTTTATGCCTTCAGGATGGTTATGGGTCACTTCCGCGCTTTCCCTTGCCAATCGTAGCGCTTCAGGTAGTGTGGAGGCATATAGGCCGACCGGGCTGACCCGCATTGCCGAACCGTTGCCCCAGCTGTTGTAAGGCTTCGGCTGTTCCGAGAATAGCCACTGCCTGAAGCTGCTGCCATATCCGCGTGTCGGGTAAGCTCGGCCAAACTTCTGCATGATTTGCACCAGTTTTTGTTTTGAATGCGTGGGGTCATCCATCAGCCATTGGATGACAGCCACGGTCATGACGGAGTCGTCGGTAAAACGGCTTCTCCCCGTAAATAGCTCAAAGTCCGTTGTTTTTACATTATGGAATTCATAAACCGAACCTATAATGTCCCCGATTATTGCGCCTAATTTCATGTGTTTATGGTTTTAGTGTATCAGTCAGTTGAAAAAGGTAGGCTTGTTATGTCTAAACGTTTGCAAGTTATGAAATAAACCGTAAACAGGCAAGAATGGGTGGGCTTTGTTTGCGGATAACGGGGGAAATGAAAAAAGACACTCCTGTAAGTCGTTTTACAGGAGTGTCTAAGATATGCATTAGAGAATGCTTGTGCAGAATCCCTTTGTCCCAAAGAAAAGGTAAGGGAATTCTTTGTGCTTACTTCTTGAAGTAGCGGTTGTACAGGCCTTCAAAACCTTTGCCGTGGCGTGCTTCGTCCTTGGCCATTTCGTGAACCGTGTCGTGGATGGCATCCAGATTCAAAGCCTTGGCGCGGGTAGCGATACGCTTCTTGTCTTCGCATGCGCCGCTTTCAGCGTTCATACGTTTTTCCAGGTTGGTCTTGGTGTCCCATACGCAGTCACCCAGCAGTTCGGCAAACTTGGCTGCGTGTTCTGCTTCTTCCCAAGCGTAGCGTTTGAAGGCTTCAGCTACTTCCGGATAACCTTCACGGTCAGCCTGGCGGCTCATGGCGAGATACATGCCTACTTCGGTGCATTCGCCCATGAAGTGGTTGTTCAAGTCCTTAATCATTTCGTCGTCGCAACCTTTGGCTACGCCGATAACGTGTTCGTCAGCAAAAGTCAAGGCGCCGCCTTCTTCTTCCACTACTTCTACAAACTTGCTTGCCGGAGCTTTGCACAAGGGGCACTTTTCAGGAGCTGCGTCTCCTTCATATACGTAACCGCAGACAGTACATCTGAATTTTTTCATGTCGTTTCTGTTTTAATGAGTTAGTTAATCGTGTTATTTATCGCTTTCTTTGCATTGTTTACAAATCCCTTTATAGTAATAATGGACTTCCTGCACATCATGGCCTCCTATATCCGGAGCATGTTCCTCCATTGTCTCGTTGTCATACATTACGTCATATACCTTGCCGCATCGTTTGCACAAGAAGTGGGCGTGCGGTTCTGTCTGGGCGTCATAGCATGTATTCTTCTCGTCAATGGTCAGTGTCAGTACGGCTCCGTGCTCCGTCAATAGCTTCAAGGTATTGTACACCGTTGTTCTCGACAGTGTCGGTATGGAGGGCGCCAGTGCCGTATAGATTTCATCTACCGTGGGGTGGGTGTGATGCCCCATCAGGTAGTCCATGATGGAGATGCGCTGCACCGAAGGGCGGATGTTGTGTTCAACCAATGTCTTTATTACCTTTGTATCCATATTGGAATTAAAATTGTAATCATTACATATTTAATTCTTTTGCAAAGATAGGGCTTTCTTTTGAAATAGCAAATAAATGAAGAGGAAATTTACGTTTTTTGTACGAAGTTGTTCCATACTTCGCTCCGGCCCAATGAGAAAGGGGTGGAAAATGCACATCTGTTGCATTTTTCCACCCCTTTGGCTGAATGCGGCTTTATTTCATTCCATTATTCCCGCATATTGCTGGATGCGTTTATGTAAAGCCTAATATTTATAGGCTTTATAGGAATGTGGCATCAGCGTAACCCGGAACGAATGCTTTGACGGCTGTTTGTTGCGCAAGAACGGGTTGGGCTTGGTAGGTTGAGGCTGAAGCACTTCCCCGTTGTTCTCGAGTGAGGTCAGTTTGCCGGTTTTCTCGTCCATCACGATGTTGATATTCACAGGCTCGTCGTTGAAATTCTCTACGACCAGCGTCCGGTTGTCGTAGAGGAACAAGGCGACTTTTGCCGGGCCTTCGATGTAGGCATCCAGGTCTTTGCTCATGTTGCGGCGTATCTCGTTCAGGGCGCCTGCGGGATAGTCGTACAGGTTGCCCATATCGTCGGGCACGGTCAGTACGTACAGGTTGCTCGAGGCATAGGGGGCGCGCAGCACGATGGGGTAGCCCGATACGCCGCCCGTGAGCGGACGTCCGGCGCTCACTACTTCCCACGAGTCGTTGGTGTAGTATAGCACTTGGGGAATCAGCAGGTCGCGTGCCGATTGGCCGTGTCGGCCAAAGTCATTGACCAGTGCCTTGAGGTCGGTGCAGCGCAGTTCGGCTATCTCGGCTATCTTGTCGGGGATGGCCTTCAGCAGTCCGCTGGTAATGAACACTTCACGTCCGCTCAACAACTGCTTTTTGATTTTGTCTATAATGTTGGGGTCACTTGCAGCCTGGGCGGTGAGCAACACCATTTTCTGGTCATCGGGGAAGGTCGGGCGCATGTCCATCGGCAGGCCAATCATGCCCAGGTAGTTTTGCAGGAAGTCATCGCCGGAGGAGTGGAAAGGTTTGTACGATTGGATGCCGACAGGGTTGCCCAACAGCCCTATAAGGCGGTCGGTTTGCTTCAGTGTAACGCCTGCAATGCGAGCCATGGTAGTGGGTTGCACTTGTTTCCCGTCGGGCAGGGTGATGGGTGCCATCATTTCGTCGAAGTTGAAGCTGGTGCCTTGTCCTTGCCACGGGGCGCGTTGTGAGGGCGACAGGGGTACGCCGATAAGTTGGTGGTAGGCAAACAGCATGATTTCGGGTGCCTTGGCAAGCATGGTCAGGTGCAGTTGTTCGGCGTAGCGGTCCATGCTCATGTTCAGTCCGCCGGCATCCACCCATCCGCCTCCGTTGTAACCGGGGCGCAGGTTTTCAAAATATCGGATAATGTTGTAGCTCAGGTAATTCTGTAGGTGTTGTGCCCCTGCGGGGTCGCGCGTCTCGGTGCCGGTCCAGATACCGTCGAAGAGTTGCGGGCCTTCTTCCAGGTTAAAGCCCAGTCCTTGGAAGTGGTCATACCAGTTGGGGTATTTGATGATGACCTTTACATCCGGGTTTACTTTCTTTGCCGGTTTCAGTACCAGGTCGCGTCCTGCCTCGGTCATCAGTTTCAGGCGGTACTCCGTCCAGCTCAGGTCGCCTTTGGCGTGGATTTCATCTTCCGACTTGCAGCTGGTGAAAAAGAAATCATCCAGCAGGAATTCATCGAAGTGTTTGGCTGTGTGTTCGGCTATCTCCTGTACCTTTTTGCGGTGTTGCGGGTTGGAGTAGCAGAAAGTTTCAAAGCTGTTCGATTCGTCAATGGTGTAAGTAATGCCTCCCGCTGTCTCGATGCCCCGGTCGTGGAAGTATTTTTTGGCTTGTTCCAATGTGGCATCATCCACAATAAGCAAGTCGCGGTGGGTTTCCAGGTAGATTTTGTCCACATCCACCTGCCGGGAGATGACGGTCCATGTGGAGTCCAGCCAGTGAAGGTCTTTCATTTTGTCCACTTCATACGCGCGTGCGTAGACCGATACTTTGAAACTCTTGTATTTGCCGGCTTGCAAAGGACAGGTCGCAGCCAGGCAGAAAAGGCATAAGCCAATCAGGGTTTTGGTTATTATTTCCTTCATCATATTTGTATGTTTTTGGGTAGAAAACGGTCGGTTGACCCGTTCTACGCTGGTTTGAAAACTGCTTGTCGGTATCGTATCGCTACTGCCGCAGTGATACGGTGTCCGGAGGATAGCGGGTGTATCAAAATGATACACCCGCTATTGTAAAAAGGCCGGTCAGGCTCTTAGCGTGCCAGCGTGATTTCCTGTTTCAGGGGGAGGTTGTCGGACGAATTGCCTGCATAGACCACCGCCGGTCCTGCTTCCAGCGCCCATCCGCCTTGTGCCTCGTCCCAATGGCGTAATTTTTCCATGGGGATGGACAGGGTGACGGTTTGGCTCTCTCCTTTCTTCAAGGCGATACGCTTGAAGCCTTTCAGCTCGATGGCCGGGCGTTCGATAGCCGATTGCGGGCGTGCGATGTAAACCTGTGCCACTTCTTCGGCATCCATGGCGCCTGTATTGCTCAGCGTGAAGCTTACTTCGATGGCGTCCTTGCCGGCTTTGGCTTGCAGGTCGCTATATTGGAACTGCGTGTACGACAGACCGTAGCCGAAGGGGTAGAGCGGCTTCACCTGCTTGGTGGTGTACCAGCGGTAACCTACGAAGATACCTTCCGCATAGTCGGCATCGGCCTTCATCTCTGCCTGGAACTTGTCCCTGTTCACCAGGTTTACGAATACATCGCCCGATTGTGCCGGCTCTTCCTGCGGATAAACGCCCAGGCTGTATGCCGGAGAGTCATCCAGCTTGGCGGGGAATGTGAACGGCAGTTTGCCCGACGGGGAAATCTTTCCGGTCAGCACGTCGGCCAGTGCGTGTCCGCCTTCCGAACCGTTGAACCAGGAGATAAGCAGGCCCTTGGTGCAGTCGTTCACCGTGCGCAAGTCTACCGGGGCGCCTACTACCATGATGGTCACCAGGTTCGGGTTGGCTTGTGCGATGGCTTTGATCAGCTCATCCTGTCCTGCGGGCAGGTTGATGTCTTTGCGGTCGGAACCTTCGGTTTCCACTTCGCGGTTGTCACCACCCACAAAGATGACGAGGTCGGCTTCTTTGGCCAGTGCCACGGCTTCCTTCGCCAGCTTCTTGTTGGTAGCTTCCGCCTCTTTGGCTTGGGCTGCCGCATTCTTGGCATTGCGGCGCATTCTGCTGGGCACTGTGTAGCCTTGGGCATGCTTCAGCGTGATGCCGGTACCTTCCAGCGCCTTTTGCAAGCCTTGTAGCGGGGTGATTTCGTAGAGCGCTTTTACTCCGGCTCCCACACCGCCTTGCGACATGCGGCGTGTGGCATTGTCACCGATTACGGCAATGGTCTTCACATCCTTTGCGTTGATGGGCAGCACGCCTTCGTTCTTCAGCAATACGATGCTGCGCGATGCCACTTCGTATGCAATCTGCTGTTGGGCAGGCTGCGAGGTCATCTGCTTGTTGGCCACGTCGGCAGGTATAGGGTCGATGGCAAAACGCACGCGGAGCAGGTTGCGCACCTTCTGGTCAATCACCTCTTCGGGCACGGCGCCGGCTTTTACCGAGTCAAGCAAAGCCTGTCCGAAATAACGGTCGTTGGGCATTTCCACGTCCAGTCCGCCGAAAGCGGCCTTTACAGTAGAGTGCGTTCCGCCCCAGTCGGAGATGACGATGCCCCGGAATCCCCATTCGTCACGCAGGATTTTGTTCAGCAGGCGGTCGTTTTCCGAGCACCAGTCACCGCCTACCTTGTTGTAGGCAGCCATCACGCCATAGGCATTGGCCTCTTTCACGGCTGCCTCAAAAGGCGGCAGGTAGATTTCACGCAAGGCGCGTTCGGACACAACGGCATTGACGAAGCCGCGCATGTTCTCCTGGCTGTTCACGGCATAGTGCTTCAGGCACACGGCACGGCCGTTGTCCTGTGCGCCCAGGGTGTAGCCTACGGCCAGCGCGCTGCTCAGCACCGGGTCTTCGCTGAGGTACTCGTAGGTACGTCCTCCGGTCGGGAGGCGTTGGATGTTGATGGCAGGTCCCAGAATCATGTCCTTGCCGCGCAGGTAAGCCTCGGCAGCCATCCCCTTACCGTATTGGTAAGCCATGTCTTCGCTCCAGGTAGCGGCAAGCGCCGAACCGGTAGGGAAGAAAGTAGCCGAGTCCGTTGACCAGCCCAGGGGCATCCAGGAATCCGGCTCCATCTCCTCGCGGATGCCGAACGGGCCGTCGGCATACTCGATGTCGGCAATGTTCAGCCGTTCGATGCCTGCCGACGAGAACATCTTTTTCCCGTGCAGCATGTTTACTTTTTCTTCCAGGCTCATGCCCGAAATAATCTCAGTGATTTCATCTTCATGCGCCAACAGCGGGTTGGGCTTTTCCGAAGATGCCTGTTGTTGGCAGGACGAGAAAGCCAGTCCCATACCTGCCAGCAACGTGCATACGATAGTTGAGTGTTTCATAAAAAAATGTTTTTAGGTTGTGGAAATAATAACATATTGCAGTTTTCACGTTGCGAATATAGTCATTATTCTTTTACCATCTGCTGTACGGCCAGCACTAAAAACATGTAATGTGAAGAACCGCCTCCCAAAACGTATTCTTTCTGTTGCCACAGGAAGGGGAAATGGAGCAGTTCCGGGAAGTCGGGGCGTATCAGTGCCGTGCCCGAAATCACGCCGCCGGGAATGTACGACCAGTCTGCACGGTTCAACCCGTAGCCGATGGTGGCAGAAGTCGCTCCCACGCCCGAGGCAAAAGACTCCTGGTTGCTGCCCGGGTGGCATCCCAATACAAAGTTAAGTGCATTGAAGATAGGCTCTTTGTTGAAAATGTCGGGATAGGCCGATGCCAGGAAGTAGTGGCGGAAACCGAAGCTCTGGATGTCCCAGCCGGCACCCCAGATGTGGGGACGGTAGGGAACGCCGTAGGGTGTGGAAACCACCTCCTTGTCCAGTTGCTGCTTATAGCCTGCCAAGGCTTTGCGGAACGCCTTGGAGAAAGCCTGCGCCTTCTTGTCCTTCATTTGGGCGAAGCGTTGCTCCACGCGGGCGGTGTACCAGCCCGTTTGTCCGATTTGCTTGACAATGAGGTCTTGGTGGTCCAGTAGGA
Source organism: uncultured Bacteroides sp. (assembly GCA_944321495.1). Taxonomy (GTDB): domain Bacteria; phylum Bacteroidota; class Bacteroidia; order Bacteroidales; family Bacteroidaceae; genus Bacteroides. The sequence goes on along the minus strand of CALULP010000005.1, from coordinate 36,040 downwards.
AATCTTTGTACAAGTCCTCGCCGGTAGCCAGGTAAAGCTCAACGGCAGCCTGTATCTTGGCCGATGCCATGCGCGGGTTGCCGTTTCCGGTGCGCTGGAATATCTCGCGGGCAATGTTCAGGCAATGCACGCTCAGCGTGTCGTTGAAGCCCTTCAGCACGCGCGAAGTGGCGGCCAGGTTGGCAGCGGTCGAGAGTTCACGCCGCGGGTTGTCTTCGGTGAAAATCCAGCGGTCGTCCTCATTGCCCGGTTGGCCGTCGGTCATGGCGGCGGCATCGCCCAGCAGCACGTATTGGCGCAGCCCGCCGCAGATGATGCCGCGATACAGCCGTCCCAGGGCCAGGTAAGAGTTCACCACGCTCAGTGCGCCGTTTTCCACCTGTTGCAGCAGGTCGTTCTTGCCGTCGGCCTGGTGTATTTCCGTCACCCGGTTCACTTGGTCGATGGAGGTGGCGTCAATATCCGGTTTGAAGGCCTCGTAAGCCAGCGAAAGTATGTAGGCTTCGCCCGCCTGCGATTCTACGCGCAAGTCAAAGTCGCCCGCGTCATGCCATCCGCCGATGTTCACGCCCGGCACCATGTCGCCTTCGTTGTACTTCGACAGTCCCGGTTTCTGGTCATAGCCGTCGATGTGGTTATGGGCAGGTGCCATGCGTGCATCGTCCATGTGGCAGGCGCCGTGCCATACGCGGTATTTCTCGTTCACCCGCATGTGGCACATCTGTACAGGCAGGAAGTACTCCAGCACGGGTTGCCAGACGCCCCGGTCGTACACGTTCTCGTCTATGCAGAAAATGGGTGAGGAGGAGTCGCCGTATTTTATCTGGTACAGTCCCGGTTCCTTTACGTCGCTGAAGTCCACTTTCAGGTAGTTGTAGCGCAGGAATTTCCCCCAGTTGGCAGGAGTCACGGTCTTCACCACCTGTTCCTTGTCCGAGCCGATGCGTACCACCTTTGCCGTGGCCTGGCGGTTGTCGCGGGTATCCATTTCAATGATGGCCTCTTTGGGTTGGTTGGGGTGGTAACCGATTTGTGAGGTCTGGATGACGGGCCGGTACATCCAGTCGGGCATTACGGTGGGGGTGATAATCCACTTCACGGCGCCCTTGGTGACGCCCGGCGCAATCTCGCTGCGCAGCACAAACCAGCCGTTGTTGTGGTTCATGCGGCCGTCATACAGTTTCAGGTCGCCGGTCAGCGATTCGATGGTGACCTTGTTGTAGGGGTCATCGGGGCGCGAGGTGAACTTCCGGCCCACGGCATACGGCTCGCTGATGATGTCGTCCGCCACGATGGGGCTGTAGCCTTTGCCTATCAGGTTGTCCATGTCCGCCAGCGGCTGGCCTTCCGGGTGGTAGTTGCCCGTGTGCAGGTAGTTGGGGCTGGTAGTGGCCAGCGGCGAGTTGGGCTGTTGCGGGAAGATGCCGCTCTGGTTGTCCATAATCCACGGCTTGCCGAACAGTGCTCCGGGGAAGAACTCCAGGTTGAAGCCCACTTTGCCCAGGAACTCCTGCGGCACGGGACGGTCCAGATCTACGGTCACCTCTACATGGTTGCCTTTCCCTTCTACTTTCACGGTATAGTTGAATTGGAAGTCCGGGTAAATCATCGGGTTGAAGCCCGTCAGGTGGCGCGACGAGTCGGGGTAGCACAGCGTGGCGGTGATGCTGTTGTCGCCAAGTTTGCGGTCCAGCTGCTTGGGCACGGGCTGCCACTGTCCCGGCGTGGCCTCGAAGCGGATGTCGCCGTTGGTGGCCACGCGGTTGCCGTTCATAATGATGCATACGCCTCCCTGGTGTCCTTCGGGATAGATGTCGTCGAAAGCCATGACGTCCACTCCGTAGTTCTTGAAATAGCCGGAAGGCGTCAGTTTGAACTCTTGCGCTTGTGCCGGGCCGCCAAGGGTAGCCAGGGCAAAAGCCGCTGCAATGGGGAAAAGTCTCTTTTTCATGATATACTAAATTGTGGTTGTTAATTCCTGCACTAAAGTACGGATTTAAACGTAGACGGACAGCTTCTTTTTGTATCCATTAACGTCGCCGGATGTGTATTTCCGTCCGTTTTCCTTTTCCGGGCGGGCGTTTGGTAATCTATCTTTATAAATGTGCCACCTACCCGGTCCTTACCTTCTCCTTATCCGGTCCTTATCTGCTCCTTTTCTTTGCTTTCGCTATGGAAAGGAAAAAAGAAGGACAAACCCGCTCTGCGGAATGGCCGGAAACGGGGGCTTTATTCTTCCGGCTTTGCCTGTTTTCCTCCGGTTTGTTGGCGGATGAACTCGGACGGGGTCATGCCGAACTCTTCCTTGAAGTGCTTGGTGAAGACCTTGGGCGAGTTGTATCCCAGCTTGTAGGCTATCTCTGCTACCTGTAGCTGGCTCTCTGCCAAGAGTTGCTGGGCACGCTTCATGCGGATGAGGCGGATGAACTCGAGGGTGGTTTTGCCTGTGATTTTGACGATTTTCTTGTAGAGGTATCCCCGCGAGATGTTTAGCTTCGCGGCCAGTTCTTCCACGGAGAAGTCGGCGTTGTTGATGTTGTCCTCGACAATCTGGATGGCTTTTTCCACAAACTGCCGGTCGAGGGGCGTGATGGCAATGCGGCTGGGTTCTATTTTCAGTTGCTCGTCAAACAGCTCATGCTTTTTCAGGTTGTTCTCGATGAGCTTGCTGATGCGCAGTTTCAGTATCTCCATGTTGAAAGGCTTGGTGATGTAGTCGTCTGCACCGTTGTTCAGCCCTTCCAGCTGGTATTCTTCGCTGGCCCGGGCTGTGAGCAGGATGACGGGGATGTGCGAGGTGCGGATGTCGTTCTTGATGGCGGCGCACAGTTCCAGCCCGTTCATGTCCGGCATCATGATGTCGCTGATGACGATGTCCGTGTTTTCCGTTTTCAGTATTTCCAGGGCATCTTTCCCGTTGGTTGCTTTCAGCACGTTGTAGCTGGTGGAGAGGCAGGCGCTCAGGAAGTCGAGAAAGTCGCCGTTGTCATCTACCAGCAGGATGGTATAGCTGTATTCGTTTTCCCCGGCAGGAGGTGGTGCTTGGAGGCTTGTGTTTTCGTCGTCGGTGGCCATCTTCGCGGGTTGCGTGCCGGTGTGCAGGGGCAGGGTGACGGTGAAGATGCTTCCTTTGGGTATGTTGGTGGATACCTGGATGTTTCCCTTGTGCATTTTTACGTACTCGGCTACGAGGTACAGCCCGATGCCGCTTCCGCCCAGGTGGTTCTCCTGGCGTTCTGCCTGGTAGAAGCATTGGAATATCTTTTCCTGCTGGCTGGCATCTATGCCGCATCCTGTATCGCAGAACTGCATGACAACGTTGCCTGCCACAATATTGATTCTGATTTCGATGCTGCCGCCGTCTTCGGTGAACTTGAAGGCGTTGGACAGCAGGTTCATGGCTATTTTCCGCACTTTGTCGTAGTCGAAGTCCATCGGGATGCCGGGCTGCTGGCTGGTGAACTTGTAACTGATGCCCCGCTTTTGGGCAATGCTTTCGAACGCCTGGAACTGGTCTTTTACCAGGCGGACAATATCGCCGTGGATGTATTGGATGGTTTCCCCGTGGGCATCCAGCTTGCGGAAGTTGAGCAGCTGGTTTATCAGTTCGAGCAGGTAGCGGGCATTGCTCTGCACGGTGTAGAGCAGGCTGTTTTTGTATTGCGGATATTTGTTAAGGAACTCTTCAAGCGGGTTGATGATGAGCGAAAGGGGCGTCCGCAATTCATGGCTGACATTGGCGAAGAATTGCATTTTCAGGTCTGTCAGTTTCTGCTGGCGTTCGTTTTCCTGTTCGATGGTTTTCAGGGCTGCTATCCTTTTGCGTTTGGCGCGGAAATGGACGATGAATCCCCATACCACCGACAGGATGGCGGCTGTGAAGAGGCCATAGGCCCACCCCGTCCGGTACCAAGGAGGCAGGATGTGTATGCTGAGGGTCTTGACATCGGGCGACCACATGTATTCGGAGTTGCACGCCCTGACTTGCAGCTCGTATTTGCCCGGCGGGAGCAAAGAGAATTCTATCTGGTTGTCGGTGGCGTAGTTCCATTGGCTGGGTTGCCCCTTGAAACGGTAGGCGTAGCGTACTTTGCGCGGCTCGATGAAGTTGAGGGTGGAGAAGTGGAGCCGGAAAGAGGGGATTTCCCTTTCCAGGGTGATTTCGGAGGCGCATTCGGGCGATTTGCCGTTGAGCATCTGCGGCAGGGGGTAATACTGCGATTCTATGTCGGTGAGGTAGACTTCGGCCTTGTAGGTGTCGTGGACTATCTCTTGCGGGATGATGGTGGTGTAGCCGTTGGGGGTGCCCATGAGGATGTTGCCGTTGCGCAGTTTGTACAAGGCCCGTTCGCTGACGTCGTTTGAGATGATTCCGTCGTCCACGTCATAGTTGGTGATGCTGAACGTCCCTTGTGACAGGTTGATGCGGGCAATCCCGTTGCAGGTGCCTACCCATATCTGCCGGTTGTTGTCTTCGATAATGGCGGTTACCATGTTGGCGGGCAAACCGTTGTTGTGGTTTATATATCCTATGCTGTCGGTGTGGAGGTTCCACCAGGCAAGGCCTTGGCTTCCCCCCATCCAGAGGATGCCCCGGCTGTCTTTGTAAATGGTGCAGAGGGACTGTTTTTTCAGCGCCTGGCTGTTCCGCTTGTTGTTGTTTATGAAATGGTGCTGCCCGGTGGCGGTATTGACATACATGAGTCCTGCCGAGGTGGCGGCAAACAGGGTGTCGTTGCCGGTGTACAGCAATTCCCCGATGCCGTATTTACTTTGCTTGCTGAAGAGGGTCTCTACCTTTTGTGTCCGGATGTCCAGCTTTTGGATGTTGCCGTTCAGCAGCCCGACCAGTATGTTTCCTTCCTTGTCTTCCTGTATGCCGTAGATGTCGTTGCCCAGCAGCCCGCTGTTCCGGCTGGTGTACTGGGTTATTTTGCCGTGGTCGTAGCAAAGCAGCCCGTTTTGGAAGCTGCCCAGCCATAGCCTGCCCCGGCTGTCTTTCTTGATGGTGATAATGACGTTTGCCGGGGTGGCTATTTGCCGGGGCATCGGGTCGTTGTGGCCTTGGCGCATCAGCCCTCCGCCGTCCGTGCCGTACCAGATGGATACGGAGTCTTCGCAGAATGAAATGATTTCATTGTACCGCCGTAATTTCTGGTTCAGGAAGACCTGTGACTGGGGTACGTAGTACGACACTCCGTGCCTGAAATTGCCTATCCAGACAATGCCTTCCCTGTCTATGTGTATGGCACTGAGGTTGTTGCTGGCAAGGGTATGCGATTTTAATGAATTATGGGTGAATTGGGTCAGGTTTCCCGATGGCAATGGGTAGATGAATGCGCCGAGGTGGCTGGTGATGAGCCAGATATGTCCGTCAGCATCTTCTGCAAGGGTGCGGATGCGGTTGAACTGTTCGTTATGCGCGGGCAACTTAATCTCTTGCCATTCCGTCTGGAGGTTCTTTTTGTACAGGAGCAGGCTGTTCTGGAACGTGTGTACCCAGATGCCGTCGTTGCGGTCTATATAGACCCTGGGATAGTGCTTTCTCAGCAGGCTTCCGTATTGTTGCGGGATGCGAATGTCCTGGTTGAGCGACGAGTTGATGTCGGTAAGATACAGTTTCCCGTCATTGTAGATGGAATAAATGTATCTGTCTGTGACAAAAAGCCCGGAAACGGGACTGTTCATCAGCGGGTATATCTTGGTCATTTTCTGCCGCGGATTGTACAAGTAGATTTTGTGGTCGTCATGCACCCACAGGTATTTCATTTCGCGGCTCATTCCTGCCTTGGAGATGGTGTTGCAGGATATGTTGAACCTATGCAGCCGGCCTTCGCAGTCAGGGTCGAATTTGCCTGTCTGGTAGTCGTAAATGGCATAACCTTGTTCGGAGTCAATCCAGATATTTCCGTCCCAGTCCTCGAAGATGTTGTTGATGCGGTTGTCGGGCAGGTTGTCGGTGTCCTGGTAGTATTGTTGGAAATTGTAGGAATCGTAGCGGTTCAGGCCTGAATTGGTGCCTATCCACAAGAATCCCCGGCTGTCGCGGTACAGGCAGTTGATGTTGTTGTTGGAGAGGCCTTCCGAGGTGGTGATTTGCCTGAACATGACCTGTTCGATGACGTTGGCTTGTAGGCGGGTGGATATAAATATGGTATTTATACATAACACCAGGATGCAAATGGGAAAGGAAGTGTGTTTGTTCATAATGCGTTTCGTTTAAACGGGTTACAAATCTATTCAAAAAAAGTAAGCTGTGAAAGGGGCGATGGGAATCGTATTGGTATTACAACGTGCTCATTTGTATCATAACCGGGGCGTGGATTCAAATGTGTACTTTTTTGGAAACATTTGTGTTATCAAAATTGGGGTGTGGTTAAGGTAATAGGATGATAAAAAAACATAATTTTGTCCTACTCAAAACCGAGAAGTATAGCTATTACCACCATGAAAAACAGATTTCTCATTTCCATTTGCACCGTAGCATTATTGTGGATTGCGGATTTTTCTGCCGGGGCACAATCCGTGCCTGCCGATGTCTTGCGCGGTGAAATCGTATCGGACTTAAAAAACAACATTCTTCCTTTCTGGGAGAAATATAGCGTTGACCCAGCGGGCGGTTTTTATGGCACGGTGAGAAGGGATGGTGCTCCGGTAGCGGATGCTCCGAAAGGCAGTGTGTTGAATGCCCGCATCCTGTGGACTTTTTCCACGGCTTACCGCCTGTATGGCGATGAGGCTTATAGGACGTTGGCAGACCGTGCCCAACGGTATTTCATCGATCATTTCATCGACCCTCGGTATGGAGGTGTGTATTGGTCGGTTAAGGCAGATGGCACGTTGTTGGAAACGGACAAACAAACCTGCGCATGCGCGTATGCCATTTATGGCTTGTCTGAACATTTCAGGGCAACCGGTAATCTGGAGAGCCTGCAAAAGTCCATTGATATTTACCGGGTCATGGAAGAGAAAATAAAAGACCCCGTAAGGGACGGGTACATAGAATCGTTTACCCGTGAATGGGGGATTCCTGAGAGACAGGGTTTCGACGGCAACGCGAATGCGACCAAGACGTTGACCCATATCCATGTGCTGGAAGCTTACACCTCTTTATATAAGGTATGGAGGGATAGTGGCTTGCGCGGGCGTCTGGGTAAACTGGTTGACATATTGACCACCTATTTGTATGATTCCCATACACACCATCTGGTTCCGTCTTGCGATTCGGAGTGGAACAGCCTGGATGACATAGACCCTTACGGTCATGATATTGAGGCCTCCTGGCTGTTGATGGAGGCTGCAAAGGCTTTGGGTGACCCGCAAGTTTTTGACAAGTGCAAAGAAGTGGCTTTGGGGCTTGTGGATGCGTCCTTGAAAGAAGGTATCAATGCCGCAGCAGGGGCTATGATGTATGAAAGGCGTGGCAACAGCATCAGGGATTATTTTTCGTGGTGGTGCCAGGCGGAAACTGTGGTGGGCTGTGTCAATGCCTGGCGACTTACGGGTAAGCCATCCTACCTGGACAGCGCCCTTCGTACATGGAACTTTATCAAAGAAAAGATGATAGACCGGGAATGCGGCGAATGGTTCCGCACGGTTTCTGCCGATGGGACACCCCGTTACAATGAGCCTAAGGCCAGTTTGTGGAATTGCCCGTATCACAACAGCCGGATGGGGTTTGTGGCAGATGAATGGATAAGTAAGGAATAGCATTGTGACTTTAACTATAATTGTTAATTTAAATTATGTAGAATTATGAAAAACTGTTTGAGCCGAAAACTGGTATGTTTGGCCTTGTTGTCCCTTTGGGGAACAGGACAAATGGCAAGTGCAAATGCTGTCTTTAGGGCAGAGGAACCACATCTGCAAGCAACCCAGCAGTCGTTTACGATTACGGGTACAATTGTAGATTCTACGGGTGAAGCCATCATTGGAGCGAGTATCCTTCTGAAAGGTACGACGATTGGCGTTGTTTCCGATATAGATGGTAATTTCAGTTTGAATGTTCCGGGACCAGGAACTTTGGAGATTTCATATATGGGTTACAAAACCCAGGAAATCGCGGTTACTGCTACTACTCCGGCTCTCCGCATTGTGCTGGAAGATGATGCCGAGATGTTGGATGACGTGGTGGTTATCGGCTACGGTGTTGTGAAGAAATCAGACCTTACGGGTTCGGTGACCTCTGTGAAATCTGAAGACCTGATGAAGCGTAACCCTATCGACATCGGTCAAGGTCTGCAAGGTGCGGCAGCCGGCGTGCAGGTATTGCGTAACTCGGGTGACCCTCGTGGCGGAACGACCATCAGAATCCGTGGTGTGGCTACGGTAAACGGTTCGGCCGACCCACTGTATGTAGTAGACGGCGTCCAAGTAGGGACGAGCATCGATTTCCTGAATCCCAGCGATATTGAGAGCATTGAAATCCTGAAGGATGCCTCGGCTACCGCAATTTACGGTTCGCAAGGTGCCAACGGTGTGATTATGATTACCACGAAGCAGGGACAGAAAGGGAAAGCCCGTCTGGACATTACGGCCAACTGGGGTATCAGCCAAAGCACCAACAGTTTGGATGTAGGAACCATCCAGGACTTTGTGAAGGCTGTCCGTATAGCCAAGCAACACGATGGAACGCCTTTTACCGAACAGGCTTGGGCAGACCCGTCGTTGGACAGCCGCCTGCATAACATCGATTGGCAGGATGTGATGACCCGCACGGCTTTGCAGCAGAACTATAACCTGTCTGTTTCGGGCGGTACGGATAATTCGCAGGCACGTATATCTTTCGGTTACCTTGACAATGAAGGTATTGTGGTGCAGTCTAAATTCCAACGTTTCACCACACGCTTGAATGTGACGCATACGGTGAAGGACTTCATTCATCTGGGCGCAAGTGTCGCTTTTGTGTATGGCCACTATCAAGGCAGCGGCAATGCTTACAATTTTGCGGCAGCCATTCCGTCAATGGATACGGTGGATGAAACGGGTACCTTGATTAATGTGCCTATCCAATGGCCGGATGGAACATGGGGCCATTATAAGAAAGAAGCTGCCGGTGATATTGAAAAGAATACCGATAACCTGTATGCTGCCGCTATGGAGCGCGATAGCCGGAACCGTTATCACCAGGTATTGACCAATGCCAATCTGGATATTGATATCATAGATGGGTTGAAATTCCATACGGTGTTCAGCTACAACAACAATGAACGGGAGTATGATGCTTATACACCGGAAAATCACCGTTCTTTCATCACGGATTCCAATCCGGATAATTTTGCCATGAGCCATAACAGCTACAACACGGTGGGCATTGAATCTTATTTCACGTATGATCTGACCAAGAATATCCATCGCTTGGGCTTGATGGCCGGTTATTCGGCCAACAGTACCCGCAGCAAGGATTTGTATGGCATTGGTTACAGTATGCCGGCCTCTAACATTCGCCGGATTGAGTTGACAACCGAACCGTCTTCCAGAAATGTGACGGGCGGTTATGGGTTGCCGGTGCGGTTTGTGTCCTGGTATGGTAGAGTGAACTATACGTTGAAAGACCGTTACCTGCTTACGGCTACGGTACGTCGGGACGGTTCTTCAAACTTTGGAGCCGGAAACCGCTGGGGTACGTTCCCTTCGGCATCGTTGGCATGGCGTCTGTCGGAAGAGGATTTCATTAAAGACCTTGGGTTGTTCAGTAATTTGAAACTCCGTTTTGGCTGGGGACAGACCGGTAATGCGGGTAATGCAACCAATCTGTCGGTTGAACAGCTTACTTCCAAGTACATGATGTATTATTGGTGGAAGAACGGGGCAACTGTTACAGCTCCGGGCCTCGCCCAGGCAGTAGAAGTCGATACGAACCTGAAGTGGGAAACCAATGAACAGTTCAATGTCGGTTTGGACTTGGGCTTCTTTAACAATAAGTTGAACATTACGATGGATTACTTCATCCGTTCGGCCAAGGACTTGTTGCTCTACAAGGCTGTCCGTCCTTCTACCGGCTTTGAAAGCGTGTACACCAATGCCGGAGAAATCCGCAACAGGGGATTTGAATTCTCGGTCAATTACAACACGCAAATCGGAAAAGACTGGAGCATCAACGCTACGTTGACCGGGTCAACCTTGAAGAACGAGGCTGTGGACGTGGGTGACGATATCTTTGAATCGGGCAACGTCGATACCGGTTACTATTGGGATAACTACAGTATTACCCGCAACGGATATCCGGTAGGCTCTTTCTACGGTTGGGTAGTGGAAGGCATCTTCCAGAACCAGGCGGAAATAGATGCCGCCAATGCTGCTGCAGCCGCTGCTACGAATGGCGAGACCCAATACTATCAGTTTGGCAATAATGCTGTCAAGCCGGGAGATTATAAATACAAGGATGTGAATGGCGACGGCTATGTAAACGATGATGACCGTACAATTCTTGGCAACGGTTATCCCACTTTCAACTTCGGCTTGACCCTTGGGGTGAACTACAAGGCCTTTGACTTCTCTGCCAACATTTACGGGGTATTCGGACAAGACATCCTGTCTTATTCCGCTGCCCGCCTGAATACCATTTACAATGCCCGTGCCGGTTATCAGAACTGCCTGGTTGACTATATGGAGAACGCTTGGAGCGAGCAGAATCCTACGGGCATCTATTCCCGCCTGACCCGCGATGACCAGAATCACAACGTGCGTGTATCCAACATTTACGTGAAGAACGGCAACTTTGTGAAGATTGGTAACGTGCAGTTGGGGTACACCTTGCCGAAGAACTGGGTGAAAGCCGCACGCATGGAAAATGTACGCGTTTATTTTGGCATAGACAACCTGGCTACAATTTCCGGATACAATAAATACGGTAATCCTGAAATCGGTAACTCAAGCGTATTGCAGACCGGTTTTGACTACGGCCGTTATCCTTTCCCGCGGACTTACAACATCGGTTTGAGTGTTCAATTTTAAGTAATGTAATAAAATAGATTATACCTATGAAAAAGATATATTTGACAACCGTATTTGCTGCGGCGTTGCTGATGACCACGTCTTGCGGTGAAGATTTTCTGGATGTTCCCCGTTATGAGATTTTGGAACCCGAATTGCTGGCATCTTCTGAGGAGTATGTGAACCAGGGATTGAATGCGTTGTACGATACATTCCTGCCAGACAAGCATGCCGATGCATTCGACATAGATATCGCCCAAAGCTGGAACATGAAACCTCATCATGCCTTGGCCAATTTCCCCTCCATGGACGTAGGAGGCGGTGGCTGGGACAAGGAATATTGGTCCCACTCGTGGGTGGCCGGAAAGGACATGTTCCAGGTGGCCTGGAAGATTTGTTACCGTGCCATCAGCCGTTGCAATACCTTCCTGGCAGAAGTGGAAAAGGCAGACCCTTCCATCTTTGCCGATGGCGAAACGGGCAAGAATAAAATTTTGGCTCAGGCGCATGCCATCCGCGGGTATTATTACTTATATTTGTCACAGAATTTTGGCCGTGTGCCCATGTTGGAAACGGGTGAAACCTATTCTTCCACTCCGTCGAAGCCAAGACCTGAAACGATGGACGGGACTTACCGGTTGATTCTTGACGACTTTGACTTTGCCGCCAGGTATTTGGACTGGACTCCTGAAAACGGGGAATATGGCCGCTTTACCAAGGGGGCTGCGTTGGCATATGCCGCATGGACATACATGTATATGGAGGACTTTGAAACAGCCAAAGGCCTGTATAAGCAGATTATCGACGACGGTCCGTACGAACTTCTTCCCAGCTTTGGCGAGCTTTACCAGATGGACCATTATTGGGAGAAAGAAAGTGTATGGGAAGTCGCTTTCTATCATTGGGCTGATTTAGGCTGGGGCGCTACCAATTCTACGGAAGATGTATGGTGGGGCTTTTACCTGACAGCCCCGGCGGAATATGGCGGTTGGGGCGGAACTTTCGTTTCGCATGAATTCTGCCGTTCTTTTGAACCGGGAGACAAGCGCCGTCAGTATTCGGTAGTGGCTGTGGGTGAAACCAATCCTTATACAGGACAGACGGTGGGAGCAGATCCAAACTATGCCGGCGATTGGGAAGCTTCCAACCACTTGCCGAACAATTACTGCTTGAAACTGTGGAAACATACGGTGGATAATCCGGTGTTTACACCGATTTCTGCCATCCACATGCGTTATGCGGCTGTGTTGTTGAACTATGCGGAATGTTGTTTTGAAACGAATGACCCTGCGACCGGTTGGGAGTATATCGGCATGATTCGTGACCGTGCATGGGGTAACTTGGAAGTCGGGCAGACTCCGTCGGAACAGTATGCAAGTTCTACCTTGAAGTATAACACGGAGATTGTGGAAGTGCCGGATGCACAGACTTATTATACACAGTATAAGGCAGAGAAGGGTTATACTTCCGACGTGTGGAAAGTAGCGTTGACCATTGAACGCCGTCATGAGTTCTTGCTGGAGTATGAATTCTGGTATGACTTGTGCCGCACGGACATGGCAAAAGACTTCCTGGATGCGGAATATCCGAAGAACGACGGTTCGTACTATACGGAAGACGGTCTGCCCCGTACGCCCCGTACGTTTGACTATGACCCGAACAGGGAATTGTACCCGATTCCTACACTTGAGATTTTGACGAATCCGGCAATTGGCCCGGAAAACCAGAATCCCGGTTATTGATGAAGTCTTGTTTTGACTAAAAGATAATCGCATGAATGGGGGCGATACCCGGTTTTCAATAGGGGGTAGGCAAGGGTGTGGGTATTGCTTTCATTCATGTGACTTGCTTGATTTATAACTAATTAAAAAAGTGTAGATATGAAAAATTTAGCAAAATGCCTGACGTTCATGGTCTGTTTCTTGGCACTGTGTACGTCGTGTACAAATGCCAAGAATCCGACGGAATTTAAAATCCAAAAAGGTGTGAATATCGGTATTTGGCTGTCGCAGTCGAACATTATGGATGAGCGTCGCGAGAAAATATTCACGGAAGAGGATATCAAGTTGTTGGTAGACAATGGCTTTGACCATATACGCCTGCCGGTTGACGAAGTGCAGCTTTTCAATGAAGACATGACGTTGAATGAGAGTACCGTTGAGATTCTGCATAATACCATCAAGACTTGCCTGAAGCATAACCTGAAAGTGATTTTCGATTTGCATATCATCCGTGCCCACCATTTCTTGGATGAACATGCTGCTTTGTGGAGCAATCCGGCTGAGCAGGATAAGCTGGTAGAGATGTGGAAGGTGATTCAAAGCCTGTTGCGCCAGTATCCGGTGACGGATGTGGCTTATGAACTGCTGAATGAAGCGGTGGCTCCTACCGATGAGCAATGGGCGGACCTGATGCTGCGGATTGTGGAAATGATACGCCAGACGGAAAAGGACCGTGTCATTGTGCTGGGTGCCAACATGCAGAACAATGTGGCCCACGTGAAAAACATCAAAGTCCCGGAAGGGGATAAGAACATCATACTTTCTTTCCACTTCTATGAACCGTTGTTGATAACCCATTATCAGGCTTCTTGGACACCACTGCGTATCTTGAACTTCGATGGTCCCATGGAATATCCCGGGCAACTGATTCCGGACGAAATTTATAATAAATTGTCTGACGAGGAGAAAGCTGTAGTGGAGCCTTATCACCATTCTTATGACCAGGAGTGGATGCGGCAGACTTGGTCGGAAGCCATAGCTTACGCCAAGTCCAAGGGGCTGATGCTTTATCTGGGTGAATTTGGCTGCATGGTGAACTGTGGCGAGAACATCAGGTTGGCTTGGCTGAAAGACGTTGTCGATCTGGCACGGCAGAACAATATCCCGTATGCGCTGTGGGAGTATAGTGCACAGTTCGGGTTTGCTGACCGTTGGAATAAAGGAAAAATTACCAACCAGGCGTTGATGGACGTATTGGTTAAATAGGTGTGAAACCTCAGCAAGGTTTGCCCCTTGCCTGCTTCGTTCCTGTCATTGCAGGGTGAAACAGGCAGGGGCAATTTTGTATAAGGCTGGGGATTTACGCAGGCTTTCTGCGGAGTTTTGTTGTCCGTATTAGGATTTTACTTTATTTTTGTGCCGTTGTACAACCCACTATGATGTATTGCTTATGAATTACGGATTTGTAAAAGTAGCAGCGGCTGTGCCCAGCGTGAAGGTGGGCGACTGCCGGTATAATGCCAACCAGATTGAAAAGGAAATTATCATTGCCGACGGGAAGGGCGTGCAAGTGATTGTATTCCCTGAGCTTTCCATTACGGGATATACGTGTGCCGATCTTTTTGCCCAACAATTGTTGTTGGAGGAGGCGGAAATGGGATTGATGCAGGTGCTGAACAGTACCCGCCAGCTTGACATTATTTCCATTGTGGGTTTGCCGGTGCCGCTGAACGGCTCTTTGCTGAACGCCGCAGCGGTGATTCAAAAGGGGAAAATCCTGGGGGTTGTCCCTAAAACATACTTGCCCAATTATAAAGAGTTTTATGAAAAACGGTGGTTTACTTCTGCGGGCGACATTGGTGAGAAAAGTGTCCGCTTGTGCGGGCAGGTAGTGCCGTTGGGCGGAAACCTGTTGTTTGAAACATCGGACACGGTTTTTGGTATTGAACTTTGCGAGGATCTTTGGGCGCCCGTGCCTCCCAGTTCATTCTTGGCGTTGCAGGGTGCAGAGATTATATTCAACCTTTCGGCGGATGATGAAGGCATCGGCAAGCACGATTACCTGCGTTCGCTCATCGGCCAACAGTCGGCACGTTGCATTGCCGGGTATGTGTTCTGTTCGTGTGGATTCGGCGAGTCGACTACGGATGTGGTGTTTGCCGGCAACGGGCTGATTTATGAGAACGGAACGTTGTTGGCGGACTGTAAGCGTTTTTCACTGGAAGAACAGGTGGTCATTAGCGAGATTGATGTGGAGCGCCTGCGTACAGAGCGTCGGGTAAATACGACTTTTGCCTCATGCCGGGCGCATCTTGCCCTTGCGGAGCCGGTGCAACGCATTGCTACAGAATATGTCAATGGGAAGGACTTGACATTGACCCGGACGTTCGACCCGCACCCTTTTATGCCTCAAGGCGCCCGGGCGGACGAACGTTGCGAGGAAATCTTTTCCATACAGGTGTCCGGATTGGCGCAACGCTTGGTGCATACACATGCCAAAAGTGCCGTGGTAGGCATCTCCGGAGGTTTGGATTCTACTCTGGCATTGTTGGTTTGTGTCAAGACCTACGATAAGTTGGGATGGAACCGCAAAGGTATCATCGGTGTTACTATGCCGGGGTTTGGAACGACAGACCGCACCCATCAGAATGCAGTGGATTTGATGAACGCCCTTGGGGTGACGGTACGCGAGGTGAGCATCCGGAAAGCCTGTTTGCAGCATTTTGAGGATATCGGGCACAATCCGGATACGCACGATGTGGTGTATGAAAATTCACAAGCGCGTGAACGTACCCAGGTGCTGATGGATATTGCCAACCAGACGGAGGGTATGGTAGTCGGTACGGGTGACCTTTCGGAACTGGCGTTGGGATGGGCTACTTATAACGGCGACCACATGTCGATGTACGGTGTCAATGCCAGTGTGCCGAAAACTTTGGTGCGCTATTTGGTGACGTGGGTGGCAGAACATGGCATGGATGAGGATTCACGCCGCACGTTGCTTGATATAGTAGATACGCCTATCAGTCCTGAACTGATTCCTGCAGACGAGCATGGCAATATCAGCCAGATAACGGAAGACTTGGTGGGACCCTACGAATTGCACGATTTCTTCTTGTATTATTTCCTGAGGTTCGGCTTCCGCCCCTCCAAGATATTATTTCTTGCAGGCCGGGCATTTAAGGGGGCTTATGACGAAGAAACCCTTAAGAAGTGGTTGCAGACATTCTGCCGTCGGTTCTTCAACCAGCAGTTCAAGCGTTCTTGCCTGCCGGACGGCCCTAAGGTGGGGAGCATTGCATTGAGTCCGCGGGGCGACTGGCGTATGCCCAGCGATGCTACTGTCAGTAGGTGGCTGAACGATTTGGAATGACAGGCGAGAGCCCGTATTTGCGGCACAATGCACGGTATTCTTTGCTTTGCTCATACTCTTCCAGCCAAGTGTTGAGGCTGTCGAGCAAGGCGGGGGACTGTTTGCTGACTGCCCATGAATGGAATTGCGTAAACCCGATGGCAACGCTGATGTCGATTTGGGGCAGGCTGTCAAGGGTGGCCTGTGCAATGCTTTCGTCGCATACGGCATAGTCAATGTCACCGTGTGCCACCAGTGAGATGAGTTGTTCGGCGCCGTAGCGGGCTATTTCACGGATATAAATCGTATCGCCTATTTCATCCCCCAGGTTGCGGATGCGCAGCATGGCGGGTGAATCTTTGACTACATGCACGGTTTTTCCGGCGAGGTCCAGTTGGTTTTGAATGAGGAGTGTATCATTCTTTGCTGTGTCTTTGCGCTGCACCAGTACCTGGCGGTTCAGCACGATGGGAACGGTGAGCAGCAGGGAGTCCTTTACTTCGCTGGTGGCAAGCAGCCCGTAGGCTATCAGGTCATATTCCCCTTTTTCCAATCCTTCAAGCTGATGTCCGAGGGTCATCTCGGCGGATAAGTCGCATGCCAGTCCGTGTGCGCTTGCAAAGGCATTCAGCAACTCATAGTGGAAACCGGATACGGTGTCGCCGGTTGCATGGTAGCTGATGGGGTCGTATTCGGTGACGGCACGTAGGATGCCTTCGGCCTTTATTTGGGGATAGTCCCGGTGGGGAGGGGCAGGCGCGGCAACTTCTTTGTGGTTATAGGTAAATATCCCTATCAAGGCGATGCAGGCTGCGGAGAGGGTTCCGATGAGCGCCAGTCGTTTTTTACGGGTGTCTGTCATGGGCATTACGGGATATAGGAGGGGAGGGTTAGTCGTAGAAATTCCAAGAAACTCCTAATTTCAGAAGCCGCTGGTTGATGGGGTAATGGGGAACCAGGAACATGTTCCGGTTGCCCGACCCGGCATTGACGTGGGACATCATGGCGAAAAGCCGGGTGCGCTTCAGGTGGAGGTTGGCATAGACGCTGATGACGGGGTAGCCGCCTATTTCCACTTGGTCGTTGGCTGCCTGCAAGTGGAATTGCTGGATAGCGGGTTGATAGGCGGGGGCATGGTAAGCGGTAAAATACCGCACGTCGGCTCCCAACTGTACGGTCAGCACTTTCTTGGCTAACTTGGTACGCAGGTACAGGTTGTGGTACAAAGAAAATTCCGGCAAAGGGAGCACGGTGGAGTTCCCTGTCTTTTGCCAGGTTACTTCATTGTCCAGGTGGAAGATGCCCAGGCGGAATTTCTGGGATAATGTTGCCGATAGCACTTGTATGCTTCCGCTGTGTTGTTCGGGCAAGGCTTTTGAGCCTAAATAGGTGTAGTTTTTGATGTTTTCCACTCCGGCGCGCAGGTTGGTTCCCCAGTGTTCAATGTTCAGTTCGCCTTCCACGCGGGTACGGAATTCTTTGCTCATGTTGTCGTTGTCCCACGTAAAGTGGTTGGAGTGGTAGTGGCGCATGTAAAACGAAGGCAGCGTGTTGCTGATATACCCTCGTGCGTAGAAGTTGACCGTATCTTTCCCCAAACGGAAGTTCAGGTCGATATCTCCTTTTACCCGGAACTGGCCGATGGCCTGTCCCGCCAGTCCCACTTCCCCGTTTACATTGTAGTGCAGCAGGGTGCCTTGCCGTTTGGCCAGTTCGCCGCCTACGTACACTTCATGCTCTTTGTAGTTGACGGGAGTAGGGCGGTCGAGTTCCGTGTTCATGTTCATCAGCGTGTAGCGGCTGAACTTGTGGGAGAGGTAAGCCGTCAGTCCCGCCTTGGCATATTTGTTGAATCCTTCCAGCAGGGCTACCCCCACCACGTTTTTTACGCTGATGGCCGTCGTGCTGTCCCGGCTGCTTCCTTCTTGCAGGTAGGTGTTTTCGTAGAAAGAGTCTTCACCGGTGGGCTCAATGCCGGCACTGTATGTGCGGCGGGCGCGTTCTATCTTGAATGTGTGGATAAAGCTGGTGACGGGCACAAACTCCTCTACGATGAGGGTGTCCATGGGTATGGCGGTGCTGTCGCGTTGCGCTTTCAGGCGTGCGGCCCGGTCTTGCGTTTCTTCTATGGTGGTGGTTTCGCGGCGGAATCCCAGCCGGTAACGGTGCGTCAGGTAGACGTAGAAGTCATGGTTGCGGTTGGTGGTCTGCTCCATGTTGACCGGGATGTACGAGCTTCCTCCCGGGTCTTCCATTTCCTCCGGGTGGGTGATGTAGCGGTCGTCGGTGATTCCGCCGTTCTCGTTCATTTTCATGTAGAAGTTGTTGTACACGGCGTGCATCTGGTACTTGTCGCCTATGTAGCTGGCAAACACGCCGGCGTTGAAGTGCGAGGTAGACTGGTTGAGGTACTGGCCTCGCCCGTAGAGGTAATCTATGTTGAAACCGAATGCCATGCGCTTGTTGGCGTTGACCGAGAAGTACGACTTGAAGCGTTCCTCCCCGTTCACCTTGCTTCCTGCCTTGTAGTAGGTCAGGTTGGTGTAGGGCACGTTGCTGTTGGTGAATTTGACTTCGCTGGGGCGCAGGTAGAAGCTCGACAGGGGTTCGATGAACAGGGTGGGCTCGTCGTCGCGGCGTTCAAAGAAAATGCGCGACAGGCGCGGCGAACCCAGGTTGCCCAGGTAGTTGTAATGCCCGGTCATGCCTTCCACCAGGTTGGTGTTCTGGAAGTCAAGGCTTGTCGTGTCGGCGGGCATCAGGTCGCGTTCGCCAAGAAGGTCGCTTACCTGCCACATGTAGAGTTTGGGCGGGAGGCTTTTGATGTCCACGTTGGTGCTGTCCTCCAGGTTGTCGGGCAAGGTAGAGGGGTCTACCTGGTTGCCGTACGCATCGCGCAGGGTGTTGCCGGTTTGGGTGACGGGTCTCAAGGTCTGCGCGCCTGCCCCCGCGGTGCCGAGGAGGGTTAAAAGCAAATATGTCAGTAGGGTACGTCTCATAAATCGGGGCAAAGATACAACAAAATATGGTTTACTTCATGATTTGCGCCTTTTTTGCGTCTTTTTTGCATTCTCCTTGGCGGAGGATTCCGCCAAGGCAGCGCACACGGGAAGGGAATCATCCAGGATGATTCAGGGAATCATGCACGATGATTCTGGGAATCATGTACGATGATTCCTCCCCGATGCCGTATGAAAGGATGCGGAGGTGCCGCTTTTCATGGGTAGAGGCAAGAGGTTTGGCCGATTGTGCGGGCATTCACCGTGTTTTTATTTGGCGCGGTTGATAATAATTGTTTCCTTTGCAGGGAGATATTGTCTTGTTATTGGGTTGGGGACAGGATGACGGGGAACGCGTCTGTCTGCATGAGGGCGTTTTGATGTGTTTCTTCTCTTCCTCGTTTCTCTTTGCTATACGTATTTGTTATGAAAATCTTTCTTCTTTGCCTTTTAAGCGCCTTGCCCCTTAGCCTGGTTGCCCAGGAAGACGATTTGCAGGCTTTGCAGCAGGGGCTGGAGGTTGCCGAACGTACAGGCAACCGCGACACCATAGCCACGGCTTATGCCCATCTGAGCGAATATTACGCTTACCGGCGGACGGACAGCACCCGTTATTATTGCCGGCAGGGGTTGAAACATGCCCGCAAGGACCGGCAAGACCCTTACCTTACGTTGCTGATAAACTATGCCGTTACCTATGCCACGGAGGGCGATATGGACGAGGCCGTGCGGCAACTGTCGTTTGCCGACCGCGAGGCCGTTCGCCTGCAGGCGCCCACTGAGTACCGGGTGGCCATACTGACTTCATTGGGCGTGGGTTACCGGCGTAAGGAGATGCCGGACTCCGCCCTCTACTGCTACAACCGGGCCTTGCAGGTGCTGGAGGAAAATGGCGATTATGACGACCGTACACACCTGCTCACCAGCATAGCCGTGCTTTATGCCAACACTTCGCGGCTGGACGAGGCGGCGGCTTATGCACGGCGCGCCATGGACGCGGCCGCACACAGCGACGACATCGACATGGTGTTTTACGCCGCCACCACGGCAGGAGCCATTTTCCAGCTGCAGGGCAAGAACGAAGAGGCGGCGCGAATGTTGCGCCCGGCCGTCGACAAGGCGCGCAGCCAGCAGAAGCCGATGTTCGAGCTGAAGGGGCTGGTGTATCTGATAAAATGCTTTGCGGACATGGGACAGACCGATTCGTTGGATTACTACATGGCACAGGCCGAGCTGGTGAAAAAACGCCTGCCGGAAACGGCCAACGAGGTGTTGGGCTACGAGGAAACCCATTATCAGCTGCTGACCCGGTTGGGGCGTTACCGCGAAAGCCTGGCTGTGCAGCAGAAGCTGTTCGCCTTGCGGGAAGTCAATGCGCAGACGCCCCTTGACCGCCTGTACCGGGACATGGCAGCCAATTACGAGGGACTGAAAGATTATGCCCGCGCCGCCCGCTACTATGAGAAAGCCTACCTTGCCGCCGACAGCTTGCACCTGGAGCAGGTGAATGCCGACCTTTCCGAGTGGAGCGTGAAGTATGAGACCCAGGAAAAGGAATTGGAAATAGCCCATCTTACCCAAGAACAACTGAAGCAGGAAGCCCGGACCTGGCAATGGATGGTGGTCGCATCGGTGCTGCTGTTCGTGTTCCTGTGCTGGGTATTGTATTATTTTCTGCGGCGCAAGCGCCTCCGCAAGGAAGAGGAACTCCGGCTGGCACAGCGTTACATCGAAGGCATGGAGCGCGAGCGGTCGCGCCTGGCCAAGGAGTTGCATGACGGCGTGTGCAACGACCTTCTCGGCATAGGCATGCAGGTACAGGCACGGCAGGCGGCAGGACAGGATGACAACGGCCGCTTGCTTGAGATGATAGGCCGGGTGAGGGATGACGTAAGGCACATCTCGCACGAACTGATGCCGCCCAAGTTCCAGTATGTCACGTTGCCCGAAGCCGTAGCCGATTATGTCAGCCGCTTGGTCGCCCCGCCTTCCATGCAGTTGGCCTTTCAGTCGGCAGGAACGGAGGAACAATGGGGTAAGGTGCCCGAGCAGGTGTCCTACGAGGTGTATCGCATTGTGCAGGAGTTGTTGTCCAACATTGTGCGGCATTCCGACGCCACGGAAGTAGAGGTGCGCCTTGCCTTGGAAAAAGAGGTCCTGAAGCTGGAGTTGGCGGATAACGGCTCCTATCAATACCATCCCGGACAGCGGTCGGACGGCATAGGCATGGATACGGTCAATGAGCGTGTGACGGCATTGGGAGGAACCTTTGCCGTGGAAAGCACAGGCAGTGGCTGCGCCTGTATTCTGACAGTACAGCTGGCATGAACGGGTGAAAAACCGTGTCTTCTGTCAAAAAATCACTATTTTCAGTGATGCCGCATATTTTAAAAAGCCTTTTCTTTGCAACACAAATCAAACATGGAGATAGTTGATGGAAGAAAAAGGCATACGCATTTTGTTGGTGGACGACCACGACTTGGTTTTGCAGGGATTGAAGCGCATCATCGAGTGTTCGTTGCCCGAAGTAAAAAACATCTGTACGGCGTCATCCGGATGCGAAGCGGTTGCCCTTATCCTCTCCCAACGTTTTGACCTTTATGTGCTGGACTTGGAGCTGCCCGACATGTCGGGGTTGGATGTCATTGCCTCCATTCGTGAGAAAGACCCCGGGGCGCGCATCATCATCAATACCATGCACGAAGAAATCTGGTTCATTAAAAACTTGATACAATGCGATGTCGATGGCATTTTGTTCAAGTCTGTCGATTCGGCGCGCATCTCCGAAGCCATCCGGCGGGTGCTGGAGGGTGGGACTTATTATTGTCCTTACGCCGAACGTGTCCGCGCCCAAATGAAACATTCCGACGAGCACAAGCGGGAAGAACTGACGTTGCGCGAACTGGATGTGCTGAAGCGCATTTCCGAGGGTAAGAGCACGCAGGAGATAGCCCAGGAACTCTGCCTTTCCACCAATACCGTCGATACCCACCGCCGTCATCTGTTGGAGAAACTTGATGCACGCAACGTGGCCGACCTGGTGATGACTGCCATCTCGCGCGGCATTATTCCCATCCGTAAACGCTGACTTTTATTCATTAAATACAAATTCAAAAAAGCAATGAAAAACTTATGGATTTCTTTTGGCTTCCTGCTGGCTTTGGTAGTAGCGGGATGCAGCGGCGACGATGGCGCGCCGAAGAGTGTGGTTCTGACCGGGGGCACCCAGACCTCGCAGACAGTCTATGCCGATGAGACCCAAGGCACGGGCGGCGGCATCAGCTTTACCGCCACGGCCGACTGGGTGGCTACCGTGACCGAAGTCACTGTCTCGAGGGCTGCGGGCGGCAGCTCGGTGGACTGGCTGACGCTGAGTGCTTACAGCGGCGGTGCCGGTGAATACACGTTGCAGCTCACGTTGAAGGAAAACAACACGGGCGCCGACCGCAAGGCGAAGATTGAGATTGCCTGCGCAGGCGATGTCATCACCATCACCGTGGAGCAGAAAGGCACTACCGAAGCGGGCGAAACTCCGGTGGAACCGGTTAATCCGGAGGATGTGGAATACTATGTAGCCCGCATAGATGAGGAGGGAAGCAGCCTGGATGGTCCGTCGCACAAGAACGTCTACTATTTTAAGTACGATGAACAAGGCCGCATTGCCCAGGTCATCACCGATGGCAGCGGCACAGGCGACGAAAGCGAATTCTTCCGCACGACCTATGAGTTTTCCGGAAACACCATCACGCTCAGGCAATATTATCCCGATGTCGACGATCCGGTTGACGCCGGTGCCGAGGAACCGGTGGCTGCCGGCCTTAAAGGTTGGGCACCCAAACACTTCCTCAAGACCCGAGCTGCTTCCGAGTCGGAGGATGTCACCGTCTTCACCCTGGACGACAACAACCGTGTCACCACCGTTACCTATGCTTGGTATGACGGCGACGATGTGGTGGAAGGCGAAGCCATCGTGCAGTACGACGCCAATGGTTATGCCACGGGCGGAACGGACACTTACACCCTGTCCTACGACCCGGGCAACGTATATGAAGATGTTTCCAAAGCTGAATGGCAGGACGGCAACCTTGTGAAAGTGGCGAATGATTACTATGGTGAAAACAGCGAAGACTATGTGGCAGAGATGCGCTACGAGAATCCTGCCTACATTAACAACCCCGAGGTGAATGTCGACCTGACCTGGATTATCTGCGAAAGCGAGTGGATGTCCTGCTTCATCACTGACATGACCGGCGCTGTCAATGCCTTTGGTTACATGGGCAAGCGCGGCAACCTCATGATGACGCACGAGTACGACCGCTCTTATTACGGTGGCAATGCCGAATACTCTTACGAGTACGACGACCTCAACCGCCCCGTAAAAGTCCATAAGACCTGCACTTGGAGCGACGGCAACGTCAGCACCTATACCTACACCATTACTTATACGGAATAACATATATAGGAGGGGGTGCCGAAATAATCCGTTATTTTTTGTTTCGGCACACTCTCTTTGCAAAGTTGCATCAGGTTAAAAAAACAAACAGATATGAAACTTAGAACTTATTGGCAAACCTACCTTTGCCTCCTCGCATTGCTCTTTGCCTGGGCAGGATGCAGCGACGATGAGGCATCGAAAAACGTGATTCTGACCGGCGGCACCCAGACCTCGCAGACGGTCTATGCCGACGAAACCCAAGGCTCGGGCGGCGGCATCAGCTTTACTGCCACGGCCGACTGGGTGGCTACCGTGACCGAAGTCGCTGTTTCGAAGGCTGCGGGCGGCAGTTCGGTGGACTGGCTGACGCTGAGCGCCTACAGCGGCGGTGCCGGCGAGTACACCCTGACGCTCACCTTGAAAGAGAACAACACGGGCACCGACCGCAAAGCAAAGATTGAGATTGCCTGCGCGGGCGATGTCATCACCATCACCGTAGAGCAGAAAGGCACTACCGAGGAAGGCGATACGCCTGCAGAGCCGGTAACCCCGCAAGGCAAACGCTTGGCACGCATGGAATATACCCACGTGGACAGCGATTATCCCGAGAGTTACGACAAAGACATCCTGACCTTTGCATACGATGCCGAGGGCAGGCTTTCCGAGATGCACAGCATTACGTACACAGGCGATGAACAGAGCTACTATTCGGACGTGGTGTACACCTTCAGCTACGAAGGCTCGCAGCTGAAAATAGGCTATGAGGACGATGAATATTCCGAGTCCAGCACTTACATCGCCACGCTGAACGAGGCCGGTTACATCTCTTTGCTTTACGAAGAGCCGGAATATTCCACGACTACCACGGCCTGGATGTTCAAGTACGACTCCGAAAACTACCTGCAACAGATTCTGGAAGATTCTATGTATGAAGTGGATGGGGAAGATGGAGAAGATGATGATGAACCTGTTGTGGAAGACCCGGCACCCACTCCCGGCGTTGCTGCGTGGACCAGGTCGTTCGGCAATGAAATGCTGAACCTCACGTGGCAGGACGGCAATCTGATGTCTACCATCGGCGACGAGCCGTACAACGGCAACCTCATGGACTGGGAATATACTTCGCACCTGAACGAGACGCCCGGGTTCGATTTCAATGTCATGAGCCGCTCCCTGTTCGGTAACGTGGATGCGGTCTATGTGAACCTGACCAACATGCTTTTCTGCCTCCGCATGTTGGGGCAGGGCAGCAAGAACTTGGTGAAATCCGACCTGGTGAACTGGTATTACGAATCCGCTGTGACAGAACCGGGTCCCGGGGAATCCGAGCCGCCTGCACCGACCACCGAGACTACCCATCACGATGAGTGGGCGCCTTACGAATACAGCTTCACCGCCGAGAACTACCTGTCGCGTGTCACTGCCCGTTGCACCTTGCGTACCGTCACTACGGAAGTTGCCACCGGAGAGGTCATCAGCGAGACGGAGTCTTATTACGATGATGAGTACGTGTTCACGTATGAGAATTGACAATTGACAATTAACAATTGACAATAAATAGTTAGGCGCGGATTACGCAGGTTTCACGGATTTCCAGTTAAGGACTTATCCGTGGCATCCGCGTAATCCGCGCCTTTACTATCTCTCAATTCTTAATTGTCAATTGTCAATTGTCAATTGTTAATTGTTGTCCATTGCCTTAATCAGTTCCATCCCTTTCTTGATGGCTTCCTCGTTCATGGGAATCAGGTGATGGTGGCGTTCGGGCAATGTCTTTTTCAAGCCTTTGATGACGTTCTCCAGTGTCACTACCGGCATTATTTTCAGCAGTCCGCCCAGCACAATCATGTTGAACGCCTTGCTGTTGCTCATCTCGTTGGCGGCATCCATGGCGTCTATGCGGTACACGTGGATGTCTTTCCGCGTGGGCGGATTGATGATGCCGTAGCCGTCGTAGATAAGCACGCCGCCCGGTTTTACTTTGCTCTCAAACTTCTCCAGCGAAGGCTGGTTCAAGATGATGGCGGCATCATACCGGCTCAGTATGGGTGACGAGATGCGCTCATCGCTGATGATGACAGTCACGTTAGCCGTACCGCCACGTTGTTCGGGACCGTAAGCCGGCATCCAGGTTACCTCTTTGCCTTCCATCAGTCCGGAGTAGGCCAGTATCTTTCCCATGGAGAGGACGCCTTGTCCGCCGAATCCTGCTATAATGATTTCTGCTTTCATTGTCTTACACTCTGTCTTTAGGTTTATTTATCTTTCAGGTCACCCAGGGGGTAGAAGGGGAACATGTGTTCTTCCATCCATTTGTTGGCATCGGCGGGCGACATTTTCCATCCCGAGTTACAGGTCGAAACGATTTCCACCAGGTTGCTTCCTTTGCCCGTCATGGAGTTCTCGAATGCCTTGCGGATGGCCTTCTTCGCCTTGCGGATGGCGGGAACCGACTGTACGCTCTGGCGGGTGACGTAGGCAGTGCCCTCCAGCTGGGCGGCGATGTCCGCCATTTTCAGCGGGTAGCCATGCAGGTGCGGGTCGCGGCCGTAGGGGCAGGTGGCGGTTTTCATGCCCACCAAGGTGGTAGGCGCCATCTGGCCGCCCGTCATGCCGTAAATGGCGTTGTTGATGAAAATGATGGTGATGTTTTCTCCCCGGTTCAAGGCGTGGATGGTTTCTGCCGTGCCTATGCATGCCAAGTCGCCGTCGCCTTGGTAGGTGAACACCAGGCGGCTGGGCCAAAGGCGCTTGATGGCGGTTGCCAGCGCGGGGGCACGTCCGTGGGCAGCTTCCTGCCAGTCGATGTCCAGGTAATTGTAGATGAACACCGCGCATCCCACAGGCGAGATGCCGATGGCCTTGTCTTCCATGCCCATTTCTTCGATGACCTCGGCAATGAGCTTGTGTACTACGCCGTGGCTGCACCCCGGGCAGTAGTGCATGGGGTTGTCGTTCATCAGCGTCGGTTTCTTGTAAACCAGGTTTTCGGGCTTTATAATGTCTTCTGTTGTCATAATCACGTCTCCTATCTGTTGGTGAAACGAATAAAGAACTCCATCAGCTTGCAGAATATGGCTGCCCCGCACACGTAGAGGAACAGCTTGAAGTCATCTCGCGCCGCAAAGTACACAATGACGGCCGCCACTGCCAGTATCAGGAAGAGGATGTTCAGTACGTTTCTTATTTTGTCGGTGTTCATTTTCCTATCAGTTTTTCTTTCAGCGCTGCCACGATTTCATCGGGGTCGGGCACGATGCCTCCCAAGCGTCCGAAATGTTCTACTTTCACTTTCCCGTTTACGGCCAGGCGCACGTCTTCCACCATTTGTCCGGCGTTCAGTTCTGCCACCAGCATGCCTTTCACTTTCTCTGCGTAAGAGACGATGGCTTTGGTGGGGAAGGGCCACAGGGTGATGGGGCGCAGAATGCCTACCTTGATGCCTTCTTCGCGTGCCAGTTCCATGGCTTTCTGCCCGATGCGTGCCATCGAGCCGAATGCCACAATCAGGTAGTCGGCATCTTCACAGTCGATTTCCTCGAAGCGCACCTCGTTTTCCTCAATCTTCCGGTACTTGGCTTGGAAGCGCAGGTTGTTCACCTCCATGGCTTCCGGTTTCAGTTCCAGCGAGGTGATGATGTTCGGCTTGCGTCCGCCGGCCTTCCCGGTCGTAGCCCAAGGGCATTGGGCTATCACTTCCTCGTCTGTGCGGCGGGGCTTTTGCGGGGGCAGCGTTACTTTTTCCATCATCTGCCCGATGACGCCGTCGGCAAGGATGATGGCGGGGTTGCGGTATTTGAATGCCAGTTCAAAGGCCAGTCCCACGAAGTCGGCCATCTCCTGCACCGATGCCGGGGCAAGGGCTATCAGGCGGTAGTCGCCGTGTCCGCCGCCTTTGACGGTCTGGAAATAGTCGGCTTGGCTGGGCTGTATGGTACCCAGTCCGGGGCCGCCACGCATCACGTTTACAATCAGGCAAGGCAACTCGGCGCCTGCCAGGTAGGAGATGCCCTCCTGCTTCAGGCTCACGCCCGGGCTTGAGGACGAGGTCATTACCATTTTTCCGCTTCCTGCACCGCCGTACACCATGTTGATGGCGGCGAGTTCACTTTCCGCTTGCAGCACTACCATGCCCGTGGTTTCCCAAGGTTTCAGTTCGGCAAGGGTTTCCAGTACTTCCGACTGGGGGGTAATGGGGTAGCCGAAGTAGCCGTCTGCTCCGCAGCGGATGGCTGCGTGGGCGATGGCTTCGTTCCCCTTCATTAATACTACTTCTTCTGCCATATTTTTTCCGGTTTTTATCCAACTTTTACTTTGTACACCGAGATGCAGCCGTCCGGGCATACCGTGGCGCACGAGGCGCATCCGTTGCATGTGTCTTCCAATACTTGGCGGGCATAGTTGTAGCCCTTTACGTTCACTTCCTTGGTCAGCGCTATTACGTGGAGCGGGCACGCCACTGCGCACAGGTTGCAGCCTTTGCAGCGTTCCGTGTCGACTACGATTGCTCCTTTGATTTTTGCCATAATTATGTTGTTTATTGATTGTACATGTCTTTGTTGTAGAATTCCAGAATGTCCATTACCATCCGGCGGGCGTGCAGGGCAGGGCTTTGCGGGTTCAGTTCGACGGCCTGGCCGTAGTGGTTCAGCGCCTGTTGCCAGTTGCCTTGCTTGCGGTAGGCGTTGCCCAGCAGGTAGTAGGCTTCATCCTTGTGCGGATAGTCGCTGTGCAGCACATCCTGCAGTAGCCCGATGGCTTCCTCCACCTTCCCTTGGCTGATGAGCTCCCTGATGCCGTTCAATTGTTCCATCATGTGTCCGGACATTTTTCTGTTTTCCCGGCAAAGATAAGCATATTTGCCGATGTTGGTTACGCTGCGGGGGAAAAATGTCGTTTTAAATGAGGAATGAAGGGGAGGGACATGAAAACCGGAAAGTGAAACCTGCCGAATTCCGTTTCCTGCAAATGAAAGGGCGATTGTTGAATTTTCGTCACCTGTTTGTCTATGTTTTTGTCCGTCCCGCTTCGCTCCATGCCGGGAAGGGAAGAGCGAAGCAGGTACGAACCGGGTACGAACCGGGTAAGGAGGAAGTAAGGAGAGGATAAGAAAAAATATATTACTCCACGTCGCGCACGCAACGGACGTAGCCGGTTTCCGTGTTGTTGTTACGCAGCATGAATTTCTCACTTTGGGCGTCCCAGATGAAGCCGTCCCGTTGGTCGTCATAGGGAGATTTCCCGTCCAGGGAGAAGGCGGTCTGGCTCATGTAACGGGCCTTGCTTTCTACTCGTGGCTCGTATCCGATCCCGAGAATGCCACCGGGCTTTTCTGGTACGAAAAAAGTATCCCAAGCATTTTCTTTCATCCGTGTGGATATGATGAGCAGTTCCCGCTGGTTGGGAACGCGGTAGCCCGCAGGGCAGGGATTGTTTTCCGGGTCCTGGTAATCGGACCATTGCTTCGCATTGTTGAATTTGAGGACGTATTTGCCGTCAAAGTATCCTCCTTCCCATACCCGTTCATATTTGGGTTTCGGATACGTCCCTTTGTCTACGTGAAAGCTTACATACGGCCTGTTTTCAGGTTCTTGTTCCGTATGGTTGGGCAATGAGCCGTTGGCGCGGCTGGTGCGCCGTGCCTTGGGGTTCATGCGGCTCATGTCGATGAGGTAGCCGTCCTCGTCCTCGTCCACCTCCACAAGGTTTTGCGGCACCTGGCCGGGCTGATCCAAGGGGATGCCTAAGTTGCGTATGCAGCGGTAGGCATAGTAGCTCCCGTTTTTATTTTCGGGTTTGGAGTCATTGTAGCTGCCTACCGAGGCGCCTTCTTCTGCCCAAAGCACCCAAGGACCGTTGTCGCTTGCGTCATACGAGCTGGAGGTGTAGTGCCAGTACACGCTGTTGCCTCCCGGCCTGTCTACAGCGTTGCGGGGGTAGAGTTGTGCCTCTTCGTCGAGGGCGGCCTCGCCGATGAAGATGTCCGTCAGCTGGTCGATGCTGGCCAGGTACCAGCGCACTTCATTGTCCTGTATGGTGCCGTCGCCGTTCAGGTCGCGGTTGCGCAGCAGGCAGGCGTGGGCGGCATCGTGATATTGCGTTACCAGCCCGTAGCGGGGTGAGGTTTGTATCACTTCATCCCACGACAGGCCGATGTCTGCCGTCCATTGCAACATGTTGGCGCGCCCGTTGTCGGTGCTGGTGGCGCTGGATGGAATGTTGCCTACGGGCAGGCGGCCGCCGTTGCTGTTGTCATCGGTTTCCATCACGCTCTCCAGGCCCCAGGCGGTGGTGAGGTCGGGGTTGTCGGCGTCGAAGATGGTGCGGATGGAGCGTTGGTTGAAACTGTAGAGCGAGCGGATGACGCTGGACTGCAGGTCGTCGCTGTAACTGCCTCCGGTATTTCCTTCCAGGGGGATGATGAGGTGCATCTGCCGGTCTTCGCGGTCCACGCTCTCTTTCCACAGCAGCAGTTTCTCCGCCTCGGAGAGGCCGGGCTGTTGCGGGTGTTCGTGGTAGAGGTATTCGTCCACATAGGCGGTGATGTAGATGCTGTCTTCGCCGTTGGGCGCTTGCATAGTGAGTTCGCTCATGGCTGCATCCTGCTGTTTGACGTGCATCAGGTAGCGTGTCAGTTGGTGGATGTCCATTAA
The DNA here is from genome assembly GCA_944321495.1 of uncultured Bacteroides sp. Lineage (GTDB taxonomy): Bacteria > Bacteroidota > Bacteroidia > Bacteroidales > Bacteroidaceae > Bacteroides. Next base: position 5,945 of record CALULP010000005.1, on the reverse strand, counting down.
ATCTCCTGCATTAAGGCTGGCGGGATCGGTGATGTCGGGAGCATACTTATGGTCGCCGGGATAGCGCGCGTACTCGGTGCGGGATACATCGTGGGCGCGGTTGATGACGAACTTCAGCCAGCGGTAGTCTTCCAGTCCTGTTTCCGCCTGGGCTTTGGCGGCGTCGTGCGTGCCGGTGCTGAAAGGGGTACGCACGCTCCACGTCATGCCTTCGCCTACCTCTTGGGGGGAGATGCGCAGCAGGCAGCGGTCGTAGTGGGAGTCGAGGTTGAATATCTCTTTGTTGTTGTACACCACGTTGCCTTCGTAGCCCGGGCGGTCTTCCTGGTCGTTGCCCACTTCTACCAGAATGTCGTCGATGCCGCAGATGTCCACGTTGTACGTGTAGAGGTGGTTGCGGCGGGTCAGGTAGTCGTTGGGGTTGGTGTCGCTGTCGTGTCCCAGGTGCACGGTCAGCTTGACGTCCGCGCTTACCATGGAGTACTCTTTTGTGCTATAGGTCAGTGTGCCGGTCATCTCCACGTAGGTGGAGTAGGCATGTGCGTTGGTGAAGTGCTTGAAGCCGTTGTCGTCCTGCCCCTCCCAGGCATCGCGTTGTGCGTAGTCGCTTACGGATTGTCTTGGCTGTTTCAGGTTCTCGGGCATGTAGAAGGTAAAAGTGCCTCCGGTGTAGCGTTGGGTGGCATCGTCGCGCGTGAGGCTTTCGAAAGGAATCTGCTCGGTGTGGAAGTAATCGTTTTCGTCTGTCCCTTCGTCATAGTCGCAGGGTGTGCCGTCCTCATCGGTATGGGGCATCAGGTAGGTGTTGAGGGGCACTTGACACACGCGCCACTGACGGGGCAGGAAGGAGGCGTTTTCCCAGTCGGCGGGGAGCTGGCTGCCCAGGCCGACGTTGAAAGTGACCTTGGCATCCACGCGTTGCAGCTTGGCGTCCAGGCGATTCCCGTCGGGGGCGATATTGATTTTCGTATTGTTCTCTTTTGTGGCGGTGGCGGTCATCAGGAAATAGTTCACGCGCTCCACCGAGCGGTCGTCCAGCGTTTCCCAGGCGGCTTGCAGGTTGGCCAGGGTACCGACGCGTTGCAGGTGTTCGGTAGTGATGGCATAGCCGCTTTCGGTGGCGTTGGCTATGCAGACCACGGTGGCATTGTTCATCGAGGTGGTGTTTACCGTCACGTAGGCACCCTGGCTGTCGTTTTGAAACTGGTCGCTGCTGATGAACAGTCCTAAACGCTTGTTGCCGTCTTCGTCGAAGATGAAGACGAAAAGCGAATGTACGGTTTCCTCCAGTGTGGGGGCGGCTGCGGCGCGGGTCACCTGGATGCCTTGCTCTGCCTGCACGCCGATGCGCAGGGTGGCGGGAAGCCCTTCCTGTACATACCCTTGGGCTTCAAACAAGGTGTCGGTGCAGGAGGACAGGAGAAATGAAGCATGGAGAATGATGAATGAAGCATAGATAACCTTCCTCAAGGATGAACCTTTTTTCAATGAAGAATGAAGAATGATGAATGAAGAATGGATGTATCTTTTCATGTCTGTTCTTGATTACCAGATTTATATTTTAATTTGTCCCCTCGTCCCCTTGTCCCCTCGTATCCTCGTCCCCTTGTCAACTCACAAACTTATAAACTCATAAACTCACTTGAAATCCGGGACATTGATTTCTTTTCCTGTCCAGTCTGTGACGGTGTAGTAGATTTTCAGCTGCGACTGGGCGCCGGTGATGGTGCAGGTGTAGCGGTAGCTTTGGCCGGCCGTCCATTGGTCGGCATCGGGGAGTTCAATGTCTTTGGTCTGGTTGGTGCCGTCTGTTTCGTTTTGATAGACGAGGTGCAGTTGCGGCTTGGCATTTACATCCGGCTTGGGGATGACGAGCAGCGTGCCGAATACGTTGGTAAATTCCCCGCCTGCGCTTATGGTAGGGGGAGTACCCGTTGCAGGGAGGAATGGTGTATGATAGGTCAGGTCGCTCCAAGCGGTAGTCCCGTCGGCTGCTTTCGTGAAGGTGGCGGCGGAGGGGACGTTTATCAACCGTAACTGTTTGAACGTGGTGGTGATGTCGCTCTTGATGTCTACCGTGATGCGCACCAGCTCGTGGCTGAACGTGAGGTTGACCACGGGGGCATCGCTTCCGTTGAGGCCGGTGGCACGGGCGGTCATAAGGTCGGTGGCATTGTCGCCTGCGCCGCAAGTGAAACCGGTGATGGTAAGGGTACCGTCATCTTTGCAGGTGGCGCCGCTGAGCCCGTAGGGGTGCAGGGCGTAGAAGTTGTACGTTTGTCCCGGTATCCAGTAGCGCAGGTCGTCGTAGGTCCAGGCATCGCCTGTGCGGCGCACTTCGTCGCCTTGGAATACGCCGGTTGGGTTTGCCGTGCCGTTGCTGTACCAGCCCCACACTTGGAAGGCCGTCATGTCCGCAGGGCTTTCCACCACGGCGCGCGTGCCGGCTGCCTGCGGGGTGAAGCCGATGGCGGGAAGGCTATTTCCGTCGGGGACATCGGCAGTGCAGGAGGCGAGCCACAGCATGGCCGCTGCGGGCAGCAGGAGATGGAGGGGGAGGCGTTTCATGTCTTCGTATGGCTATGTATGGTCTTATTTTGTTCATGAACCGCTCATTAGCGGCAGGGTGGTTGGCAGGGTAACCGGAGTGGAGGACTTCGGTTACCCTGGGATGATGTCAGTTGATGGAGGTCACTGCTGTGTTGTTTTAGTTAGAGGGTGTGGTATCTATGCCGTCGTTTTTGGCGTCCGTCCATCCTTCTACACCGCTGTTCGAATCTACTTTGAACTGGATAGGTTTCAAGTCGGTATCGACATTGCTTTCTTCGATGGTGGTCTTGTAGTTGTAGGCATAACCGGCTTTCCAGGTGTTGCTGCCTGCGTTGCTGGAAGTGAGGTCGCCCGATGCCAGGGAGGCTTCGAGGGTGGCTTCTTTCGAGTAGCTGCCATTGTCGGTAACGGTGACTCTGAAAGTCACTTTCAGCATGTTGTTGTTTTGCGGAATGACGTACTTCTCGCCGCTGGATTGCGTGAGGGTGATGCCGTTATATGCTTCGTTGATAGGATTGATGGTAAACGACTTGTCAGCACTGGCACTGGCAGTACCCCAACCTGAACTTTCGGTATAAGTGGCTTTGTTCGGGATGTTGATTTTCAGGTCGTAGATTACCATCTTGTAGTTCTTGGGGAACCCGGAGGTGAAGGTGAACTTTACTTTCGACAACAGGTGTTTAAAGGTCAGGGAGATGTTGTTGTTGGTGTTGATTTGGCTGTTTGCCGTCACTTCGGCGGGGGAGGCGAAGACGAGGTCGTTGTCCCCTGCTTCATAGTCGGTGATGACCAGCTTGGCTTCATCGAAAGAGGTGTTCAGTGCATCACCTTCGTTGCCATCGGCATAGGCGGCAAACTTGTAATATTTGTCGGCTACCCAGTAACGGGCGTCTTCGTTTTTCCAAGCACCATCTTTTAAACTTACCGGCATGTTGTTGAATACAGTGGTGGTGCCGGAGGCGTAACTGTTTGAAGTTCCCGAATAAACGCCATATACATAGAATTTCTTTAAGCTTGCTGACTTGACATCGGCTTTTGTGTGTTTCCCTACAAAGGTATCGAACCCGATAGCCCTGTTCTCGGCAAAGTGTGTCACTTCTTCGTTGGTACATGCAGTGAAGGCTATTGCAGCCAGTCCCAGCATCAATACATTCTTTTTCATACGTGTAGTTTTTGTTTGATAATTAAACATTTGTTATTTGTTTTGTTTCTCTTTTGTTTTACGATAGCGGCATCTCGATGTCGTGGTAGTCTCCCCAGCCCTCCACGTCGGGCTGGAAACCCGAGTTTCCTCCGGAGGCTTCGTCGTCTTCCACTTCAAGGCCTTCCACGTAAATGATGCCCCCGCGGGGCTGCTGTTCTACTTGGTCGGTGATATCGAAATTGAAAGTCTTGTATTTGCCGTTGTTGAGCCGCACCTCGAGGTTGAGGCTGTAGCGGGCAGGCGTGCCGTCGGCACGGGTGTAATGGTGGCCGGGATAGTTGGGCACGCCGAAAGAAGTGATTTCGGCCTCGGCACCCAGCGAGGTCAGCTTGCAGTCGAACAGTACGGTGACGGTTTCGTCGCCCGTGTGCCCGTCGGTGAGGTACACGCTTTCTGCCATGCCTGCCAGCGCGCCGCGTGCCAATGCCACGTGTTCCAGTCCCCGGGTGAATTCGTAGCACACGACGTAGGTGTAGACCAAGGGACGCATTTCGATGTCGAGACGGTCGGGGTCGAGGGATTTCTTGGTTTCGTAGTTGTCTATGTAGTGCCCGAAGAGTATGTCGGGCTGGTTGACAGTGCGTTCGCCCTCGTGCAGGGGGACGAAGTTGCCGCGCGTTAGGGTGCGGGTGGTAGCGGTGGCCTGCGAGAGCATGCCGGCGTCTGTGTCAAAGACAATGTACTCGGTGTCGTTGTTGTAGAACAGCAGGTCGTGCGTGCCTTCGGGCAGGGAAAGGATGCGTCCGCCATCGGGAGCGAGGTTGGTCTCGCCGATTGGGGTGGCACCGTCGTTGTCATAGGCCACTACACGTACGCCTTCGGGTACTTCGGGGCGCATCTCGTCGTAGGTTTTGGGCCAGTGTTCTTCCCAGTCTTCTATCCAGTTGCAGTCATAGGGGCGTTCCCACTCCAGTTCCCAAGTGGTGAGGGCATCTATTTTGACGGAAAGCGAGTGCTCATCGTGGATGTAGCATAAGTCTTGGCGGCAGCTTGTGATGAGGGGAAGAAGGAGGATAAAAAGAAAACGGTAAGCATGCTTCTGGCCAAGGGCGGACAAGAACAGCCGCCACAGGGAAATGAACGGGATGACGCGCACCACCGGCAAGCCCGAGAGGATGCCAACGGGCGCATGCATGACGTTCGCCAGAAGCGTTTGTTTGTTTTGTTTGCTTACCATAATTACAATTGACGATGGGTAATTGATAATTGACAATTAGCCATGCCTTTCTTCTTTTTATTATAATGTGTACTTCTTACAATTTTTAATTGCAATGACCCATTGTCAATTGCCCATTGTAAAAGTCCATGCAAATCTCAGTTTTATGGGACCGAAATACCCTAATGTGCTGCTCTGCTGGTAGACGTGATGCCTGTCGACAGGCAGATATTCATCGTGCCAGGCATGCAGGTAGCCTACCCCGATGGCTGCTTCGAATGCAAAACGTTTTCCGACGGGAAAGAGGTAGCCATAGGTGACTCCGGTCATAATGCCTTCGCCCCGGTATCCGTGTTTCCCGTCGGAAAGGTCATACCAGCCTCCGCCAAACATGATACCTGCGTAGTGCCCGCGTCGGTTGCCTTGCGATTTGAACCAATAACGTGCTTCGGGGATAATGGTTGCCAGTTGGTAGCATTTGTTGGTGCTGTTTTTGTGCCACCATGCCATATTGCCCTCTATTGCAGCCGACCATTGCGGGTTGAAGCGGTATTCCACTTCAACAGAGGGCATCAATGCGGCGTCGTAAAGTAAGTTGGTCTTGATTCGCCAATGGGCGAAAGAGGAAGAATCGGCAGTGCCTGCCTCCGAAAGGGCAGGCACTGCCGTTGTGTAGTAGTCCGTCGGTCGGAAAGAAAGAAATGCGGCATCCATAGGCCGCTGTGGGGCAGCGTCACGGCTATTTTCCGAGGCATACGCCAAGATGGGAAAAATAGCGATACAGAGTAGACATATACGCCTGAACGTTTGTTTGGTCATTTGGATATTTTGTTTGCGGTTCAAGTTTTTTCTTTCTTCCGTCCTTGAACGCTGCAAAGTTATTACACCTGTTTTAAATATACAAAAAATCATTAGTGTCCACTAAAAAATCATAGGAGTTCTTTGAAATTATTGAAATTCAATTTGTTATAATCAGTTTTGGAGAGAACGGATTTGAATTTACTTTTGTGGTAATTTTCAAGCCGTTATGCATAA
>CALULP010000004.1 GCA_944321495.1 uncultured Bacteroides sp. | reverse complement strand
TCCGTTACCTACCAAGTAACAGCAGCCTTTGTTCCTGTTTGTGCCCTTTCGGAAAATCGGGGGAGCCGACGAGTGGAAGATGTGGCTCAAAATTTCCTTGTTCATGGCGTGTATGCGCTCCTCGGAGTGCTTTTTCAGATAAATTTCGGTGACTTTGACCGATGAGTGCCCCATGGCGTTGCAGATAAGTTCGTGCTGGTAATCCCGGAAATTGGCGATGGTTGCCCAACTATGGCGGGCGCAGTAGGTTGTCAATATTTCTGGGCAATCTATCTGGTGTGCCAACAGCTTCAGATTGTAATTTATTCTCCGCAGCGCGTTCTGGTATTGGCGGTATTCATCCTTGCCCGGTTTCCGGATAAAAGGAAAGAGGTAATGCGAATGCGGGTCGGGATTCTGCAAGCTGCATATCAGCTTCATGGCTTCTTCCTCGATGCGCACGGAAAGTCCGGCGCCCGTTTTGCGGCGGCGGTAAGCCAGGATGTTGCCATGCAGGTCGCACCGGCGGAGGTAGGCAATGTCGACAAACGGTATGCCCCGCAGCATGAACAGCAGGAGAAACAGGCGGCGTGTCTGCTCCAGCTTGCGGTCGGGCAGGGGGGCTGAGGCATACAAGTGGCGCAAGGTCTGCTCGTCGAGCGCGCGTTTGGCTGTGGCGCGTGTGCCCGTATATACGCTGTGGAACAGGCGGGGGCGGTAAAGGGTCAGGCCTTCGTCCACCGCCCGCAGGTACACGGCCCGCAGCATGCGCAGGTAGGTGGACACGGTGTTCCACTTGGCGCCGCGTGCCAGCAGGTAGTTTTGAAAGGCGGTCAGCCAGGCGGGCGTGATGTGCCGGAAGCGCAAGTCGCGTTCCGTTCCCGCAAAATCTTCCACACGCCGCAGCATGCTGCGGTAGATGTGGGCTGTACCCTCGCGGCGTGCGGCAATGAGGCTGTCAATCAGCCGCTCGGTGTACGTCTGGAAAGTAGGTTCTTTTTTCATATCACTTTACAATTAACAATGGACAATTGACAATTGACAATGCGCACTGCAACTTTATCATTAATTATTAATTGCTAATTGTCCATTGTTCATTGTTCATTGTCAATTGTCCATTGTCAATTGTCAATTGTCCATTGTTTAGAATGCTTCCGTGATGTTGAAGTAGAACAAGGTCTGGTTGTTGACGGTGTTTTTGCCGAGGTCGAGGCGGACGTTCATGCGGGGCTGGATTTCGATGCGGAGCCCTACGCCGTAGTTGGGCAGCACGCCTTCAATCTTTGCCGGGTTGGGTCCCATGAAGCCGCACCCTGCCCACGCGGCAAACCCCAGGTGGCTGATGACGCGCTTCAGCCAGTTTTCTTTGTCGGTATTGAACATCTGCCGGTATTCTGCCAGGACGATGTGCGAGGACTTGTCGCGGTATTGCCCCTGGTAATAGCCGCGCAGGTCGAAGGGGGTGCCGGTCAGGGAATATTGCGTCAAGGGGATATCTTTGCCGAACACGTTCTTGGACTGTACGGTCCAGGCAATGACTTTGCGCTTGCCCACCGACTTGTATTGGCGGTAGTCCAGCTCCAGGCGGTAGAAGTTCTTGTCGCTTCCGAAAATCTTGTTGTACATCATGCCCCGGAAATCCAGGTACAAGCCGTTGTAGGCGTTGGAGGGAACGTCGCGGCTGTCGTAGGTCAACAGGAAGCCGATGCCGGCGCTGAAATCCTTATATCCCTTGGCGTCGCCGCCCGCAGCTATGTATGAGGGGTCTTCGGGCAGGTATTTGGCAGGCTTGGTGAAGTGGTCGTACTTGATGTCTATTTGCGGGCCGGCAAAGAAGTTGCTCCTGCCCAGGCGGAACAGGAACCAGGGGTTGATTTGCACGCCGCTATAACGGTATTGGCTGGTGGTATCGCTCCGCACGTAGTCGCGGTTGGTGTTGTAGCCTACGCCGTAATAGTTTTCCATGGTATTGATGTAGCTGAATTTCCCGAAGATGCGGAAACGGTCGTGCTTGAAAAACAATTGGGGTTTGGAGAACAGGTTGATGCCGCCCTCGAAAATGAAAGCGATGTTGACGGGGACTACCGAACGTTGCAAAGTGCTGTCCTTGGGCTGCATGCTGAAAGTCATCAGTGCGCTTCCGCCTATCAGCAGGCCGAAATCGGGCGAGTAGCTGGGGCCACCCAGTATGTTGTAGTGCAGGTTGCGCCGGGCTACCCGCAGCTTGCGAAGTTCTTTGGGGCTTAAGGTGACGGCAGAGTCTTGCACAGCTGCCTCGGCTATAGGTTCTTGGGCTTGCAGGCCGGTCGCTACCAGGATGCATGCCAGGATGCTTAATAAGATTTTCTTCATGCGGTAATGTAAATATGTTGCAAAGGAACGGGTTTTGCGCGGGAAATTCCCTGGAGGATTGATAATAAATGTAAAGGGGTTACTAAAAATCCAAAAAATGGCTTTATTTTTGTCTGCTATTTCAATAATCCATAAATTTATATAGGTACATGAAAAAACAGTTTTTATCACTCGTTCTTCTGGGGGCTGCCTTGGCCTTGCAGGCGCAGGACAACAAAGGAGGAATCAGCGAAGATATGCTGAAACAAATCCAGCAAAGTTACCGGAATACCGCTTCCGACAAGGCCATCCGCAATGCCATTGGGGCGAACAGCATTAAGTCGCTGGCACTGAACCAGGAAAAACAGACGGCAGTAGATACGGAGTTTTCTATCGTGGTGAAGTCGAAAGGCATTACCGACCAGCAGTCTTCCGGACGTTGCTGGCTTTTCACGGGGTTGAACATCATGCGTGCCGAGGCTATTGCGCGCTATGACCTGCCCGGGCTGGAGTTCTCGCAGGCTTACTCGTTCTTCTGGGACCAGCTGGAGAAAGCCAACCTGTTTTTGCAGGGCATTATCGACACGGCGGACAAGCCCATGACCGACCAGACCGTGGAATGGCTGTTCAAGCATCCGCTGAGCGACGGGGGAACCTTTACTGGCGTGGCAGACATCGTAAGCAAATATGGCCTGGTGCCCAAGGAAGCAATGCCGGAAACGTACAGCAGCGACCACACCAGCCAGATGTCTTCGCTGATAGGGCTCAAGCTTAAGGAATACGGCCTGGCTTTGCGGGAGAAAGTGGCGAAGGGCGCGAAAGAAAGTGAGCTGGAAAGCATGAAAACCGAAATGCTGGGCACCGTGTACCGCATGCTGGTGCTGAATCTGGGCGTTCCGCCTACCTCGTTTGACTATGTGCGCAAGGATGCCCAGGGCAAGCGGGTGGAAGTGGAGCACCACACTCCGCAAACTTTCCTGGAGAAATATGGCGATACCCAGTTGCTCACCAATTATGTGATGGTGATGAACGACCCTACGCGCGAATATTACAAATGCTATGAGATAGCTTACGACCGCCACCGCTATGACGGGAAAAACTGGCGCTATGTGAACCTGCCGGTGGAGGACATCAAGCAGATGGCCATTGCCTCGCTGAAAGACAATACGCGGATGTATTTTTCGAGCGACGTGACGCAACTGGATGCCCAACGGGGATTGCTGGATGTGGACATCTATGACTACGGCTCGTTGCTGGGCACTACCTTTGGCATGGATAAAAAGCAACGTATCCAGACCTTCTCCAGCCTGTCTGCCCATGCCATGACCTTGATGGCGGTGGACCTGGATGAAAACGGGAAACCGGTGAAATGGATGGTGGAAAACAGTTGGGGACCCTCATACGGTTACAAGGGACATCTTATCATGACCGACCGTTGGTTTGACGAATACATGTTCCGTCTGGTACTGGAAACGAAGTATGTGCCGGCCAAGGTATTGAAGATATTCGAACAGGAGCCGGTGCTCTTGCCTGCCTGGGACCCGATGTTTGCGGAAGAACGGTAGTTAGCGGTTAGGGGTTAGTGATTAATTTGTGAGAGGCATCCGGTTTTTTCCCGCTTAATCACTCATCACTAACCACTAACCACTTATTAATCACTCATCACTAACCACTAATCACTAAAAAACGTGGACAATGCAGTAAAGACGGACGCCTCGCCCTCCGCTGTTCCCTCCCGCAAGAAGCGCATGGGGTGGCTGATAATAGAGGTTCTGATATTTTTGACGATAATGTGTGTGGTAAGCGGCATCCTGTATCTTGCGGCAGGATTGCTTTCAGCCATACTTCACATCGACACCCACGACACGGGCTTGGACAGCCGCTTCACCCTGCTGGCGGAAACAGCGTCAGCCATAGGATGCCTTGCAGGCCTGTGGATAGTGGCACGTGTGCATAAACGGGTGTTTCCGGACGCTTCCCCGCAGGGAATAGGACTGGCTCTCAAAGGACATGCACGTGAGTTATGGGCCGGCATAGGCGTAGCCGGAGGGCTTTACGCCATCGGGTTCCTTACGGTACTCCTTTTAGGAGGCGCAAAGGTGACGGATGCAAGCGTGCATCTTCCGGCCTTGCTCCAGACATTGGTGTTTTTCTTCACCGTGGCGGTGTTCGAGGAAGGCATGTGCCGTGGCTTCCTGTTGGGGCGCATGATAGATGCAGGGATTAACAAGTTCGCAGCGTTGGTACTGTCATCGGCAGTATTCTCCGCCCTGCATCTCGCCAATCCCGGATTTACCGCCTTACCATTCATCAACCTGTTGCTGGCAGGCATTTTGCTGGGGTCGGCATACATCTATACACGGAATCTGTGGTTTGCCATTGCCTTGCACTGGTTTTGGAATTGGCTTCAAGGCCCCGTGCTGGGTTTTGAAGTGAGTGGCAACGCCTTCGGGGAAAGCCTGCTCACACTGGACACATCAGCGGGCAGCGCACTGTTGAACGGAGGCCCGTTCGGTTTCGAGGGTTCATTGATATGCACGGTACTGATGTTGGCAGCCATCTGGCTTATCATCAGATACTACAATAGGGGGATGGTTAGGGATTAATGATTAGCGGTTAGTGATTAGTGATTAATTCCGTACTAAGCATTCAGTTTGCTTTGTATTAACCACTAATCACTAATCACTAACCGCTAATCATCAATTCCTAACTTATCCTTTTTCTGCCTGTACATTTTGGGCGACATGCCCAGATGTTTCTTGACGTATTTCCCGAAGAAGGAAAGGTTGGGGAAGTCCAGTTCGAAAGCAATGTCTTTGATGCTTTTGTCCGGCCGGTGGAGCAGGTAGACGATGTCTTTTACTACATACTGGTTGATGAGCTCGGAAGCTGTTTTCCCGCTTGCTTCTTTGCATACGGCGGAGAGGTATTTAGGCGTGATGCACAGGCGGTCGGAGTAGTAAGACACCGTGCGGGGCCTGGGCGTGGAAGTGGAAAGCAGCTCGAGAAACTCCTTGAAGATGTGCTGCCCCGAAGTGTAGGTGGGGGGCTTGACGCTTATCACCCGTTCGAGCACACTCCTAAGTTCGTAGGAGAACGCTTTCAGGAGTGTTTCCATCAGTTCTTTGTGGTATTTGATATGTTGTCCGGTCAGTTTGGACACCAGCAAGTCGTAGTATTGGCAGAAAATGGTTACTTCCTCGGGTTGCAGGTGGATGATGGGGGTCTGGTCGAAAAACAGTTTGATGTCCCAAATGTTCCCGCTGACGATGTTGATTTGTTTGACGTATTGCAGGGACATGCCTATGACACGGCATTGGAAGTCGCTGTCCATCGTAAACTTTTCGATAAACAAGTTGGGCTGGCAGATGAACAAGTCGCCCGCTTTCACTTGGTGGGGCTTGTTATCGATGTTTACATCGGCCTGTCCTTGTGTGCAAAGGATGGCGGCATATCCGCTGGGTTTTCCCGTGCTTGCCGTTTTTAAAGTTTGCACGTTGTCAATAAATACGATGAGGTCATCGTAATAGGTCGCTGCTGCTTCCAAGTTTTTCTTGTCGCTATCTGTTGCATTCATAATGTTTTTCCTTTTGCGAATCGCAAAGGAAAACATTTTTTGCCAAGCATTCGTCAAGATAAAGGAGGAAAGCTGTCCTGTATTTCCTCTTTGCTGGTTATATTGGACTGCTTTCCTCTGTCTGCGGTCAGAATTCGCTGGTGAAGTGGAAGCGGATGTGCTTGAAGTCCGTCTGTGCCATCTGGAGCACGTAGCCCGAGTCGGCGAGGAAGACGTCGCGCCCCTCGCGGTCCTTGGCCATGTACTGGTACTTGCGCTTCTTGAAGGCTTCCAGTTCCTGGGGGTCGTCGCTCTCTATCCAGCAGGCTTTGTAGAGGCTGACGGGTTCCCAGCGACACTTGGCGTTGTATTCGTGCTCCAGGCGGTACTGGATGACTTCGAACTGCAACTGGCCCACAGTGCCGATAATCTTGCGCCCGTTGAATTGGTTGACGAACAACTGCGCCACGCCTTCGTCCATCAGCTGGTCGATGCCCTTGGCCAGTTGCTTCTGCTTCATGGGGTCGGCGTTCTCGATGTACTTGAACATCTCCGGCGAGAAGCTGGGCAGGCCGCGGAAGTGCAGGTGTTCGCCCTCGGTGAGGGTGTCGCCTATCTTGAACGTGCCGTTGTCCGGCAGGCCGATAATGTCGCCCGCCCAAGCCTCGTCCACGGTGGTCTTGCGCTGTGCCATGAACTGGGTGGGGCTGGAGAAGCGCAGGGTTTTGTCGTGGCGCACGTGGTAGTAGGGCACTCCCCGAGAGAACTTGCCGGAGCAGACTTTGCAGAAGGCGATGCACGAGCGGTGGTTGGGGTCGATGTTGGCCGTTATCTTGAAGATGAAGCCGGTGAACTTGGGCTCGTCGGGCATCACTTCGCGTTCTTCCGCCTTGACGGGGCGGGGGCTGGGGGCTATCTCGACGAAGGTGTTGAGCAGCTCTTCCACGCCGAAGTTGTTCAGCGCCGAGCCGAAGAACACGGGGGCCACTGCGCCCTTGAGGTACTCGTCCACGTTGAACTCGGGGTAGACGCCTTCTATCAGTTCCAGTTCGCCGCGCAGTTTGTCGGCCAAATCCTTGCCGATGCGGTTGTCCAGTTCCGCGGTGTGGATGTCCACCTCCACCTTTTCGGTCACCACCTGCTTGGAGGGTTGGAAGAGGTTGAGGTTGTGCTCGTAGAGGTTGTACACGCCCTTGAAGCGGGGGCCGCTTTCGATGGGCCACGTCAGGGGACGCACGTGGATGGCGAGTTCGGCCTCCAGCTCGTCCATGAGGTCGAAGGGGTCTTTGGCCTCGCGGTCCATCTTGTTGACGAAGATGATGACGGGGGTGTTGCGCATGCGGCACACTTCCATCAGCTTGCGGGTCTGCGTTTCCACGCCCTTGGCGCCGTCCACCACGATGATGACGCTGTCTACGGCGGTCAGCGTGCGGTAGGTGTCTTCGGCGAAGTCCTGGTGGCCGGGGGTGTCGAGGATGTTCACCTTGTAGTCTTTGTAATCGAATTCCATCACGGAGGTGGTGACGGAGATGCCGCGCTGCTTCTCGATGTCCATCCAGTCGCTGGTGGCGGTCTTCTTTATCTTGTTGCTTTTTACGGCTCCGGCCACTTGTATCTGTCCGCCGAAGAGGAGGAATTTTTCGGTCAGCGAGGTCTTACCCGCATCGGGGTGCGCCACGATGGCGAAGGTGCGTCTGCGTTCTATTTCAGGGTTGGTTGCCATAACTCTGTCTTTTCTGTCTTGGTGTCGTTATTTTGTTTTACTGCTGTTCCATCCGGCGGATGCACTGCGCCAAGCTTTCTTCCCAATGGGGGATGGTGATGCCGTAGGTCTGCTTCAGTTTCGTCTTGTCGAGCACGGAGTAGTGCGGGCGGGGCGCCTTGGCGGGATACTCGTCCGTGTGCAGGGGCGACACCGTGCACGTGTTGATGCCTGCCAGACGGTGGATGGCCAGGGTGAAGTCGTACCACGAGCAGACGCCTTCGTTGCTGAAGTGGTAGATGCCGGGGCGGATGCCTTGCCCGATGGCAGTGAAGATGGCGGCGGCCAGGTCGGCGGCGTAGGTGGGGGTACCTATCTGGTCGAACACCACGCCGAGGCGGTCGCGTTCGCGCCCCAGGCGGAGCATGGTCTTCACGAAGTTGTTGCCGAAGGTGGAGTAGAGCCAGGCGGTGCGGATAATCATGGTGCGGCTGCACTGTGCCAGGGCCAGTTGCTCGCCTGCCAGCTTGGTGCGCCCGTAGACGGACGTGGGGCAGGTGGGGGCATCTTCGGTGTAGGGCGTGTGCGCCGTGCCGTCGAACACGTAGTCGGTGGAAATTTGCACCAGCGCTGCTCCTACGGCCTGGGCGGCCTCGGACAGATTTCCGGGGGCGAGGTGGTTTAGGCGGTCGCACAGGTCGGCGTTGTCCTCCGCTTTGTCCACGGCGGTATAGGCGGCGCAGTTTACTATCACATCGATGTGGTGGTCTCTCACGAATGCCTTCACGCCTTGGGCGTCGCAGATGTCCAGCTCCTGCACGTCGGTGAAGAAGCAGGTATGCTCGGGATGTCCGGCGGAGAGCACCCGCATTTCATTGCCAAGTTGACCGTTGGCACCGGTTATCAGTATGTTCATATCAGTCGTCTAATTTTAATTCTCCTTTTCTGTCCTTGTCGTAATAGTTGGCCAGCAGGGACATGAAGCTGCTGATGGCTTCCATGGCTTTGGCGGTGCCCGGGCTGATGTCCCGCTTCTGGAGGCGGAGCAGCAGCACGCCGTACAGGGCTTCGAAGCAGGTTTCCAGTTCGGGCTCGTCCTTGTGCCCGTTCCGCTGGCGCAGCTCCACGATGAAAGGCAGTGCCTTGAAGTAGGCGGCGTTGTAGAAAGGGTAGCGGGTGGACGCGAGCAGGGCACCGTGCAGTTCGGTGAGGTTTTGCAGCACGTTGCGGTTGATTTGCAGGTGCCCTTTCTCTACCACACCTTCGGCGTGCATCATGCTGCACAGGTTGGTGTACCATTCCTCCAGTGCCGGGCGGTCTTCCTCGGGGTACTGGTTGATGATGGCTTGCCGGATGCGGTCGATGTCGCATCCGTTGGCACGCATCAGGTCCTCCACCTGCCACATATATATAAGGTATTCGGCGATGTTCTTTTCCTTTAACTGTTGCGCTATCTTCATATCCTCTAATAAAGTGATTCTCCCATCAATGTGAATGCCAGTCCTACCAGGGACACGATGGCCACCACGCTGCCGATGATGCGGTTTACTATCCAGATGCCGCGCAGGTTGAAGTGCGCCCGTACCTTGTTGACGAAGTACGTGATGCCAAACCACCATGATAAGGCGCCCAGGATGATGGCCAGGTAGCCCAATACGGTTTCGCTGACCAAGGCCCCGTTGCCTGCAAAGGAAAAGCGGGCAAACAAGCCTATGAACAGGAAGATGATGAGCGGATTGGAAAGGGTGACGAAGAAAGCCGTCACAAGGTTGTGGAGGTATGTCCCTTTCTTGCCTGAAGGCGGACGGAGGGACTTCACCGGGTTGCTGCGGAACGTGTATATGCCGAAGGCGAACAGCATGATGCTACCTATCAGTTGCAGGTAGAAGATGTTCTTGTTCACATAGTCGAATACGAAACTCATGCCGTAGCCCGTGAGCAACGCATAGCAGATGTCACTCATGGCTGCGCCCACACCCGTCACAAATCCGTACCACCGGCCTTTGTTCAGCGTGCGTTGGATGCAGAGTACACCCACGGGACCCAGTGGCGCCGACACGATGACGCCGATGATGAATCCTTTCCACAGGATGTTAACTATGGTCTCAATTTGAATCATGGCTGCAAATATCGCATTTCTTTAGGAAAATTCAAAGAAATGCCGCCGATAGCTTTACCGGAAAGAGATATTGCACTATCTTTGCAAAAGATTGCCCATGCCTTTCCTTTGCAATGGCAATGCTTTTGCTGGGCGGAAGGACGGCAATGTTTTTTGTCTATATATAAGTAAACAGATAAAACGTATGATTTCTTTTTTCAGAACCCCAACCCAAAGCGTAATTGCCGTAGATAGTGACTGTTCGCTGGGGCAAGCTGAGTGCGGGAAACTGTGCTGGTTGTTCGGAGAAGCTGTTTCCGAGAGTGAAGAAAACCTGAAAGGCTATTTCGTGGGGCCGCGGCGCGAGATGATTACCCCGTGGAGCACCAATGCCGTGGAGATTACCCAAAACATGGGACTCACGGGCATCCTTCGCATTGAAGAATACTTCCCCGTGAAAGATGAAAATGCCGAGTACGACCCCATGCTCCAGCGCATGTATCGTGGGCTCGACCAGCAGGTATTTACTACCAACCGCCACCCCGAACCCATCATTCACGTGGAAGACCTCGAGGCTTACAACGAGCAGGAAGGCTTGGCGTTGAGTAAGGAAGAAATAGAGTACCTTAAGAAAGTAGAGAAAGACCTGGGCCGCCCGCTTACCGATAGCGAGGTCTTTGGCTTTGCGCAGATTAACTCTGAACATTGCCGCCATAAGATATTCGGCGGCACTTTCATCATCGACGGGGTAGAGCAGGAATCCTCCCTTTTCCAGATGATAAAGAAAACCACCCAAGAGAATCCCAACAAAATCATATCGGCATATAAAGACAATGTGGCCTTTGCTGAAGGTCCTGTCATCGAACAATTTGCCCCGGCCGACCACTCGAAACCCGATTACTTTCAGATAAAAGACATCAAGAGTGTCATCTCGCTCAAAGCCGAGACGCACAACTTCCCCACCACCGTAGAGCCTTTCAACGGCGCATCTACCGGCACGGGAGGTGAGATTCGCGACCGTATGGGGGGTGGCAAAGGCTCATGGCCCATAGCAGGTACGGCGGTTTACATGACTTCTTATCCGCGTACCGACGAAGGGCGTGAATGGGAACAAGTGTTGCCCGTGCGCAAATGGCTTTACCAGACACCTGAGCAAATCCTTATCAAGGCATCCAACGGTGCCAGCGATTTCGGAAACAAATTTGGTCAGCCCCTTATCTGCGGTTCGGTGCTTACCTTCGAGCATAAAGAAAAAGACGAAGTTTACGGCTACGATAAAGTCATCATGTTGGCCGGAGGCGTAGGTTATGGTACTGAACGCGATTGCCTGAAGGGTAAACCTGAAGCCGGAAACAAAATAGTAGTGATGGGTGGCGATAATTACCGCATCGGTTTGGGCGGAGGTTCTGTATCTTCTGTCGACACGGGACGCTATAGCAGCGGCATCGAGCTGAATGCCGTGCAACGTGCCAATGCCGAGATGCAGAAGCGTGCCTATAACGTGGTGCGTGCCCTTTGCGAGGAAGATGTCAACCCGGTAGTTTCCATCCACGATCATGGCTCGGCAGGACACGTCAATTGCCTTTCCGAACTGGTGGAAGATTGTGGAGGACTGATAGACATGGGCAAACTTCCCATAGGCGACAAGACACTCTCTGCGAAGGAAATCATAGCCAATGAAAGCCAAGAGCGCATGGGACTTCTTATCAAGGAAGAAGCCATTGAACATGTGGCAAAGATTGCCGAGCGTGAGCGTGCCCCGATGTATGTGGTAGGCGAAACTACGGGCGACCATCGTTTTGCCTTCGAGCAAACTGATGGGGTACGTCCCTTTGACTTGGCTGTCAGCCAGATGTTCGGTTCATCGCCCAAGACGTATATGGTGGACAAGACTGTAGAGCGCCACTATGAAATGCCAAACTATGACCCTACTAAGCTTGATGAGTATTTGGCTAACGTGCTTCAACTCGAAGCGGTAGCCTGCAAAGATTGGTTGACCAACAAAGTCGACCGCTCCGTGACGGGGAAGATAGCCCGCCAGCAATGTCTGGGCGAGCTTCAGTTGCCTTTGAGTGATTGTGGTGTGGTAGCTTTGGATTACCGTGGCGAGAAAGGTATTGCCACTTCGTTGGGACATGCTCCCCAAGCGGCTTTGGCAAATCCCGAGGCCGGTTCGGTATTGTCAGTAAGTGAGGCATTGACCAATCTGGTGTGGGCACCTCTTGCCGAAGGACTGGATAGTGTGTCGCTTTCCGCCAACTGGATGTGGCCGTGCCGTTCGCAGGAAGGTGAAGACGCCCGTCTTTATAAAGCTGTAAAGGCACTGAGCGATTTCTGTTGCGCCCTGCAAATCAATGTGCCTACCGGTAAAGACTCTTTGTCCATGACTCAAAAATATCCGGATGGGAGTAAGGTCATTGCGCCGGGTACGGTCATCGTATCGGCCGGAGGTGAAGTCTCGGATGTAAAAAAGGTCGTATCCCAAGTATTGGTGAACGACTCCAAGAGTACACTTTATCATATAGATTTTAGTTTCGATGCCTTGAAGTTGGGTGGCTCGGCTTTTGCTCAATCGTTGGGCAAGGTGGGCGATGAGGTGCCTACAGTGCAAAACCCCGAGTACTTCCGCGATGCTTTCCTTGCCATTCAGGAGTTGGTGAACAAAGGGCTTATCCTGGCAGGACATGATATTTCTGCCGGAGGCCTTATCACTACTTTGCTCGAAATGTGCTTCTCCAACATGGAAGGTGGCATGGAAATCAGTTTGGACAAAATAAAGGAGCATGACCTTGTCAAGATATTGTTTGCCGAAAATCCGGGTGTTGTCATCCAAGTGAGTGACAAGCATAAGGCGGAGGTAAAGCATATCTTGGAGGATGCAGGTATCGGTTACATCAAATTGGGCAAACCTGTTGACGAACGTCATATCCTGATTTCCAAGGATGACGCGACTTACCAATTTGGTATTGATTATCTGCGCGATGTGTGGTATTCTACTTCCTACTTGCTCGACCGCAAGCAGTCCATGAACGGTTGTGCCAAGAAGCGTTTTGAAAATTACAAGATGCAACCCATGGACTTGGCTTTCTTGCCTGGCTTCACCGGCAAGCTTTCCCAATATGGCATCAGCCCTGAACGCCGTACTCCTACAGGTATTCGTGCCGCCATTATCCGTGAGAAAGGTACTAATGGAGAACGTGAAATGGCTTATTCGCTTTACTTGGCAGGTTTCGATGTGAAAGATGTGACAATGACAGACTTGGTTAGCGGACGTGAGACGCTGGAAGATGTCAATATGATAGTCTTTTGTGGCGGCTTTTCCAATTCCGACGTGCTTGGCTCGGCCAAGGGATGGGCAGGCGCATTCCTTTTCAATCCGAAAGCTAAGGAAGCCCTTACCAAATTCTATGCCCGCGAGGATACTCTGTCATTGGGTGTATGTAACGGATGCCAGCTGATGATGGAGTTGAACCTTATTACGCCGGAAGACGAAGTACATGGCCACATGCTCCACAATGATTCCCATAAATTTGAAAGCCGCTTCTTGGGCGTGACCATACCGACTAACCGTAGTGTAATGTTCGGCTCGCTTAGCGGAAGCAAACTGGGCATCTGGGTAGCTCATGGCGAAGGCAAGTTCTCCCTGCCTTATGATGAAGACCACTATCATATTGTAGCGAAGTACACCTACGATGAATATCCGGGCAATCCTAATGGTTCAGATTTCTCTACTGCGGCTATAGCCAGTGCCGACGGACGTCATCTTGCCATCATGCCCCACTTGGAGCGTGCCATTTTCCCATGGCAGAATGCCTATTACCCGGCAGGACGCCTGCATACTGACCAAGTGACTCCGTGGATAGAGGCCTTTGTGAATGCAAGGGAATGGATAGAGGAAAAGCTCGGCAAGTAACTTTTTAATAGGAATAGTGAGATGAAAGTATTGGATTATTTGAAGATATGTCTGCTATGTATCATGACTCTTTCCTTGTGTTCATGTGGCGACGATGAGGATACTCCTTCATTGGATGACAAGTTATGCCGCACTTGGATGCAAGAGACGGTGATAGACAACATTACCTATACACATAAGTTGAAATTTGTGCGCAAAGGTAACTCTGGTCAGGAAATAAAGATGGAGTTTAACGCTAATACGGCTACTACCAATACAGAGACGCGCGACTTTACCTGGCAGTGGAAAGATAACGCCAAAGAGTGCCTGGTGTTGAATTATGGCGCGGGCGAGACCAAATATTTGGAAAATGTTTGGGTGCGCGAGCATTATCTGACTGGTCTGTTGAATGGGGAAGTCATCATGATGGTAGACGAGGATTATCGGTAAAAGTACATTTATCTTCCTTCAAAAGAGTGGGGAGGATAACATGTAAACAAAAGCGGAGATAGGATTGGATTCAGATTCTATCTCCGCTTTGTTTTAAAGTCTTATGCCATTTATTCAATCTTTTCTTGGCGGGATGCCGCTACTTCGAATAAGGCCTCAAGGGCGGGCAACAACACTTTGCTTCCACATTCAGCGCCCGGTTGTTGGGCTTGTTGGTTAAGCAGTTTGTCCGTCCACTGTAAGTAGGAGTGCCAAGCCTGGGCTTGCAGGTAAGCTTCGCCGGCCTCTTTTGTTTGCCCGAGGTCTTGTTTCTGTAAAACATTGAGGACCTCTTTTCCAAACATTCCGAGTACTTTGAAGCGAATGAGCCAAGGGGCTATTTCATTTATCAGCATGGGATTTTCGTCAGCAGTCAATAAGCGGTCGGAGGCTGTGCAAATGTCGTGGCATTCTTTTTCCACTTGACGGAAGGTCTTTTCGTCCGGCATCTTTCCTTCTTTGTAGCTTTGGAGGAGTACTTCAAGTGCGGGACGGATATTTTCCGACTCATCCCTGCGGAAGTTATAACGGTTAGGGCCTAAATCTGCATTGTGGATGGCAAAGGTCCTCAAATATGGTGCATGGGCCGGCATCAGGTCGCAGATGGCTTTTTCCCACACTTGTTGCGGGTCGTAGTCATCCATGTTCCAAGTATATGCGGCAATACCGTACAGGGCTATTTTTGAGGCTTCGGCATGTTCCATGGGGTTGGATACAAAGGCGATGGCATCGTCTTGGATATCCGTGGCATTGCCGTAGACGGCACCCATGAGCAAGTGGTCTTGCACGAAATCAGACACAGGATAATTCCACCAGATGTAGGCTTTCCGTTTTATCAAGGGGTTGATAAATTCAAAGGTCGGATGGTCGATACTGGCCACCACGTCATCACCCGTCCACATGATTTGTATGCCGGCATTCAGCTTGTTCCCCAGCGTGGTAAGGTATCCGCCTGCTACATTGCTCCAAGCCTTGTTGTACTCCGTGGGGCACAGGATGAGGGGAGCCACGTCACCTTTCACTTTAACGAAGTAGTCATCCAGGTAGTTCAACAATTCCGCTTGCTTGTCGGCTTGGGTACCTTCCCCGCTGATGTCATCGAAAAACACGGCAAAACCCCGTACACCCAGTTGGTACATGCTTTCAAACTTATCCAGCAGATTTTGGCGGTCTTCCTCATTCCACTTGATGTCTTGTCCCGGATGGATGGCCCAGTAGAAAATGACGTTGTTTTCTTTGGCCTTCTCCACCAGCTCCCGGAGTTGGGCGGCTTCTTTTTCCGGATAAGGCTTGCGCCAATGGGGCGTGCGGTGGTAAGGGTCGTCCTTGGGACCGTAAATGTAAGTGTTCATCTTGTTGCGGCCGTAGAAGTCAAGTTGGCTTAGGCGCGCTTCATGACTCCAAGGCGTGCCGTAAAAACCTTCTACCACGCCCCGGTAAGGAATGTCGGGGTAATCGGTGATTTCTATCAGGGGTAATTGTGGCAAAGCCAGAAGTTGTGCTAAAGTTTGCACTCCGTAGTAGGCGCCCCGGGCATCGTTGGCGGCTATGGTGATACTTTCTTTGTCTATCTTCAGATAATAACCTTCTGCTTTCGCGGGAATGTGGCGGGCGTATTTCTTGATGTTTTTGTCGCCTTTAATGCCGATGCAGACACGGAACGAGGCTTCCTCGTTTTCACCGGGCATCACTCTTTCCAGCAGGCCGATGGCTGGAGAGAGTGCATCATTATCGTCCGCCAGCATGCGGTATTGCGCAGGGATATCTATGCCGTCTTGATTGATGGCGTATTCCTGTGGCATAGGGTTCAAGAAGAGTTCTTGGGCTTGTAGCGGGCCGATACACAACAGTCCAAGCATGACAGCGGATAGGATGTTCTTCTTCATAAGTGATTTTTATAAGTTGTTTGACAGATAGTTATCGTATGTATTAAGAGTAAAAAAGAGAGTGTATCCCGAATAAACGGGGATGCACCCTCTTTTCCTATCAGATAGTTTTTTCCCTATTCTATTATACCAAGAATCCCAGCAAGATACCGGCGGCGATGGCCGAACCGATAACACCAGCCACGTTCGGACCCATGGCATGCATCAGCAGATAGTTGGTCGGGTCATATTCCAAACCGACGATTTGCGAGATACGTGCCGAGTCGGGGACGGCCGATACGCCGGCATTACCGATGAGCGGGTTAATCTTGTTGTCCTTCTTCAAGAACAGGTTGAAGAACTTCACGAAAGCTACACCCGAAGCCGTGGCAATGATGAATGACAAGGCGCCGAGGCCGAAAATCTTGATGGAGTCGAAAGTCAAGAATTCCGAAGCCTGTGTAGAGGCACCTACCGTCAAGCCCAGCAACATGGTGATGGTATCAATCAGCGGACCGCTGGCGGTGTTTGCCAGACGACGGGTAACGCCACTCTCCTTCAGCAGGTTGCCGAAGAACAGCATGCCCAGCAAAGGTAAGCCGGAAGGTACCAGGAAGCAGGTGAGCAGCAAGCCCAGGATGGGGAAGATAACCTTTTCCGTGTGCGAAACCACGCGAGGCGGTTTCATGCGGATAAGGCGCTCGTGCTTGGTGGTGAGCAAACGCATTACCGGCGGTTGGATAACCGGAACCAAGGCCATGTATGAATAGGCTGACACGGCAATGGCGCCCATCAAGTTCGGGGCAAGCTTAGATGACAGGAAGATAGCCGTAGGACCATCCGCACCACCGATAATACCGATAGCGGCAGCCTGCATCGGGTCGAATCCCCATTGGAGGGCAATCATGTATGCGCCGAAAATACCGAACTGGGCAGCAGCTCCAATCAACATCAGCTTAGGATTGGAGATAAGTGCCGAGAAGTCCGTCATGGCACCGATGCCCAAGAAGATAAGTGGCGGGTACCAGCCGGAAGTTACACCTTGGTATAAGATGTTGAGCACAGACCCTTGTTCATAGATGCCGACCTGCAAGCCGGCCTCCATGTTGAAGGGGATATTTCCCACAAGGATACCGAAGCCGATAGGTATCAGCAACATCGGCTCGAATTCCTTTGAGATAGCCAGATAAATGAAGAACAAACCTACCAGGATCATAATCAGGTGCCCCGGCGTAGCGTTGGCAAAGCCTGTATATGTCCAGAAGTCGGATAGGTTGCTTCCTAAAAAACTAATAAATTCTCCCATACTATTCAATAATTACGAGGTCAGTACCTTCAAGAATAGAATCTCCCTTGCTGACATTGATAGCGGTAACCTTGCCATCGCGGTCGGCGTTGATGTTGTTTTCCATCTTCATGGCTTCGAGGATAATGATGGTTTGGCCCTTCTTTACCACGTCGCCCACTTTCACCTTGATGTCAAGAATGGTACCGGGCAGCGGTGATCTCACGCCCGACTTGCCGCCGGATGCCGGTGCAGGTTTGGTTACCTGGGCGGCAGGTGCTCCCGGTGTGGTCGATGCCTGGCGTACTACCGGTTTGATGACAGTAGTCTTGGGTTTGGGCGCATTTTCCATTTCTACATTGTAGGGGGTGCCGTTTACCTCCACATGGGCAATGTTTCCTTCAATATCTCCGATAACAACATTGTAAACATTGCCATTGATTTTGTATTTATATTCTTTCATTTGTTCTATAAATTTTAGGGTATGTTTTACTTCTTATGCGGAATCTCTCGCAATGTGTAAATCTTGGAACTCCACGGTGAATAGCTGCGTTTTACGCGCGTAATGGTAAGTACCGTCTCTTCCACGTCGTGCACGTCGCTTTGCATTTCGTGCAGGGCCATGGAGATGGCGGCAAATACTTCGCCCGGAGCCTGGCCGAGGCCTTTCTCCTTGGCTTCGCTCTTGTCCGTGATGCCCTTGGCCTTCATGGCGTTCTTACGGCTCATGGCTACAGATGCCTTGCCGATGAACTTAAATGAAACATAGAGCAGGATAAGCCCGAAGAATACTACCAACATGGCAGTGATGGACATGCCTATACCGACGCTGTCGTGCAGTTCGAACTTTTCCATCTTCACGTTCTTGTCCAGCGTCTTGTTGTTGGTGCTGGGGGTAACGTATTTCTCCGCCGATTCGTCTTTCACTTCCCATTCCGGGGCGGCATCGTCCACACGTGCGTAAGAATGGTCGGCTTGCAGTTGTGCTGCCGGGACTACAATCTGGTCCAACAGTTTTTTGCCCGAGTCATAAAGGCCTATCCAGTTGTCCACATTGGGCTCCAAGCGGAAGTTAGTGTGGAAAGTTCCACGGTTAGGCAGTCCGTCTGCCCAGAACAAGGCGTGCTGGCGCGGGTTGATTTTCGTCAAAACATCCCCTTTGGGAATGAAGTACGATGCAGTGTCGCCCGGCTGGCTGCTGTGCCTCAGGTAGCAGCCGGCAAGGTCGGCAGTACCATACGATTTGTTGAATATTTCAATCCACGGGCTGTGTATGCCGTAGTCGTCTTGGAAGTTGCTTTGGTTGTTTACAAGCACTTCGTTCAAGAGCAACTTGCTGTTTCCCTCATCGCTTCCGCACGAAGAAAACAATCCCATACCCAGCACGAGTGAAAAGAATATCCCAATTTTTACTTTGTTCATAATCATTTTCGTTTTAATGTGAAGGGTATTGGGTTACAAAGGAATGTTGCCGTGTTTCTTTGCGGGATTCGTCAACTTCTTGGTTTGCAACTGTTGCAGGGCGCGGATGATGCGGAAACGCGTGTTGCGCGGTTCGATGACATCGTCTATATAGCCATACTTGGCTGCATTGTAGGGGTTGGCAAACAGCTTGGTGTATTCGGCTTCCTTCTCTGCCAGGAACTGGGCCGGATTTTCGTGCTCTTTGGCTTCCTTGGCATAAAGTACTTCTACAGCGCCTGCACCGCCCATTACGGCGATTTCGGCAGTAGGCCATGCGTAGTTCATGTCGCCACGCAGTTGCTTACAGCTCATCACGATGTGCGAACCGCCGTAAGACTTGCGCAACGTAACGGTAACTTTGGGCACAGTAGCTTCGCCGTAAGCATAAAGCAACTTGGCACCGTGCAGGATGACGCCGTTGTACTCTTGTCCCGTACCCGGCAAGAAGCCCGGCACGTCTACGAGGGATACGATAGGAATGTTGAATGCGTCGCAGAAACGCACGAAACGTGCGCCCTTGCGTGAGGCGTTGCTGTCGAGCACGCCGGCCAGGAACTTGGGCTGGTTGGCCACGATGCCTACCGACTGGCCGTTGAAGCGTGCAAAGCCGATGATGATATTCTTGGCATAATCCTTCTGGATTTCGAGGAACTCACCGTTGTCCACAATGGCGCCGATTACTTCATACATGTCGTACGGCTTGTTGGGGTTGTCGGGAATAATCTCGTTCAACGAGTCTTCCAGGCGGTCAATCGGGTCGGTGCAGTCAATGTATGGCGGCTCTTCCAAGTTGTTTTGGGGAATGTAGCTCAAGAGCTTGCGGATAAGCGTCAAGGCTTCTTCCTCAGTGGCAGCCGTGAAATGGGTTACGCCCGACTTGGTGGAGTGCACGCTTGCGCCTCCCAGGTTCTCCTGGGTAACGTCTTCGCCCGTAACGGTCTTTACAACTTTCGGACCGGTGAGGAACATGTATGAAGTGCCTTCCATCATCAGCGTGAAGTCTGTCAGGGCAGGGGAGTAAACGGCACCGCCTGCGCAGGGGCCGAAGATGCCCGATATCTGGGGAATGACGCCCGAAGCCAAGATGTTGCGCTGGAAGATTTCAGCATATCCTGCCAAGGCGTTGATGCCTTCTTGGATGCGTGCGCCGCCCGAGTCGTTCAAGCCGATAACCGGGGCACCCATCTTCATGGCTTTGTCCATGATGTGGCATATCTTCATTGACATGGTTTCGGAAAGCGAACCTGCCGATACGGTGAAGTCTTGTGCGAAGACGTAAACCAGGCGGCCTTCAATCGTACCGCAACCTGTTACCACGCCGTCGCCCGGATAGTGCTTCTTCTCCATGCCGAAGTTTGTGCAACGATGCTCTACAAACATGTCCATTTCCTCGAAACTTCCTTCGTCAAGGAGCATGGCTATGCGTTCACGGGCTGTGTACTTGCCTTTATCGTGTTGTTTGGCAATAGCCTTTTCACCACCACCGAGGCGCGCGGCTACACGGCGGTCAATGAGTTCTTTAATTTTTTCAAGTTGATTACTCATTTTCTTATCAATGTGTTGGTTATTGAAGTTTATTATGATGTTCTCGTCGTTATCCTTTACGGAAATCATTCCGGCTTCTCGCAAAGTTCGGTCAGCACGCCGAGTGTGGATTTCGGGTGCAGGAAGGCGATGTTCAGACCCTCGGCGCCTTTGCGGGGAGCTTTGTCGATGAGGCGCACGCCCTTTTCCTCAGCGTATGCCAGAGCGTTGGCCACACCGTCTTCAATGGCGAAAGCCAAGTGGTGCATGCCACCCTTGCCACCGTTCTTTTCGATGAACTTGGCGATGGTGCTCTCCGGCGACGTCGGCTCCAATAATTCGATTTTTACTTCACCCACTTTCAGGAAAGCGGTCTTGACTTTCTGGTCTTCTACGGTTTCGATGTTGTAGCACTTCAGACCCAATACGTTTTCATAATACGGCAGGGCTTCCTCAATACTTGTGACGGCAATGCCCAGGTGTTCAATGTGTGAAATTTGCATAATATATGTAATTAAATTGGTTTTTAGAACATTTACCCTAATAAACAGGTAAAGCACCACAAAGTAAAGGATTTCTTATAAAAGAAAGAAATTTTTCTTCGATTAATTGTAGAATAACTGAATTGCAGGGGGCTATTTTAAGGTTCTCCATGTACCTTCTCCCGGCCTTGTTCCACCTTGTGGCTTGTGGTTGGGGGAGGCTGGCAGATTGGGGAGGGCAGGGACGTGCATGCAGGGGAATGCCCGTGGTATTTGTTGTACTTTGCATTTAACTTTCTTTTTCTTTACATCGCGGGAATGCGGAAATTCTTGCAAAACCCTTTGGAAAAGCATTCTTATCTCCTCATTATAAACCCATTACATGGTTATCCTTTGTCAAGATATGTCTTTCTCCTTACCTCCTCCTTACCATCTCCTTATCTGCTCCTTTTCTTTTTCGCTTTTATGGAAAGGAGATTGAACGTCCCGGGTGAGTATGGAATGCTTACAAATTGATGAATTGGATGCTTGAAGTGTAATTGATGTTAAAAAACACTTTGGCTGATTTGAGGTTGTCATCATGGCCTTGCTGCGATAACACGCGATTAAGGGTGTACCCCCAAGTGTCCTTACTTGTTGGGGCACACCCTTTTCCTCAGGTATGAAAGAGATGATTCTTCAATTGCCTGTGGGCGGCATTTGCATTACCAGCCTTCGTTTTGCTCCATGTTGGAGTTGACCTCGATTTCGGTGAGGGGGATGGGGAGCAATCTATGCTTATCTTTGAATCCGTAGGTGCTGTTGGTGTAGGGCCAGCGCAGTTCGAATTCATAGATGGTGTTGCCCTCATCGTCTGTCAGCGTGTTACCGTCCTCGTCCGTCTGGGCGTAGTAGCCGAATTGGGGGATTTCGGCACCTTGCTCGCCCAGATATTCTTCCGCATCCCCCCAGCGGATGAGGTCTTCATAGCGGCAGCTTTCGTAGCACAGTTCCAGCCGTTTTTCTGTCTTGATGTCATCCATCGTGATGGAGGTGAGGGTGGGGGCTTGTGCCCGTTCGCGGATGTCGTTGACGTATTCCAGTGCTTTGGAGGAGTTGCCTGCCTGGAAATGGGCCTCGGCGGCCATGAGCAGTACCTCGGCATAGCGCATGATACGCAGGTTGATGGTGGTGCATACTTGCCAGCCGGAGTTGTCAACGGAGAGGTTGTCTTTCAGAAGGCGGGTTTTTTTCTCAATGATGAGGTTGGCGTAGTAGATGAGGGTGTAAAGGCCGGAGTACAACCCAGACACTATGCTGTTTGACGTGTCGAAGCGGAATTCATTAAGTTGTTCAAGTTCGGTGTTGTCGCCGTGTGTACCTCCGGCTGCCCAGGCGTCGTCTGCCATGAAATTATGAATGTACCACCAATTGACGTAAACGTTGGTACGCCATTTCAGGTACATGGCAGCCACGGCAGCCTCGGTTTCTTCATCAGTCTGATAATAATCGTTTACGCCGCCCATATTGCCGTGTTTCTCTATATTCAAACGATCCTCGCAAGCGGTGATTATGCCTGCCAGTAGGGCGAGGAGCAAAGTATATATGAAATAATGTTTTTCATTGTAATGTCGGTATTTGTGGTTTAGAATGTTACGTTAAGGCCGAAAACAACCTTTTTGGAGGCGGGATAGCCGCCTTTGTCTATGCCCATGCCCGAAGTGGAGTCGGAGGATGCTTCAGGGTCGAATCCCGGATACTTGGTGAACGTAAAGAAGTCGTCCAACGAACAGTAGAGGCGCAGGTTGTCTATGCAGACTTTTTTCAGCCATGTTTTAGGCAGGGTGTACCCCAGCTGTATTTGTTTGATTTTGAAATAGGAACCGTCATATACCATGGCATCCGACGTGATGTATTTTTCCATGTTGTTGGCTCCTGCCTTGGGCACAGTGCCGGTGGTATTGCTGGTAGTCCAACGATTGTCGTAGAAGATTTCTTTCATCACATTGGCCGTCTGGTAGTCGGGGCGGTAGGTGGCATTGAATATGTCGTTTCCGTAGGAGCCGCTGCCGAAGACGGTGAGGTCGAGTCCTTTCCATGCCGCAGTCAGCGTGATGCCGTATGTGAAGTCGGGTATGGCATCGCCGATGTAAGTGCGGTCGTCATCCGTGATTTCACCGTCATTGTTTAAGTCGGCAAACGTGGGGTCGCCTGTTTCGGGGTCTACGCCGGTAAATTTATACCCCCGGAGTAATACACCGGATAGCCTTCTTCAAAGTAACCCACTTCAGTCCGTCATTACCCAAGGAAGACGGGCCGACTGCTGAGGTATAAGAGCTGCTGTTCGCCAAAGGATATATGCCGATGCTGGACATGTCCGTGCTGTAGGGGTAACCGGAAAGGGCGGCAAGGCTGCCGTTTTGTCCCCAGCCGCCACGCAGTTTCAGGCTGGGCACGTAGCGTTTCAGTGGTTCGAAGAAGTTTTCCTCGGAGATGGTCCAGCCGGCCGATACGGCGGGGAAATACCCCCAGCGGTTGCTGACGGGCAGGATGGAAAGGTCGGCGGCATCGGCACGCAGCGAGGCTTGCACCATGTAGCGGCCTTTGTAGTCGTAGCCTACGCGGCCGAAGTAGGACATCTTGGCGGAGCGGGTCTTTTCTCCTTCTACGCCTTTCACTGCTGAGGAAGATGCATAGTTAAGGTAGTAGAATCCGGGATCGTTTTGCAATACGGCATGGTCGCCATTGGCGGTAAGACTGCCATATACATAGTCGTAGCTTTGCTCTTGAAACGACATACCAAGCATGGCGGTGAGGGTGTGGGCGTCGTTGAAGGTCTTGGTGTAGTTGGCAAAGTTTTCCCATTGGTAGTAGATGGTGGTGGACGACGTGTTGCTCTGTCCTACGTAGTCGCGGTTCTGGCTGCCGTTGCCGTAGTAGGGCAGGGTGGTGGCTGCATAGCGGTAGCCCGACAGGCGGTAGCCGAAGCGTGAGGTGAACGTGAAGCCGTCGAAGGGCTTGAGGTCGGCGTAGATGGAGCCGGTGACATTGAAGCCACTATAGCTGGTGTTGTTGTTGTCGCGCATGATGAACGGGTTGTAGTTTTCGCCCGCATACCAGTTGGACACACCGTAGTAGTTGCCGTTTTCGTCCTGCAGCAGGGTCTTGCCTTGGTTCAGTGCATTCTGCATGTGGGTAGGCAGGTTGTCGGGGCTGTAGCTCACGGCGGTCAGCGGGTCCATCATCAGGATGCCGGAGAAAAGGCTGCCGTATTGTTCAAGGTTCCTCCTGTCACGGGGTGTTCTTGGGTGATGTAGCCCACGTAGGAGAATACCAGTGTGCCGCCCTCTTTCGCATTGAGCGAGTAGTTGCCGTCAATGTCGGTCACTACGCCGTTGGTGGTGCCTTTTTCCAAGATGGATACACCAATCATGGGTTCGCCCAAGTTGTCGATTACTTTACCGGTCACCCTTACTTGGCTTTGCGCAAAGATGGGGACACACAACAATAGGAGAAGGACTGATGCTGCCAGCCGCTTTGCTCCTGCAAATTTTGCTTTGCTTTTCATGTTGAAGTTTGTTTAAGTTAAAAATATGGTTGATTGAGCTTTTCCGGCAGCTCTATGCCGGAAAGGTTTAGGTTTGTTTTTAGGTTCTTTTTGCCATGGGCTGGAAAAGCCTCATTGAGGGTGGTATTTCCCTTTTCCCTGCAAATGTGAAAAAATGACGAAAGGATATTCGTTAAAAACAGGCTTTGACTGGTTGAAATCATGCCCTTAAGAATTTTATACGTAATAATCTGTTACCTTTGTTATTCGGTATTTCCCGATTCTTATTTTTCATTGTCTGCATGCTTGTTTTTTCTTTTGCGAAGATAGCATGCAGCCCTTGCCGTTTGCAAAAGAAACCGACAAATGACTGGTATCAATTGGTAAACGCCTTTATCGGAAAAAGATGCCGGTTTGTCGATTTTTTTTGTATGTTGTATGGTGATGCGGCGTGCAAACGGGAAATATCCGGCCAGCTTATACCAGAAATGAGACTCCTTTTATAGTGTTAGTAGATGTGATACCAGTTCCTTGACTCTCTTCCTGTAGACTTCGCCAATGGGAAGCTCCCTGCCGACTACGCGCATGGAGTTTTGCATAATAGTGCGGATGCAGGCTTTGCGGACGATATAAGAGCGGTGTATGCGTATGAATAAGGCACTGGGTAGTTTTTCTTCCATGTATTTCAGGCTGCAAAGGCTTAGGATAGGTTTTCCCTCATCCGAGCAAAAGATTTTCACGTAGTCGCCCCAGGCTTCTATGTAGTAGATGTGGTCTAACTTTAAGCGAATGAGCCGGCTTTCAGCTTTTATGTATATGATGTCGGACGAACCGTTTTTCTCTTTATGCTCGTTGGCCTTGGGGTATTTTGCGGAAGCCCTGTCCTTTGCAGGGAGAACCAACGTAATGCTTTGTGGGTTGCCTGGAAGAAGATGGGGAACTTGATATCTCCTTCCAGGTAATTCCGTGGATTTTTCCAATCCGATGAAATAGACATCGACTTTCCGTTCATAGTAATCTTTTAAGGCATCGGTTGTATGCGTGTAAGTGCCACATAGCGTGAGGAAAGGTGTTTTTCCGGCATATTCTTCAAGAATGCGGGCTGTTTGTGCATCAGTATGCAGGATAGCGCAACTCAGGTTCATAGGCTAAAATAATTTTGGTTTATAATAGGACGTTCAGGTGCCGGAAAGACTGCTGAAGTATGCCGTTGTTTTAGGAATAATTTGCAATAGGCTCTCCTCATTTGCATTGCGTTCGCCCGATTTGCATTATCTTTGTGCCCCGTAGAAAAGAACGGTATGGACGGACAATATCCTTCGGTATTATTGGAAAAAGCGGTGTCGGAATTTGCGAAGTTACCCGGCATCGGGCGGAAAACGGCCATGAGGCTGGTGCTCTATTTGCTGCGTCAGGATGCGTCGATGGTAGAGTCGTTTGCCGATGCCATTGTGACTTTGAAGCGCGAGGTGAAGTATTGCAAGGTGTGCCACAACATTTCGGACACGGAAACTTGCCGCATCTGCGCGAATCCCGCCCGCGATGCCTCTGTCATTTGCGTGGTCGAGAACATCCGTGATGTCATGGCAGTGGAAGCTACCCAGCAGTTCCACGGGCTGTACCACGTGTTGGGCGGGGTCATTTCGCCCATGGACGGCATCGGCCCCGGTGACTTGCAGATAGAGAGCCTGGTGCAACGTGTACAGCAGGAGGGCATACGCGAGGTCATTCTTGCCTTGAGTACCACGATGGAGGGCGATACCACCAATTTTTATATTTACCGCAAGTTGGAGAAAACAGGCGTGAAGCTCTCCGTCATAGCCCGCGGCATATCGGTGGGTGACGAGCTGGAGTATGCCGACGAGGTGACGTTGGGACGAAGCATTGTGAACCGTATGCCTTTCAACGGTGTATTGTAGCACTTAAAAACAGGTTTATAATTGGAATATGGAAGAACAGATAAAACGCGTAGTCAGATATACAAAAACAAGTTATCTGCTTTTCTGGCTGTTGCCGGTAGTTATTGTGGTGGCAGGTGAATGGGGCGGAAGTTGGGTAGGCATGTATGCCGGCGATGCACGGATTACTTACATGGTGGAAACGTTGGTGGTGCTGCTGGCGGTGTGTTGTGTGCCGGCGGCCTTGAAGCTCTTTGCGTGGGTGTTATCCAAGAAAATAGATAAAGTCATCATACCCGTAGCCTTGCAATTGTATGCCAAGTGGAGCATCATCCGTCTGTTTTTGCTTGCAATGCCGGTATTGGCCGGTTGCTTGGCCTATTATTTGTTGCTTAGCAATAAAAGCATTTTGTGTGCGCTCATCGCCCTGACGGCGTCTTTGTTTTGCCTGCCCGGTGAAGGCCGTTTGCGCAATGAACTGAAAATAGACGGGAGCGATTTATGAAAACGACTTACCTGAAAGGAGAGCATCTGAGGCTTAGGGCAGTGGAACCGGAAGACCTGGATTTGCTTTATACGATGGAAAACGATCCCGAGACGTGGGATGTAAGCAACTTTAATGTACCCTATTCCAGGTATGCATTGAGGCAATACATTGAAAATTCCCAATGTGATATGTATGCCGACCGTCAATTGCGGTTGATGATTGTGCATCTGGAGGATGAAGAGGTGTTGGGCACGCTTGACATCACGGATTTTGCCCCTTTGCATGCCCGGGGCGAAGTGGGGATTTCCATCCGCCGTGAGTTCCAGGGGAAGGGGTATGCCACCGAGGCCTTAGGGTTGCTTTGCGCTTATGCGTTCAACTTTCTGCATTTAAAACAATTGGTTGCACATATTGCCGTGGATAATGAGGCCAGTATCCGCCTGTTTACTTCTTGCGGCTTTGCCAAATGCGGCGTGCTGAAAGAATGGTGGCGCGTAGGCGATTGTTTTAAAGATGTGGTGTTGATGCAACGTTTGTGCTGAGTAGGGAAGGCGGAATGCTTCTTCTCAGTTGAGCGTTGGGATTTGGGGGAAGTGCGACCACATCCTGTATTTGCTCCCTAAGCTTCCCAATGTCTGTTGCCAGAGCCGGGTACTTCCAGGCTCATCCATCAGCGTGGAAACGCTGGCTTTTCCTACCATCCATGTGTCTTCCTTGATTTCCTGCTTGAGTTGTTTGTATCCCCAGCCTGAATAACCTAAAAAGAAACGCAGGTTCCCTTTGATGTCGCCGCCTTGGGCGATGTATTTTTTGACGTCATTGAAATCGCCGTTCAGATAGATACCGCGCGAGATCTGGAGCGAGCATGGTATCCCTTTCAGCGTATGCAGGTAGAATAAAGTGTCCGTACTGATGGGACCACCTTGGTAAAGCGGGACTTTTTCTGGCAGGTCGATGTCTTCCATGATGTCGTTCAACGATACGGGGAGGGGCTTGTTCAATATCAGCCCCATGCTTCCATCCAGTGTATGGTCTACCAGCAGAATCACTGAACGCCCGAACATGTAATCGCATAGGAAAGGTTCGGAAATCAATATCTTTCCTCTGGAGGGCGCAATGTGGTTCGTCTCAATTCTGAATATGTCCCGAGTGTTGCTAAACATGGCATCTAATTTATGCATTTTTTTTGGAATGTACAATAAATCAGGAGTTTTTTTCTGATTCTCGCTAAAAAACTACGGACAGGCGTGAAACCCCGTTGTCCTTCGCACTCCCCGGGATATAAATATATTTTATCTCCTGCCCGTCTATGTCCGTCCGTAATGCCCGGGTCGTACCCGATTCGTACCCGATTCGTACCCGGTTCGTACCATGTTCGGTCTTCCTTTGTCGCCATAGAAGCGGACGGGGAGCGAAGATGGAGCGTTTCTTAATGTGATTATTTTACTTTTCACTATCTTTGCGCGGTAAGATGTATAGCTTATGGAAATTGCAGATATACTTGACCGTTTGGAGATTGAACGCTTGACGCCGATGCAAGAGGCCGCCATAGAGGCTTTCCATTGCAAAGGCGATATGGTATTGTTGTCGCCTACAGGCTCCGGAAAGACATTGGCATTCCTGCTCCCTTTGGTGCAGGCGTTGAGGCCGGAGGTGCAAGGTGTGCAGGCGGTGGTCTTAGTGCCTTCGCGCGAACTGGCTATGCAGATTGATTCGGTGTTCAAGCGGCTGGGCACTTCCTTTAAAGCAATGAGCTGCTATGGGGGACGGCCGGCAATGGAAGAACACCGGGCAATGAAAACCCTTCTTCCGGCGGTTGTCATCGGGACGCCCGGCCGGATGAAAGACCACTTGCAAAAGGGGAACATCGATGCCGGTACCGTGAGGACTTTGGTCATTGATGAATTTGACAAATGCCTGGAGCTGGGCTTTCAGGATGAAATGGCGGAGGTGGTAGGGCAATTCTCCGGGTTGACCAAGCGGGTTTTGCTTTCTGCGACCGATGCGGCTGAAATTCCCCGTTTTGTAGGCATGGGCAATCTGGCAGGGGGGCATGTGGTCAAACTGGATTTCCTGGCCGGTGCGGCCGGTGAAAGCCGATGGGACTTGCAAAAGGTTTTATCGCCCCAGAAAGACAAGCTTGAAACGTTGTACCGCCTGTTGTGCGTGTTGGGGGCATCTTCCACCTTGGTCTTTGTCAATTACCGGGAGAGTGTTGACCGCGTGGCGGGGTATCTGAAGTCGAAGAAAATGTCGTGCGAAGCCTTTCACGGGGGAATGGAGCAGATGGAACGTGAACGGGCGTTGTATAAATTCCGCAATGGGAGTTGCCCGGTGTTGGTGTCTACCGACCTGGCATCCCGTGGGTTGGATATCAGCGGGGTAGGTAATGTGGTACATTACCATCTGCCAGTCAGCCGGGAAGCGTTTGTGCATCGCAATGGGCGCACGGCACGTTGGGAGGCGCGGGGCACTTCGTACCTTATCCTCCACCCGGAAGAACTTCTTCCTGAATACATCACGGAGGATGTTTCCTCGTTTGAATGGCCCGACGTAATGCCTGCCCCTGTGAAGCCTTGTTGGGTTACATTATATATAGGTAAGGGTAGGAAAGATAAGCTGAACAAGGTGGACATCGTAGGTTTCCTCTATAAAAAAGGCGGTTTGGCAAAAGGTGATATCGGCCAGGTTGACGTGCGCGAGCATTATGCATTTGTTGCTGTGCGTCGGGAAAAGGTCAGACAGCTGCTTGTATTGGTCCGTGGCGAGAAAATTAAAGGCATGAAGACGCTGATAGAAGAAGCCAGATGATAGTGTAAGTGTTAGGCGCAAGAAAAAGCTGTTTTGTCTATTTATTGCCGTTTTTAGATAACAAAATGGTGTGTATAATTGACTAAGGATAGTAAAAAGTAAAGGAAAACGCCCATTCTTTGCAAATTTTATAAGGAAAGGTTGGTATTGCAGAAATAAATCCGTAATTTCGCCAAGTCAAAACAGACATACATAAAACGAGATTGTATAACCAAAACACACTTTACAATGAAAAAGCATAACTTCAATGCAGGACCTTCCATCCTTCCCCGCGAAGTGATAGAGGATACGGCGAAAGCCATTTTGGATTTTAACGGCTCCGGTCTTTCCTTGATGGAAATCAGCCACCGTGCCAAGGATTTTAAACCCGTGGTGGATGAGGCGGTAGCCTTGTTTAAGGAATTGCTTAATATTCCTGAGGGCTATTCTGTATTGTTCTTGGGCGGAGGCGCCAGCTTGGAATTCTGCATGGTTCCCTATAACTTCTTGGAAAAGAAAGCTGCTTACCTCAATACGGGCACTTGGGCAAAGAAGGCTATGAAAGAGGCTAAAGGCTTTGGCGAAGTGGTAGAAGTGGCTTCTTCTGCCGATGCCAACTACACGTTCATCCCGAAAGATTATACTGTGCCTGCTGATGTGGACTATTTCCACATCACGACGAACAACACCATTTTCGGTACGGAGTTGAAGCAAGACCTGGATGTAAATGTGCCGATGGTGGCTGACATGTCTTCCGACATCTTCTCCCGGCCGGTGGATGTGTCCAAGTATATCTGCATATACGGTGGCGCGCAGAAGAACCTGGCTCCTGCCGGTGTGACGTTTGTCATCGTGAAGAATGATGCCGTAGGCAAGGTTTCGCGTTACATTCCCACGATGCTGAACTACCAGACGCATATCGATGGAGGCTCCATGTTCAATACGCCTCCCGTAGTTCCCATCTATGCCGCGCTTCAAACCTTGCGTTGGATTAAGGCGCAAGGCGGTGTGAAGGAAATGGAGCGCCGTGCCATTGAACGTGCCGACCTGCTGTATTCGGAAATCGACCGCAACAAGTTGTTTGTAGGTACAGCTGTCAAGGAAGATCGTTCGCGCATGAACATCTGTTTCGTCATGGCTCCCGAATACAAGGAACTGGAGGCCGACTTCCTGAACTTTGCTACCGAGCGGGGCATGGTAGGCATCAAGGGACACCGTTCTGTCGGCGGTTTCCGCGCATCGTGCTATAATGCTTTGCCTTTGGAAAGCGTAAAGGCATTGGTAGCCTGCATGCAAGAGTTTGAGAAACTTCACTAAACCACGCGTAACGCGTACAGTTGACGAGTTGACAAGGCTTCAGGTCACCGGGTTGCCGTGGCCTCGTCAGCTCGTCCTTGTTTTTTGTCAACGTGTTAACTTGTATCCTTGTTAACCTCGTTAACTCATTTACTTGTCAATTAAATTATTAAAGTCATGAAGATATTAGTAGCTACCGATAAACCGTTTGCCAAGGTTGCCGTAGACGGTATTCGCAAGGAAGTGGAAGCAGCCGGATATGAACTCGTGTTGCTGGAGAAGTATGGCGAGAAAGCCAAACTGCTCGAAGCCGTAAAGAATGTGGACGCCATCATCATCCGTAGCGATGTGATAGACGCCGAGGTGCTCGACGCAGCCAAGAGTCTGAAGATTGTGGTGCGTGCCGGCGCCGGATATGATAATGTGGATTTGGCTTCGGCTACTGCCCACAATGTATGCGTGATGAATACGCCGGGGCAAAACTCCAATGCTGTGGCCGAGTTGGCTTTCGGCTTGATGGTAATGGCTGTGCGCAACATGTATAACGGTACGTCGGGTACCGAATTGAAAGGCAAGAAACTGGGCATTCACGCCTACGGAAATGTGGGACGCAACGTGGCCCGCATAGCCAAAGGGTTTGGTATGGATATCTATGCTTACGATGCTTTCTGCCCGAAAGAAGCTATTGAAGCCGATGGCGTAAAAGCTGTGGCCTCTGCCGAAGAACTGTATGGAACGTGCAACGTGGTTTCCCTTCACATTCCGGCCACGGCTGAGACGAAGAATTCCATCAATTACGCCTTGGTAAACCGTATGCCCAAGGGCGGCCTGCTGGTGAACACTGCCCGCAAGGAGGTCATCAATGAAGAAGAACTAATCAAACTGATGGAGGAACGTGCAGACTTGAAGTATGTGACGGACATTATGCCCGTAGCCAACGAAACGTTTGCCGCCAAGTTTGCCGGACGTTATTTTTCTACTCCCAAGAAGATGGGTGCACAGACCGCCGAGGCCAACATCAATGCCGGTATTGCCGCCGCCAAGCAGATTGTAGGTTTCTTTAAAGACGGTTGCGAGAAGTTCCGTGTAAACAAATAAAAGGAAACTCAAGCTTATGCAGAAACTGACAAAGAAAGAATTGCAGGTGGGCATTCCTATCATCTGTGCTACGACACTAAATCTGATGGCGACCTTTGTGAAATCCGTCTATGTGGAAGGCTTGTTGCAGGGGATGGCCATCATGCTTCTTGTCATGAGCTGCATTTACATGTTTCCAGGGATATTCTCCAAACAGAAAGAACAACACTCAAAGCGTATAGAACATGGCAACAATTAAACCTTTCAAAGGCTTACGTCCGCCGCGCGAGCTGGTGGAGAAAGTAGTATCGCGCCCTTATGATGTGCTCAACTCCGAGGAGGCACGTGCCGAGGCCGAGGGCAATGAGATGTCCCTTTACCACATCATCAAGCCCGAAATAGACTTTCCCATAGGTACGGACGAGCACGATCCGCGCGTCTACCGGAAAGCTGCCGAGAACTTCCAGAAGTTTCAAGACAAAGGCTGGCTGGTGCAGGACGGGCAGGAGAATTATTACATCTATGCCCAGACCATGAACGGAAAGACGCAGTACGGGCTGGTGGTAGGTGCCTATGTGCCTGACTATATGAACGGCACGATTAAGAAACATGAACTGACCCGTCGCGATAAGGAGGAAGACCGTATGAAGCATGTGCGTGTGTGCAATGCCAATATAGAACCGGTGTTCTTTGCCTATCCGGACAACAAAACACTGGATGCCCTCATCGCACGTTATACAGCCGGTGAACCGGTGTATGACTTCATTGCACCGGGCGACGGTTTCGGGCACCGTTTCTGGGTAATAGACCAAAAGGAAGATATCGACCTCATCACTCGTGAGTTTGCCAAGATGCCTGCCTTATACATAGCCGACGGACACCACCGGAGTGCGGCCGCAGCCTTAGTGGGTGCTGAGAAAGCAAGTCAGAATTCCAATCATCGGGGCGATGAGGAGTATAACTATTTTATGGCCGTATGCTTTCCCGCCAATCAGCTGACTATCATCGATTATAACCGGGTGGTAAAGGATTTGAACGGACTCACTCCTGCACAATTCTTGGATGCACTTCGGCAGAACTTTGTGGTAGAGGATAAAGGCGCGGAGGTATATAAGCCCACTTGCCTGCACAATTTCTCGCTTTATTTGGAGGGGAAATGGTATAGCCTTACTGCCAAGCCGGGTACTTATGATGACAATGACCCTATCGGCGTGCTCGATGTAACCATCTCTTCTAACTTGATACTGGATGAGATTTTGGGTATCAAAGACTTGCGTTCGGATAAGCGCATTGACTTCGTAGGTGGTATTCGCGGATTGGGCGAATTGAAGAAGCGTGTGGATAGCGGGGAAATGAAAGTTGCCTTGGCGCTTTATCCGGTCAGCATGAAGCAGTTGATGGATATTGCCGATACGGGCAACATCATGCCGCCCAAGACCACTTGGTTTGAGCCTAAATTGCGTTCGGGTCTTGTGATACACAAACTCGACTGATGTGTTTGCTTATTAGTTTTACTTTGTTATAAGAGACTTCCCGTTTTTCTTTCCTTTAAGGTCTGGATAGGACGGGAAGTCTCGTTTTTTCTGTCATGAGAATCCTTTTCATTAATGGGAGTCCGCGGAGGCAAGGCAATGTTTCTCAAATGTTGAGGCTTATGGAAAGTGAAGCAAAACGTTTGGGAGCCGATACGGATTATATCCATGTGACAAGCCTTCAGGTACATCCTTGTACCGGGTGTATGAAGTGCCGTACTTCGTTGGCTTGCGTTCTACCAGTAGATGATGCACAGCGCGTGCTGGCGTTGTTGGAGGAATGTGATGCCTTGGTGGTGGGTGCCCCTTGTTACTGGGGGAATATGCCGGGGCAACTTAAGGTGTTGTTTGACCGCATGGTGTATGGCATGATAGGTGAAAGCCGGCGTGGTATGCCTTTGCCTTTGCATAAAGGGAAGAAGACCGTCCTTGTGAGTGCCTGCACTACCCCGTGGCCTTTTAATGTGTGGTTCAATCAATCACATGGCACAGTGAGAGCTTTGCGCGAGATATTGAAGTGGAGCGGTTTCCGCATTTTGTCCGTCATAGAGAAGTCCGGTACTAAACGCTATCCAGACCTGACCGATAGGGATGAAAGAAAATGCGGGAAAGCCATCCGTAAGTTATTCTGTTGATTCTGTCGTGGAAAGTTGATGTTTCTTGTTTCATATTGCAGGAGAGTTATGCAATAAGACCCGGATAATTTGTCGGGCAGTTTCCTGGATGTTATTTCGTGCTACATCGGGAATCATGGCTTGTGCAAGGGACATGGGACGTGGAGTGGTGGAGAATGTTCCGAGGAAGCCGGCACGATTCAAATCATTCACATCTTCAATACTTCCTGATAGAAGCAAGGTAGGAATGCCTTGTTGGTTCGCTTCTTCCAAGATGCCAAAAGGAATTTTCCCCATCAGTGTTTGTCTGTCCGATTTTCCTTCGCCTGTAATGATAAACTTGGCTCCTGTTATTCGTTCCTTGAAACGTATGGCATCCAGCACTACCTTTGTGCCGGGGATTATAGTAGCATTCAGGAGGGCTACCATTCCTCCTCCCATGCCTCCGGCGGCTCCTGTCCCGGGGATTTGGATGATGTCTTTTCCCGTTTCTTGTTGAAATACGTGGGCCAAGTGTTTCAGGTTCTTATCCAGTGTTTTTACCATGTTTTCATCGGCTCCTTTTTGAGGGGCAAAAACGTATGCGGCTCCCCGGGGACCGTAAAAAGGCGCCTGTACATCGCAAGCCAGTAGGAAACGTGCTTCTCGCACTTCGGGGTGTACGTGGGAAGTATCAATTGAGGTTACTTCCCCCATTAATCTTCCATTCATCGCTTTTTCAGGGCACGTGCCTGATATTTCTTTGCCTGAATTGAGAAACCTGTAGCCTAAAGCTTGCAACATGCCTAATCCTGCATCGTTGGTGGCGCTTCCTCCTAAGCCTATGATGAAATTCCTGCATCCCCGTTTCAAGGCGTCGAGTACTAATTCTCCCGTACCGTAGGTCGAAGTAAGCATCGGGTTGCGTCGCTCGGGAGGAACAAGGTTTAAACCGCTTGTCATGGCCATTTCGATAAAGGCTGTATGGCCATCCGGGGAAATCCCGTAGCGTGCCAGGCAGGGACGCATCAAAGGGTCGTGTGCATTCAGTGTGATGTTTTGTCCTCCGGTGGCTTGCACCAGTACATCCAACATGCCATCGCCTCCATCCGATACTGGGATGCACTCTACTCCTATTCCGGGGCATTCTTGTTGTATGCCTTCCATGGCAGCCTGTCCTGCTTCACCTGAGGAAAGGCATCCTTTGAAGGAGTCCATGGCGATGATGATTTTATAAGTTGAAGTGGAACGCATAAATATTCTATGTTAAGGAGAACTTGTCCATGTCTTGGTGAAAATGGTTATTAATGATTATTGCGTGCACCGATATAATGCCGTACTTTTGCAAAGTAAAGAAAATTACATGGAAATTGTATAACTGAAAACTGATAAAGCGATGAAAAAATTAGCATTCTTGGGTTTAGCACTGATTTTATTTGTGCAAAATGGCGTAGCGCAAACGTTGGAAAAGATGCAGTGGTTTAACGAACCGGCACAATGGGAAATTAAGGATAATGCCCTTATCATGTCCGTTACTCCGAAAAGTGATTATTGGCGTATTTCTCATTATGGATTCACGGTAGATGATGCTCCTTTTTATTATACCACTTATGGGGGTGAATTTGAAGTGAAAGTAAAGGTGACGGGTGACTATAAGGTACGTTTTGACCAGGCAGGGCTGATGCTTCGTATCGACCATGAGAATTATATCAAAGCCGGCATTGAGTTTGTGGACGGAAAGTACAACCTGAGTACCGTGGTAACGCATAAGACTTCGGACTGGAGTGTCATTACCCTTGACAAGCCTGTGCCTTACATTTGGATAAAGGCCGTGCGGAGGTTGGATGCCGTAGAGGTGTTTTACTCGTTTGATGACAAAGAATACACTATGATGCGCAATGCTTGGTTGCAGGACAACACTCCGGTACAGGTGGGGCTTATGGGCGCGTGTCCCGATGGAGAAGGGTTCAATGCTACTTTTGAACACTTCCAGGTGAAGCACCTTCCTGACCAACGCCGTTTGGAGTGGTTGAAGAAAAACGGTGAGTGACGAAGGAAACATCTGCCAAATTCATGTTTATTTGCAGCACTATGCCTATCTTTGTGGCATGAGTACAGATACATATAAGACTATTGTTATCCCCTCTGAGGGCATTTATACCGAGAAACGGAGCAAGTTTATTGCCATTGCTCTGCCTGTGCGGACATTGGAGGAGGTGAAGCAGTATTTGGAAGTTTACCAGAAGAAATATTACGATGCCCGCCACGTGTGTTATGCCTATATGCTGGGGCATGAGCGTAAGGATTTCCGGGCAAATGATAATGGTGAACCTTCGGGTACGGCTGGCAAACCTATCCTGGGGCAAATCAATTCATACGAACTGACGGATATCCTCATTATTGTAGTGCGCTACTTTGGGGGTATCAAATTGGGTACGAGCGGGCTCATTGTGGCTTACCGTACTGCTGCCGCCGAGGCCTTGTCGAATGCCCGGATTGAGGAGCGTACAGTGGATGATACGTTGACCGTGCTTTTCGAATATCCCTTTATGAACGACGTGATGCGCATTGTGAAGGAAGAACAACCCGACATATTGGAGCAATCATACGACATGGATTGCCGTATGACACTCCGTATCCGCCGTTCAATGATGGCTAAACTACGCGCACGTCTCGAGAAAGTAGAGACGTTGCGCGTAGAAGATGCCGGTTAATCGAACCGTCCGTAAAGCGTGGGTAATAATTTGCGGTCACCCAAGGTATTGTCTACCCTTGCCACGTTCACCCAAAACTTGTTCTCGCTTACCGCTTTGGTGGGGTAAGCTGCTTTTCGGCGTGTGTAGCTATGCTCCCAAGTATCTTCCACTATTTCATATTCTGGATGGGGCGCGTTGAGCAATACGTTATCCTGTGCATCGGCGCGCCCCTCTTTCACTTCCTGTATTTCATCCCAGATAGATAGCATGGATACTACGAAATTATCCAACTCTGCCAGACTCTCGCTTTCTGTAGGCTCAATCATCAGGGTACCGTGTACAGGGAAAGAAAGGGTGGGGGCATGGTATCCGTAGTCCATCAGACGTTTGGCTATGTCGTTTTCACTGATGCCCGTTTCTTCGTGCACCTTGCGGCACT
This sequence comes from uncultured Bacteroides sp., assembly GCA_944321495.1. Taxonomy (GTDB): domain Bacteria; phylum Bacteroidota; class Bacteroidia; order Bacteroidales; family Bacteroidaceae; genus Bacteroides. The sequence continues at coordinate 10,722 of CALULP010000004.1, read as the reverse complement.
CCAATATCATTTCATGTCCTACGTGTCCGTTGGCACCTGTATAGACCACTCCGTATGTGTCTTTAAGGCAGGCTGCCAAATAATTGGCATTGAGTATAGCCACTTTTGTGGCGCGCGTTAACCCTTCGGTGCCCATCATGCGGATGTAACCGTATGTGATGGGCAGGATACCCGCGCTTCCGTAGGGTGCTGAAGACACCTCGTTGGCATCGTTCCCCCATAATCCATGTCCGGGCAAGAAGGGCACCAAGTGGCTTGCCACGCAGATGGGACCTGCGCCGGGGCCTCCTCCTCCGTGAGGCGAAGCAAACGTTTTGTGTAGGTTGAGGTGGCACACGTCTGCCCCGATGAAGCCCGGATTGGTCAGCCCGACCTGGGCGTTCATGTTCGCCCCGTCCATATATACTTGTGCTCCGCAGGCGTGGATGATGCGGCAAATCTCCACAATGTCTGTTTCAAAAATGCCGTGCGTCGAGGGGTAGGTTATCATCAGGGCGGCCAGTTCGTCTTTGTTTGCCTCTGCCTTGGCTCGCAGGTCGCTAAGCGAAACATTACCTCGGTCATCGCAAGAACAGGTCACAGGCACGAAACCTGCTTGCACGGCGCTTGCCGGATTGGTGCCATGTGCCGAAGCGGGTATCAGTACTTTGTTGCGGTGTCCCTGGCCGATACTTTCCAGGTAGCTCCGGATAACGCGCAGGCCGGTATATTCGCCTGCCGCACCTGAGTTAGGCTGGAAACTGATGCCTGCGAAGCCGGTGATGGTGTTCAAGGCTTCGCCTAAGTTGTGGATAAGTTCATGGTATCCTTCTGCTTGGTTCTGAGGTACAAAAGGGTGTAGGTTCATGAATTCCGGGCGACTCAAGGGGAGCATTTCTGCGGCTGCATTGAGTTTCATGGTACACGAGCCCAACGGAATCATGGAGTGGGCGAGTGAGATGTCTTTCCTATCAAGACGCTTGATGTAGCGCATCATTTCCGTTTCTGTATGATACTTGTTGAATACCTCATGCGTCAGGTAGGAACTGTGTCGTTTGAATGCTTCGTGTAAAGTATTTGCCTGTGGAATGTCGCTTACCGAGGGATAGTCTTTCCCTGCGGCTATGCCGAAGATGGATAGCAGCACGTTTACAGCTTCTATGTCGGTAGTTTCGTTTACGCTCAGGCCTACATTGCCGTTATCGAAGTAGCGAAGGTTCACTTGGTGGTTCAAGGCTATGGTACGCACTTGTTCGGCAGACATGCCTGTGGGCAAGGTGAATTGCAGGGTGTCGAAATAGCAAGTGTTGACCTGCCGGTACCCCAGCTTGTTTATCTCCTGCTCAAGGAGTGAGGCTATGCTATGAATGCGTAAGGCTATGTCGCGTATGCCTTCCGGTCCATGATACACGGCATAAAAACCGGCCATGGTAGCCAGCAGGGCTTGGGCGGTGCAGATGTTGGATGTGGCCTTTTCGCGTTTGATGTGTTGCTCGCGTGTCTGGAGTGCCATGCGGAAACACAATTTCCCGTATTTGTCTTTCGACCATCCGATGATGCGTCCTGGCATGTTGCGCTTATATTCATCGCGGGTGGCAAAGTAAGCAGCCGATGGACCTCCGTAAAACATGGGCGTACCCAGGCGTTGGGTGGTGCCGAACACTATGTCCGCTCCCCATTCGCCTGGGGGGACGAGCAGGGCAAGGCTAAGCAGATCGGCGGATACGGCTACGAGACATCGGGCATCGTGGGCTTTCTGTACCAGTGTGTGGTAATCTTCTACTTGTCCGTTGGCATTGGGATATTGAAGTATGCAGGCAAAGACATCCGGCGTAAATTCCATGTCTTGATAGGGGCATGTGCGTAGGTTGATGCCTTGTGGCAGAGCGCGTGTTTTCATTACGGCCAATGTTTGGGGAAAGATGCTTTCATCTACCAGTACTGTGCAGGCTCCTGCTTTTTGCATGTCGCGTGGGCGCAGTGAGTACATCATGGTGATGGCTTCGGCTCCGGCAGTGGCTTCATCCAGTAGCGAACAGTTGGCTAAAGGCATGGCGGTAAGGTCGGACACGGCGGTTTGGAAATTCATCAGTGCCTCAAGTCTGCCTTGCGATACTTCGGTCTGGTAAGGAGTGTAGGAGGTGTACCATACCGGATTTTCAAATACGTTGCGCTGGATGACAGCAGGAGTGATGGTGCCATACCAACCCATGCCGATGTAGGTAGTATAAAGTTTGTTTTTGGATGCCAGTTCTGCTATGTGTTGGCTATATTCATGCTCGGTCATAGCCGGAGGTAATGCCAAGGGGTGCGTCAGGCGGATATTGGAAGGAAGAGTCTGGTCAATCAACTCATCCAGCGTACCTACACCTATCTTTTCAAGCATTTTCTTTTCGTCTTTTTCATCAATGCCAATATGACGGTAGGCTAACAAATCTGTTTTCATGCTATTTCGTGGTTAAAGGGGGTGGTCAGTGGTTAGTGAAGTGATTAGTGGTTAGTGATTAATGATTAATGAACAGGATGATATGATTAACCATTAATCACTGACCACTAACCACTAACCACTAACTTGTATGTCTCATCTAAAGAATGGATTTTCGGCCTTTTCAATACCTATGGTGGTGGGGGCACCGTGTCCCGGATAGACAACGGTGTCGTTGGGGAGGATGAACAGACGGCTACAGATATGGTCGATAAGTTCGTCGAAGTTGCCACCGGCCAGGTCGGCCCGTCCGATACTGCCTTGGAACAGCACATCGCCCGAGAACATGCAATGCTCGGCAGCGCAATAATAGACAAGGCTTCCGGGTGAATGTCCGGGTACATGGATGGCTTCCAGGCGGGTGTTGCCGAAAGTGATGATATCTCCGTCGTGCAGGTACTTGCCGAGGGGGACAGGCTCTTCCGTGAGGTGGAAACCGAACATACGGCTTTGTTTGGGTGCTTCGTCTATCCAAAACTCATCGGCTTGGTTGGCTTCGGCTTTCAACCCGAATTCTTTCAGCATGAAAGGGTTTCCGAAGATGTGGTCAAGATGCAGATGGGTGTTGAGCAGGTGTTTTACGTCCAGATTGTTGCCTGTGATGAAGTTCTTCAAGTCTTGCTTCTCTTCGTCATTAAAGCATCCGGGGTCGATGACCACGGCTTCGTTTGTCTCGTCCCAAAGCACGTAACAGTTCTCCGGGAACATATTGAATTCAAATCGCTTGATTTTCATGGTTCCTTATTTTTCAGTTTTCAACTTTCAAAGTTTATTCTTTAAAAAGCCACAAATACCACTTTTTTTGTCTGGAAGTATTCTTCCTCAAAATAATCTTTCAACTCCCACGTGTCCGACCTTTGCTTGAAAGGGCCTATTTCATGCTCCAGTTCACCGCCTTTCAGGCAGATGAACCCGTTGGGTAGGGAGTTGTGGGGGGGAGTGGTCGAGATGTTCTTGCGTGCCACCCTTACGATGTCTGCCAGAGGCATCACGGCACGGCTTACCACGAAGTCGAACTTTCCTTTTTCGTCTTCCACGCGTTCGTGTGCGAAAGTGGTATTTTCCAGTCCTATGGCCTGCGACACTTCGCTTGCTACCCGTACCTTTTTCCCGATGCTGTCTACCAAGTGAAACTGTGTGTCCGGGAAGAAAATGGCCAGCGGTATGCCCGGGAATCCTCCGCCGGTGCCGAGGTCCATTACCCGAGTGCCGGGGCGGAAGCGTATGACTTGGGCGATGCCCAGCGAGTGTAGCACGTGCCGCTCGTACAGGTTGCCGATATCCTTACGGGAGATAACGTTGATTTTTGAGTTCCAATCCGTGTAGAGATCGTAAAGGGCGGCAAATTGCATACGCTGGCGCTCTGTCAGGTTGGGAAAGTATTTCAGAATAATGTCCATGCTTGTACTTTTTAGTGGGATTGAGCGATTGCGCTCATCGCTATTTATTCAACTGCGTCACGATGTCGTTCCTATCCCCCAACAAATGGGTGATGCGTTGCCAAGGCAGGGTGATTTCGGTAGCTCCCATGACATAAGGGGCTATTTCGTAGATGTTGTAATGGAAGGTGATGCCTTCGCTCCCCAGGCAGAAGTTTTCTGTCGGCATCAGTTCGCCCGTACTGCCGTAGCCCAGGTCTTCGGCTTCCTGGCGGCTGGAAACACCGAGGTCTTCTGCCAATTGTTCCCAAAGCAGGGCGGTGAGCGGCTCTTGGTATTCAGCGGCAAAAAGGTCATCCAAGCGCAGGGGGCAGAGGGTTTTCAGGTCGAGGTTGAGAAACGTGGTCAGGTAGTTGCCATGTGCTCCGCCCGTGTATTCATTATAATCTACGCGATACACCAGCAATCCGTCGGTGCACAGCTGCACGTGTCCTTCCACCAGGCGGTAGTAGGAGTACCAGGCTCCGGTGCTTTCTGCATTCTCTTTTTCGTCTTGTGCATACAGCGGCTCCAACTCGCGGTATTCGGCAATGTACTTGTTGGCGTATTGCTCTACGGCTTCCTGCGGTTTCATGCCTACATATTTGTGCCCCAGGCTGACGGCCAGCAGATAAGCATTCAGGCTGTCGCGCAAGGCAATGGAGTCGGCAGGCGTGGCGGCATAGGCCAAGTTGATAACAAGGTTGCATGCGGGCTTGGCGGTGTCGCCAAAGAGGTGTACGGTCTGGTTTACCTGCAGGCTGTCGAATCCTAACCCGTCCGCACGTCTTTCAGTGATGTTGCGGCACGAGGCGAAAAAAACGCTTGCCGCAACGAAGAGGGCAAGCAGGCTGACATTTTGTTTCTTCATGTTTCGTTTTTTATGTTAAACAAATCACTTGCGTTGTCATTTCGATGGACAAATATAGGGATAATTATCGGATTCCAAGCAAAAACAGGGTTTATTTCCGCCAGTTTATCGCGGAAGTTTTGGCTATCTTTGCCAACGGATTTTTACTTGATTCAAAATGAGCCGGATAAAGATTGAAGACTGGGGCTTGGTTCCCTACGACGAGGTTTGGCAAAGGCAAAGGCAGTTTCTTGACGAGGCTGTGCAAAAGAAGCAGGAAGGCAAAGTGTGCGCCGACCGCATCATCTTGGTGGAGCATCCGCACGTCTACACCCTTGGGCGCAGCGGCAAGGCGGGCAATATGCTCCTTACTCCCGAGGGGCTGGAGCGTCTGGGCGCCACCTTGTATCGCGTGGACCGGGGAGGGGACATCACCTATCACGGTCCCGGGCAGCTGGTGTGTTATCCCATCATTGACTTGGAGCACTTCCGCTTGGGGCTGAAAGCATACGTGCACGTGCTCGAGGAAGCCGTCATCCGCCTGTGTGCCGCCTACGGCATCCGCGCGGGCAGGGTAGAGGGCGCCACCGGTGTATGGCTGGACGGCGACACTCCCCGTGCGCGCAAGGTGTGTGCCATAGGCGTAAGGTGCAGCCACTGCGTCACCATGCATGGGCTGGCCCTGAACGTCAATACCGATTTGCGCTACTTCAGCTACATCCATCCCTGCGGCTTCACGGACAAAGGGGTTACCTCCCTGCAAGCTGAGTTATGCCGCCGTGTGGACATGGCCGAGGTGAAGCGCCTGCTGTGCCGGGAACTGGGGGAACTGTTGGCATAGGACAGACGAAAAAGCAAGACAACTTGACGGCTTTGGCAAAGTTTGCACATGTCGTGAAGAAGCATTACCTTTGCCCTTGCCTGGGAATCATGCACGATGATTCTAGGAATCATGTACGATGATTCCCGGAATCATGCACGATGATTCCCTGCTAACGTCAGGAGTTGGTAAGGGCAAAGTATATGTTTAACCGGATAAAAGCAGTCAGTATGTTTTACAAGAAGCAGAAGATAGGAGGGAAATGGTATCCCCGCTCGTTTACGGCGGGGACGTATGACACGGAGGATGTGGCCGAAAGACTTTCGGAAATGTCCACGGTGAGCAAAGGGGACACTTATGCCGTGCTCATGGGGCTGGGCGAGGTGCTGGGCAGCATGATGGAGCTGGGCAACTCGGTGAAGCTCGACGGGCTGGGCACGTTCTACCTGGTGGGAAACGCCAACGGGCAGGGCGTGGACACGCCCGAAGAGGTCAGTCCCGAGCAGTTCCGCAAGGTGACGGTGGCTTTTATACCCGAGTACAGCCGGGCGCAGAACCATCGGGTAGAGAAAAGGACCATTGTGCCCGGAAAGGTAGAATGGACAGAAATGAATGGGACGTTAAAGAAGTGACTTTATACAAAAATTAATTGTTATGTCTGCTCCGATAGATAAGGATGGATGTCGGTTGAGTACCGAGCGCCTTCTCTTGCGCGCTTGGCGGGAATCGGATGCCGGGGCTTTGTACAAATATGCCCGGGACCCCGCCATAGGACCAGTGGCAGGGTGGCCGCCTCATGCTTCAGTAGAAGACAGTTTGAATGTAATCCGTACGGTCTTTTCTGCACCGGAAACGTATGCTGTTGTCCTGAAATCGACAGGTGAACCCGTCGGAAGTGTAGGAATCATGTTCGGCGAAGGCTTGCACAGTGCCGAAATGCAAGCGAATGAGGCTGAAATAGGCTACTGGATAGGCCAGCCGTATTGGGGACAGGGCCTGATACCCGAAGCCGTGCGCCGCCTGCTGCGGCGGTGTTTCGAGGAGTTGGGCATGAACGCAGTCTGGTGCGGGTATTACGACGGCAATGCGAAATCCCGCCGCGTAATGGAGAAGTGCGGCTTCCGTTTCCATCATACGGAAGAAGGCAAGACTTCTCCGCTGGGGGATGTCCGCACGGAGCATTTCATGCGGATGACGAGGGAGGAATGGGAGGCGAACCAGATGCGGATTCTGCCTGTCATCACCGATAAGAAACTTTATTTGCCCCTTTTGCTCCTTGGGGATGAGCAAGAATCCATGATTGACAGATACCTGGAGCGGGGCGAAATGTTCGTAATGCATAGCCGGACAGCAGTGCCCGTAGCCGTAGCTGTGGTTACTGATGAAGGGAGCGGTATGTTGGAGTTGAAGAACCTGGCGGTGCATCCCCTCTTCCAACGGAAAGGGTATGGCCGGAGAATGATAGCGTATTTATGTGAACATTATAAGAGCCAGTTCCACACATTGCTTGCCGGCACAGGTGACAGCAGGCAGACTTTGTCTTTCTATAAGAATTGCGGCTTCAGTTACTCGCATACGTTGGCCGGCTTTTTCTTAAAGAACTACGACCACCTGATTGTGGAAGACGGTAAGGTACTGAAAGATATGATTTATGTCAAGCGTAAGATATAAAAGTATATGGTAACAAACTTTGGTATACGTCGGCTGACAGAACAAGACATTCCGGAGATGCGGAAGTTGTTCCGCACCACCGTGCTTACTGTCAATTCCAAGGACTACACGAAGGAGGAAGCAGAAGACTGGGCTTCGTGCGGAGATAGCGTAGAGCATTGGAAGGAGCTGCTTGTAAAGAACGATTATATCGGTGCGTTTGACGGACAAGGCGGAATCGTAGGCTTTTCCTCTATGAACGCCGAAGGTTATCTGCATTCCATGTTCGTCCACAAGGATTGGCAAAGAAAAGGTGTGGCAACCTTGTTGCTTTCGGAAGTGGAAAAGATGGCTCGTGGATACGGGGTGCATAAAATAAGCGTTGAAGTAAGCATCGCAGCCCGGCCTTTCTTTGAGAAACGTGGCTACAAGGTGGTGAAGGAACAGAGAGCGAGAGCCAACCGGCTTTATCTGACAAACTATGTGATGGAGAAGGCTGTATGAGCATCTTGAAATCCCTCATAATATGGCTGTGCTTTATCCCGGTGTCAATTCTCAATAGAGGATTGCGGGAATATGTATTAAGCAAGGCTACTCCAATTACGGCAATATATCAGTAAAACCGTCACAATCTTCCGTGAATTTGTTACACCCTTTTGCAGCAAATACCGCTACTTTTGCACCCAAAGAAGAAACGTTATGTATGCAGATGATAGAATAAGCAGAAGGGACTTTATCAAGACTTCTGTTGTGACCGGAGGAGCGTTGCTTGCTTCCACGGCGATTCTTCATTCATCATTCTTCATTTATAAAGGTATGGACAGACGGGATTTTATCAAAAGCGGACTTCTTGCCGCAGCCGTAGGAGCGATGAACGGTCCGAAAGTCCTTGCGCAGGAAGCCGAAAGGCAGGCGGCGAGGGAACAGTTGTCGAAGGACATCCTCAATTACAATCCGCAGATGCAGTATCGCCCGATGGGGCGCACGGGAGTGAACGTGTCGGCATTGGGGTTCGGGATGCTGCGCCTGCCGATGAAGAACGGGCACGTGGACTTCGACCAAACCACACCGATGGTGCGCCGTGCCATCAAGGGCGGCGTGAACTACATCGACACGGGGCGCGTCTACCTCGGTGGCGAGAGCGAGCAAGCGGTAGGCAAAGCCCTCGCCGGAGGTTGGCGCGACCGGGTATATGTCACGTCCAAGATGCCGTGGTGGGAGATGCAAAGTGTTGACGATTTCGAGAAGTTCTTCGACCAGTCGCGCCGTACTATCGGCACGGATGTCATCGACTTCTATCACGTCCACATGATCATGCACCGTACGTGGAAGGACTACGTGCTGCCTTACAAGCTCATCGAGAAAATGGAGCGGCTGAAGGCGCAGGGCAAAATCCGCTTCATGGGCTTCTCCTTCCACGACAGCCTGCAACTCTTCAAGAAAGTAGTAGAATATACTCCGGCATGGGATTTCTGCCTTATCCAGCACAATTATTTGGACTATGAATACGAGGCGGGTGTGCTCGGCCCCAAGTATGCCGCCGCCAACGGCATGGGACTGGCAGTAATGAAGCCCGTCCGCACGGGATTCCTCGCCAACCTGCCGCAAGTGATGCGCGACGCACTTGCCTCCACAGGCATCCGTAAGCCCGACACGGAGTGGGCGTTGGACTACCTGTGGGAAATCCCCGAGGTCAGCGTGGCGGTGAGCGGCATGGGCAGCATGGTGGACGTGGAGGAGAACTTGCGGTATGCCGCCAAAGCCCGTCCGAATATGCTCACCCCTGCCGAGCGCGAGGCATTGGGTGCGGCCATCTACGCCTACCGCCATGCGCCGGGACACATTGACTGCACGGGCTGTTACCAGTGCATTCCCTGCCCGCGCAACGTGGCCATCGGCTACATCTTCGCCTACGTGTACAACAATTATCTGTTGCACCGCGACAAGCAGCGGGCAATGGCGGACTACACCGTCTCGATGTCGCCCGTACAGCGGGGCGACCCGGCATCTTCGTGCGTAGCTTGCGGCGAGTGCCTGGCGAAGTGCCCGCAGCATCTGAACATTCCCGCTCAGCTGGCGAGGGTGAAGGAAACAATGGGGAAATAATAAGTTGATTCTAAAGCAATCATTAAAATGCAACAATATGACAATCAAAGAATTCAAAGATTATGTAAAGACAGGACATGCTCTTAGTACCGAGGAAATACACCAGTTTATGGACGAGATGAGCAATGCTGCCCGCCGCATCACCTTCCGGCTGAATGCGGCTTACCACACCCCGGCAGAAGTGCGCAAGTTCCTTTCGGAGCTGTTCGGTTACGAGGTGCCTGCATCCTTGCGTGTCTTTCCACCGTTCTATACAGACTTCGGCAAGAACATCGCCGTCGGGGAGGATGTCTTTATCAACGCCTGCTGCCATTTCCAGGATCATGGAGGCGTTGTCCTTGGTGACGGATGCCAGATAGGGCACAACGTCGTGTTCGCCACGCTGAACCACGGCTTGTCGCCCGAAGACCGCAAGAACACTTATCCGGCACCGATTGTGCTGGGCAAGAATGTGTGGGTAGGCTCGAATTCGACAATCCTGCAAGGCGTGACCATCGGCGACAATGCGGTCGTGGCGGCAGGCGCAGTCGTGGCGAAAGATGTACCGGCCAATGTGGTGGTCGGTGGAGTCCCGGCAAAGGTTATCAAGAAAATCACAGCGGAGGAATCCGGGGAAATCCCGTGCTGACAAGTCTGTAACGGCGAAGTTCCACTTTCCGTGAAACGGGTACATTCTTCCGAGTTATCGTTACGGGCATTTTACCCGTTCCCCGTTACCTTTGCAACAGAATCATAAATATAAAAAGAACAATGAAAACAAATCTTACTTACGACATGTACGTTCCTACCCGCGTGATGTTTGGGGCAGGGATGCTGAACAAACTGAGTGAACAACCGATGCCGGGCAAACGCGCCCTCATCGTCATCTCCAACGGCAAATCGACCCGTGCCAACGGTTATCTGTCGCGCACGGAAGAACAATTGCACAAGGCAGGCGTGGAGACTTTCTTGTTCGACGGCGTGATGCCCAATCCTACTGTGGGCAATGTAAATGCCGGAGCGAAAGTTGCCCGCGAGAACGGCTGCGACTTCCTTGTGGCATTGGGAGGTGGCAGCGTGATGGACTGCACGAAAGCCATTGCGGTAATGGCGACCAATGACGGCGAGTTGTGGGACTACGTACCCATCGGCTCCGGAAAAGGCAATCCGATTACCGTCAAGCCGCTACCTATCATCGCCATTACCACCACGGCTGGGACTGGCTCGGAAACGGACAATTCGGGTGTGATTACCAAAGAAGATACTTTTGAGAAGGCGTTTGTGGGCGATGCCTCCCTGTTCCCCGTACTCTCCATCGTAGACCCGGAACTGATGGCAAGCGTGCCGCCGACATTCACCGCCTATCAAGGCTTCGATGCTTTGTTCCACAGCACGGAGGGCTACATTGCCCGTGGCGCGAACCTGATGAGCGACA
>CALULP010000003.1 GCA_944321495.1 uncultured Bacteroides sp. | reverse complement strand
TTCAGTGCAAAGACCGCAAACGAATGCCGGGCCACATGCATTGAGAGGGTAAACGGAAGCCCTATCTGTTCTCCGACAACCGCCAGCGACTGATTGATGCATTTCGTTGCATTGTTACGAGCCTTGTACAGAGCCTCTGCATCATCAAGATCCAGATCATCTTTTACTAAGTTGAATACATACCGGCATCCGGCACGTTTCTCCTGCCACCGATGTAGTATATGCAAGGCAGGTTCTGTAAGAGGAATTACATGGCGCTTGTTCGTCTTGATCATGATTTTTCTCAGTTCCTTCTTCTCAAAATTGACATGGCCCCACTGCAATGTCATCACATCGACAACACGGAGTCCACAGGCATGGAAGGCAAAGAAGAACATTTCCAAAAATTCCTTACGGCGCGGTTCTGTACAGGTATTGTAATATTCCAACAGCGCAGACATCTGTTCCTTTGAAAGGTACTTGCCATCAAACTCGTTGTCTTCGTCCGAAAGAGATATCTTAGAGGTGATACGCATATCCTGAATCCTCGCATTGACGGCATGGTCTATCATCTTCATTTCGGAAGCATAGGCACACGCCTTCAGAATCGGAGTCAAAGCATGGTTGATTGTTGCATCGCTATTCTGTTTTATCTCGCGGCGCCACCTGATGTATTCGTCAATCAGTTCAACCGATATTTCACCTAAATAGATACTGTCCGGCTTATAGGTACCGTTCTTTGTTGCACGGAGAAAGATACGGAAAATATTCATGCCGCTCTTGCCGTTCTCATAGCGGCTGCGTCCGATTCGGTTTCTCGAATAATCGGATTCAAGCCTTTCCTGAACAAACTCGACAAAATCCTTCCCTTTGTCCTCCCGTGTGAGCGGTTTATCGGCCAGAAAGTCGGCGATCACCTGTGCTGTAATCTGATTGGGATGTTTTTCCTGATATTCGGCCAGCAGTCCGTCGATCTTGTCCGCACGGGCAAGCAACAGACTGTTGATCCGGCTGGCCTCCGGACCATAACTCGCCCTCACACCTCCGCGTCCCTTGTTGGCTTTTTCGTTCCAGTCGCCTAGCCGGACAAAGATGTTCATGCCCTTGCGTATCACCTGTCGGTTCCAGGTATATTCAAGCTGGACAAGATACTGTTTGGCTGGATCGATCTCACCCCGGATATGCAGGCGATAGCGTCCCAATGGATATAGTCGTTTCGGTCGTCCCATACTGGAGATGTTTGAAATTAAAAAACAGAGGTTGCGGCAATACTCACAAACCTCTGTAAAGGTAATGAATTTTGTCCAAACAAATCCCGATTTTTCCTCCGAAAAACGTATTTTGTCCAAATAAACCACGCCATTTGAGGCGGTCAAACACTGTTGTCCAAACAAATTAAATCCCCGCCAATCTTATTGATTAGCAGGGATTTAATAGCATTTTTGCGCTTAAAATTGCACTAATATTCTTCCTCGTTGAAAAAGAAGTCTTCCTTGCTGGGATAATCGGGCCAGATGTCTTCGATGCTTTCATAGATCTCGCCTTCATCTTCCATTTCCTGCAGATTCTCAATCACTTCCAGCGGAGCACCTGAGCGCATGGCATAATCTATCAACTCATCCTTGGTTGCCGGCCAAGGGGCATCCTCAAGCTTCGATGCCAATTCCAATGTCCAATACATAGTTTCTAAGTATTAAAATTGTGAATATACAGTTGTTTACTCTCTAATTGGCGGCAAATGTATAACAAAATCTGTCATTTGCAATCAATCTTCCAAAATATTTCATTTTTTTTGTCCCCATGGTTCATTTTCCGGGAAAGGACGAACAGATAATCGGACAAACGATTGACATACGCCAGCAGTTCCGGAGCGATTTCCGCCTGCTTTGCAAGGGCCAGAATACGCCGCTCCGCCCGCCGGCAAACCGTGCGACAGACATGGCAAACCGCCGCTCCCCGGCTTCCTCTGGGCAACAGGAAAGCGTTGAGAGGCGGAAGCATGGCATCCAGGCGGTCTATCTCATGCTCCAGGCTTTCCACCTGCTCCGGGGTAACCCTGGAAGATGCGCGAAGCTGCGTCGTGGACTGGTCGGTTGCAAGATAAGAGCCTACCACAAAAAGTTCGTTCTGCACCCGGCTTACAAAGGCCTGGTCGCGTTCGTCGGAAAGGTAAGTCAACAGCAGCCCCAGGAAGGAATTCAACTCATCGACCGTGCCATAAGCTTCCAACCGGTCATCTGTTTTCGACACACGGGTGCCCCCTACCAGGGAAGTACGCCCCCCATCGCCCGTCTTGGTGTATATCATGCTTTTCTTCATTGCGGATAAATACTTTTAAATACGACTTTCTGCCACAAAGATAAACGATGGATACGAATCCGAGAACTTTTCCCCCACGGAAAATAACTTCCGGGGCTGTTCCTTACAAACTTTCATACACTGCCGCCGAAATGTCGGCAATGATTTTCTCCGTTTCCCGAAGAGAAAGTCTGGAATGCTTGACCAACACGGCAATAACATACCGCCTGCCATCGGGAAGCAAGACAAATCCAGCGTCGTTGACACCCGTCCACTCCCCTTTACTGTTGAGGTCGGATGTACCCGTTTTATGCCCGATGCGGGCACGGGTTCCCTGCAACGGGGCAGGCAACCGCTCACGCCCGGTCTGGCAGGCAAGCAGTGCCTTACGGATGAAGCGGGTATAAACCGCTCCGACAGGCAATTTTCCCGACGCAAGCTTATCCATAAGCAAGGCCACGGAAAGCGGTGTGCCCCAGTTGTCATAACATTTCTCCGGATGCCGGTGCATATCGGCTTCGGTAGCCGAAAGGGCAAAATCCCCGATACCCAAAGAGCGGATAAACTTATCTGCCGCAGCAACACCCCCGATATACCGGAACAAGATGTCGCAAGCATTGTTGTCGCTCTGTTGCAAAGTATAAACCAGCAGTTCGCCCACGGACAGGGTAATGCCTCCCTCCGGATAGCGGTCGCGCAGGGGGCTGTAGGTATCGGGCAACAAATCTTGCGGTTCTATCTGCAAGGGAGTGGAAAGGGACAGTCCGCGCCCTTCTAAAGCGTGGGCCACAGCCAGGGCCTGATGGAATTTCATCACGCTCATCAGCGGATAATGCCCGTCGTTGTTGAACGTCAACGTATCTTCCCCGTCCACAATGACAGCCACCCCCACCTGAGCGTCGGCCTTTTCAATAATAGCTTGTATCTGACCTCGCAAAGGGCCGGAAGCCCTGACGGACAGGCCAACAACTATAAAGAGGAAAAAGGAAATATAAATCTTCATTGCACAGAAAGCCTTAAATGTTCAACCGCATGTTTTTTTCTGATATTTCTTTGCAAAGAAAAATAAAATCTTTCTATTCTCGATTGTACAGAACAAAAAAGACAAAGATTTATGCCTATGTTTGTACCCGGAAACAAACTTTAAAGGACAACACAATGAGAAAAGCAAGCCGGGAAATGCCCGCCGACTGGGCACTGGAGATTATGCGCAAAGCACCGTACATCACCGTCAGTTTCACCCGTCCGGACGGCACCGCCTATGGCGTGCCCCTGTCCCTGGCCTCAACAAGTGATGAGGTGTGGTACTTCCACTGCGCTTTGGAAGGTGACAAACTCAACGCCATAGCCGCCCATCCCGAAGTATGTCTGTCGGCCGTCACCCAATGCGCGCCCACCGTCGGGCCAAAGGACGGCTCGTTCACCCTGCAATACCGCTCGGCCATCGCTTTCGGCCGGGCAAAGTTAGTTACAGATGAAAAAGAAAAGATAGAAGCTCTCCGTGCCATCAGCCAACGCTTCCTGCCCCGTCACATGGATGCTTTCGATGACGCCGTCCGCCGCAGCCTGCACCGCACGGCAGTGGTTCGCATCACCCTCACCGCCCCTCCCACGGGGAAACGCAAACAATATGACAAGAATGGGGAGGAAATGAAATATGGAAGAATGGAGTAAAAGAAGAATACCATGAACAGGCTCTCCGGACACTAAAAGCAGGCCGCTATCTCCTGCATGTCGTTGATGAGCTTGCACGTGTGATACCCGTCGGCCACGGCATGGCATGAGATGGGACAAAAGTTGGCCGGCTGGCCGGGACGCGCCTTAATGACACCCGTCACGTCCCGATAGCGCTCCATGTCCGCCACGACCGTCTAAATGCTCCGCTCCCAGGTGGATTTGTCGATGATGTGGAATTGGCTGTTCATATTTTCCCGTTTATGCTTACCACCTTCAAGGCCGCCATTCCCGGCTTATATTCTCCTTTATAATAGACCTCCACCGAGTCGCCGACAAGCAAGCCATCCAGACCAGTCCGGTCGGCATCCATTGTACTGAAAAACAAGGTATCTCCTGCCTCTACGGCTATGGTATTCATGGTAGCATCCGTTACCACCCCTTTCAGCCTGTTTGTTTGAGGCGCACTCTGGCAAGCCCCTAAGGCCAACAGACTCCCTGCGACAAACAACAATCCTTTTCTCATAACTATCTTTGTTTAAACCCAACAAAACATCCGTTCCCTTCCCAACCGGAAAGAAACCGGGACAAAAGTATCAAGAAAAAACTTGTTCCCGCAAGGGTACAGGGAAAAAAATACGTTTCATGCATAACCATGCACAACTTCTGCCCCGTACCCGGGCCTTACCTCGGTCGTACCCCGTTCGGTACTGGTTCGGTCAGGTGGAGCGAACAAACTGCGAATCCGGAAAGATTCAGGTTGTATAAATATGCAACGGAGGACAGGGGAGGCTACAGGCCGAAATTCACCACGTAGTGCTGCTTGTTCTTGGTGCGGTCGAAGAAAAGGATGCCCAGGTCGTACAGGTCGAAAGTGACGCCCACCCGCCCGTGCTGCTGCATCCGGCGCCACAGGCGGCGCATGGCGCGCGTGTAACCGATGCCCTCCACCACGAAGACCGACTGCCCCGTGGTGCGCTCGGCACAAAGGCGGAACACCTCTTCCACAAATTCCGGACGGCGGTAGTCGTGCAGGTACAGGAAGCCGACAGGCACATCGGGTTCCAGGAACAGTTCCGACAGGTCGGCAGCCGGCGTGTAGTCCGCCCCCGCCCGTGCCGTCTTCAGGTAGAGGGCAGAGGCGGCAAGACGCCCGGCATCGACAATCAGGCCGGGCTGGCAATAGTTGACGATGCGGAACAGCAGCCGCTTCACCTTGCGGGACTCGTATCCCCAGTTCCCGCCCCAGGCGGAAGCCTGTGCCCGCTCCTGCAAAGCCAATTCGCGATACTTGTAGTAAGGCAGCCGCTGGTACACCACGTCCGTAATGAAGTTGAAGGCAAAGGGAGAGTGTACCCCGTATCCACGCCTGTGGCGGAAACGGAGCAGCCATACGAACGGGTGCAGAAGACGGAGCAACAGAGGATTCATGTTCATGCAACTTTTACGCCGCAAAGGTAAGGCATTTCCGGCGAACGGGCAACAAGCCGCGCGAAGCACGCCTCCTGCCTCAACGGAACAGGAGGGTGCAACGCTCGCCTTGCTTCAGGTCGAGGGTTATCATGGAGCCGGTACAAACGGATGTGTGGCCGCCGGCAGTACAGGAGGCCCGGCTTGCGCCAGCAGGCATCTTCACCACGAACGTGCCCGGCACGAACGCCACCACTTCCGCCTGCACGGCACGCCCGCCTTTCCACTGCAGGCTGACAGCCGCCCCACCCCTGACACGCAGGTTCCGGAACGAGCCTTCCGTCCACGTGGAAGGCAAGGCAGGCAGCAGATGGATAAAGCCCTCATGGCTCTGCAACAGCATTTCGCCGATGCCTGCCGCCCCGCCGAAGTTGCCGTCTATCTGGAAAGGCGGGTGCGAACAGAACAAGTTGGGGAAGGTGCCGCTGCCATGATGCCCGTCCACAGGGTCGACAGCCGGTTGCCAAAGGCTGCGCAGCAACTTCCAGGCGCGGTCGCCGTCGCCCAGGCGTGCCCAGAAGTTCACTTTCCAGGCGCGGCTCCAGCCGGTGCCTTCATCGCCGCGGCGGTTCAGCGTCACCCGGCAGGCTTCTGCCAGCTCCGGCGTGCGGGCGGGCGAAATCTGGTTACCGGGATGCAAACCGTAAAGGTGGGACACGTGGCGGTGGTGCACATCCACCTCGCGGTAATCTTCCAGCCACTCCTGCAGGTATCCTTCCCGACTGACCTGCATAGGCGGGAAGTCTTCCATGTCGCGCTCCAGGGCCCGGGCAAATGCTTCGTCGCAATCCAATAGCCGGGCTGCAGCCGCCACATTCGTGTAGAGTTCGCGCAGCAGCTGCACGTCCATCGTGGGGCCCATGCAGACGCTGACAGGCGTCAGCGTGTCGCCCGGCAGGTAGAAGGTATTTTCCGGCGAAGAGGTAGGCGCCGTCACCAGCCAGCCGTGCCGGGGTTCGCGGACGGTGGTGGAACGGAAGAACTCAGCGGCACCTTTCATCACGGGATAGATGCGGCGCAAGTAGTCCATGTCGCGCGTATAGAGGTAGTGTTCCCACAGGTGCGCGCAAAGCCAGGCTCCGCCCGTATTGGTGGCGCCCCACGAGGGGTGTTCGCCCGGGGCGGTGTAGTTCCATACATTGGTCATCATGTGCAGCACCCAGCCTTGGGCCTCATCGCCATAGAAAGAACGCGCCGACCGCCTGCCCGAGGGCACCAGACGTTCGACCAAGGTGACAAGGGGCTGGTACAGTTCGGAGAGGCCGGCCTGTTCCAGCGGCCAATGGTTCATCTGGATGTTGATGTTGGTGTGGTAGTCGCCGTTCCAAGGCGTCTGCAAGCCGTTGGCCCAAAGCCCTTGGAGGTTGGGCGGCAGGCTGCCGGGACGGGTACTGCTGATGAGCAGGTAGCGGCCGTAGTTGTAGTACAGCGCGGCAAGTCCCGGCGAGGGGGAATCGGCAAAGCGCAGCAGGCGTTGGCCGGTAGGCAGGACATCGTCCGGCGAGGCGGGAAGCGCGAGCGACACCCGGTCGTACAGGGCACGGTGGGCCTCCACGTGGGATTGCCGCATGGACTCTCTCGGAGGGTCATACGCCGAAAGCTGTTCCTTCCACAGCCTCACGCAGGCGGCCTCCAGCAGACTGTCGGCATGTTCCACATACCGCTCTCCCGGAAAGTCTGTGCCCTCTGCCGCGAAAGAGGTGGCGGCAGACACTACTATCCAAGCCTCATTGGCTCCGGACAGGGCAACGCCCCCGGCTTCGGATATGCTCAGGCTACCGCCCAACGGCAATACCCGGAGCGCCGTGTGGAAGCGCATGCCTTCGTGCGCAGGGTTGCCGCTGTCGAGTTGCCCGTCCATCAACAGCGTCTGCCCGTCAGTGGTGACCAAGGCGCGCTCGGGCCGGCTGATCCGGACAGAGAAAGACAGGGCGCCCTCACGCGATGCCGTGAGATGAACCAGCATTACGTCGTGGGCGCGCGAGGTGAAGTATTCCCGCTTGTAGCCTACTCCCGCGCTGCGGAATGAGGTAACCGCCACGGCATCGCGCAACGACAGTTCCCGCAGGTAATCTTGCACACCGGCCTCTTCCTCTCCTTCCACAGATTGGAAGATATCCAGGAAGCCTAAGACCTGATAGGTACCGTAGCGGCCGTCGGTCTCTTGCTTTTTGGGGACAAAGCTGCTGTACATCAGTTCCTGTGCCTCGCGGTTCTTCCCTTCGAAAAGCAGTTGGCGGATTTCCGGCAGGCTGCGCGAAGCGTCGGGATTACTGTAATCGGACTCTGAGCCGCTCCACAGGGAGATTTCGTTGAGCACGACACGCTCATGCCGGATGCCGCCGTCGGGCATCATGCCCAGCCGCCCGTTGCCCAAGGGCAAGGTTTCCTCCCAGATGGAGGCGGGAGCCGTGTAGTAGAGGCGGTGGTTGCAGGTATCGGCCGGAACCGATGCCCACACACGCGCCACCGCACAGAGGAA
Organism: uncultured Bacteroides sp.; assembly: GCA_944321495.1. Lineage (GTDB taxonomy): Bacteria > Bacteroidota > Bacteroidia > Bacteroidales > Bacteroidaceae > Bacteroides. Next base: position 74,089 of record CALULP010000003.1, on the reverse strand, counting down.
TAACAAAGCTAAGAGCCGTTTCATAAACAAACGATTTGGACATTTCATACCTTTACTTGGACTTCAGCCCGATGCTTGCCTCCTTCAGCCCGTCGGACACGGCGGTCAACCGGATGCCTCCCTTCTGGCCGTTGTTCTGCACCACCACGAGGCACTTGCCGTAGAAGGCCTTGCGGTGATTGTCCTTGAAGCGTTCCAGGGAGATGGGGCTCCCGTTGTCCACACCGGCTATGAAGCCTGTGCCTTCTACCTGAAAACGGATGTCATTCTCGGCCCAGGGACAGAGGTTACCGTCCTTATCCAGCACTTCCACCGTCACAAAGCTCAGGTCGCGCCCGTCGGCCAGCAAAATGCTACGGTCGGGGGTGAGGCGTATCTGCGCAGGCTCGCCGGCGGTATGTATCTCTTGCGTGGCCACCTCTTTGCCGCCTTTGCGGGAAACGGCCTTCAGCGTGCCCGGCTCGAAAGCTACACGCCATGTCACATGGAACTCACCGTCCGCCTTGGTGCGCACGCCCTGCGAGCGGCCATTGACGTAGAGTTCCACCTCATCGGCATTGTTATAGTAGGCCCACAGGTCGACGGTCTGGCCTTCCTGCCAGTTCCAGTGGGGGAAGAGATGCAGCACCGTCTTGTCCGGGCGCCATTCGCTTTGATACATATAATATACGTCTTTCGGGAAGCCGGCCAGGTCGACGATGCCGAAGTAGCTGCTTCGCGCAGGCCAGCCGTAGGGAGTAGGCTCGCCGATGTAGTCGAAGCCCGTCCAGATGTACTGCCCGGAGATGAAAGGATTCTGCTTGACCAGTTTCCAGGTGCCCTCGTGGTAATTGCCCCAAGGCACGTGGCAATTGTCGTAAGAGGAGCAGGAGAAAGTGGGGTCGGTGAAAGGAATGTCCCACCGGGAGGGCCAGATGAACATCGAGTCGCTGGGCATGCGGTAGTAGCCGCGGGTCATCAGGCCGGACACGCTTTCGGTGACGATGAAAGGCTTGCCGGGGAAATTCTGCGGCACGCCCATGAACCAGTCGTCGTGGTAATTGAAGCCGATGATGTCCAGCGCGCCGCTGCGGAACAGGTGGTTGTTGGGGTTCGGCTCGTTGCACCCGGCGGTGACGGGGCGCGTGGGGTCGAGAGCGCGCACCATGTCGGCCAGCTTCTTGGTAAGGAGGGAGTTGACGGAGAGTTCGCCGTCTTCCTTGGCCAGCATTTTCTTGCTATGGCCGAAGTTCAGTACCAGGTTGGCTTCCTCCAGGCTGAGGGTATCGGCCTTGGCGTCGCTCCACTGCTCGAGCACCTCGTTGCCAATGCTCCAGATGAAAATGGAGGGATGGTTGCGGTCGCGCACGATGAGGTCGGTGAGGTCACGTTCGTGCCACTCGTTGAAGTAGCGGGCATAGTCGTGGGCAGTCTTCTTCTTGCGCCACATGTCAAAGGTTTCATCCATGACGATGAAGCCCATGCGGTCGCACAGGTCGAGCAGTTCGGGGGCAGGCGGGTTGTGCGAGCAGCGGATGCCGTTGCACCCCATATCCTTCAGTATCTCCAGCTGCCGCTCGATGGCACGCGTGTTGACCGCCGCGCCCAGGCAACCCAGGTCGTGGTGCATACACACGCCGTTTATCTTGACGTGCTGCCCGTTAAGGAAGAAGCCCTTCTTGGCATCGAACTTAAAGGTACGGATGCCGAAGGGCGTGTGGTAAACATCGGCCACCTCGCCGTCGGCAAGCACCGTGGTGCGCACATCGTACAGGTAGGGATGTTCGATGCACCAAAGCATGGGATTGTCAAGGGCAAGTTCTTGCCGGGTCTCTGCCTGCGCCTGGGGTTGTACCTCGAGGGATGCGGCAGGAGCCTGTGCCACGACGCGCCCTTCGGCATCGACCAGCTCGGTGCGAAGCACCAGGGTGGCAGGCGAAGACTGGCAATTGTCCACGGTGGTGCGCACCGTCAGGCGGGCATGGTTCTTGGTCACTTCATCGGCGGTGACGTAAGTGCCCCATTGCCCCACGTGCACGGGGCTGAGCTTGCGCAGCCACACGTTGCGGTAGATGCCGCATCCGGAGTACCAGCGCGAGTTGGGCTGCTCGGCATTGTCCACCCGCACGGCCAGCACGTTTTCGGCTCCCCACTTCAGGTAGGGCGTCAGGTCGTAGCTGAAAGAGATGTATCCGTAGGGGCGCGTGCCCAGCGCATGGCCGTTGATGTAGACGGTGCTGTTCATGTACACGCCATCAAAGTCTATGTAGAAGCGTTTGCCCTCGTCCGCCTTGTCCACGGTAAAGGTTTTGCGGTACCAGCCCACGCCTCCGGGCAGCGCGCCTCCGCCAGTGCCCGAAGGATTGTCTTTCGAAAAATCGCCCTCGATGGCCCAATCGTGCGGCAGGTTCAGCTTCCGCCACTCAGAGTCGTCGTAGGCGGGTTGCGCGGCATCGGCAACATCGCCAAGCCGGAATGTCCAGCCGGCGGTAAAGTCCTGCCTGCGGCCATCGCCCTCTTTTTCCCCGGTCGACACGGGGGTACACGCACCTGCCAGCAAAAGTACGGCCAAGACAGGTAAAAACAAGAGTCGTCTTATAGTCATTGTTCAAAATTTTGATTGGAAAGTTTTTCTTTGCAAACCATCGCCCAACCCTCCGGAGCAAGCGTCCCATCGCTACCGCGCGAGTGATACTACGCTACGATGCTGGCGATACTACACTTGGCCGCCAGTGATACTATGCCAGGAAAGCCATAAAGAGGAGTCCATTAACCCACTATTAACCAATGGATTCCCGGTGGCGTACCTCTTAACCCGGAGGGATAAAAGAAAGAAGTACTTCCGTCAACTTTACGGAAAAAGCGAACGAAAGTACTTCCGCACATACCACTTTATTATTAGGTTAGGATAAGGAGTTACAGCTTCACGGACTGGGCCTTTCCGTCATACTTCACCACCGTGCCTTTCGCCTTCAGGTCGAAGCCCTGGGGCCGGTCTTTGCTGACCTTCACGATGTTGAAAGTACGCTCCTGCAACATGCCGGGGAACTCGCCCTTGCGGTCGCCCAAGGTCAGCGTGCCTGCGGCATTGTCATAAACCATGGGAATCTGGGCGTATTGTCCCTTCTCGTAGTTGTAGTTCACACCCTCGTCTTCGTAAAGGGTGAAGGTACCGTCCTGTCCGGCATACACGTAGAGGGTAATCTCCTCGGCAGGTTTCTCGTCGCTCCACTGCATGTCGGGGCCGTAGGGAATGATGGCGCCCTCGCGCACATAGAGCGGGATGCGCTCGTAGGGAGCATCCACCTCCAGCTGCTGTCCGCCCTCCACGTACTTGCCGGTGTAGAAGTCATACCAGCCGCAACTTGCGGGGAAGTACATCTCCCTTGTGCGGGCGCCGTAAGTGTAAACGGGAGCCACCATCAGGGCAGGGCCGAACATGAACTGGTCGCCGATGTTGTTTACCCGCGTGTCGGCAGTAAAGTCCATCACCAGCGGGCGCATGATGGTGTAGTCGTCGAAGTAGGTCATGCCTGCCATGGAGTAGATGTAGGGCATGAGGTTGTAACGCAGCTTGGTGTAATACACCACGGAGTTGTAGCAAGGATGTCCCTGCGGGGCGATGTTCCAGATTTCGCGGAACGGATACTGCCCGTGCGCACGGAACAAGGGGCAGAAAGCTCCGAACTGGTACCAGCGGGCGTTCAGTTCGCGCCACTCCTTGTAGTCGGCATTCTCGCGGCCGGTGTTATTGTAGAGCTGCTGGCCTGCCACATAGCGGTTCTCCACACAGAAGCCGCCGATGTCCATCGTCCAGTACGGGATGCCGCTGACGGCGAAGTTCAAGCCGGCAGAAATCTGCGCCTTCATGTCTTCCCAACGGGTGGCGATGTCGCCGCTCCAGGTTGCCGTGGAGTAACGTTGCAGGCCGGCAAAGCCCGAACGGGTAAGCAAGAACACGCGCTTGTCGGCATCCACGCCGCGCTGGCCGTTATAGATGGCATCGGCATTCATCAGGGCATAGGCATTGAAATACTTCTCGGAAGGGCCAAGGGCCGTAGGGCCGCACAGGTCTTTGCGGTATTGCAGGTCGGTGCAGTCGCGTATGTTCGGCTCGCTGGCATCCATCCACCAGGCGTCGATGCCCAAGGGATAATAATGGTCTTGCATCTGCTTCCAGAACAGTTTCCTTGCTTCGGGGTCGTAGGCATCATAGAAGCCATACGTATAGCCGGAGCCTACCCAGTCCTTCAAGCTGTCTTTAACGGACTGCATGTACATCCAGCCGTTCTCGGCAAACTCCTTGAAGTGTTCCGTGGAGGTGTAGAACTTGGGCCATACGGATATCATGATGCGCCCGTTCATCTGATGGATTTCATCTACCATGCCCTTCGGGTCGGGGAAACGGGCCTTGTCAAACTCATGGCAACCCCATGAATCCTGCGGCCAGTGCAGCCAGTCGATGACGATGTTGTCGATAGGAATCCGGCGCTTGCGGAATTCCTTTAGGGTAGAAAGCACTTCCTCCTGCGTATTGTACTTTTCACGGCTCTGCCAATAGCCCATCGCCCACTTCGGCATGACTTGCGACTTGCCCGTCAGGGTGCGGTAGCCGCTTATCACGTCATCCATGTCCTCGCCATATACAAAGTAGTAGTCTATCTCATTCTGCAACTCGCCCCACCAGGACATCTTGGCACGCTCTTCATCCGAAACGGGGCTCAGCACACGCAGGCCGCAGTAAGACACGCCGCCATCAGGCTCCCACTCTATCTTGACCGGCACGCGCTTGCCACCCTCCAGGTTGACGGCAAACTTGTAGCTGTTGGGATTCCAGGCGGTGCGCCAACGCTCGGGCACTACCAGCTCGTTATTGACATAAACTTTGGTATATCCGGCATAGTACAGGATGAAGTGGAACAGGCCGCTTTCCGCCGGTTCAATCTCGCCCTCGTATGTCACACGGGCGCCCATGAACGGGAATCCTTCCGGCAGGTTGACCACACGCTCCTTGCGCTTCACCAAGTCGGCACGTACCAGGTGCTCAAAATAGATGGAATCTTCACGGCGCACCAACGTCCGCGCACCCGACTTTGCAGAAGGGATGTAAGTGCCGGTCAGGGCACCTTCCTTGCCGTCCTTGTCATACAGTTTAAATACGTCGCCCAACTGGGAATACGGACGGGCGTCGCCAAAACGGCACAAGGAATAACTGTCCCACAGCACACCGTAATTCTTATTGGAAACGATGAAAGGCACGGATACCTTGGTATTGTACTGGAACAGCTCTTCATTCTTGCCTTTGTAGTTGAACTCATCGGCCTGGTGCTGCCCCAAGCCGTAATAACCTTCGTCATCGCCCGCCGACTCGAACACCTGGCGCACGGTATAGCCCAGCGTGCCGTCCGTTTCGCGGGGAACAAAGGTGCGCCCGCCGGCTTCTTCCGCCAAAACCTGCTTGCCCGCAGCGTCGGTAAAACGCACCTGCCCGGTAGATTTGGATACACGCACGCCTACTTGCGAGGTCTTTACCCAGACGTCATCCCCCTGCTCTGCCACAGTAAAGGGCGTCTGTGCCTGTTGGGGAACAATGATTAAACTTTTCTCTTGCGAGAATTCTTTCTCCGGCGTAGCCGATACGTGGATGAGTTTCTCGCCCATCACTTCCACACGCACCTTACGCACATCGGTCGGCTGTTGTTGGTTCAACGTCACCACAACACCTTTGTCGGTCTTCTGGTATCCGCTCCCGGCACAAGCCGCAAGCACCAGTCCGGCAAACAAACAAGCTGAAGTGTCTTTCAGTTTCATATAGCTTCGATTAAAGAATAATTTTTTCACGTCGTAAAATTAGGAAAACATTCCCAGTCCGACCTGTCTGTTATGTTTAAACAAAAGGAACATTTTGGCTTAAGTTCACACAAAATGTTTCACAGGAAGGTATGTTTTGTCATTTGCCCTCGCGCTCCTGGTAAACAGAGGGCAAAACCCCGAATTCATCCTTAAAGTACTTGCTGAAATATTTGGGATTGTTGAACCCCAACTGATAGGCTATTTCGGACACATTCTGCTGGCTCTCGCGCAACAGCTGGGCAGCCCTTTTCAAACGGATGACCCGTATGAACTCGATAGGAGTCTTGCCTGTAATCTGCAAAAGTTTCTTATAGAGGTGCGCACGGCTCATGCCCAGTTCATGGCTCAGTTCCTCTACGGACAAATCGCTTCGGGCAATATTCTTTTCCACGTATTTGATGGCATCGTCTATCAGTTTTTCGTCCAACGAGGTAATGACAATCTCACTCGGCTCCGGCTCTATACGTCCGCGCGATTTATTGCGGTTGCTCAAATCTATCAGCTTGCGCATCCGCAGCAGCAAGACCTCCATGTTGAAAGGTTTGGTCACATAGTCGTCCGCCCCAATGGTCAGGCCTTCCACCTTGTTCTCCACCGATTGCTTGGCGGTGAGCAAGATAAAAGGTATGTCGGCCGTTTTCTTGTCCGCCTTGAGCCGCCGGCACAGTTCATTGCCGTCCATTACCGGCATCATCAGGTCGCAGACTATCAAGGCCGGCCTCAACTCAGGGACCAACTTCAAGGCCTCCTGCCCGTTCGGGGCAGATTTCACTGTGAAATACAGGCTCAGGCTATCCGTCATGAACGACACGAAATCTTCGCTGTCGTCCACCACCAGCACCAACGGTTTCCCCGGGTCCTTGCCGGGCGTCCCATCTTCCGCCGGTTGCCCCATTTGTTCCGGCAGGGCAACCGCCCCCGGTACTGTTCCGGGCACTTCTTCCGCACGCGCAGGCACGGACGCATGTCCTGCCGAATGCGTCACCGGGATATCCACCACGAACACCGCCCCTCCGCCAGCATTGTCAAACACCTGCACCGTCCCGCCATGCAGTGCCACATATTCACGCACCAAGCTCAGGCCGATGCCGCTGCCTCCCCGGACATTGGTACCCTCCTCCTGTGCCTGGTAGAAGCGTTCAAAGATATGCGGCTTGTCCTCATCCTTTACGCCGATGCCTGTATCGGCTATTTTGATTTCCAGCATCTCGGGGGTTCCCTCCAGCACTTCCAGCGAGACATCCACCTTCCCCCCTCCGGGAGTGAATTTAAAGGCATTGGAAAGCAGGTTCATTACGATTTTGCCCACCTTGTCCTCATCGAAAGACATTCCCAACGAGTCGACAGCAGAGAAAAACGTAAGCCGCACATCCTTCTTGTCGGACAACATCAGGAAAGAGTTGCAAATGTTATGCACATAGGGCACTATGTCGCCTTCCGACAAGTTCAGGTGGAGCCCTGCCATCTCGTTCTTACGGAAGTCGAGCAACTGGTTCACCAAGTTCAACAGGCGCAAGGCATTGCGGTGCATCATCTTCAGCCTGCCCGCGGTCTTTTCATCCGTCGTTTCCTTTATCATGCCCTCCAATGGAGAAAGAATCAGGGTAAGCGGGGTTCTCAGCTCATGGCTGACGTTGGTAAAGAAGCGGAATTTCATCTGGTTCAGCTCTTCCGCCCGTCTGGCATCTTCTTCTATCTGGCGCATCCGCCACTTGTTGCGCTCCCTGCGTTTTACCAAAAGGAATACCCAGAAAAGGCATCCGGCAACAAGCACCGCATAGCAGGCATACGCCCACGGCGTCATCCAGAAAGGCGGGCGGATGATGATTTTCAGGTGCGCCTCCTCCGTACCCGCGTAGCCGTCGCTATTGACCGCCTTTACCCGCAACAGGTAGGTGCCCGGAGCCAGGTTGGTATAGGTCACCTGCCGCATCTGGGGCAACCCCGTCAGCCAGTCCTCGTCAAAACCGTCCAGCTTATACGCATAACTGGTTTTCTCGGGAAGCACGTAGTTGTCCGACGCAAAAGACACCGTAAACACATTCTGTTCATCGTCCAGCACCAATTCTTCCGTACTATCCAACGTTTTTTCAAGCACCACGCGATTGCCGTATTTCTGCCCCACGTGGATTTCCTCGTTGAACAGGCGCAGGCCGCAGAACATGACCTTGGGCACGGCAAGGTTGTACTTGATGTTATCCGGCCGGAAACTGTTCACGCCATACAACCCGCCTACCAGGATTTCCCCGGTGCTCAGCCGCTTCATGGAACGCTGGTTGAAATCGCTGCTTTGCAACCCGTCCTTGTCATCGTAAGCCCGGCAATGAAACGCCAGTTCACCACTGTCCGCCAACCGTGCCGTCACTACATTAATCAGTTTACCGCCCACCGTGACCCAAATGCCTTGATTGCCGTCCTCCACGATGCCCAGCACAAACGGCTCGGAAGAATCGGAGTTCAAGGGCACATTGTATGAGCGTCCCGAACGGTCGTCATAGACCTTCAGTCCCTCGCGGGTAGCCACCCACAGATAGCCCCGGCTGTCTTCATACACCTGGATGATGTTCAGTCCCGCATAGCTTTTCTCGCCCGAGCCCTTGGCTTCAAAATCCGTAATCTGCCGGGTAGCCATGTCCATGACGGACATGCCGTAAGAGGTACCTATCAGCAGACGGCCATCGCTGCCCTTGCAAAGGGAAATCACATAGTCCGACAACAGCCCGGAGTTCGCCGTATTGTACGTGGTGAAAGCGCCCGTTTCCGGCTGGAGGCACTGCAAGCCGCCGCCCAGCGTACCTATCCAGATATTTCCGTCACAGTCTTCCACCAGCGACCACACATTATCCACGGCAAGCGTATTCGCCTTTCCCGCCTCATGCCGGTAGCGGACGAAACGGTTCCCGTCGTAACAGTTCAGCCCGCCCCAATACGTGCCGGCCCACAACCGCCCTTTGCCATCGCGCAACAGGCATACCACCACATCGCCCGAAATGGACTGCCCGCCCTGACCGCGCGTAAACATCCTGCGTTCGCCCGTCTGCATGTTCCAATGCATCAGGCCGGTGCCGTTCATGCCCAGCCACACCGTACCGTCGTTGCCCTCTTCCACGCAATTCACGTCGCCCACGTCATACATGCCGAACTTGAAGATGCTCTCGTTGTAATACGACAGTCCCTTTTTATAAAGCCCCACCCACAGGGTGCCTTCACCGTCTTCATAAAGGGCAGTCACCGTGTTGTTGGGCAACGACCGCGGGTCATCCGGATTGTTCACCAACACCTGGCAAGTCTCGCCATTCTCCAGGATGCGGATGCCGTTCTGGTCATACCCCACCCAGATGCGGCCGTACTTGTCCTGCGCCACCGCGCGCACCACATCGCCACTGACCTCGCGCAACGAACGCCACCTCCATTGGTTGTCATCAGGCCGGTAAACCCACGTGCCCATCACGCCATATATCCAAATCCGCCCTTCACGGTCGGCAAACAGGTCGTAGTCATTGGACAGGCCGCCCCCCACGTCTTGGGTGATGCCGTCGGTGGTCCACCTCACATTCAGGCTCTGCTTGTCCACACAAGTCAGCAACCCGTCCCCGTACACCAGCAGGATGCCGCCCGCATATTCCGCCATCTTCATGATTTCCGCCTCGCCGGGACGCCCGGCAGGAACCGGCACGATAACGGCTCCCTCTTCGCCGCCCCGGTACCGGTAAAGCCCTTTCCCCGCCACATAAATCCAGTAGGTTTTCTCCCGGTCTATATAAATGCGCGAAAGGGAGCCCGATATGCCGGCCTTCCACAACCAGCCTTCCAGGTCATTGTCAAAACGGTCTGTATCGGGATGGTAAACGCTGTAGCCCGAGCCCGTGCGCACCCATAAACGGCCCCCCCGGTCTTCCTGGATACCGGATATGTAGTTGTCCGGCAGCGTGTTCGGGTCGCCCTCCCGGTTGCGGTACACCTTGATTTCATAACCGTCGTAGCGGTTCAGCCCCGATGCCGTGCCAAACCACATAAAACCTTCGGAATCCCGCAATATGACAGTAACCTGATTGTTGGAAAGCCCGTCTTTCACCTCCAGATGTTTGAACATGTAATTCTGCCCCCACAACGGAAGCACGGAGATTAGGAAAAGGAGGAAAACGCCCCAGCGATTCTGTTTCATGTTATTCAAGATAAAAGGTGGTTCAAATTTCATTGCAAATGAAGCAAAAAGCAGATAAAAAAGCAAGTACGGCGTTACTCTTTTTTATACCGGAAAACGGGACACATCCTCACGGACACGTCCCGCTGCAAACAAAAAACCGTATTACAATCTTTTATTATCCTTAAAACCTATCAAAAACGCGTTATCACTATTTTGTTTAACCCTATTTTTCCCGATTCAGCCCTGCGGCACTGCCGCACCGGCATTGAAACGCTGCCACGCCGGTGCCGAAACGCCGTCCCGCAGGACATATGGCGCATACCCGGAACCGTCAGAAGGGGTAGCTGCCCTCGGCGGCGCCTTGCATAATGCCGTTGATGACGCCCGGGTCGGTAACGGCGCCCGTGCTGCGGTCGATTTCCGAGCCTGTTTCCCAGTGGAAGGGCACAATGCCATGGTTCTTGGCCTCGCGGGTCACCACTTCGTTCCAGTAAGCGCGGCTGGCGTCATGTGCGGCCTGGTTCTCGCTGACGGTACGCCGCATAGCATCGTACTCGCCTATGATGCAAGGGATGCCCCGGTCTACAAAGTGCGTCTTCAGCAACCCGAACTGCGAGAGTACATGGTCTTCTTCGCCCCACGTGGGATTATGCTCTGAACCCTCCACATGATTCGGAGCGCCCCAATACCAGAAGGCGTTACTCCAACTTGCATCTTCTTCCATCAGACAGAAGTTGTAAGGTTCGTAGAAGTGCGCCTCTACCAGCACACGATTTGCCGCATCATCTTGAGGGACATCGAATGTACCGCTTACCGCATCGCTGATGCGCGTGCTCGGCGTCTGCACTATCAGGCAGCGGGTGGCGTTGTTTCCGCCCGTGGCGCGCACGGCGTCGACAAACGTCTGCTCGTAGGCCATAATCGTGCGGATGTCTTCCGGCTCAACCACTCCGGCGGCCGAAGTCTCATTCATGCCCGGCTCGTTGCACCCGGCAAAGAGCAGGTATTCGTCGTAAACGTTCAGTTTGTTGGCAATCTGCGTCCACAGGGCGTGTTGTTTTTGACTGATGGCATTATCCACGCCTCCCAGTATGTTGTCTTCCAGCCAGCCGCCGTCCCAGTGGATGTTGACAATGGCATACATCTCGTTGGCGCGGCAGTAACCCACCACCTCGCTCACGCGGTCCAGCCACGCGGGGTCTATCTCATGGGTCTCTTGGTTGATGATGTGCGAGTCCCAGGCACAGGGAATGCGCACGGCGTTGAAGCCTGCGGCCTTCAGCCCGTCCACGTAGGCCTTGCTGACGCGCGGATTGCCCCAACCCGTTTCGCTGTTCGGCGACTCCAGCGTGTTGCCTATGTTGATGCCGGCATACATTTGCTTCGCCAGCGTCACAGCGTCGCTGTTCATGCCTGTCCAGTCGTAAGCATGCCCGGCCTGTTCCACGGAAACCGTTTCGGTCAGCGTGCCCAGCGTAAAGGTAATGCTGCCCGCACGCCCGGTAGCCGCGTAGTTCACGTCAATATTGAACGTATAGGTCGCCTCAGCCATGTTGGCCTTGGTGGCCGCCCGGGTTATCCACGTGTCGTTGCACGTAATCTGCGGCGTACCGTTGAGCATCAGCTTCACTTCCAGCGTCCCGGCGTCAGCGCCCACCTGGTATGGCATATCCTGCTCTACCAGCAACCCGTCGGCAGCCGTTTGCGTCAGGCTGATTTGCTGCGACTGGCTTCCGGAAGTCAAGGTGATAAGGGCCGTTCGGTCGTTCGTATCCGTATTCTCCTGCGTGGTCACCGTAATGTTTACCACCTTCAGCGCTTCCGAAGGGGCGCTTGCCTGCACCGTGCACCAAGTTTCCGAACTGCTTGCCTGCACAGCCCTTGGCGACTGTACCGCAAACGTGGCTGTTCCGCCCGAACGCGCCACCGTAATGCCGTCCGTCAAAAGTTCCTGGGATATGGTCAGCCCGGTCACCCCGCTGTCATACCCTTCTTCAGCGTCCGCACATGCCGTCAGGACACCTGCGGCCAACAGCGGCACCAACGCCGCCACTGCATAAAGCCTTTTCCATGGAAAGATTTTCATAATACCTCCTGTCTGGTCTAAATGGTTACTAAATGGTTGCTTAATTGCTGTGACAAAAGTAAGCCAAAAAACACAGAGCCACCCTTTATTTTGTTTACCACAAGGGTATGATTTGTCAACATGGCGGTCAAAAAGTTTCCAATAAGGGACATCTTGCCCGCAAAGCTTTGCCGTACCGCAAAAAAGAGTTACCATTGCATAGTATTTAATGGGACAACCAACCTACAAATAAAAACCAGTATGACAAAAAACAGTATGCTTAAACCATTCATGATGTGCCTCGGACTGCTCGCCGGAATGTCCTGCCTGGCACAAAACACGCAAGGGTATCAGAACCCCGTCATCCCCGGCTTCCATCCCGACCCCAGCGTTTGCCGCGCGGGCAACGACTATTACCTGGTAAACAGCAGTTTCCAGTATTTCCCGGGCGTCCCCCTGTTCCACAGCAAGGACTTGGTCCACTGGGAACAGATAGGCCACTGCCTCACCCGCCCCTCGCAACTGCCCTTGCACGACGCCAGCACCTGGGGAGGCATCTACGCCCCCACCATCCGCTACCACGAAGGCACGTTCTACATGATTACCACCAACGTGTCGGACAAAGGGAACTTCCTGGTACACACCACCGACCCGCGCGGCGAGTGGTCGGAGCCGGTGTGGCTGAAACAAGGCGGCATCGACCCCTCGCTCTACTTTGAAGGGGACAAATGCTACATGGTGAGCAACCCCAGCGACGGCATCTTCCTCTGCGAAATCAACCCCCAGACGGGCGAACAACTGACCGAATCGAAATGCATCTGGACAGGCACAGGCGGACGCTATCCCGAAGGACCTCACATCTACAAGAAAGACGGCTGGTACTACCTGCTCATCTCGGAAGGCGGCACGGAATACGGGCACAAAGTGACCATCGGACGCAGCAAAGACATCTACGGGCCTTACCTCGGCAATCCCGCCAACCCCATCCTGACCCACATCAACCAGAACGCCCAAAGCAATCCCATCCAAGGGACCGGACACGCCGACCTGGTACAAGACACCGAAGGCAACTGGTGGCTGGTGTGCCTGGCCTTCCGCCACAACAACTCGCACCACCTGCTGGGACGCGAAACCTTCCTCGCCCCCGTGCGCTGGGACAAGAATGCCTGGCCGGTAGTCAATGGCGACGGCACCATCGCCCTGCAAATGGACGTGCCCACCCTGCCCCAGCAACCCTTTGCAAAGGCGCCCGTGCGCACCACTTTCGAGAGCGGCAAGCTGGGACACGAATGGGTATATGTCCGCAACCCGCGCATGGAGAACTACTCGTTCGGGAACGGGAAACTGCACTTAAAAGCCATCCCCGTACCCTTGGAGGAAATGAGCCTGAACAGCCCCACCTTCGTGTTGCGCCGGCAAGAGCACACCGACTTCACCGCCACCACCTCCCTGCAATTGCAGAAGGCATCCGCAGGCGACGAGGCCGGCCTGAGCGTCTACGCCTTCGAGACCTCCTTCTACAACCTCTCCGTGAAACAACTGGCTGACGGGCGCCAGGCCGTATGCCTGCGCTACCATCTGAACGCCATCGACCACACGGAAAAAGAAGTCATCCTGCCCGGGACGGCCGAAGTCCGGCTGCGCGTTGCAGGCAATAAAGACCTTTACACCTTCTACTACTCCGCCGACGGGAAAGACTTCACCCTGCTGGGCAAGGCCGATACCCGCTACCTCAGCACCGAAACCGCAGGCGGCTTCACCGGCGCCATGCTGGGCATGTATGCCGTGTCTGCTTCCGGAAGTTCCAAGGCTTACGCCGACTTTGCTTACTTCGACTACGAGGGCCGGTAAGCCCACGCCTCCCCTGCCTGCATGCCCGCCTCCGCGCTAATTTGTCCGCTCTTTTTCCTTTCCATAGGGAAAGGCGACAAAAGGAGCAGATAAGGAGAGGGTAAGGAGAAGGTAAGGACCGGGTCTATACCGGATTTGTAAAGATAAAAGCAAAGCCGGACGGCAGGACACCCGGATGTCCCGCCGCCGGCAGAAGCCGACAAAAAACGGGGATGCGCCACCCAAGGAAAGTGGCACATCCCCGTTATATTTCGTCATGGCCGGTCCGGAACATCAGTCCACTTCGGGACGCGTCTTGCCCAGTCCCATCGAAATGCCCATGAAGACATTCACGCTGCGGGTATTCTTGCCCAGGAACAGGTAGTCGGTACCGATGGTCAAGGGACCCAGCTTCACGGCCGCGCCAAACGTCTTGCCGGCGCTTTGCAGCATGGAGTAGCTGGCAGACAAGCCAATGGCCCTTGCCGGACGGAAGTTGGCGGACAAGGTCAGCTCGCTCAGCGTGCGGTACATTCCCCAACGGGTGGTGGACAACGCGCCTACCGAGAACCTGTTTTTCCAGAAACCGTATTCGGCACCTACCGTCAGCGTGGTCGGCAGGCGCGTGGAGCGTTTCTTCTGCACGTTGCCCTTCTGCAAGCCGAACATGTCGAAGTCTATCACCTCGCCGCCGTCCACACGGTCCAAGAATTCACCAACATTGTTGCCATTGTAGGTCTGCGTATTGTCACCCTCGACCACCGTCGAAGAACCCTTGGACCAGGAAATGAAGCCCAGGTCGGTGACAGCCGCCGACACGGTCAGGTTGTCCAGCAGGCGGTACGTGGCGCCCAGATCGATGCCCACGCCATAGCCGCCAATACCGAAGCCGTTCATCTCCACGCCGTCTATCACGCCGTCCTGGTCCGTGGTCAGCTCCAGGCCTTTCATGTTGGCCTCCAGGCTGGCATCCACGTCTATCGTAGCCTCGGCATCGTAATTGATGTTGCCATAATTATCATACAATTCGTTCGAGGTGATCTGGATGTTGTTGATGTTCATATCCAGGTTGCCCACGCCCAGGAGCACATTGAACTTTCCACCCACCGTCAAGCGGTCGTTCACGATGCGGGCATAGCCCACGCCCACTTCCGTAAAGGCGTTCAGGCCCAAGTTCAGGTCGCTGATCCGGTCGTTTCGCCCGTTCCAGCCCGACAAGTCGTCCATATCGTCCGGGCTTTCGCGCAGGTAGTCGAACATGTTCCTCGGGATGCCGGCCTCCACATCCAGGCGCACACCCACATTGGCGCTCCAGAAGTTCTTGCCCCGGTAGAAGCCGAACGAGATAATGTCCGTCGACAGGGAAACGCCCAGGTTGTTGGCCACCTTCAGCTTGTTGTAGAAGTCCGGGTTATCCCAGAAATCCCCGTCCGAATCAAACGTGTTAATCAAGTCATTCAACCCCAGCGAATTGGTGTATGCACCCACATTCAGCGTACCCAGCGCCGGCACATCCAAGTAGCCCCGGCTGGGCAGGTTGGCAGGATTCAGCTGCATCCTGTTGCTGCCGTCCATAAAGTAACCTGTGCGCAAGAATTGCGCCGACATTGGCATTGCCAATCCTAATACTGCGGCAATAACCAACACTCTCAAATAAGCAATCCGTTTCATGAAATAGTACATTTAGACATTATTTGCGGACAAATATATGACTTTCGTTTAATTTATCAAAATGAAACAATAATTTATATCTACAATCCACAAAGCCGGGGCAGGAAAGCGCTCCCGGGCGGACTTGAAGCCCTGTTCCGGCAACGCCCCCTCCATAGCCAAAAGGCCGGCATCCCTGCACATGCAAAGACACCGGCCTGTCGCAAATTAATTAATCTAATCCGTCACACCGTCTGTTACATTTCCTCTACATCGAGTTTTATGGAATCGAGGGTTACTTTGACCAACGAGGTGTCGGCAAGGTCGTTCCACAAGTTGGCGATATCAATGCAGAACACGGCCGCCCCGCTACTTTCGGAGGGCACTTCCATCGATACGGTATAAGTGCCGTCACCGGTAACGGTATCCTCGTAGGCGCCCTCGGCAAGGGCAGACCAGTAAGAAGGATACCAGTCGGCATCGGCAAACTGCAGGCCGGCAACGTAAGAACCTGCCGCGCCTTCTTTCAGATTACCCGTGATGCCGGACAAGGTAAAGGTTATCACCATGTTCTTCTGGAAAGTCAGCATGTCCAAATCCACAGCCGGGGCAGAGGCTTTCGCGCCGTATTGGTTGTAGATTTCTATACGCATCCTGCCATTCTCTTCGAGGTCGCCGCATACCAGGCGGGCACTCTCCCAGCGGAGTGCATCGGCATCGCGCACCGGGCGGATGGCAAAGCCCAGCTGACGTTGCGAATGGCCTGCCACTACTCCGGATCCGCTGAACGACAACGAGCTTGCATAATCGGCATTGGTGGCATCGATGGTGCCTCCCCAGTAGTAACCGTTGCCGTCGGCAATGGCTGCCGCGCCATCACGATAACCGGTGGCGGGCAGGAAAATGCTGTTGCCGTTCGTGCCGGTAAAACGGATGCCGCTCACGCCATCCACCGTTTCTTCCGTCTGGGTGGTATGGGCTATCAGCGCAGCTATTTCCGCGGCAGTAGGCATACGGCTTTCCACGGCGCGGTTGCCATCCAAATCGAGCACAAAAGCAGCATCGTTTGCCGTGCTCGACACATCGGCAGCCGGATAATCGCCTGCCTCGTCGCTGAGCAACATGCCTGTGGCATCCCCGTAGCCAAACCGGGCACCGGTTTCCGTTTCAGCCTCCGCGCCCAGGTTGTAAGCAGCCCACAGCACGTCCAGCCCCAAGCCCAAATCCACATAGGGCATCTCTTGAGCCGCCGTGGCCAGCGTCTTGGTTTCGCCATATACTTCAACCCCTCCTACCACGGCATAAGCAGCATAGTAGTAAGTGGTAGCCGGGAGCAGGCCGCTTACCACACCGACAGGACAGGCAGTACCTGCCTGCACGCCTTCGGCGGTGCGCGCCAGCTTCACGCCGGTAACCAGGGTTTCTTCATCCAGGCCGTCTATGCCCGAGAACTGGCCGTTGAGGGTAGCCTTCGTAGCCGTGACGTCCGTGGCATCCATAGTGACGACAGCAGCGTCAGTAGCTACAAACGACTTCACGTCGCCAAAGGTGGTCAGCCGCGACTGCAACGTGACGAAGGTGGCGTAGTAATACGTAGCGCCCGTGGTCAGCCCGGTCAGCGTAGCCGTTACCGTGCCGTTTTCATCCAGGCTGCCCAACTGTTGCGTTCCTGCCGTAGTGGGGTCGGCAGCCGTGCCATAATACACGCCCACCGTATAAGAGCCGGAAGCCGAGCCGGAAAGGTCTTTTACCGTGCCCTGCACCACAGCCGAAACCGCTGTAATGGAAGAGGCTTCCCCCGTAGTCACTTCGGTAATGATATTGCCGGTGGCAATGATGTAGTCGTCTTCATCGCACGAGGCGGCGAACAGTCCCGTTGCCAACAGCAGAAGTCCTGATAAATATCTTAGTTTCATAGTCTTTTACTTTTTAATTGGTTAATCATAGACACATCTTACTCACCCGGCGTTATGAAAGGCGTACCGGTTTCCATCGTCACCTGGATGGTCACCTCAATGCTTGAAGCAAAGGCATACTTGCCTGCATCTCCGGCCGTATTCTCATTCCAAGGATTCACGATATAACGACGGGCGGTATCGGCATCATCTCCTATACCACGTTCAATGACAGAATCATCAAACGCCACACTGTTGCCATCCACCTTGATGTCCGTAATGACAATGCCGACGTTAGGATAATCGCCCAGTATGCCCATGACATCCAGATATACGCCGTAAGGGTCGCTATCAGCGCCTTCTATGACGAAAGTATAGGTGCCATCGCCCGTAATGTACACATCCGCACTGGCAGGTGTGTACCCCCAAGTGCTGTTGAAATAGTGCAGCGATGCCGTGAAGCGTTCTACCGCTTCACCTTCCTGCTTCGGCACGAAGTGGTAGCCCATGTACTGGTAGCGGTGTCCGAAAGCATCTTGCTCCACGCCACCCAGCCACAGGTCACTGAGGCTGCCGGAATAGTCATCCAAAGCAATCTGCATGATGCGCAAGGCATTGTCGCCGCCCAGCTTGAACACGGCACGCCCGTCGGCAGACAAGGTTACTTCCGGCAGGCCTGCACTGAACGTATAGATGCCATCCGCACTGAGGGTGTAAGTGCCTTCTACAACCTGGCCATCGGGCGTAGTCACCTTGTAAGTGCTTTCGCGGCTGTTGAGTTCCAGCTCCAAGCCATCGATGCCGGCAGCGGCCGTGCTGGCCACGTTCTTCAGCGTGCCATCGGGGTTGCACCAGTCAAAAGGCTTCTTTTCATCCAATACATACGTGATAATCTGGTTGGTCTTAGGCTCCACATAGTCGCGCCAATCGGCAGGCAAAGTGGGATAAACCTCTACGACAGGCGCTTCGTAATTGTCGGCATAGTCCTTGGAAACAAAGTTCCAGCAATATACGCAGCGGCCTTCGCCGGACATGGCCTCATCGCGGTAGTTGCCTATCATCAGCTGGTTTTCCGTCAGCACCAATATCTGGAAATTGTTCCTGAAATCCACTGCCTTGCCATCTGCCCAGGCACCGTGGGCAAAGTCCACGTCAATGGCACTGATGGTATGATTGCTTGTGTTCATGCTGAACAGTCCTTCCTGGGTTGTGGGTGCGCCACCCTTATAAGTAGTAACAGACAGGCCTGCATTGCCTTGCAGGGAGAAGGTCATGGAGGCCATCAGGTCGTCTTCCGTCACACCGGCATCGGCATTGGAGGGTTCCCACCAAGTCTTGCTCGCTGTTGTCCACTTGCTTCCGCTCTGAATCATATCGGCATACGTTGCGCTGGGGTCAAAGCAAGTATAGAATCCCTGCTGCAGGCCATAAGAGCCATTATCGGGAACCCAGGTCTTGGAATTACCGGCACCCCCGGCCAAGAGATCCCACATTTCCCCTGTCACAAAGTCGGCACAGAAGTTATCGATGGTAAACGTTGACGGGGCGCCATAAACCACTCCACCACGCGTTTCCACGCCAAAGGTCACTTCATACGTTCCTTCAAAGGCAATCTGCAAGGTTACTTCCGCCTCTTGGCTGCGCCCTTGGGGATGCTCCCACAGCGGGGTATATTCCGGTCCCAGCAGGCTCTTCAGGTAAACGATGTTCGGGTTGTCCGCATCGTGCGTCACTGTATAGGCCACGCCTTCCACCAGCTCCTCGGAGGTGAAAGTCTTGCCGCCCATCTCGTATTCCTCGGGCGTACAGGCACTGAATACCAGCAGTACGCTCGCTACCAACGAATAAATATAGTAGTTCAATTTCATATGCTTAGATTTTTTGACGTTATACATTCATTACCAGCCTGCATTCTGGTTATACACGTTGCCGGAAAGGGTAATCTGCGTATTCGGAATCTGGCAGAAGCCTCTCTTGGTGCGGATGTTGTCATCCACGTACGAAGCTGCAACGGTTTCTGCCACCCCACTGTTGTAGACCGTGACAGGCGTACCGGAAGCAGAGCCGTTGGAAGTGGCTTGCCCCAGTTGCGCGGCAACGTAGGCATCCAAGCCCTGGCGCATCAGGTCGAAGTGCCGGATTCCCTCGCCCATGAATTCCTTGCGACGCTCATCCCAAACCTGCTGGAGCGTAGGCGCAGCGCCCAGGTTGTGCGACGTATTGCCATAGGCACGTTCACGTACCTGGTTAAAGTATTCCATGGCGTTGGGGCTTCCCAACTCTGCCGCCATCAGCAGCACGTCGGCATAACGCATCAGCACCCAGTCTTGGTCTTGGTTGGTCTGCATGTTGCCACCATCTACCGTAGTTTCGGCAGCCGGCATGGAAGTGCCGTCCGTAAAGATAAGCGGGCAATATTTCTTGTTGACATAGCCGGTATAATCCATACAATCAGTAGCTACTTGCACATCGAAAGCGCCGATAGCCCGGCAGTCGATAATGGTGGCGTCGCCGCGCATATCGTCAGCATCAAACAGGCCGGCGGCATACGGGGTTATCGGGCATGCCCCCCAACCGTTTCCGTAAGGCGCATAGCCTGTCGTGTTGCGCATGCCGAAATTCACGATAAACTTGTTGCCGTTGATGTTGGTGTTAGTCCAGTTTTGGTCGTTGTTGAACTTCACCACCCATACGTGTTCCACGCTGGCCTCCACATAGGTAGAGACACGGCCTTGGTCTACCGTGGTAGCTTCCGTACAAGCGGCAGGCCACAGGTTGGCAAAGACAGGCTCCAAATCATAGTTGGGGGAGCCTATCACATCCTCGCAATACTGCAAAGCCTGTGCTGCGGTCAAGTCACCGGGCATGGTGCCGCGGCTGTTGTTGTTGTAAACCCCGTCGTAAAACAGATACACGCGCGCCAGCATGGCACCGGCAGCATACTTGGTCACGCGGCCCAGGTTGCTTGCCTTGTCGGCATACTGGCCGGCAGGCATGTTGTCGGCAGCAAACTTCAAGTCGGTCACCACCTGTGCGTAGACGTCATCGGGAGCTGCCTGGGGCACGATTTCATCGGTGGCCTCCAGCAGCAAAGGCACGTTTTCAAACAGGCGGAGCAAGTCGAAATACATCAGCCCACGCAGGGCACGCGCCTCGCTCTCTACCACCAGGCGGGCATCCTCGGAAGACCAAGAGATGTTGTCGAGCGAGTTAATCAACATGTTGCAACGGTAAATGCCTTGGTAATAATCGCCCCAAAGCCCGTTGAACAAATCTATCTGGCTCGACATATAGCTCATATCAAAACGGTCCATCAGGCGGTCGGCACGGTCATCGGGACCGCCTCCGCCCAAACAGTCGTCGGACATGGTTTCCACGGCCTGGAACAAGGTAGGCCAACTCCCATTGGAAACGGTGCGCTGGTAACCGTCGTAACAGCCGATTACGGCGTATTGCGCCTGCACCTCGTTCTGATAAAACGAGCCGGAATTCAAGGTCGTCTTGGAACTGGTATCCAAGAAAGCGTCGCCACAGCCTGACAACACCCATGCTGCCACGCCCAACGCCATGCAATTGTATAGTAATTTATTCTTTTTCATACCTGTCTGTTTAATTAGAATTTAAGATTTACACCTACCAAGAATGTACGGGCATGGGGATAACTGCCCGTATCCAGACCGGACATCCATGAGTCTTGGCCGAAACCTACTTCCGGGTCCATGCCGTTGTACTTGGTGAAAGTAAAGAGGTTCTGAGCCTGCACATAAAGGCGTGCCTGGCTGATGTACTTGCAGCTGAGCAACTTGGCGAAATCATAACCCAAAGTAATGTTGGAGATTCTCAAGTAATCGCCATCCTGCAAGTAGAGGTCGGAGAAGCTGGTCCAGCTGCTGTCGGTATTCGTCAGGCGCGGAATGGTGTTGGAAGTACCTTCACCCGTCCAACGGCCCAAGAAATAAGTGGTATAGTTGGCTTGCGAGGAGTTGCCCCAGTTGCGGTAACCGCCATTGGCTACCTTGAAGCCTGCAGCGCCTGTCCATGTAGTAGAGAAGTCGAAGTTCTTGTACGTAAAGCCCAGATTGAAACCAAAGTTGAACTTAGGAATACCGTTGCCCAGATTAACCTTATCCGCATCATCGATAACACCATCATGGTTGATGTCCACAAACTTGGCCTCACCGGGAGCCACGCTGTTCAGCACACCGTTCCCGGCAGCCACCCACTCGTCTATCTCCTGCTGGTTCTGGAAGATGCCGGCTGTCTTGTAGCCCCAGAAGTAACCCATCGGCTCGCCGTTGGAGCAGCGGTAAAATTCCGTCTGGTTGTTGAACATGATGTTCGTAGAGCCGTGCAGGATGCCTCCCTCGGTAGGAATGCTGCCCACCTCATTCTTGTTGTAAGCCATGTTGGCGCCTATGTTGTACATGAAGTCTTCACCAATCTGGTCGTTCCAAGTCAGGCCGATTTCCACGCCTTTGTTGGTCACGTCACCGCCGTTGATGTAAGGCCAGCCCGACTGTGCCACGCCTGCCGTGGCGATAACCGGCGCCTGCACCAGCCAGTCGCGCGTCACCTTGTAGTACCAGTCGAAGTTCAAGCCCAGGCGGCTGTTGAGGAAGCGGGCATCGATACCTATGTTGGTCTGCTCGGAAGTTTCCCACGTCAGGTTGTCATTGCCAAGAGAATTGGGGTAAGCGCCTACCGAATTGACCGCAGAGCCCTTGCCCGTGCCGAAGTTATACCCCGCGCCCGAAAGCGTCACGCTGGCGCGGTAGCGGTTGTCGCCGATGTTGTTGTTGCCCACCTGGCCCCAGCTGGCACGCAGCTTCAAGAAGTCCAGCCAACTGCGGGTACTCTCCATAAAGCTTTCCTCGGACAGGGTCCAACCGGCAGATACCGAGGGGAACCAGCCGAAGCGGTTGCCCGGTGCAAAGCGTGAAGAACCGTCGGCGCGCAGGGTGGCGTTCACCATGTACTTGTCGCGGAACGACCAGCCGACACGCGCGAAGTAAGACATGCGGCGGTATTCTTCTGCCGGATAACCGTGCAGCTCGCCGGTATTAATGTTGACGGCATTGTCCAGGTAAGCATGTTCCCAGTCGTCATAGATGTCGAGCAGCGTGTTGTTACCGTTCATATTGTCGCCCCCGTTGCGCTCTACTTCCATACCAATCAGGGCATTGAAATCGTGCTCCTTGATGCTCCAGTCGTAGGTAGCCGTATTGGTCCACACCAAGGTCCAGCCTTTGTACATGCTTTGGCTCATGGTAGGCTCGCCCTTGCTGTCGGAAGTAGTAGAGGTATAGGCGGGTTTATAATCGCGGTAAGCATTGGCGTTCTGGTTGAAGCCCAGCTGCGTGCGGATGCGCAGGTTCTTTATGGGCTGCAATTCTGCATACACGTTGGCCACCCAGTTCTGGTTGTCGTTGAGCACGCGGTTGCGGTACATCGAAGCCACAGGGTTGCCGTCATACTGGTACCAGTCCGTAGCCACGGAATAACTGTAGCCATTGTTCAGGTCGGCACGGCCGTCCTGCTGCAAGTACACGGGCTGCAAGGGCGAAGTGGCATAAGCGCCGCGCAGGGCGTTGTTGTACATGTTGCCCGTGCCCAGGTTGGAATTCCTCACATAAGCGAAGGATACGTTCTCGCCCACCTTCAGGAAGTCGCCGTAGAGTTTCTGCTCCATATTGATACGAAAGTTGTAACGCTCGTAATTGGAGGCATCTTTGCCGCCCACGATGCCTTCCTGGCTGTAGTAGCCCAACGAAACGGCATAGGTATTGGTGGCCGAACCGCCCGTGACGCCCAGCGTGTAGCTCTGCGTGGCGGCGTTGTCCTTGAACATCTCGTCAATCCAGTTGGTGTTGTGCACATTGCCGTTGGCATCGTAGATGGAGGCGTAAGAGCTCCAGTCGTACACGCCGTTGCCCGAGTTCAGGTTCTGCTCGTCCATCAGCGCCATGTACTGCCGGGCGTTGAGCATGTCAATCTTGCGGGCGGCGCTCTGCCAGCCATAGTAGGCGTCGAAGGTCACCTGCGCCTTGCCCTCCTGTCCGCTGCGGGTGGTCACGATGACAACGCCATTGGCTGCCTGCGCGCCGTAGATGGCTGCCGAGGCGGCATCCTTCAGCACATCGATGCTGGCAATGTCGCTGGGGCTGATGTTCTTGATGTCCACGCCCGGGATGCCGTCCACCACATAGAGCGGGCCGTTGTTGGAGTTGGAGCCCTGGCCACGGATGATGACCTTCATGTCCGACCCCGGCTGTCCGGACTCGCTGATGATGTTCACGCCCGGCGTCTGGCCCTGCATGGCCTGCAAGGGGTTGTTGGTGTTCAGCTTCGCCAGCTCTTCACCCTTCACCTGCACGGTGGCGCCTGTCACCAGTTTCTTTTTCTGCACGCCGTATCCCACAACGACCACTTCGTCGAGTACTTCGTTGTCTTCCTCCAATACGACGTCAATCACAGCGGCGTCCCCCACAACGATTTCCTGGCTTTTGAAACCGATGTAGGAAAACACCAAGGTATTGCCCTTCTCTGCCTGCACAGAATAACGCCCGTCGAGGTCGGTGATGCCGCCCGTGGCAGTTTCTTTCACCTGCACGGTCACACCGATCAACGGGAATCCGTCCGTGGCCGAGGTCACGGTACCTGTCACTGTTTTGCTTTGAGAAGGATTAGCCCAAAGGCTATTCATTGCCGGTACCACGAATAGAAGTACCCATGCAATTCGGCATAAATGTTGGTTTATGCACTTTTTCCAAGAATGCTTTCTCATTGTACATTATTTAATGGTTAATACTTGGTTGCTAACGGGCACACAAGACGGCAGAAAGCCTTGCGAACCCGATACAAAGGTAGTACAACACCCTATGAAAGCCATAAAAATTTGTTAATGAAAAGGGATGGATTTCTTTTTGAGGGGAAGCGAAATGTCTTTTTAAAGGGTATGATTTGTATTCGGAAACAGGCAAGCACACTTCATAAAAAAACAAAAGGCTGCTGTCCGCATGTTACAGCAACCTTTCATTTTCAAGCTTTGATATAAACGGCCCAGTCAGCCGATATAAAGATTCAATTCCAGATACAGGTACTCTTTGTCCCCTTTCTTGTCTGTCCAAAACTGAATCTTGTCTTCACGCGCCAGCCATCCGATAGCGGCATTCAAGTCTCTGTCAGACAACCCGGAGGCCTTCTTCAGTTCGCTATATTCCCACCCCCGGTTATTGTCTAAAAGTCTCCAAACGACTCCTGCGTTGACACCAATAGTATGTGCATCCATAACAAAAACATTTTAGAGGTTAGACATTTGCTTTAAATCGTAACCAAATATAAGAATTTTTGATGAATCTGAAAAATATCAGGGTATAATTAACACATATTAATCGACAGGATGCACAACGGCCGGAGGAAGCGCCCCCTATTCTTTTTCCGGATAATGCATGTTGGCCTCCGTCATGTGCTCCAGCACTTCGCGGAGATACTTCGCCGACTCCCATCGGGCCATAGGCAGGTCGTGCAACAAATAGTTGCCGCAATCGGCAGGGGCAGCCCCGGGCACTTCGCCCTCATAGGAAGCAATAAAGCGGAAAGTGTCCTGCAACAGAGGCAGGATATCTTGCGGCTGCAAGTCCCCCTTCATCAGCAGGTAATTGCCGGTGAGGCATCCCATAGGCCCCCAATAGATGATTTTGTCCTTCCAGCGGGGCTCATTCCGCAGATAGGTTGCCGCCAGGTGCTCAATGGTGTGGAGCGCCCCCTGCCCCAAGGCAGGCTCACGGTTGGGCTCCTTCATGCGGATGTCAAACGTAGTAACGGTCTCACCGTTCACTTCATCTTTGCGCGACACGTAGATGCCACGCAGCAGACGAATGTGGTCGATTGTAAAGCTGGGTATTTTTTCCATATCAAATATATAATTTATAGTTTCATATAAGTGTACTTTTCTTTTGCCTTGATGCAAAAGAAAAGCTACCAAAAGAAAAAATCAAGCGCTGAATCTCCGGGGCTACTCCGAGCGTGTTTTTGCTAAACGGCAGAAAACTCGCTTCGCTCAGACAGACTGCCGTTCTTCACGCAAAAACGCGCTCTCCGCTTCACGCCCCTCCGCTTAGGCGCGACCATCCGGCAGAGGGCACTGACCGAAAAACGCTGCACAGCCGGTTTCCACAGACACAGTTTGACGCCGCATGGTTCTCCGGCATCGACTGGCGAACGTGACGGGCACAACCGGGGTCCTTTTTTTTGGGCAGCTTCTTCTTTCAGGCAAGCGAAAGAAAAAAGTGCAGCAACAAATCCTTACTGTATTACGTCAGGCAGCGAAGCCAGGAAATCCCGGGTAATCCGGAAAGAGCGGTCGGCCATCGTACCCCAGAAGTCCGTGTACTGCTGCCAGTGGTTGTCCACGCCGGGTGTGTCGCTGATGATGCGGAAACTGAGGAAAGGCACGCCATACAGATAACACGTCTGCGCAATGGCTGCCGACTCCATGTCTACCGCCAGGCCTTGGGGAAAACGCGCCTTGATGGCATCCAGCGAGGGGCGGTCGGTGATGAAGCGGTCGCCCGTGCAAATCAGGCCGCCGTACACGCGGCTTTCCCCGCCGGCCTTATCCATAGCCAAGGCATGGGACAACAGCACGGGGTGGGCACTGAACACGGCAGGAAGTCCCTGCACCTGCCCGTAGGCATTGCCCTCGCCGCACCACACGTCGTGATACACCACGCTTGCGCCTGCCACCACGTCCATCACCCGCAGGGAGGCATCGATGCCTCCTGCCACACCGGTACTGACCACACAGTCGGGGGCAAACTGCCGGAGCAGTTCGGCAGTCCCTACGGCGGCATTCACTTTCCCGATGCCGCAACGCGCCAGCACGGCCTCATTGCTTCCCAACCTGCCTTGCACATATTGCCAGGCGTCCCGGCGCACGTCCTTTGCCCCGTCCAGGCAAGCAACCAGCCGGTTGTGCTCGCTCTCCATGGCGCTGATAACTCCTATTCTCATCTTTTGCAATCTCGTTATGCCGGCTTGCCGCCGGTGGTTTTCCAATGTCTCTTCGCCTGTCCTCCGCCACGGTTTGTCCGCTCTTTTTCCGCTCCATATGGCCAGATGACGACCGAACCGGTACCGAACGGGGTACGAGCCGGGTACGGCCCGGGTCTGTCGGAGGTTTGTAAAGGTTTCGGACAGGCTCCGGGCACAAAAGTACTACATTTTACCGTAAATAGAACAAATTTATTTCCGATTGCGTGCGGTTTGCGCTATCTTTGCCCGGAATTGTAAAGCAAATGACCGATATGACGATAAAAAAACTTCTTCCCGACGTGATTGCCATCGTAGTCTTCGCGGTGCTCTCGTTCGCCTATTTTTTCCCGGCGGACATCGAGGGGCGCATTCTGTTCCAGCATGACACGGCCGCAGGTGCCGGCGCCGGACGTGAGGCCGCCCTTTACTACGAAGAGACCGGTGAGCGCACCCGCTGGACCAACTCCATCTTCGGCGGCATGCCTACCTACCAGATTGCCCCTGCCTATGACTCGGTGCAACCGCTGAAATGGGTGCAAAACGTCTACCAGCTTTTCCTGCCGGGCTACGTGGGACTGACGTTCATCATGATGCTGGGCTTCTACATCCTGCTGCGCGTGTTCGGCATACCGGCATGGCTGGCCGGATTGGGCGGCGTGCTGTGGGCATTCTCGTCCTACTTCTTCATCCTGATGTCGGCGGGGCACTTGTGGAAGTTCATCACCCTGGCCTACATTCCGCCCACGCTGGCGGGCATCGTGCTGGCCTACCGGGGCAGGTTGCTGGCGGGAGGCCTGGTGACGGGGCTGTTCATTGCCTTGCAGATTATGTCCAACCATGTGCAGATGTCCTATTACTTCCTGTTCGTCATCCTGTTTGTGGCCGTTGCCTACTTTGTGCAGGCATGGAAAGAGAAAACCTTGCCCCAGTTCTTCCGGGCGAGCGCCGTACTGGTGGTAGCCGGCCTGGTGGGCGTGGCAGCCAACCTCTCCAACCTGTACCACACCTATACGTACAGCAAGGAAACCATGCGCGGCAAGAGCGAGCTGGTGTACACCGGCGATGCCGCCAAGCAGACCAGCAGCGGACTTGACCGCGACTACATCACGCAATGGAGCTACGGCATCGGCGAGACGCTGACCCTGCTGGTGCCCAACTACAAGGGCGGGGCTTCCGTCCCCCTTTCGGCCAGCGAGACCGCCATGAAGAAAGCCAACCCGATGTACAGCAGCCTGTACGGCCAGCTGACCCAATACTTCGGCACCCAGCCCATGACGTCGGGGCCGGTGTACGTAGGGGCTTTCGTGCTGTTCCTGTTCCTGTTGGGCTGCTTCGTGGTGAAAGGACCGCTGAAGTGGGCGCTGGTGGCCGCCACAGTGTTCTCCATCCTGCTGTCGTGGGGCAAGAACTTCATGCCGCTGACCGACTTCTTCATCGACTACATCCCGATGTACAATAAGTTCCGTGCCGTATCGTCCATTCTGGTCATTGCCGAGTTTACCATCCCGCTGCTGGCCATGTTCGCGCTGGTGAAAGTGTTGAAAGAATCGGCGTTGTTGCGGAAGAACCTGAAGCAGACCGGCCTTTGCCTGCTGCTGACGGCAGGCGTGGCCCTGTGGCTGGCCGTGCCGGGCACCCCTTCGCCCTCGGACTACGTGCTCGCCCAAGAGGCACAGATGCTGCAAAGCGCCGCCGACCAAGGCATGATTCCCCCCAGCGAGCTGAACGGCATACTGACCAACCTGTCGGAGATGCGTGCCGCGCTGGTGCAGGCCGACGCGTTGCGCAGCTTCATCATCATTGCCGTCGGGGTACTGCTCCTCGGGCTCTATGCGGCAGGCAAGTTGCGCCAGTCGCTCACGGTGGGCGGCATCGGGCTGCTCTGCCTGATAGACTTGTGGGGCGTGAACAAGCGTTACCTGAACGACAGCCAGTTCGTGCCCAAATCGACCCAGGTGACCACGTTCAACAAGACAGCGACCGACGAGCTGATTCTGCAAGACCCGGCCTTGGACTACCGCGTGCTGAATTTTGCCACCAGGACGTTCAACGAAAACAACACCGCCTACTGGCATAAAAGCGTGGGCGGCTACCATGCCGCCAAGTTGCGCCGCTACCAGGAGATGATAGACCACCACATTGTGCCCGAAATGCAGGCAGCCTACAGCGCCGTGGCCAAGGCCGGCGGCGACATGGACAGTGTGGATGCCTCCAAATTCCGCGTACTGAACATGCTGAACACCAAATACTTCATTTTCCCGGCCGGGCAGCAGGGGGAAACCGTTCCGGTCATGAACCCCTACGCGTATGGCAATGCCTGGTTCGTAAACAACGTGCGGTACGTAGACAATGCCAACGAAGAGATAGACGCCCTTGCCGACATCGTGCCTACCGAGACCGCCGTAGTGGACGCCCGCTTCAAGCCGGCCTTGAAAGAGGCGACAACGGGACATAAGGACGGGGCTTCCGACATCCGGTTAAAAAGCTATCGCCCCAACCAGCTGGTATATGAGACGCAGAATGCGCAGGACGGCATCGCCGTGTTCTCCGAAATCTACTATCCGGACGGGTGGCAGGTCACCATCGACGGGCAGCCTGCCGAACTGGCACGCGCCAACTACATCCTACGCAGCCTGTACGTGCCGGCAGGGAAACATACCATCGAGATGCGTTTCGACCCGCAAAGCCTGCACGTCACCGAAGGCATAGCCTATGCCGCGCTGATTCTCCTCCTGCTGGGAGCCGTTGCCGCAGTATGGACAGGGAAGAAACGGCTGAACCGGGAAACTGCCTGACGGGGAAAAAAGAAGCCGCCTCTGCACCTCACGGGCAAAGACGGCATGACATGTTTAATATTACATGAAAAACGCTATTTAGAGAGAGCTTGTTTTTACGTGCACCAAAGGTACGGGGTATTGCCGGGATAAACAAACAAAATCCACGAAACGGCAGACTTCATCGACAAACAAGCGAAGAATAACAGACATAAACCTAAAAAACAAGTGATATGGAAACGACCCGACAAAATAAGATTGCACGCTTAATCCAAAAGGAACTGAGCGACATTTTCCAGAAACAGACCCAGGCCACGCACGGCATATTGATATCGGTAAGCGCCGTGCGCATCAGTCCCGACCTGAGCGTGGCACGCGCGTATCTCAGCATTTTCCCTTCCGGCAAAGGAGAGGAAATCATACAGAACATCAATGCCAACGCCAAGTCCATCCGTTTTGAACTGGGCAGCCGCGTGCGCCACCAATTGCGCATCATCCCCGAAATAAAATTCTTCCTGGACGACTCGCTGGACTACCTGGAGCACATCGACCAACTGCTCAATACCGACAAATAAGTGAACTTGCCCTTTTACATAGCACGCCGTTACCTCTTTGCCAAGAAGAAGCACAACGCCATCAACATCATCTCCGCCATCTCGGTATGCGGGGTAGCCTTGGCAACGATGGCCATGGTGTGCACCTTGTCGGTGTTCAACGGCTTTCAGGAGATGGTGGAGCAACTGTTCACCGCCTTCGACCCAGAGCTGAAAATCACCGCCCGCGAAGGCAAGGTATTCACGCCCGACGACGACCCGGATATCCGGGCCGTGCGGGCATTGCCTTACATCGACGTATGGACCGAGACCATAGAAGAAAATGCCATGGTGCAATACAAAGACCACCAGACCATGGCTACCATCAAAGGAGTGGAAAATAACTTTGAGCAACTGACCGCCATAGACAGCCTGCTGTTGGGAGCCGGAAGTTTCATGCTGAAAGATTCGGTGGCCGATTACGGCATCATGGGCATCGAGCTGATGTCGGAACTGGGTACCGGCATCCAGTTTGTCGACCCGCTGCAGGTGTATGCCCCCAAACGGAACGTCCGGGTAAACCTTGCCAATCCTGCCGCCGCATTCAACAAAAGCCACCTCCACTCGCCCGGCGTGGTGTTCATCGTCAACCAACAGAAATACGACGCGCGCTACATACTGACCTCGCTCGACTTTGCCCGCAAGCTGTTCGGCTACCGCACAGAGGTTTCCGCCATAGAGCTGAAACTGAAGCCCGGCTACGATACCGGCCGCGCCCAACAGGAGATACAAGACATACTGGGCGACCGCTACCGGGTACAGGACCGCTACGAACAGCAGGCGGACGTGTTCCGCATCATGAAGATAGAAAAACTCATCTCTTACCTCTTCCTGACGTTCATCTTGGTCATCGCCTGCTTCAATGTGATAGGTTCGTTGTCCATGCTGATTCTGGACAAACGCGAAGATGTGGAAACTTTACGCAACCTGGGTGCCAACGAACGGCTCATAGCCCGCATTTTCCTCTTTGAGGGACGGTTGATTGCCACGTTCGGCGCCATCGCAGGCATTGCGGGCGGACTGTTGCTGTGCTTCCTGCAACAGGCTTTCGGGCTTATCACGCTGGGAGGAGGAAACGGGGCATTCCTGGTAGAAGCCTATCCCGTCAGCGTACATGCCACGGACGTATTGCTGGTATTCGCCACCGTCATCGCCGTGGGCTTCCTGTCCGTCTGGTATCCGGTGCGCTATTTAAGCAAGAAATTGCTGTAGCCTTATCCGCCTATATGGTCCAGCAGTTCCTCAAACGAATGGAAAATCCGCGACTGCCCGTCGGCAACAAGCACAAACTGACGAGGCGAGAGGACTTCAAGCATAGGGAAAGCCGGACGGGGTTCGGACGGGGAAAGGCAAAGATAACCCCGGCGGTTTAAAGCATTTTGCGTCCAATGGCGCAGTATCTCGTCATCGGCTTTCAGGAAGACACACTTACACCCTTCCACCGTAGGCGAGTAAATGCCGTGCATCAAGTCAAAACGGATGTGCTCCTGCCTGCTGAACAACGCATCCATCCGTCCGGCCAGAATCAGGTCTTCGGTGACACCGCATTCCAAACCATGCTCCGAGGTGAGCAGCCAAAGGCGGTCGGAAAGCACCAACGCCTGCTCGATGTCGTGCGTGGAGAGGAGGATGGTTTTTCCTTCATCTACGGCAAGCCGGTGCAGCAGGCTCATTATCTCAATGCGGCTCACCACATCGAGGAAAGCAGTGGGTTCGTCCAACAGGATAACCGGACACTCTTGCACCAGCGCCTTGGCTATCATCACTTTCTGACGCTCGCCATCCGACAGTTCAGCCATGTAATGCCCGGCCTTGTCCCCAATGCCCACGGCGTGGAGGGCGCGACTGACGATGGCCTTGTCCTCACGGCTCAGCCGTCCGAAGAATCCGGTATGCGGTTGACGGCCCAAAGCGGCCAGCTCGAATACCGTCAGCCCGCCGACCTGGGTCTTATCGGTCAGCACCACCCCGATGGTACGCGAGCGCTCCCGCTCGGAATAAGAGGCGACAGGCTTATCCAGCAAGTCCAGTTCACCCCCCAAAGGAGGCTGGGAAGCGGCAAGAGTACGGAGCAGGGTAGATTTTCCGGCACCGTTAGCCCCCAACAGGCAGGTCAGCTCGCCACGCCTCAGCTTGAAGTCCAGGCCTGCGTGTACTTGCTTCACGGCCTTCCCGGTCTTGTAGCCGATGCAAAGCCCCTTTCCCTCTATGACAACAGCCTGCTGCTTCATCAGTTGAAATATTGGATTTTCCGTTGGTTGACGATGACATAAATGATGACCGGCGCTCCCAAAATGGGGGTAACGGCATTCAAGGGTATAAGGCCATGCTCGCCCGGCAACATGCAAAGCAGGTTGCAAAGTAAAGCCACAGCCCCCCCGACCAGCAAGGTGACCGGCATCAGCAGATTGTGGTTGGAAGTGCCCAGCAAGAGGCGGGCGATGTGGGGCACAGCCAGCCCGATGAACGAGACCGGCCCGCAGAAAGCTGTGGTAACCGCCGTCAGTATGCCGGTGGCGGCCAGCAACAGGTTACGGACGCGGCGGATATTTACCCCTAAGTTTTCCGCATAACGCGGGCCAAGGAGCAGGGCATTGAGCGGTTTGATGAGCAACAAGGCAACCAGCAATCCGGCAATGGACGTCAGGGCGAAAGCGGGCAACTGTTCCAAAGATACCCCCCCGAAATTACCCAACCCCCAGATGGTATAAGAACGGATTCCCTCGGCTGAAGAAAAGAAATTGAGCAGGGATATCAGCGAAGAGGCCACGTAGCCTATCATGATGCCGGCAATGAGCAGCATGACATTGTTCTTGATTACCGTGGACAGCAACAGGATAATGCCCAACACACCCACAGCCCCCACAAAAGCCCCGACAACGACCGTGGCGAATCCGGACAACGAGAATGCGCCTGTGGCAAGGGTTCCCCCGCCAGCCAGCATGACCAACGCCACGCCCAGGCTGGCGCCCGAACTGATGCCCAGAATGGAAGAGTCGGCAAGCGGATTGTTGAACACCGTCTGGAGCATCAGGCCTGACGCCGAAAGGGATGCCCCGCAAAGCAAGGCTGTGACGCATTGTGGGAAACGGGACTCCCAGACAATGAAATCCCAGGTATCTTTCCCGCTATCCCCACCCAGGAGGATGCGCACCACGTCGGCCGGGGGGATATCCACCGAGCCAAGCAACAGGTTGGCTGCCGCCAAGAGGAGAATCAGGATGCCGAGCCCCCCACTGTATATTGCGCCTTTGTGCCTCATCGCAAGAATGATTAATCGGCGGCTAAATTACTAAAATATTTCGGTTCGTAGCCTTCCAACAGTTCGGGATGGAGGATTTTCACAATATCCTTCAGCAATCCGTCGGGATGAAAGGGCGATTCTTCATAATAAGGAATCCGGCTTGTGTTGCATCCATAGACATGCCGTTCCTTAAAGGCCTTGAAACGGGCGTAGGGCGCATAGTCCTGCTCCAGCTCGCGGTAGGTCTTGTCCGTCGGCTGGTTGTACTTCACAAACCAGTAATCGGCCTGCTGGCCTTTATCGAAAACGGTTTCAAAAGGCAAGGGAATGGAACCGCTGTTCGGCAAGTAAGCAAACACATAGTCGGCGCCGGCATCGGCATAGAGTCTGCCCGTAGTGCTGTTTCCGCCCGATATGTACCAGGCAGAGCCATACTTCAAGTCGCTCAATACCGTGGGGCGGCGTGCGGTAAGGCTTGCTTGGCGCTTTACGTCAAGATACTCCCGCTCCACGGCAGCAAAAAGGGAATCGGCCGTTACAGCCTGCCCTACAAGGATGCCATAGAAGCGCATCCATTCCGCACGTCCCAAAGGGGATGTTTCCAGATAGTCGGCACACTCGATAATCGGCACGCCCAGTTTTCCTACCCGCCCGTAGCCGCCATTGTCCTCGTAGGGGGAGAGCATGATGCCGTCGGGACGGAGTTCTATCAGGGTTTCAAGGTCGGGACTCATGCTGTTGCCGCAATCCGTCACCTGCCCTTGCCGGCAACGTTCCACGATTTCGGGCTGCTTGAAATACTCCATGCCGCACACGCCGCGGATGCAATCGAGCGCCCCCAGTTCGGACAACAGCCCGCCATGAACCACGGAGTAGACCACTAACCTTTCCAGAGGGAGGCGTACCACGGTTCCTTCCGGCAACTGTGCAGGGAGTTCTTTCTGTTTATCGGCCAGGATATACGTATGCAAAGTTTTCAAGGTATCCCACGGATTTCTTACCGTGGCTACGGTGTAGTCCGGATATTGCACGATGCACAGGTTGGCCGCATAGCGCAACGGCAGGGTATCTCCCTCCGGCAAAGCGGAAGAAGCCTTGCCCCTCCCGCCGCAGGCGGAAAGAAGCAAGGCAAAGATTACTATGGCAGATAGTAAAATTTTCTTGGTCATATTATTCGGCTACAAAGCGGATGTTGGTGGTGTACATGCCTGTATCAAACTTGTGCTTGAACTGGCCGTCTTTGTCATATACGGAAACCGTGTTCAAAGCCCCGTAAAGCTGGTCGCCGATGTAAATATCTTCCGTGACAGGGTCTACTGCGATGAATCCCGGACTGGTGAAACTGTCGACGGAGATGGGTAGGTCGGTTTCCTTCCCCGTGGTCAAATCGTACACATAGCACCTGTGGGTATCCGGCAAGTAATATTCGGAGTAAAGGATGTACATCTTGTCGCCAGCATTGGCGATGTAGGAAGCGTTGCAAAGTTCTTCCACCTTATAGGTATCGGGGTCAATGCGTTGCAAGGTCTGGTAGATCCACTGGCCTTCGGGGACGCTGGGCGAACCGGCATAGTTGCCGTTGGAAACGAAGTATACATAACCGTCATCCCCCGCCAGGCATTGGGTGTAAGGATTGAGCAACACCTCGATGTCGCGAATCTTGGTCATTGTCTTCGCATCGACCACGGCCACCTGGTTGCCCGAGCCATATCCCGAGATGTTCACAAAGAGTTTGCCACCGACATAAGCCAACGCTTCGGGATGGTCACCCACATATACACTGCCCGTGATTTCCTGCGTCAGCGTGTCGAGGCGGGACACCGTGCCATCGTAGGCGGTAAAGAACACGCAACCCTCGCCAGCCGTGGCATAACGGGGCTCCATAGGCTGGCCTTCCGAAGTATTCATAGGAAAACTCTTCACCAACTTGCCGTTGCGCTCCAGTATCTCTACTTTCGACGAGGTGGCACTGATGGCATACAACTTGGTTCCATAGACGCAGAGGTCTTGCAGGTCGCCGATGTCTTGGCCATTCTGTGCAGCATAAAGGTCGGAGCCTGCTGTCCGGGTAGCAAGGTCGTACCACTGCAGGGAACCGTCATTGCTTCCCCAGTTCCCGGTGTTCACAATATAGGCACCAAGGGTCTCGGTAGGTTCAGGCGTGGGGTCGGGATCGGGAATGGGGTTATTGTCGTCATCACACGATACCAACGCGGCAGCCAGACAGAGGCAAAAGCCGATGTTGCGGGTCAGTTTAAACCAATTCTTTTTCATTGTTGCATTCATTGTTTTTTAGTTTATAGATAATAGTTGATTGCAATTTTGTAGTTGCGTCCCGGCATGGGGTAGAAGCGGATAATCTCGTAATTCTTGCCCCCCAAGTTCAAAGCATCGAACTGCACGCGCAGGCGGTGCCGCTTCCAGCGGAACTGCCGGGACAAGGACAGCCCGTGGTCGGAGTACGGCGCGATGCGATAGTCGGGCAGGTTCTGCGCCAGGGTGTAACGCTCGGAGGCAAAGGTGACGTTGTAGGTCAGGTTTGCCCAAGGCGTTTCCACAGTCAGGCTGCCGCCGCCCGAGTGACGGGGCGTGTAGACTATCTGGTTGCGCCACGTCTTCGACGAGGGGTCGGTCACGTCTTCCGCCTGCATGAAGTTGTAGTTGCCCGTGAGGTAACACTTCAAGCCTTTGCCCACGTGCCACTCGGCGGAGAGGTTGACGTCCGTGCCGATGGTTTCTACCTTGCCCACATTCGTCATCCGCCACACGAACATGGAGGGCACGGCCACAATCTTGTCGTCCACCTTATTATAATAGGCATCCGCCGAAAGACTGATGAAATCGAGGAAGCCCCACCGGGAACGGTTCCACGTGATGCCGAGGTTTCCCTGCCGGGTGGTTTCGGGCCGCAAGTTGGTATTGCCTATCACCAAGTAATACAGGTCGTTGAACGTGGGGGTGCGGAAGATATCTTTGTACGACAGCCTGAACCTCAGCCCGGACTGCTCAAAGGGTTTCCAAGCAAGGCTGAAGGCCGGCGACAGGCGTTTGCGGTCGGCAGCCGCCACGCCTATCCGCACGCGCTCGGTAATATACGTGTTCAGCAGCGAGGCGGTCGCCCAGAACTTGCGGCGACGGTAATGGGCTGCCACCGCCGTCAGCACCGTGTAACGCTGCGGGTACTGGCACTTGTCCAGCGTCGTACTCAAGTAATTGTAGGCAAAATCCTGCGCAAGGGAAAAGGACAGCCCCTTGACGGGTTCCGCCCACAACGTGGCAGAGAGGTAAGTTTCGGTCTGGCGGTAGCGGTCGTCGGTGATGCCCGAGGCCTCATCGTTGTAATCGCGGTTCCAACTGTAGTTGAACTTCCCAAGCGCCTGCAGCTTGATGCGGTCGCTGAAACGGTTCTCATAACGGAACTGGCCGAAATAATTCTTGTCGTACAACCGTTCGGCGGCATAGGGGTTGTCGTAAATCACCCCGCCCGGCAACCCGCGTTCCGAGTCGAACAGGTAGGCTTTCACCTGCAGGTCCTGCTTTGGAGTGAGCGTTGTGTAAAGGGTGGCTTCTGCCCGCCAGGTGCGTATATCGCTGTTGTTGCGCCGGCTGTCTATCAGGTGATTGCCGTTCCACATCTTAAAGGGGTAATTACCGTCGGCACGCAGAAAGTCGCCATACACCGTCAGTCCCGTATTTTGCGACAACCGCTGACTGTAGAGCACCGACGGATTGGCCATGCCATAGGAACCCGCCTTCAGGTTGGCATACAGGTGGAAAGGGCTGTCCGCAAAGTCCGGACGGGCAGTCTGTATGCTCAGCGTGCCTGCCGAAGCAAAAGCGCGTGCCGACTGGTAGATATTGTCCGTCTGCCCGATGGTCAGGGTCAGTTCGGAAACATTGTCCAGCGAGAAGCGCGAAATGTCCACCTGCCCCGACTGGCAATCGCTCACGCTCACCCCGTCGTAGATGACCCCTGTATGCTGTGCCCCCATGCTGCGCACCGACACCGTCTTCAGCCCGCCGATACCGCCATAATCCTTCACGCTGACGCCCGAAAAATGGCGCACCGCCTCGGCTACCTCGTGCACGCCCAGCCGCTCCATATCCGCCTTGCCCATGACTTGCAGGGGGGACGTGGCGGTAAGGGCCGGCGAAATGCGCCGCGCCTCCACCGTTACGGTAGGAATTTCGTGTACACGACCTGTGACACTGTCGCCGGCCAATATCTGTGCACGCAAGGATACCCCTTGCACACCCAGGGCTGCAACGAAGCACATGCCTGCACGCAGGACAAGTTGCCTAATGCTCATAAAACAAAAAATAAAATAAGTATAACCTTTGCATGACCTTGCGCTTCTTTCCTCGAGAATGCAAGCACGACTTTTGTTTTGCAGGTCTTCTGACTTACTCCGGTTTGCTTTGCCTTCCCACCCCACAAACAATCGAGGCAGTGGCAAAAGAGGTAGTTAAGCAAACCCATTACTGGAGCTTACAGCAGCGGGACTGTCCGGGACTTTCACCCGATTCCCTTTTCATCCGCGCCCTCGCCTTGGAGAGCCATGCGGAACAAAACTGGGGCAAAGATAAAGGATTCTTTTGAATTGGCCGCACACTCCGGCACAAATTATTTTTTCCGGATAATCGTCAGCCCGTCGCGCAGGGGGAGGATGACTTTCTCCACACGGTCGTCCTTCGCCACCCGGTCGTTGAAGGCCTGTATGCCCAAGGTCTGCGCGTCGCGGGGATGTTCTTCCAGCACATGGCCGTCCCACAAGGTATTGTCGGCAAGGATATAGCCGCCGGGGGCAAGGTGCTGCAACACCATCTCGTAATAGTCCACATAGCGGCGCTTGTCGCCGTCGACATACGCCAGGTCAAAAGTGAGCCCCAGGCGGGGTACCTGTTCCAAAGCATCGCCGATATAGAACTTTATTTTCCCGGCATAGGCGGAACGCTCCAGCCAAGGGCGGGTAAAGTCTTCCTGCTCGTCGTTGATTTCAAAGGTGTGAATCATGCCGCCTTCGGGCAGTCCCTCCGCCATGCACAGGGCAGAATAGCCGCTGTACGTGCCTATCTCCAGCACCTGCGCAGGGCGTATCATGCGGACAAACATCTTGAGCAACCGCCCCTGCAGATGCCCCGATGCCATGCGCGGGTACAGCAACTTGAGGTGCGTGTCGCGGTAGAGGGCGCGCAAGTAGTCGCCTTCGTCGTCAATGTGGGAAAGGATGTAATCGTCGAGGGACATGATAAAAATGAAGAATGAAGAATAAACAATGGACAACCAATAATTGTCAATTATCAATTGTCCATTGTCAATTGTCCATTGATTAAAGGTATCTGTTGCTGTTGGGCAACACGCTGTCACCGGCATGTTTCAGGGCGTCTTCCACCACGTTGATTTCAAGGAAGGAAGTCTGCGTACCGGCCTTTCCGCTGCTCAGGTAGCCGACCATATCGGTGGGCTGCAGCTTGCCATCGTCCAGCAGACGGCGCAGGGCGGCAAAGTAATACTCCTGACCGTTAGCCAGTTCGGGCATGTAGATGGCCTCCACGCCGTAGGACAGTGCCAGGTGGCGCATGGTCTTCTCCTTATAGCAGATGGCGAGCACGGGATATTTGCCCCGGAACGCAGCCAGGTTGCGGGCGGTGCGGCCGCTGTAACTGTCGGTGATGATGGCACGGATTTTCAGTTTTGTAGTAGCCTTGACAGCCTGTTTGGCAAGGAAAGCGGTCACGTCGTTGCTGTTTTCGTCCAAGGGGATGCGGATGTCGTTGTCGGGCAATTTGTCCTGTTCGGCCTGGGCGGCCACCTTGGTCATGGTCTGCACGGCCTCTACCGGATATTTGCCGTAGGCGGTCTCACCGCTCAGCATCAAGGCATCGGTGCGGTAATAGATGGCGTTGGCAATGTCCGTCACCTCGGCACGGGTGGGGCGCGGGTTCTGTATCATGGTATGCAGCATCTGCGTGGCCACGATGACCGGTTTCTTGGCAAGGATGCACTTGCGGATAAGCACGCGCTGTATGCCGGGGATGCGCTCCTGCGGCACTTCGATGCCCAGGTCGCCGCGCGCCACCATGATGCCGTCCGCCACTTCCAATATCTCGTCGATGTTGTCCACGCCTTCCTGGTTCTCAATCTTCGCGATGATGCGGATGTCGCTGCCATGCGCGTCGAGTATCGCCTTGATGTCGAGCACGTCCTGCTTGTTGCGCACGAAGGAGTGGGCGATGAAGTCGATGTCCTGCTCGATGGCAAAGAGGATGTTGTTGCGGTCTTTCTCGGTCAGCGAAGGCAGGTTGATGCGCACGCCCGGC
Organism: uncultured Bacteroides sp.; assembly: GCA_944321495.1. Taxonomy (GTDB): domain Bacteria; phylum Bacteroidota; class Bacteroidia; order Bacteroidales; family Bacteroidaceae; genus Bacteroides. Next base: position 34,705 of record CALULP010000003.1, on the reverse strand, counting down.
ACATTGACGCTCTTCCGGCTGCCCAAGGAGGCCTCGTTCTGCACTTCGCACAGCAGGTAGCCGTCCGTCTTTTCCACCACCAGCATTTCGAGGTCGCCGTCGTCGATGAGCACGCGGTCGCCCGGGTTCAAGTCATGCACGAATTCGGAGTAGCTCACGGCAATGCATTCGTGCGTGGTCTCACGGTTGGGGTCGCCCACCATTTTCACGCGGTCGCCGGCACGGAAGGAAACCGGTTCTGCCAGGATAGTGGTCCGCACTTCGGGGCCTTTGGTATCCATCAGGATGCCGATGCGGTTGGACACCGCACGCACATTATCTATTATTTTCTTCTGTCCGTCAAAATCCAGGTGGGCGGTGTTCATGCGCACCACGTTCATTCCTGCATCGAACAGTCGCTTGATGAATTCCACTTCGCAACGTTTGTCCGAAACAGTGGCTACAATCTTTGTCTGCTTTAATAACATAATCTTTCTACCTATTTTATTTATACCTATTATTTCTCATTGTACACTTTTTCTTTCGCTTGTCCGAAAGAAAAAGATGCCAAAAAGAAAGGACCCCGGCTGTGCCCACCGGGCTACTCCGGACGTCGTTCAGGCTAAACGGCAGAAACTCGCTCCGCTCAGACAGTCTGCCGTTTTTAACGCCTGCCCGCCGTCCTCCGCTTTACGCCCGCCGGTCAATGCCGGAGAGCCATGCGGCGTTGGACTCAACTAATGTACGCCTCATCTCTCAAGCCCAAAAGTCTGTGCCCAACGCCGCAGGGCCCGCGCATAAGCGGAGGGGCGTGAAGCGGAGAGGGGATTATGGCATCAGCGCCTCCAACGCCAGCCGGTAAGAATCCAGCCCGAAACCGCAGATGACGCCGCGGCAGGCGCTGGAAATCATCGACCGGTGCCGGAACTCCTCGCGGGCATGCACGTTGGAGATGTGCACCTCCACCACCGGAGCGGGCACGGCGCGTATGGCATCCTGCAAGGCTATGGACGTGTGGGTGTAGGCGCCCGCGTTCAGGATAATCCCGTCCACCTCGAAGCCTGCCAGCTGTATGCGGTCGATGAGGAAGCCCTCCACGTTCGACTGGTAATAGTCTATCTGCACGCCGGCATACCGCCCGCGCAGCTCCGCCAGATAGTCTTCAAACGAAACACTGCCGTAGATGCCCGGCTCACGCTTGCCAAGCAGGTTGATGTTGGGACCGTTCACAATCAAGATTTTCATAACGATTTACATTTAAGCGGCATCCGGAAAAGCCCGTTCCTGGCACCCCATCGCTACCGTGGTAGCGCCGCATCGCTACCGGGCTAACGTAGTATCACTACCGCGGTAGCGTAGTATCGCTACCAAAGCCCCTCCACAATGCCCCCACGGCGGGGTGATGAAAATCGCCGGCTTCCGGCACGTTATCTTCTTTTTTTTATACTTTTGCAACCCGAAGGCAGGAACCGCCCCTGCGGCGGTTTCTTACCAAAGGGTTTGAAAAACAGCGCAAAGGTAGAAAAAAGATATGGATTTTGAAGCAGAAACGGCAAATAAGCCTCAAGAAGAGCAAATATTCAAGCGGTACGCCCAATACCTCAAACTGGAGAAAGGCTTCTCGCCCAACACCGTCGACGCCTACCAGACAGACCTCGCGAAGCTCCTGCACTTCCTGAAGGGGCAGGGCAAAAGCGTGCTCGAAGTCACCCTTGACGACCTGCAGCAATTCAGTGCCGGACTGCACGACATCGGCATACACCCGCGCTCGCAGGCACGCATCCTGTCGGGCATCAAGTCGTTCTACCGCTTCCTGGTGCTGGCCGACTACCTGGAAGCCGACCCCAGCGAACTGCTGGAAGGACCCAAGATAGGCTTCAAGCTGCCCGAGGTACTGACCGTGGAGGAAATAGACGCCATCATCGACGCCATCGACCTGAGCAAGCCCGAAGGCCAGCGCAACCGCGCCATGCTGGAAACACTGTACAGCTGCGGGCTGCGCGTGTCGGAGCTGTGCAACCTGAAGCTCTCCGACCTGTACTTCAACGAAGGCTTCATCAAGGTAGAGGGCAAGGGCAGCAAGCAAAGGCTGGTGCCCATCTCGCCCCGTGCCATCAAGGAGATAAAGTACTGGCTGATGGACCGCGGGCGGGGACGCATCCACAAGGAGTACGAAGACTACGTGTTCCTGGCACGCTGGGGCAAAGGCATCTCGCGCATCATGGTGTTCCACATCATCAAGGAGCTGGCCGGAAAGGCCGGCATCACCAAAAACATCAGCCCGCACACCTTCCGGCACTCCTTTGCCACCCACCTGCTGGAGGGCGGCGCCAACCTGCGCGCCATACAGTGCATGCTGGGACACGAGTCCATAGCGACAACAGAAATTTACACCCACATCGACCGCGAGATGCTGCGCAGCGAAATCATCGAGCACCACCCGCGCAACATCTTGTACCGGGAGGGCAAAATCAAGCCGTAGTTTCATTAAATTATGATAAAATCGAGGGAGCAATGGCAACAGTGTCGGCAGAATCTTTATCTTTGTAAGAAAGATGCAAAGAACAACGGCATCTGGCAAAGAATAGACAAAAATTCAATTACAAACCCTATAAAAACCCTACAAGACATGACCCCGAAAAAGTATTTGCCATTACTCATGGCGTGCACGGCAGCATTGCTGGCATCGTGCAGCAGCAAGATGGGCGAACTCTCGTCCGACTACTTCACCGTCACCCCCCAGGTACTGGAAGCCGAAGGCGGCGAGGTGCCGGTAACCATCAACGGCAAGTTCCCCGAAAAGTATTTCAACAAGAAAGCTACCGTGGAAGTGACCCCCGTGCTGAAGTGGGACGGCGGCGAGGCCAAAGCCGCCCCTGCCGTGTTCCAAGGCGAGAAAGTGGAAGGCAACGACCAGACCATAGCCTACAAAACGGGCGGGAACTACACCATGAAGGCTTCGTTCGACTACGTGCCCCAGATGGCCAAGTCCGAACTCTACCTGGAGTTTAAAGCCACCACAGGCAAGAAGAGCATCGAAATCCCGGCTGTCAAGATAGCCGACGGCGTCATCTCCACCGCCGAACTGGTGAGCCAGACCTTGGAAAGCGCCACGCCCGCCACGGGCGATGATGCCTTCCAGCGCATCATCAAGGAGAAACATGATGCCAACATCCTGTTCCTCATCCAGCAGGCCAATGTCCGCGCCAGCGAGCTTAAGAAAGCCAAAGCATTCGGGCAGGAGGTGAAAGATGTCAACCAAGCCGTCAACAAGAAAATCAGCAACATCGAAATCTCGGCTTACGCCTCGCCCGACGGCAGCTTCGACCTGAACCAAGGTTTGGCCGAACGGCGCCAGGACAACACCGCCAAAGTCATCAGCCGCGACTTGAAGAAGGCGAAGGTGGATGCAACCATCGACACCAAGTACACCGCCGAAGACTGGGAAGGCTTCCAGGAACTGGTATCCAAGTCGGACATCCAAGACAAAGAGCTTATCCTGCGCGTACTATCCATGTACACAGACCCGGAACAACGCGAACAGGAAATCAAGAACATATCCTCGGTCTACAAGACACTGGCCGATGAAATCCTGCCGCAACTGCGCCGCTCGCGCCTGACGCTGAACTATGAAATCATCGGCAAGTCGGACGAGGAAATCGCCCGTCTGGCCGACAGCGACTACCGGCAACTCAACATCGAGGAACTGCTCTATGCCGCCACCCTGACCGATGACACCGCCAAGAAAACAGACCTCTACAACAAGGCAACGAAACTTGCCCCGAACGACTACCGCGCCTACAACAACCTGGGCAAACTGGCTTACCAGGCCGGCGAGCTCGACAAGGCCGAAAGCTACCTGAAGACTGCCGTTTCGCTGAACAGCAACGCTCCGGAGGCCAACATGAACCTGGGACTGATTGCCTTGAAGAAGGGCGACGAGGCCGCTGCCGAAGCCTACCTGGGCAAAGCCAGCGGCGCCAAGGAACTGAACGAAGCCTTGGGCAACCTGTACATCGCCCAAGGACAATACGCCAAGGCGGTCAGCTCGTTCGGCGACACCAAGAGCAACAGCGCCGCACTGGCACAAATCCTGGCCAAGGACTACAACAAGGCAAAGGCAACCCTTGCCGACATTGAGAAGCCCGATGCCTACACCGACTACCTGCAAGCCGTCATCGGCGCCCGCACCAATAACAACACCTTGGTGATGAGCAGTCTGAAAGCCGCCATTGCCAAAGACCCCACGCTGGCCAAGAAAGCCGCCACCGACCTGGAATTTGCCAAGTACTTCACGAACACCGACTTCATGGACATCATCAAATAGTCCGGACGGGACAATACGACAAGGGCATGGACGGTGTGCCATAGCCCTCTGACGTTTCTTTTAGGCGCGGATTTCGCGGATTTCACGGATTAAGTTGATTGAATCCGTGTTTTTCCGTGTAATCCGCGCCTAATATTTACCTAATATTTATATCCGAAAGCGTTCATGTACTTTTGGCACCTCTCCTTTTTTGCCGTCTTGCAAAAAAGACGTATTTTCGCAAAAAATAATCAGCAAGAATGAAACACATCGGCCTCATACTCCTCCTGCCCTGCTTACTGGCGGCATGCCAAGGCAATCCGGAAGACAACCATACAGCCCGGCTCAGCGGGGACATCAAAGGATTGGGAAACGACACGCTCTACCTGTACGGTACCGACCAGTTCTACCAACGCACCGACACCCTGCCGGTAAAAAACGACCAATTTAAAGCCGCCCTGCGCACCGACACCCTGGTAATGGCAAAGTTGCTGTTGCCCAACGGGCAGGAATACCCCGTCTTCATGGACAAAGGGGAAAAGATAACCATCAAGGGGTCGGTAGCCGAACCTTACTCCCTGGAAATTACCGGCAACACCCCCAACGAAGAACTTACCGCCTTCCGGCAAGAACTGAAAGGCATGGCGCAACCCTCTGAAAGCATGATTACAGAAAAAGCCAAAGCCTTCATCGAAAGCCACCTCACTTCGCTATCCAGCATCTATGTGCTGGAAAAATACTTCGTCCGGCAACCGCTACCCGACTACACCTTCATCAAAGACATCACTGAACGGATGCCCGGCGAACTGAAAGACCGTCCTGCCATCAGCGAACTGATAGCTTCGTTGAACAACTCCGACGTCACCGCACAGGGGAAAAACATACCTTTCTTCAGCATACCCGACCGGGACGGCACAAACATCACCCGCACCACATTCAGGAACAAATACCTGCTGTTACACTTCTGGGCGTCATGGGATGAGCGGAGCCGTGCCTCCAACACCATCCTGCGCCGCATCTACCGCCAGGAGAAAAACAACAAAGACCTTGTCCTGCTGGGCATCGCTCTGGACACCGACCGCGAAGCATGGCTGCAAGCCTGCGAGGAAGACTCCCTGGAGTGGAAACAGGCCTGCAACTTCGAGAGCTGGAACAGCAACACCATCCAACGGTTGGGCATCCAGGCATTGCCTACCTGCCTGCTCATCGGCCCTACCGGGAAGATTGAAGTGCACGACACGGACGGCAACGCCATCCTGCAACGGTGGGAACAAATCAAAGCCGAAAAGGAAAAATAAACCTGCCGTTCTTTCATCATACCATCAAAACCACATCCAATTATGCTCGTCAAAGTTTACGGGGCAACAGTACAAGGCATCGACGCCATCCCCATCACCATCGAAGTCAACAGTTCCAAAGGCTGCATGTTCTACCTCGTGGGACTGCCCGACTCTGCCGTCAAGGAAAGCCACCAACGCATCATATCCGCCCTGCAAGTCAACGGTTACCGCATGCCCACCAGCAACATCGTCATCAACATGGCACCTGCCGACATCCGCAAGGAAGGCTCGGCATACGACTTGCCCCTGGCCATCGGCATGCTTGCCGTTGGCGGCGCCTTGCAGACCGACAAGCTCGACCAGTACCTGCTGATGGGCGAACTGAGCCTGGACGGCAGCCTGAACCCCATCAAAGGGGCACTGCCCATTGCCATCAAGGCCCGCGAACAGAAGTTCAAAGGCATGATTATCCCCCGCCAGAATGCCCGTGAAGCAGCCGTGGTAAACGACCTTGACGTATATGGCGTGGACAACCTCCGCGAAGTAGTCGGTTTCTTCAACGGAGAGCAGGCACTCGAACCTACCATAGTCAATACCCGCGAAGAGTTTTATGCCCGCCAAAGTTCTTTCGACCTCGACTTTGCCGAAGTGAAAGGACAGGAAAACGTGAAGCGCGCCCTTGAAGTGGCAGCCGCAGGCAGCCATAACATCCTGCTGATAGGCTCGCCGGGCAGCGGGAAGTCCATGCTTGCCAAAAGGCTTCCCTCCATCCTGCCGCCCCTCTCCCTCAGCGAAAGCCTGGAAACCACCAAGATACATTCCGTTGCCGGGAAACTGGGAACAGACAGCGGACTTATCTCCGTCCGTCCCTTCCGGGCCCCGCACCATACCATATCCTCCGTGGCAATGACCGGCGGAGGCAGTTTTCCCCAACCCGGCGAAATCAGCCTGGCACACAACGGCATCCTCTACCTGGACGAACTGCCCGAATATCCGCGCAACATCCTCGAGATGCTTCGCCAGCCGCTGGAAGACCGCAAGATTACCGTCACCCGTGCCCGGTGCAGCGTGGAATACCCCGCCAGCTTCATGCTGGTAGCCTCCATGAACCCCTGCCCGTGCGGCTATTACAACCACCCCACCAAAGCCTGCGTGTGCAGCCCCGGACAGGTGCAGAAGTACCTGAACCGCATTTCCGGTCCCCTGCTGGACCGCATCGACCTGCACATCGAGGTCACCCCCGTAGACTTTGAGAAGATGTCCGACCACCGCCCCGGCGAGCCCAGCGCCACCATCCGCGCACGAGTCATCCGCGCCCGCAAGCGGCAGGAAGCCCGCTATGCCAACATACCCGGCGTGCATTGCAACGCACAGATGACGCCCCGCCTGCTCAGCCTCTATGCCCGTCCCGACGACAAAGGCCTTGCCCTGCTCAAGAACGCCATGAACCGCCTGAACCTCTCCGCACGGGCATACGACCGCATCCTGAAAGTGGCACGCACCATTGCCGACCTGGACGACAGCGAACAGATACTGCCCCAACACCTGGCAGAAGCCATCGGCTACCGCAACCTCGACCGCGAGAACTGGGCCGAACGCTAACCACCCATCACTCACCACTAAACACTCAATGCAATGATTAACGAGCAACTGCTGCATCCCGCCAGCATCGTAGTCGTGGGAGCATCGAACAACGTACACAAGCCCGGCGGAGCCATTCTCCGTAACCTGCTGAACGGAGGCTACACCGGCACCCTGCTGGCCGTCAACCCCAAGGAAACCGAAGTGCAGGGCGTGAAAGCCTACCCGGACGTGAATGACATCCCCGCCGCCGACCTCGCCATCCTCGCCATCCCGGCAAAGCTGTGCCCCGACGCCGTGGACTGCCTGGCATCAAGAAAAGGTGTGAAAGCCTTCATCATCCTGTCCGCCGGATTCGGGGAGGAAACCCACGAGGGGGCACTGCTGGAACAGCGCATCCTGGACACCGTCAACCGCCACGGCGCCGCCCTCATCGGCCCCAACTGCATCGGCCTGCTCAACACCTGGCACCACAGCGTCTTCAGCCAGCCCATCCCGCAACTGCACCCGCAAGGCGTGGACCTCATATCCAGCTCGGGCGCCACGGCGGTATTCATTCTGGAGAGCGCCGTCACCAAGGGCTTGCAGTTCAACTCCGTATGGTCGGTGGGCAACGCCAAGCAAATCGGCGTGGAAGACGTGCTGCAATACATGGACGAGCACTTCGACCCCGCCGCCGACTCGCACATCAAGCTGCTCTACATCGAAAACATCGGCGACCCCGACCGCCTGCTGTTCCACGCCTCGTCGCTCATCAAGAAGGGCTGCCGCATTGCCGCCATCAAGGCCGGCAGCAGCGAAAGCGGAAGCCGCGCCGCCTCGTCGCACACGGGAGCCATAGCCAGCAGCGACTCGGCCGTCGAAGCCCTGTTCCGCAAGGCAGGCATCGTGCGCTGCTTCTCGCGCGAGGAGCTGACCACCGTGGGCTGCATCTTCACCCTGCCCGAACTGAAGGGGCGCAACTTCGCCATCGTCACCCATGCCGGAGGCCCCGGCGTCATGCTGGCCGATGCCCTCAGCAAAGGCGGCCTCAACGTGCCCAAACTGGAAGGCCCCGCCATCGACGAGCTGAAGACCCGGCTGCTGCCCGGCTCGGCCGTGGGCAACCCCATCGACATCCTGGCCACGGGCACGCCCGAACAGCTGCGCCTCTGCCTGGACTACTGCGAGAACCGGTTGGACGGCATCGACGCCGTGATGGCCATCTTCGGCACGCCCGGACTGGTGACGATGTACGAGATGTACGACGTGCTGCACCAGGCCATGCAGACCTGCCGCAAGCCCATCTTCCCCATCCTGCCCTCGGTGAACACCGCCGGAGCCGAAGTGTCCGCTTTCTTGGCCAAGGGACACGTCAACTTTGCCGACGAGGTGACGCTGGGCACCGCCCTGTCGCGCATCATGAACACCCACCGCCCGGCCAAGAACGAGATAGAACTGATGGGCGTGGACGTGCCCCGCATCCGCCGCATCATCGACTCCATCCCCCAGGACGGCTACATCGCCCCCCACTACGTGCAGGCGCTGCTGCATTCTGCCGGCATCCCGGTGGTGGACGAATTCGTATCGGCCAAGGCAGACGAAGCCGTTGCCTTCGCGAAGAGAACGGGCTTCCCCGTGGTGGCCAAGGTGGTAGGCCCCGTGCACAAATCGGACGTGGGCGGCGTGGCGCTCAACATCAAGAGCGAGCAGCACCTGGCGCTGGAGTTCCAGCGCATGATGCAGATACCCGGCGCCACGGCCGTCATGGTGCAACCCATGCTGCGGGGCACGGAGCTGTTCATCGGCGCGAAGTACGAAGACCGCTTCGGCCACGTCGTCCTTTGCGGCCTGGGCGGCATCTTCGTGGAGGTGCTGAAAGACGTGTCGTCCGGCCTCGCGCCCCTGACCTACGAGGAGGCCTACTCCATGATACACTCCCTGCGTGCCTACAAGATTATCAAGGGCACGCGCGGACAGCGGGGCGTCAACGAAGCCCGGTTTGCCGAAATCATCGTCCGCCTCTCCACCCTGCTGCGCTTCGCCACCGAGATTAAGGAGATGGACATCAACCCCCTGCTGGCCACCGAGCACAACGTCATCGCCGTCGATGCACGCATACGCATCGAAAAGCCCGCACCTTGACGGCCTTTCCTACGCACCTTGGCGGGCTTCCCTACGTACCTTGGCAGGCTTCCCTACGTACCTTGGCAGGGACGAGCCAGTAACTTTCATATCGTTTCACTCCAGTGAGGCGACCGCCTCACTCCAGTGAATCGACCGCCTCACTCCAGTGAAACGGTCGCCTCACTGGAGTGAAACGCCTGCCAAGATACGGGCAAAGCCCCGCCAAGATACGGGCAAAGCCCCGCCAAGATACGGACAAAGACACAGTACAGCCCGGAGCGCAGGGTGCAAAACCAGAAATCCCTGCCCGCTCCGGGCCTGCCTGCAAAAACAACTGCTCCTTGCCCGTCAGCCGCGGTCCTGCACTTCGCGGCCAAACTCTCCTTGGCTGTTGAAGTACATGTCCCACTGCACGCTGCCGTCCAGCACTTCCACTTGGTAACCGCCCACCTCCTTGTCCACGCCGTGGATGGAAGCGCCCGGGTGCAGTTCTTCCACCTTGGCAGGAATGGCTGGCGGCAGGAATCCCGTGGGCAGCGGGGAGAAGAAGCTGTCGAGGCTGGTCCACTCGCCCTTGCCGTTGAACTCAATGTCGGTACCGTCGTCCAGCAGCACGTCGTAAGCCGTCCGCCCGTCATCTTTCTCACGGATGATGGAAGTCACGCCCACCCCGCCGAAATACGTCTCGATAAACGTCTGCGCCTGGTCCGGCAATCGGCCGAAGCTGATGCTCTTCTCATCGTCGCACGCCGCAAAGGTGAACACCAAGGCACACATGGCCAATACTCCGACCAGCCAGGAGGCGGCACGCCGGCCGCACACGGTCAATACATTCCTTTTCATATTCTAGTCCTTTCATCGATTAAATTGGGTTATACATCACTTTTCTTACTCATTGTGCAGGCAAAAGTAGGGGGCGAAATGGGAAAGAAATGGGAATAACAAAGTTTTTTGCCGGAAAAACCGCTACCTTTGTGTCGAAAATCCTCCGGCAATGAACACTCCCTTACAACTCTTCCGCACCCCTTACCCCAGCATGATCAGGCCCTGGAAAGCCATCGTAGTGCCCGCCGCCATTATTTTCCTCATACTGGGACTGTTGCAACCCTTCGGCATCGGCCACCTGGAAACGAGTGCGTGGAGCGTGGCAGCCGTCTCTGCCCTGATTGCTGCCGGTGCCTCGACCGTGTCCCACCTGCTACTGCCTGCCCTCTTTCCCGCATGGTACGACGAACGCCGCTGGACTATCGGCAAAGAGACGCTCCACCTCAGCGCCATGTTCCTGCTCATAGCCTTCGGCGTATGCCTGTGGGTGGCGTGGCTGGCGGACATACGGCCAAGCGTCAGGCTGTTCTTCATTGCCTTACTCTGGGTGCTGGTACTGAGCATATTCCCCACCGTGCTTTTCATGCTGTGGAACCAAAACCTCCTGCTCAAACGCAACCTGCGCGAAGCCCGCGAGCTGGACAACACCCTGTCCGCCCACCACAAGCCCGCGCAAGCAGAAACACCGCAACCCCAAGCCACCCTCGCCTTGCCCAACGGCACAAAAGATGTAGTGCAACTCCCCGCCCACCGCTTTCTCTACGCCGAGGCCGAAGGCAACTACGTCAAGCTGCACTCCCTTCCCGAAGCAGGCGGAAGCCCAACTATGCAACTCGTGCGCATCACCATGAAGCAAGCCGAAGAAAACGCCGCAGCCTGCCCCGCCATCATCCGTTGCCACCGTGCCTTCTTGGTCAACTTGGAAAAGGTGGTCAAGGTGGACGGCAACCAGCAAGGATATCGCCTGCACCTGGAGGGGTGCAAAGACGAAGTTCCCGTATCCCGCGCCTATGCCAAAAAGTTAAGGGAAAAACTAAAGGAATAGTAAAAGCGGGGTACGCCCCGCAGCTACGAGTGACGAGCTACCAGCTACAAGTAAAGTTTCCAAGTTTTGCTGACAGTCACTCGTAGCTCGTAGCTGGTAGCTCGTCACTGCGCGCTACGCGCGATAAATTATCATTTACCATTCGTCCCCCCGACGGCTACCGTTCGTCACATATCCGTGTCATCTGTCCCAAAAGTTTGGACAACTGCTTTTTACCGCCCACCTTTGCATCGTCGAGCCCAACAGACAGAAAGACAATGACACACCACACCCTACTGTTATCCCTCGTCCTCGGCTGCCTGGCCATCCTGCCTGCCGCCGCCCAACAGACCGCAGACACCATCCGCCTGCAACTGCTGCCGGACGAAGACATCACCCTTAGTGAAGTGGAGGTGCATGCACACAAGACGCCGCCCTCCGCCAGCCGCTTCAGCGACATGCATCCCGTGGAACTGGTCACCACCGGCGGTGCCAACGGCGACCTTTACAAAGCCCTGCAAACCCTGCCCGGCGCACAAGTGCAAGGAGAAAGCGGACACCTGCTGGTGCGCGGCGGCAGCAGCGAAGAGACGCAAACCTTCATAGACGGCATGCACGTGCTGAATCCCTACACCTCCACGGACATCAACAGCCCGGCGCGCAGCCGCTACTCCACCTTCATGTTCCAGGGCATCAACCTGGCCACAGGCGGTGCCCCGCTGGAGTACGGGCAAGCCCTGTCGGCCGTCCTTCCCCTCGAAACCAAGGATAGCAGCCCCGTCAACAAAGTAGGCATCAACACCTCCATCGTAGGTGCAGGCGGAGGGGGCACGCGGGCATTTGCCAACGGCTCGCTCTCCGTAGACTTGAATTACCAAAACCTGGGACTGTACAACCGGCTCTTCCCCTCCCGCCGTCAATTCAAGGAACCTTACCGCCTCTACTCTGCCGCCTCCCAAGGACGGTACCACACGCCGCGGGGCATCCTGCTCAAGCTGTACGCCCAATACGACCGCACCGATTTCTCCTCCCTCGAAGGCAAAGAAAACCGCCTGTTCGACTTGGGCGAAGACAACATCTACCTCAATGCCACCGCACGCAGCCCGCAAAAGGCCGGCGGCTGGCAATGGTTTGCCGGGGCGGCCTGGTCGTATTACAACCGGCAAATAGCCGGGGCAGCCACAACCGGCGACCGCTACACAGCCCTACATCAGGAACTGCACCTGAAAGCAAAGACGACATTCCGCCCCGCTGCCACGCTACGCCTGGACATGGGTGCCGAAAGCTACATCCGCCGCTACCGGGATACCTACCGCCTGCTCCCCGCCACAGACAGCCGCAAGAACATCTCCCCCGTTCTTGCCGCCGCCTTTTTCACCGCCGCCTGTTATCCGTTGGAGAACCTGAAAGCGGAAGCATCCCTACGCGCCGAATACAGCACCACCCATCATCAGACAGAATTTTCGCCCAGGCTTGCCGTCAGTTACTACCTGCACGACTTCATGCTCACGGCCACTGCCGGACGTTACACCCAGTTGCCCGAAGCCACCTACCTGCTTGCCAATCCGCACCTGAGGCCAGAAACTTGCGCCCAGTACAACCTCGGCATCCACTACAACCGCTCCGGCCGTTTTGGCAAAGCCGAAGTCTACTACAAAGACTACAACCGCCTTGCCCTGTGGGAGGACGGACAACCCGCTTCCCGTGGCTACGGACACAGCAAAGGCTTCGACCTGTTCTTCCGCGACCCCGTGTCGCTCAAGAACTTCGAGTACCAACTGTCATACACCTACAACCTCTCACGCCGCAAGTATGCGAAGTACCCCGCGCTCACCACCCCGCAATACGCCACCCGCCACAATGCCTCAGTGGTGGTAAAATACAGCATCCCCCGCCTGCGCACCATTGTCGGACTGACCAACACCTGTGCCAGCGGCCGCCCTTGGCACAACCCAGACCGCCCCGGACTGATGAACGACAAAGCGCGCCCCTACAACAGCCTCGACCTGGGGCTGACGTTCATTCCCCACCGCAAAGTCATCATCCACGCCTCGGGCACCAACATCCTGTGCCGCCGCAATGAGTTCGGCCGCGTGAACGGCAAGCCCATACTCGCCTCCTACGACCACTTCTTCTACCTCGGCATTTTCATTACCTTAGGTAAGAAAGCAGCGTATGATGTGTCAAACTTTTAGCGTTATAAAATTTAGGGAACAAGGTAACGAGGGGACAAGTCAACTAAAGCGCACTTGCGTGCAACTAATATAAGTACAACCACTTAAAAACCAGAAAAGATGAAAAAAGCAATCTTTATCCTCGCCGTCCTGCTCCATGCAAGTCTGATGCCGCTCTGTGCACAATGCCTCACCCTGGAGGTGTACGGCATCAACCAATCCCAAGGCTACCTCTACGTAGCCATTTACGACAGTAAAGACAATTTTATGAAGGCACCCATCGCTGCCTTCCGTGCAGAGGTAAAAGCCGACACCCTGCGCATCCCCTGCCAAGGGCTGCCGCCCGGAGAGTACGCTCTCTCCCTCTACCAAGACGTGAACGGGAATGGCCGACTGGACACCGGCACCTTCGGCATTCCGCAAGAGCCTTACGGATTCAGCAACAACGCAAAGGGTGTGATGGGGCCGCCCAGCTACAAGCAGTGCCTGTTTACCCTCCGCGAAGACACGGTAATGGAAATTGAGCTGCAATGACAGTTATCGCCTCACCGCACCTGCCCCGGCCTCACATCGGGCAGGAACACAGCCACGACGCCCAGCAACGGGAGCCAGGTGCTGACGTGGAAAATGAATTCAATGCTCGTCCGGTCGGCAAGCCAGCCGAAGAACGCGGAGCCGATGCCGCCCAGCCCGAACATCAGGCCGAAAAACACCCCGGCAATCATGCCCACCTTGTCCGGCATCAGGTCGGTGGCATACACCACGATGGCAGAGAAAGCCGAAGCGATGACCAGCCCCGTAATGACTGCCGTCACGATGGTCCACCCCAGGCTGAGGTAAGGCATCGCCAGCGTGAAAGGCGCCGCACCCAGGATGGAGAACAGGATGACATACTTCCGCCCGTAGCGGTCGCCCAGGAAACCGCCCAGCAGCGTGCCCGCCGCAAAAGCCGCCAAGTAGGCGAACAGGCAATATTGCGACACCTGCACCGACACGCCGAACTTCTCCATCAGGTAGAACGTGAAGTAACTCGTCATGCAGGCATTGAAAAAGTATTTCGAGAAAATCATCAGCACCAGGATGCCCAAAGCCAGGCGCACCGTCCGGCGGGGCAGGCCGCAAGGGGCGAAAGGCTTGCGGAAGTGCCGGTTCTTAATCTCGGCCAGCACCAGGCTGTACCAATAGCCCACACGCGTCAGCAGCATCGCCGCCAGCAAGGCCGCCAGCGCAAACCACCCCACCGCATGCTGTCCGTAGGGGATGACCACCAGCGCCGCCAGCAAGGGTCCGAACGCACTCCCCCCGTTGCCCCCGACCTGGAAAATGGATTGCGCCAGGCTCTTTTTCCCGCCCGAAGCCAGCTGCGCCACCCGCGACGCCTCCGGGTGGAAGACAGACGAGCCGCACCCTATCAGCGCCACAGACACCAGCAGCATCAGAAAATCGGGCGCAAAGGCCAGCGACACCAGCCCCACCAGCGTGAAACACATCCCCATAGCCAGCGAGTAAGGCTGCGGGTGGCGGTCGGCATACCGCCCCACGAAAGGCTGGAGCACGGACGACGTCAGCTGGAAAACCAGCGTGATGATGCCGATTTGCGCGAAGGTGAACCCGAACTTCTCTTTCAGCAACGGATAAATGGCGGGAATGACCGACTGTATCATGTCGTTCAGCAGGTGACAGGTGCCCATAGTGAACAGGATGGCATAGGCCGTGCCCTGCGATACCTTCGGGTGCCCCTTAAGGATGGATGGTATGTTCATAACGTTCTTTTCTTGCGGCAAGCTGCCCCGGCGGCACAATCCGCCCGCGCAAAGTCTTTGCCGCCGCAAAGATACAAAATGCCGGGGACATAAACCGCCTGTCGCACCATGCCGGCAGAAATCCTGACAAACCGCCCACCTACCCGCTCCTTACCTTCTCCTTACCCGGTCCTTATCTGCTCCTTTTGTCCGCCTTCGCTATGGAAAGGAAAAATAGCGGACAAACAAGGGGCTGTTACCTGCCAAGGCCTGACCCGGTGGAATCCCTGCCTCCCGCCCGACAAGACAAATAACCGCAGTTCCCGGCAAGAAAGCAGGGTTATTTCCCGGAAAACCCGTATCTTTGCAAAGTAATCGCATTTTATTAGCATCACAACGATATGGAAAAGAAATTCAAACGTACCACCATCACCTCGGCGTTGCCCTACGCCAACGGGCCGGTACACATAGGACACCTGGCGGGCGTCTACGTGCCTGCCGACATTTACGCACGATACCTGCGCCTGAAAAAGGAGGAGGTGCTCTTCATCGGCGGAAGCGACGAGCACGGCGTGCCCATCACCATCCGCGCCAAGAAGGAGGGCTGCACACCGCAGGACATCGTGGACCGTTACCACGAGCTCATCAAGAAGTCGTTCGAGGAATTCGGCATCTCGTTCGACGTGTACGGACGCACCACCTCGCAGGTACACCACCGGACGGCTTCCGACTTCTTCCGCAAACTGTATGACAAAGGGGAGTTCATCGAAAAGACCTCCATGCAATATTACGACGAGGAAGCGAAGACCTTCCTGGCCGACCGCTACATCACGGGCGAATGCCCCCGCTGCCACGCCCAGGGAGCGTATGGCGACCAGTGCGAGAAGTGCGGCTCCACGCTCAGCCCTACGGAGCTGATTAACCCCAAGAGCGCCATCAGCGGCAGCCAGCCGGTGATGAAAGAAACGACCCACTGGTACCTGCCCCTGGACAAGCACGAGGCCTGGCTGCGCCAATGGATACTGGAGGACCACAAGGAGTGGCGTCCCAACGTGTACGGGCAGTGCAAGAGCTGGCTGGACATGGGGCTGCAACCCCGCGCCGTAAGCCGCGACCTGGACTGGGGCATCCCCGTGCCGGTAGAAGGCGCCGAAGGCAAGGTGCTCTACGTGTGGTTCGACGCCCCCATAGGCTACATCAGCAATACGAAAGAGTTGCTGCCCGACAATTGGGAGAAGTGGTGGAAAGACCCCGACACGCGCCTCGTACACTTCATCGGCAAAGACAACATCGTGTTCCACTGCATCGTGTTCCCCGCCATGCTGAAGGCGGAAGGCAGCTACATCCTGCCGGACAACGTGCCCGCCAATGAGTTCCTCAACCTGGAGGGCGACAAGATTTCAACCTCGCGCAACTGGGCGGTATGGCTGCACGAATACCTGCAGGACTTTCCCGGCAAACAGGACGTGCTGCGCTACGTGCTCACCGCCAATGCCCCAGAAACCAAGGACAACGACTTTACGTGGAAAGACTTCCAGGCGCGCAACAACAACGAACTGGTGGCCGTCTACGGCAACTTCGTCAACCGTGCCCTGCAACTCACCAAGAAGTACTTCGACGGCAAAGTGCCTGCATGCGGCGAACTAAGCGCCTACGACCGCGAGACCCTGCAAGAGTTTGCCGACGTGAAGGGTGAAGTGGAACGCCTGCTGGACGTATTCAAGTTCCGCGACGCGCAGAAAGAGGCCATGAACCTGGCGCGCATCGGCAACAAATACCTGGCGGACACCGAGCCGTGGAAACTGGCCAAGACGGACATGGGGCGCGTGGCCACCATCCTGAACATCTCTTTGCAGCTGGTAGCCAACCTGGCCATCGCCTTCGAGCCGTTCCTGCCCTTCAGCAGCAAGAAGCTGCGCGCGATGCTGAACGTGGAACACCTGGAGTGGGACAACCTGGGCCGCACCGACCTGCTGCCCGAAGGCCACCAACTGGGCGAACCCGTCCTGCTGTTCGAAAAGATAGACGACGAGACCATCCAGGCACAGGTGGACAAGCTGCTTGCCACGAAGAAAGCCAACGAGGCTGCCAACTACAAAGCCAACCCCGTGAAACCCACCGTCAGCATAGAAGACTTCGACAAGCTGGACATCCGCGTAGGCACCGTGCTGGAATGCGCCCCCGTGCCCAAGATGAAGAAGCTGTTGCAATTCAAGATAGCCGACGGACTGGAAAACCGTACCATCGTGAGCGGCATTGCCCAGTACTACAAGCCTGAAGAGCTGGTGGGCAAGCAGGTGCTGTTCATCGCCAACCTGGCCCCCCGCCAGTTCAAGAACGGGCTGGTGAGCGAAGGCATGATTCTCTCCGCCGAAGACTGGGACGGCTCGTTGGCAGTAACCACCCTGCTGCGCGAGGTGAAGTCGGGCAGCGAAGTGAAATAAAGATACGAGTTGACAAGGTAACAAGGAACGAGGAAAAACCTTGTCAACTTGTTCCTTCGTTAACTCGTCAGTTTGTTCCTTCGTTAACTTGTCAACTTGTTAACTTGTCAACTAGCCATCCATGCCCCCGTCATTAAAAGAAAAAACCGCCAAAGGACTATTCTGGGGAGGTTTCAGCAACGGCCTGCAGCAGTTGCTGAACCTCCTTTTCGGCATTTTCTTAGCACGCCTGCTCACACGCTCGGACTACGGCATGGTGGGCATGCTCGCCATCTTTACCCAGATAGCCTCAACGCTTCAGGAAGGCGGGTTCATCTCGGCCCTGACCAACCGCAAACAGGCCTGTCACCGGGACTATAATGCCGTATTCTGGTTCAGCACATCGTGCAGTGTGGGCATTTACATCCTGTTGTGGCTGGCTGCCCCGCTGATAGCCGATTTTTTCCGCACGCCCGAGCTGGTGCCGCTGGCCCGGTTTACGTTCTTAGGGTTTGTCATCGCCAGCCTGAGCATTGCCCCCCGCGCCATTTTGTTCAAGAACCTGAAGGTAAAGGAGAACACCGTCATCTCGCTGTCCTGCCTGACGGGGTCCGGCATCGTGGGCATAGCGTTGGCGGCCAACGGATTTGCCTACTGGGGACTGGCGGCGCAATCGCTGGTGTACGTCAGCATTGTCACAGTGCTCAACTTCTACTTTGCCCGCTGGAGGCCGACGCTGACATTCGACTTTACGCCCATCCGCGAGATGGTGGGCTTCAGCAGCCGGATGCTGATTACAAACATCTTCAACATCATCAACAACAACCTGTTCTCTACCTTGCTGGGGCGCTTTTATTCTCCTCGCGAGGTGGGCGACTTCTCGCAGGCCAACAAGTGGAACTACATGGGGCACACCACAGTGACCGGCATGATTAACAGCGTGGCGCAACCGGTGCTTGCCAGCGTGTCCGATGACCGGGGCAGGCAGCTGGGCATCTTCCGCAAGCTGCTGCGGTTCACGGCATTCGTATCGTTTCCCGCCATGCTGGGACTGAGCCTGGTGGCGCACGAGCTGATTGTCATTGCCATCACCGACAAATGGCTGGCAAGTGCCGACATCCTGCGGCTGCTGTGCGTGTGGGGTGCCTTTGTGCCTGTCAACAACTTGTTCTCCAACCTGCTGGTCAGCCGGGGGCACTCTTCGGCCTACATGTGGAACACCATCTGCCTGAGCGTGCTGCAACTGGCGGCAGCCTGCGCCATGTACCCGCTGGGCATGACGTGGATGTTGCGGGTGTTCGTTGCCATCAACATCGCGTGGCTGTTCGTGTGGTTTGCCTTTGCGCGGCGGGAGATAGACCTGACCTTGGGCAACTTGCTGACGGACATCGGGCCTTACCTGCTGCTGTCGGCGGCACTGGTTGTCCTGGCACGCTACCTCACGCAGGACATCGAGAACTGCTACCTCAGCCTGACAGCCAAAGTAATCATCGTGGCAGGACTGTATGCCTTGACGCTTTGGAAGTTGCAGTCTGTCATTTTCAAGGAAAGCATCCGTTTCATTTTTAAGAAAAAGCTATGAGTGCCATATCTTACATCGCCACCTGGTTTTACAAGGAATCTGCAAAAGAAGCCAGTTTTTACCCCCAGACCGGACAACGGGGGGATTCCGAACTGACGCACTCCATCTACATGCAGATTCAGGTACCCTTCTTTGTCACTTTCCGGCACTACAATCCGGAAAGCCGGCTGCTGTTCTTCACCAACGCGCAGGCATTGCCGGAGTACCTGGAAGCCTTGTTCGGCCGCTTGCAGGTGGAAGTCATCCGCCTGCCCTACTGCTGCATGCCCCCCGACGGGTGGTACAAAGCGTGGCGCAACCAGTTCTACGTGTACGACATCCTGCGCTACATGGAGGAACGGATGGCGGAAACGGACAGCCTGCTGGTATGTGACGCCGACTGCCTGTGCCGCCGCCCGCTGGCCCCGCTTTTCCGGGAAGTGGAAGCGGAGGGCTGCGCCCTCTACGAACAGGCTACCGACCCTGACGAACCGCTCAACGGGACAAACCTGCGGCAGATGGAAGATCTGTATGCCGGCTGCTACGGCAAGAAGCCGTCGGCTCCGCTCAGCTATTACGGCGGGGAGTTCATTGCCCTGCGCGGCGATGCGGTGGCACGGGTGAACAAGGCTTACCAGCCTTTGTGGCAATACAACCTGCGACGTTTCCGGGAAGGGCAGCCCAAGCTGAACGAAGAAGCCTTGTTTTTCAGCGTACTGGCAGAGCACCTGCACCTGCGCAACAACATAGGCAACCGCTACGTGAAACGGATGTGGACCACACCACGCTTCAACAACGTGCGCCCGGGTGACGAACAGCTTGCCGTGTGGCACCTGCCTTACGAGAAGAAACGGGGACTGTACAGGCTGTACAAGCTACTGGCGAAACAGCCCAGCATAACCGACGAACAAGCGTTTTGGGCGAAAGCATCGCGGTACACGGGCGTGCCGCGCGTGACTCCCGGCAAACGGCTGTACGACCGCATCGTCACCCTGTACCAGAAAATAACCGCACGATAAAGCCATGAGAAGCCCGAAGATTTCCATCGTATTGTGCACCTGCAACGGGGAAGCCTACCTGCGCGGACAGATAGACTCCCTGCTTGCCCAGACTTACCCGTTCCATGAGCTTATCGTACAGGATGACTGCTCTACGGACAGTACCGGGCACATCATCCGCAGCTACCAGCAAAGATACCCGGAAAGGGACATCCGCTTTTACGCCAACCCGCAACGGATGGGGTTCAACAAGAACTTCCTGACCGCCCTGCAACGCGCCGAGGGGGACTACATTGCCTGCTGCGACCAGGATGACATCTGGGTGGAAAACAAACTGGAAACCTTGGTACGGGAAATGGGCGACTGCCCGCTGATATTCCACAACTCTTGGGTGACGGGCAACCGTGCCAAAGCCTACCCGTTGTACGGGCAACCGCTGCCGGAATGCTTCCCGCCCCTGTATGCGGCACTTTATCCACGCGCCTACGGGCACCAGATTCTTTTCCGGAAAGACGTGCTGGAGCGCACAAGGCCGTTTTGGGGCTACAACGTGTCTTACGACTACCTGCTGTTCACTTTGGCAAGCAGCATGGGCAGGGTTCGCTACCTGCACGCCCCATTGGTGTATTGGCGGCGGCACGAAGAGGCAGCCACTTACAACGCCCACCCGCATAAGGCGGGCAAGTGGGAAGGTTATCTCCGTGCCATCCGCGCCTTGCGGCAAAGCGGCAACCGGCAAAGCACCCGGCTTTACTTTTCCCTGCTGCAACAGATACCTTTTTATGACAACGCCGCACAGCAAGCCGTCCGCCTCTTGGCAAAAGGCAACCTGCGGGGCATTTTATCGGCATGCCTGCTCTGCCTGAGGCACCGGCAGGAGGCTGCACCCGGCGCGCAGGGCGCCGTGCAACGCCTGCGGGCTTTCTTCCTGCCCCTGTTTTTCATCCGCGACCACGGGCGATACATCATCTAACCGGATTACCCATGAAACAGATACCCATATTCTTCACTTTCGACCGGCATTACACGGTAGCCGCCGCCGTGGCATTCTACTCGCTGCTGCGGCATGCCGCCCCGCTTTACCAGTACAAACTGTACGTATTGCACACCTCCATCCCGGAAAAGATGCAGGACAGGCTGACGCGGCTGGTAAAACGGTTCCCCAATGCCGACCTGCAGTTTATCGACGTTTCGCGTTTCGACATCCAAGGAGATATCAGACAGGGAAAATCGCATTTCTCCCGGGAAATCTATTACAAGCTGATTGCCGCCGAAGTATTCCCGCAATACGACCGCATCTTGTGCTCGGACGTGGACGTGGTATTCACGGGGGACATCGCCCCCTCCTATTTTATGTTCCCCGGCGAAGATTTCTACTACGCCGGCGTGGGGCAGGTGCTGGAAAGCGGGCGCATGAAGACCTATGCCGACGGCCTTTTCTCCCCGCAAGAGAAACAGGCGCTGGAGCAGGAAATCATGGCCGGCTACCTGCTGTTCAACCTGAAAGCCATCCGCCAGGACGGGATGCAAAAGAAACTGACGGATTTCTACCGGCAGAATTACCCGCGCCTGCCCCTGCCGGAGCAGGACTGCCTCATCCTGTGCTGCTGGCCGCACGTGCGCCATCTGCCCATGGAATATGTGGTATGCAACACGTACTACAAGCCTTCTCTGGGTAAAGCCCCGCGCTTTTCCACGACAAGCCGTTGGCTTCCCGAAAGCGAGGCGGAGAAACAGGAAATGTTTGCCCGGGCATTGGCAAAGCCTGTCCAGGTACACTACGTGGGGCCGCTGAAGCCTTGGAACAGTTTCTTCGTGCCCCAACAGCGGCTGTGGCTTGCCAGCCTGCAGGAAACCGGATTCACTTTCCTCTACCTGCGCATGCTGCCCGCCTTTGTCCGCCAACGCCTGAAGCGGTACAGCCTGCGCCGCTTTCTCACCAAGATATATTGCAAACTAACCCGCCGCCCTTATGAAAACAGACCATAACCTTGCCCCCATCCTGCTCTTTACCTACAACCGCCCGGCACACACGCGCCGCCTGGTGGAGAGCCTGTTGCAAAATGCCGAAGCAAAGGATAGCCACCTGATAGTGTACAGCGATGCCCCGCGCGATGAAAAGGCACGCCCCGCCGTAGAGGAAGTGCGCCGCTACCTGCATGACTTAACAGGATTCGGGCAGGTCACCCTGGTTGAACACGCGGAGAACCGGGGACTGGCGAGGAACATCATCGCGGGAGTGACGGAGCAGACAGAACGCTACGGGCGTGTCATTGTGCTGGAAGACGACCTGATTGTGGCGCCCTACTTCCTGCGCTTCATGAACGAGGCCTTAGAAGCCTACAAGGATGAACCGCGCGTGGGGCACATCCAGGCATGCGACTTTACCGGCGACCCTGCCCTGCCCCCCACTTTCCTCATCAAGTGGACGGGAAGCTGGGGGTGGGCCACCTGGAAACGCGCCTGGCAACTGTTCAACCCCAACGGGAAAGCCCTATTGGAAGAGTTGGAGCGGCAGGGACTGACGCGCCGTTTCGACTTCAACGGCACCTACCGCTATACCCGCATGCTGCGCCGCCAGGTGGAGGGGAAAAACAATTCGTGGGCCATCCGCTGGAACGCCAGCCTGTTCCTGGCAGGAGTACTCTCGCTGAACGTGGGGCGCTCGCTGGTGCTGAACGACGGGTTTGACGGCAGCGGCACGCATTGCGGCGGAGGGAACCTCTACCGCTCAACGCTGTGGACGGAACCGTTGCCCGTGGTCCCCATAACGCCGGTGGAGGAGGACGAAAACGCCCGCCGGTGCTTCGAACGCTATTACCGCCGCCACTTCGGGTTCTTCGCAAAGGCCATCCGGCGCATCAAGCGGACTTTGAAGGGCGACTTCGGGCGGTGACAACCTTTGCCGCATGGCCCGCCACCAAGAAAGTAAACGCAGGCAAAAGCTTTTTCCCAAGAAAAAACGTACCTTTGCCGCCGTAAAAAGTACCCCTAACCCTAAACGACAACAGACCCATGCGAGTAATCCTCATCAATACTTCCGAGCGCATCGGCGGAGCTGCCATTGCCGCCAACCGGCTGATGGAAGCCCTCAAGGCACAAGGCATCAAAGCCAAGATGCTGGTGCGCAACAAGCAAACCGACCAAAGCACCGTAGTGGCACTGAAGCCCAGCTGGCGCATGGTGTGGCAGTTTGTATGGGAACGCGTGGTCATCTGGACAGCCAACCGCTTCAGCAAGAAGAACCTCTTCGCCGTAGACATTGCCAACACGGGAAACGACATCACTGCGCTACCCGAATTCCAGCAGGCGGACATCGTGCACCTGCATTGGGTAAACCAAGGCATGCTCTCGCTGAAAGACATCCGGAAAATACTCGAATCGGGCAAACCCGTGGTATGGACCATGCACGACATGTGGCCCGCCACCGGCATCTGCCACTATGCACGGCAATGCGACCATTACCGGACAACTTGCCACAACTGCCCCTACATAAACGAAGGCAAAGGGCACAAAGACCTATCCACCCGCACATTCCGACGGAAACAGGCACTCTATGCCGGCCGGCAAATACACTTCGTCACCTGCAGCCGGTGGCTGGAAGGAAAGGCGCGCCAAAGTGCCCTGCTGCAAGGTATGCCCGTCACCAGCATCCCCAATGCCATCAACACCAATCTGTTCCGCCCGCACGACAAGATGGAGGCGCGCCGCAAATGCCGGCTGCCCGAGGACAAAAAACTCCTGCTGTTCGGTTCCGTCAAAATAACCGACAAGCGGAAAGGAATAGACTACCTGGTACAATCGTGCCAACTGCTGGCAAAAGCCCACCCGGAACTGCGCGACCAACTGGCGGTGGTGGCCTTCGGCAAAAACTCACAGCAACTGGCCAGCCTGCTTCCCTTTACCGTCTATCCGCTGGACTTTGTGACCAACGACCACCAGCTGGTAGACATCTACAACGCCGTCGACCTTTTTGCCACCCCCTCACTGGAGGACAACCTGCCCAACACCATCATGGAAGCCATGGCGTGCGGAACGCCCTGCGTGGGTTTCAACGTAGGAGGCATCCCCGAAATGATAGACCACCTGCACAACGGATATGTGGCAAGCTACCGCTCGGCGGAAGACTTCGCCAACGGCATCTACTGGCTGCTGACCGACCCCGACTACCCGAACCTGTGCGAACAAGCCTGCCGCAAAGCCGCCGACTGTTACGCCGAGCACGTCGTGGCAAAGAGATACATCGAACTGTACAACAAACTCTAATCCCCCAACAGACGCCATGTACCACCACCTCACCCCGAAGTTCAGCGTCATCACCGTGACCTACAACGCCGCCGATGTGCTGGAAGACACCATCCAGAGCGTCATCACGCAGACTTACCACCACGTGGAGTACATCATCATCGACGGAGGCTCGACAGACGGCACCCTCGACATCGTGGAACGCTACCGCGACCGCATTGCCCTCGTCATCAGCGAACGCGACAACGGGCTGTACGACGCCATGAACAAAGGCATGGCCCGCGCCACGGGCGACTACCTGTGTTTCCTCAACGCGGGCGACAGTTTCCACGAAGACGACACCCTGCTGCAAGCGGTACACGGACTGACGGGGACGGAACTGCCCGACATCATCTACGGCGAAACGGAACTGGTGGACCAGGAGGGGCACTTTGTGCGCATGCGCCGGCTCAGCGCTCCCGGGCGGCTGACGTGGAAAAGCTTCAGGCAGGGCATGCTGGTATGCCACCAGGCATTTTGGGCAAAGGCGTCCCTTACCCCGCAGTACGACTTGCGGTACCGCTATTCAGCCGACTTCGACTGGTGCATCCGCGTCATGAAGCAGGCCCGTACTTCGCACAACACCCACCTCACCCTGATAGACTACCTGGAGGAAGGCATGACCACCCGCCACCACCGCGCCTCGCTGCTGGAACGTTTCCGCATCATGGGCAAGCACTACGGCTGGGCAAGCACCCTGGCCTATCACGCCTGGTTCGTGGTACGGGCGATAATCAAGAAATAAGCGTCCCCGCCGGGACAGCCCTACCCGCCTCACGACAGCGATACTACGCTACCGCGGTAGTGATACGACGCTACCACGGTAGCGATACTATGCCAAGATAGTAGCGATACTACGCCAGGATACAGGCGTCACGCCCCCTCCCAGGCCATACTGCCGTGCCTGGAAAAGATGGCTTAGTCCACCCCCCGGCCGGAAACGGATTATCAAGGTTTCAGCAGTGCCCTCAACTCCCTTACGCCCTCCGAGGCCCCCTTGCGGATGACGTGTATCGGCCGGTCGGAATGCGCGTCCACCGGCTTGGGGTCAATCAAGTAGACCTCGGCATGACGGGGCACGTAGGCCAGCAGCCCGGCGGCAGGGTAAACGTTCAGCGAAGTGCCGATGATGACGAAGATGTCGGCCTGCTCCACATACCCGATGGCGGTCTCTATCTCGGGCACCGCCTCGCCAAACCACACGATGAAGGGGCGCAGCTGGCTGCCGTCGCCCGCCTTGTCGCCCAGTTTGACCTCATACTCCTCCGGTTTCAGGCGGCGGATGTAGCGCGGGTCGTAAGGGTCGCGGCTGGAGCACACCTTGTCCAGCTCGCCATGCAGGTGGATGACGTGCGTGCTGCCCGCGCGCTCGTGCAGGTTGTCCACGTTCTGCGTCACCACCGTAACGTTGAAATCGCGCTCCAGCGCCGCCACCCCGCGGTGGCCGTCGTTAGGCTCCACCTCCAGCAACTGGCGCCGCCGCTCGTTGTAAAAGTTAATCACCAGCCCGGGATTGCGGGCATAGCCCTCGGGCGTGGCCACTTGCTCCACGGGATATTGCTCCCACAAGCCCCCGGCATCGCGGAACGTGCTGATGCCGCTCTCGGCGCTCATCCCCGCGCCGGACAAAACAACCAGATTTTTCATTGTCATTCTGTTTATTAAAACAACTAAACTTAAATTTGTCTTCGCACTTTTTCTTTCGCTTGTCCGAAAGAAAAAGTGCAAAAAAGAAAGGACCCCGGCTGCAAAGAAGTAGCCCCGGAAATTCAGCGCTTGATTTTTTTCTTTTGGTAGCTTTTCTTTTTGCGCCAAGGCAAAAAGAAAAGCACAAAGACAAAATATTATTTCCTTATTCAAAGATAAAGCCTTTTCGCGGAAACGCCAATACGGTGCAGGGAGAATCTACCCGATATTTCAACCTGCATAAGAATTTTTAAATACCAAAAACGGTTGCCATTCAAATAAAAGGGTTACTTTTGCCCGCTGTTAAATGACAAGGGACTGGAACAGAAAACCATCCCACCCAAAACAGAAGAAAAAAAGAACATGGACAAATTCAGTTACGCCCTCGGTCTGGGCATCGGGCAAAACCTGCTTAACATGGGTGCCAAGGATATCGCAGTGAACGACTTCGCACAAGCCATCAGCGACGTGCTGCAAAGTGCACCCACCGCCATCACCCACAAGGAAGCGCGCGACATCGTGAACAAGTTTTTTGAAGACATGGCCGCACGCGTCAATGCCGAGAACAAAGAAAAAGGGGAAAAATTCCTGGAAGAAAACAAAAAACGCGCCGGCGTGGTGACACTGCCCAGCGGACTGCAATACGAAGTCATCAAGGAAGGACAAACCGGGCACTACGCCAAGGCCACCGACCGCGTGCAATGCCACTACGAAGGCACGCTGGTAGACGGCACGCTGTTCGACAGCTCCATCCAGCGCGGGCAACCCGCCATATTCGGCGTGAACCAAGTGATTCCCGGCTGGGTAGAAGCCCTGCAGCTGATGCCCGAAGGCGCCAAATGGAAACTCTACATCCCCAGCGAACTGGGCTACGGGGCACAAGGCGCAGGCGAACTGATTCCGCCGCACAGCACACTGATTTTTGAAGTGGAACTCTTGAAAATATTATCCGAATAACCAAAACAATAAGTAAAGCAAAATGAAAAAAGTATCGTTTATCATGGCGCTTGCAGTAGCTGCCGGACTGGCATCGTGCACTGCGCAAAGCCCCAAAGCAACTTTGACAACAGACGTAGACTCATTATCCTACGCTTTCGGTATGGCACGCACCGAAGGCCTCGACCAGTACCTGATGCAACAAGGCGTGGACTCGGCCCTGATGGGCGAGTTCCTGAAAGGATTCAACGCCGGCACAAAGAAAACCAGCCAGAAAGACGTGGCCTACATGATGGGACAACAAATCGGGCAAATGGTAAGCAAGAACTGGGTGGAAGCCCTCAACCGTGAACTGTTCGGCGCCAACGACTCCGTCAATACCGTCAGCCGCGAGCAAATGCTGGCAGGCTTCCTCGCAGGCGTAGTAAAAGACTACAATGTGATGCAGAAAGACATCGCCACCGGCTATGTACGCGCCCAAATGCCCGTCATCAAGGAAAAGATTCTGGCCGAGAAGTATGCCGACAACAAGGCTGCCGGCGAGAAATTCCTGGCTGAGAACAAAAACAAGGAAGGCGTGGTAACCACGGAAAGCGGCCTGCAATACAAAATCATCAAAGAAGGCAAAGGAGCCATCCCCACCAAGACCGACAAAGTGAAAGTGCACTACAAAGGCACGCTGATTGACGGCACCGAGTTTGACAGCTCGTACAACCGCAAAGATAAGGACGGCAACCCGCAGCCTGCCACCTTCCGCGCCAACCAGGTCATCAAGGGCTGGACAGAAGCTTTGACCCTAATGCCCGTAGGCTCCAAGTGGGAACTCTACATCCCGCAGGAACTGGCATACGGCTCGCGCGCAACCGGCGCCCAAATCAAGCCGTTCTCTGCCTTGATATTCGAGGTGGAACTGCTGGACATCGAAGACTGATAAAGGCCGGCGCCGGCATCCCCCGGCACGGCAAACTACCGCACACGGATAAGGCAGATGCTACCCATAACATCTGCCTTATCCGTTTTTTCATGTCTTTTCCACTTTTTCCCGTCCTTTTTTGCAGATAAATTAAAATAAAGTCCTATATTTGCTTACTATTTGTAAAGACACGAACAACACACAACTTCTTATTATGGAAAAGATAGACAATCTTGACAGGCAGATTCTGGAAATCATTTCCCAGAATGCCCGCATTCCGTTCAAAGATGTGGCTGCGGAATGCGGCGTATCACGTGCCGCCATCCATCAACGGGTACAACGCTTGATCGACCTGGGCGTCATCATTGGCTCGGGCTACCACGTCAACCCCAAATCCTTAGGCTACTACACATGCACTTACATCGGTATCAAACTGGAAAAAGGCTCCATGTACAAGGCTGTGGTAGCTGAACTGAAGAAAATTCCCGAAATCGTGGAATGCCACTTCACCACAGGACCCTATACCATGCTTACCAAAGTATATGCCCGCGACAACGAGCACCTGATGGACCTGCTGAACAACAAAATGCAAGAAATACCCGGCGTCACCTCCACCGAAACGCTGATATCGCTGGAACAAAGCATCAAAAAAGAAATCCCCATCTGCCCAGAGAAATAAATGAACCGCAAGAAACGGCAAAAGCAGGTACCTCCTCCTGCTTTTGCCGCTTCCCTTTCTTTTATCCTTTCCCCGACATGGACTTTTTAAACGAATATCACCTGTACGGACTTGCCTTAGGCGTTTCCTCTTTCCTCATCATCGGCTTGTTTCACCCGGTAGTCATTAAGGCCGAATATTATTGGGGCACCCGGTGCTGGTGGCTGTTCCTGCTGCTGGGCATTGCAGGAGCCGTTGCCTCGCTCTGCGCCGAAAACACCTTTATATCCGCCCTGCTGGGCGTCTTCGCCTTCTCATCTTTCTGGTGCATCAAAGAAATATTCGAGCAAGAAGAACGGGTCAGGAAAGGCTGGTTCCCCAAGAACCCCAAACGGACCTACAAATTCTGAAGGAAACGCGGCATAGCCCCACAGGTCTGTTATAGCTTCCCGTTACAATAGGTCATTTCCTCCAGCCCGCACCACCCGGCATCCCTGATTTCACGAAGGAACAGCCGGGCACACATCTCCGCATCGTCACCCGCCCGGTGATGACGGCCGCAGGCAATCTCGAACTGGCCGCACAAATAATCCAGCGTATTGCAGCCAAAGTCATAAAGCCTGCGGGCGGCACGCAGGGAACAATAATAAGTGACATCCGGCTTCGCCATGCCGTAAAGCTCCAAGGAGTGGCGGATGCAGCCCATGTCGAAGGCGGCGTTGTGCGCCACAAGCACGGGACAGTCTTTCAGGTAAGCGGAGATTTCCGACCAGACTTCCGGGAATTCGGGCGCACCGGCGGTATCTTCCGGATGTATCCCATGAATCTGTATGTTCCAGTAACTGTAACAGTTGCCTTGCGGGCGGACAAGCCACGAACGGGTCTCAGCCACCCTGCCGTCACGCACCACGCAAATGCCCGCCTCACAAATGGAAGCCCGCCTGCCTGTGGCTGTCTCAAAGTCGATGGCTATGAAGTTCAGTCCTTGCATGGCTTGTCCTCCTGTCCGGTGTAATAATCCAACATATTCTTGGCGAAATTGCGCATCTCCTCGCGCACCGTTTCCGGCTCCAGTACCTCCACCTGGTCGCCTTGGGCAAGGACAAGCTGGTAAAAGTCGAGCGTCGGCTTCAGATGATATTCAAAAAGAGTGGATTCATCGTCCCCCTCAATCTCACGCTGCGATTCGTGCAAAGGCAATGTACGCAGATAGTCGGCGGCATGCTCGTAAGCCAACAATACAATCCGCCGGACCGGTTCGTCCGAGGTAATCACCCCGCAACAGCCCTCAAAATAACGGTTGACATCGAAGTCTTTCTTCATCTTGAACGACTTGTCCGTATCCCGGATGTCCGAAATGCGGTCAAGGGCATACACCAGATAAACATCCTCTGGCTTGATGCCTTCGCGCCTGTTGCGCTCCGAATAATAAGGACTGCGCGCCACCACATACCAGCGGCGTTTCACCACTTTCAAAAAGTAAGGTTCAATCTCGAAAGTACTGGGTTCCGGCTTGCCAAACCCCTGGTGCGTGATACTAAGCACCCGGTTGCGCCGCATGGCTTCAGCAATACGGGTCAGCCATACCTGCCCGGAAGGGATATTCTCAAAAATGATTCTTTCCTCCAGCTTGTTGTCCGCCTGGATTTGGTTCAACGTGGCATACGAACTTATCAGCCAACTGCGCAAGTTGTTGCCTTCCAGCCGTTCCGGCTCGTCGATGTAATAACGGTAACCATCTTTGCGGTCGCAGTCGATGTACACGTCAAAAATGTCCTTGATGGCTTTCTGGTGGTTGTGGAACGTGCGCAGGGGCAACTCTTCCCCATAACCCAGTCCGCTTTCCTGCCAAAGTTCACTGATTTCCTGAAACGTCAGCCGCTTATACCGACGCAGGATGTCCATCAGCCATACGTATCTTCCAAAAAGATTTGCAGCCATATCGCACTTGTTTTTAAGTTATGCCGCAAAGTTAGCCTATTACTTGTGAAAAGATACGGCACAGGCTTGTTTTTTTCACCCGGCGACTTCCGGAACTATGCCCTAATTGACAAAATTCAGGATGTAGCCGATTATCCGGCTTATATGCTTCCTGCCGAAATCAGTAAGGCATATCTTAACCATGAGATTTCGATACGGGATGTGTATGTGCATTGGCGTAAGAGTTGCCGATAATATCAGGGGGAATAATAGACCAATAGATAGAAATGAAGGGCTATCTATTGGTCTGCTATTTTATCAAAGGCTATTATCAATGATATTGAATTATCTTATTTCTGTATAATCGCTTTATGAGCTTTTATTAATGTCGTAGGAGATTCCTTTTCTACAGCAAGAAATAGTTTGATCTTTTCCGCCAAACTCATGCTGATTTGATCTGTGTGTTTTCGCCACCACTTGTAAAATTTGACCGGGACATCGCTATATGGGACTGAAGCCTGTACGAGATTGGGGTAACCAGGAAACTCTATCAAAATCTTAAGTCTCATAAAATCTCTATAATATGCAAAGTGTTGTAGCCTCAACTTATTTGTAAGGACTTTGTAATCATCCTTCTCTATGGTTATCTCATATTCTACAATAGTCCTATGTAATGCAACCGGATCATCAACAAGCCATCTTTTTACTTGCTTTGTTTGATGACCTATTGTGAGCATATTGTCCCTATTATAAAACTCCTGTTTTCGCGGCAGAAATAATGTTCCGTGGTGCCCGTTTCCCGAGTGTACTGATTCTGCAAATTCTGGCACAATAGATTTGTTATCTTTCAAATATCTTAGAATATCAATATGATTAACCATTCTACCCGGATATTTTTCAAACAACTCATCGTTCGACATACCCAAGAAGAAATCTTCTATCATATTCCAACGATTCTCATTACTGAAATAATTAGTAAAGAAATGTTCAAATAATGCGCAACTTACTTTATGTCTATTTTTAACAGATTCAAGGATAAAGTTACTATATTTATCGCTCGTAGAATCCTTTTCTATTCTTCGAGGATCATTGAGGCGCAAGAAGATTTTTGGATCATCTCCTCCTGTTGTTTCAAAAGCACCAAGCTCCATGATTTCCAATAAAGACCCCAGTCTGATATGGTTCTTCAAGGGGATGTCGTTAATTGACAAATATCTGTCCGTTGATTGATACTCTTTGCCGTCAAAAAGGTGAGAAAGGATTCTCAATAACTGCGTAAATTTAGCTTCATAATTAGTACTGAACACTTGATACTGCATTGTTGTACCTTGATGCCGCTGCTGTAAGAAAGAATCTCCTTCAAGCACATGGTTGTTCTGTAAATACCCCGAATAAGTACCTAAAATAAAAGATACTATTTTTTCAATATTATATTTTGTATTCAGATGTTTAGCCAATACCTCTACAAAGTCTTTACAAGTAAAGAACGTACCTCTTAATCTGAGTAGAGCGAATGATGTGTTGATGGCATTTAAAACCCCTTTCACCTCAGGCAAAACTTCTCGATAAGTCTTGTCGATTTTGATAGTGACCTTTATCTGAGGTGTTAGCTCAATGCCTTCTTCTGCCAAGAATTTCTGTCGATAAAACTCACTCTTTATTTGTGGGAAACTACGGTCGGAGAAATGTTTAGACCAAATTTGGTCAAGATTCAATTCTAAAGTATGGTATGTGCCTGATAAATATAGTATTTCCTTGAAACACTTTCCGTATTTCTCTGTCAATCTATCCAAACCAATTTGATTAGTCCGTGCATATACTTTAGTAAACAATTTCTTCGAACGGGCTATGAGGACATTGAATCGTGTTTTTATCAGATAGTCCTTTTCTATCATCATTAGAGCAGTCGCCACTTTTTGGTCGACTTCATCTGCAAAATCAAATATGTAAGCAAAATCATTGGCTGCTACAAGTAAATTCCTCTTTTTACCATTAGCATTAAAACAGCGGATAATTTTACTTAATACCTCTTTTAGTTGGAACGTTTTTAAAGAAGATATGCCAAAAAGTTGTTTACTATAACGCAAATCAGACTTGGAAAATGTAAGTGCAGCAAATCCTTGGATTTCTTTCTTTCGAGCAGCACGACCGATTTCTTGAATATAATCGGGGAGCAAGCCTGATGGAGCATGATGGTATACCACCTGTATGTCGGGAATATCCACACCCATACCAAAGGCTTTCGTTGCAATCATTATTTTACAACGATTACTTTTAAATGATTGGTAAGCAAATTTTTGTTGATCTGCTAACATACCGCCATGAAAGGCAACAGTCATTTCTGGGTTAATTTGATCGCATTTTTCCTTCAATCTGTTAATGTGTCTTGTATATGGTGCATATACAATTCCTTTCATGCCTAATTCATGAATACCTTTTACAAAGTTTACGGTTTCTGTTTCTTTGTTTTGGTCATAGCCTCCAGTAGAATAATCTTCATGAGTGTCAATGACAAATTCAATATTTTCACGGCGCACATTACCAATAAATTTATGAGGATCGTGCATGTTTAGACTGTTGATACTGTCGAATACCATGTCATTCACTCCGCCATATACTGCTGTTGCTGTTAATGCGACAAGTGGAAACATATAGTTATTGAATTTGCGTACTTTATTGATATGATTACCCAAAAACCAGTAATCTACACGGAAATCACGTCCCCATGTAGTGATTAGATGGGCTTCGTCAACAATAAGTAACCCCAACTTTCTTTCACCAATAAAATAATGTATATCGTAAGATAGAAGCAATTCGGGCGAGAGATACAAGATATCAACATCCCCCCGCTTACATCCGTCAATAATCTTGTCCCTATCTATCAATGTCAAATCGCTATTGATAAACTCCACCCTGTTATATTGCCGTTCCGAACGCAACGCTTCAACTTGATCTGTCATTAGTGCTTTCAATGGTGAAACAACTATTGTTACATCCCCTTTCGATGCTGCGTAGAAAGCAGGCAACTGGAAAATTAGCGATTTACCCGCACCAGTTGGAGCAGTAATGAATATGTCGCGTGGCTGGATACCCTCACAACCATTTTTGTATTCTTTGATGATCGTATCTACCAATAGACCTTGTGATACAGGTATGATGTCATTGCTCAGTTCTGGATTTTCGTAAACCAAAATATTCCTAAATTCAGCAGCCTCTCCCCAATATTTCTTCAACAAGGTGACAGATTCGTTTGTAGGCATATAAGTTTTCGGTACAGCCTCGTCTCTTTGAATGTAGATGCCTCCTGCAAAGCGCGACAGTAAGTGATTAAATTCTTGAAGAATTTTTGAGGTAGCTTTGTTTAAAATATTCTTGTCCGAAATCTTAACGAATACTTGTTTTTGAAAATTGTTTTCTTCAAGGCATTCATTTACCAGTACATCTATCCCATATGAGTCTGATATAACATCAAGGATGCATATGTCGCTATTTGCAGCCATTTGAGTATAAGAGAGTTCTTTCTTTAAACTAAAAAAAGGTTCTTTCTTCAAATTGTCATTGAAGTGCTTTATAGAATAGAAGTAATGATTACCCACTTTCATTTGTTCAGCTTGATAAATGGGCATCTTGTCTGGACGCTTTTCAGTTCCGGTGCTATCGGCTTTTTCTATGTAGCTTTCCTTTGCTATTGGGTATAGAGTGCGCAGATTATCATATACTACAACAATCCTATCTTTGAAAAAATCTTCATTCAAGTATTCGTTGATGCTTGCATATTGCTGGTGTGACAATATCTGAAAAGAAGTTGCAGACATAAGCTTAGGGAATATAGTCCCGAACCATGCTGAAGAAAACAAATCAAGATTCCCTTCTTTATCGAATGTGTCTTTGTCTGTGACATGGCCATTGAACCCCTCCATGTATATGTAAGGAGTAATTCCGCACAATACAAATATGGAGTTTGTATTAGTCGCCGTATGCTTCTTGATTATCTTTTCAAAAGCATAAGTACATATGTCCTTTAACTTATTGCCCATTATGAACCGTATTTAATCGTGCCTAATCTAATTTAAGGTGTCTACCATTAAGCCCTCCATGGGAACAAAACGGGAACATTCTTAAAAGAAGAAAAGGATAAGTCGTTTGTTACCAACTACTTATCCTTTTACCTCGTACCCAGACCCGGTACAAGGCATAGAAATCATAGGAAAATAAAAGAATTTATCTTCCTTATTATCAATTATTTGCATCTTTCTTATTTTCTCTATTTTTGCCATATTTTGCCCATTTTTCGTCATTAAGTACACTT
>CALULP010000002.1 GCA_944321495.1 uncultured Bacteroides sp. | reverse complement strand
ATGGCGGGCTGGTTCTGCTGCGCCGTGGCATCGGTGGTGGCGGTCAGTGTCCCGCCGTCCGCATCGTAAGGATAGTAGGCGGAGAAGGTGGTCGGGTCGTCATCTTGGAAGAAGATAATGGTTCCTGCCGGTGTGAACTTCCCGTTTTCCCACCGGTAGAGCACGTTGGCGTAGCCGAAGCGGCTTTCGGAGATGCCTATCTCGTCACGTTCCGCCCAGGCGGTTCCGCTGGCGCGGGTGGATACGGCATCGGAAATTTCGGCGTTGATGCGTGCCGCCACTGGACCGTTGTCCATCACTTCGTTATCGTTGGTGCAGGCAATGAGCGCGAGACCCAAGGCTACAAAAGCGAGTAATCTTGTCTTCATATTATTTATTCTTTTTAACTGGTTATTCCTAAATTCTAAATTCTCAATTCTTCATTCTTGCTTACATCTCCGCGTCCACTCCGCCGCCGTCTATCTTCTCCCAACCGGTAATGCCGGCTTCCACTCCGGCTTCCGTAGGGGTCTCGGCTATGGTGCCGCTCAGGGTGAACGAACCGGCCCCGCTGCTGTTGAAGTCCTTCAGAACCTCGGTAAGGTCGCTTTCCAGGCGGGTGTCCTGCGGGTTGCCGCTGGTGTAGGCCAACGTGGCGGCGAGCCGCTGCCCTCCGGTGACCCCGAGCAGCCACACGGTGGCGGTCCACTTGCCCGCGTCGTCGCCTTCGGTGAGCTTAGTGAAATGCAGGGCGACATCGGAGGCCGCCCCGTAGGTTCCGGCAGCAAAGTCCAGCGTGCCTGCCGCTCCGCTCAAGCTGCCCTCGATGCTCTCTATCCTCCCGGCTGCATCTCCCGTAGACTCGATGACGAGAGTGAGTTGGCGCACATGCTGGCGCATGGGCGCCGTCAGCTCATAGTCGGCGTCGGCCTCGACGGTCACCTCCTGCACGGAGGTCAGCAGCCAGCCGGGGGTACCCGTGATGAACGAGTCCCCGCCGCTTTTGGTTTCCGGGGCTATGGTGGCGGTGGTTCCGGTTATCGTTATGCCCCGGGGGGTGTTGTAGACGGCAAGGGTGTAATCGCCGGGGCTGAAAAGGTAATCCGGCACATGGGTCCCGCCGGTCTCGGTGCCGGTGTAGCCGCCCATTGCCACGGTCCACTCCGCCGGGATGTCCACCCCCTCGCCGCGGCCGCTCCAGTCGGCGGTGACGGCAATCTTCCCCGTGTCGGGATGGGGCGTGTGGTGCAGCTCGTCCTTCACGCAAGAGGTCGCGGCCAGCAGCAGCACGGACAGCAGGCACAGGCAGCCCCCGCCCCATCTTCCCCCCGCCGGGAGGGAAGCCGGAATGCCGTGCCTGTATGGTAAACGTTTCTTATAAGTCATGGTTCATATCTCGTTTATTGGGTTCATACGATAAGGGTACCTTTCTTCCTCCCCCACAGGGAGGGATAGAAAGGGGCTACAAGTCCCACACCAGCACAATGCCTGCATGGACAGGCCCCCACCAGTTCCGGGCGCCGTCGCCCCGGCGGACACGCACGCCGCCGACGGTTTCATACTTCTCATAGTCGGCATGCAGGCAGCCCACGGCAAGGGTGAAGTCGATGGAGAGGGCATCGTTCAGCCGCAGCCGGTAGCCGCCAGTGATGCCGCCGCCCGCCAGGTCGCCCTGACGTCCCGTGCCCGAGAGCTTGTGGTTGAACTGTCCCGCCTTGTACATCGCGCCAAGGTAGCCGCGCTTCTCCCCGCCCAGGTAATAACGCACCTCGGGCATCACCTCCCACAGAGCGTAACGCCTGCCGCCGGACTTCCACGACCACGACGTCCACGAGCCGTTCACCAGGATGCCCCAGGAGGGGCATACGCGCCACTCCAGCCCCAAGTCGGGGGTAAGGGTGGCCCAGCGCAGCAGGTTGGCGCGGAGGGAAAGGGTTTCCGTCGTTGCGGCCGGTTCCTTCTGTGCAGGTTGCGCCTGCACTTCTTCCGCGGGCTTTTCTTCCGCGGGCTTTTCTTCCGCCGGGTCCGTGCCGGCATCAGGGAGCTTGCCTTCGCAAACTCCGCCTGCCCCCGGCGCAACCTCTTCCTCCCGGGAAGGAGCGGAGGGGACGGCAATCCGCACGGTCACATAGTCGCCGCCGCCGGAGTGGTTCCGGGTGATGAAGCACTCCTCGGCCAGCTGCTGCCGGGTTATCAGCTCGGACTTCACGCGGTTGGAGCGGGTCTTTGCCAACGCGAGGTTGGCGGCTTCACTGCCCCCCGAGGCGCTGTAGCCGTCCACGCGGAGGGGCATCCTCTTGGCCAGGATTTCCGCCTTCCATTGCCTCACGCACTGCTCCAGCCGTGCCAGCTCGGCAGCGTTTTCCTTCCACGGCACGTAGAACATGTCCTGCCCCGGTACGAAGCGGAAGGTATAGACCGTGTCCACCCGCTCCTGCGCCGCAAGCGGCAAGAGAAGGGACAGGGACAAAACGACAAACAATATTCTCAAGGTGTTGCGCATACTCCGTTCTTTTTCGGTTACCGGCTCCGGCAAGAGTGCAAAGGTTCTGAACGCCCGCGCCCTTGTCAAGGAATCCGCTACAAAAATATTTAAATATTATCAGCTGCCGACAAAACAAATGTTAATTTTCTGCCGGAAGCCCTCTTTTCCCTGTCCTTCGCATCGGCCTTTCCCTTTTTCCCCGCTTTTTCCGCCGGGCTTTCCCGCTACTTTGTCCATTCTTTTTCCTTTCCATAGCGAGGGCGGACAAAAGGAGCAGGTAAGGACCGGGTAAGGAGAAGGTAAGGAGCGGGTAGGTACCGGATTTGTAAAATACTTTCCAAACGTGCAACCCTGTCCCTTGCACGGGGTGTGGAAAACTTCTTTTAAAGAATTTGGTGAAACATAGTGGGGAATTGTGGGGAATTGTGTACCTTTACCCCGTCTTATTATAATAAGGTGGAGAAGGTGATGCAATTCTTAGGAAACATAGAGGCAAAGGTCGATGCCAAGGGCAGGGTTTTCATCCCCATCGGCTTCCGGAAACTGCTGAAAGCCGCAGGCGAGGAAAGGCTCGTGCTGCGGAAAGACGTGTTCCAGGACTGCCTGGTGCTGTACCCCGAAAGCGTGTGGTTCAGCACGCAGAACCTGCTGCGGCAAAGGCTCAACCCGTGGAATGCCCGCCAGCAGGCCGTGTTCCGCCAGTTTGTGAGCGACGCGGAGATGATGTCGTCCGACAATGCCGGGCGCATCCTCATCCCCCGGCGCTACCTGCAGCTGGCCGGCATCGGCAGCGACGTGCGCTTCATCGGCATGGACCAGACCATCGAAATCTGGGCCAAGGAGAAGGCCGAACAACCGTTCATGGACCCGCAGGACTTTGGCGACACCTTGCAGGAAGTGCTTGGCAGCCATCCCCTTGCCGACCCAACGCAGACGATAAACGACAACCTATAAACCGACGGACATGGCAGACGAACCGATTTACCACATCCCCGTATTGCTGAAGCAAAGCGTGGACGGGCTGGACATCCATCCCGCAGGGACGTATGTGGACGTCACCTTCGGCGGGGGCGGGCACTCGCGCGAGATACTGTCGCGCCTGGGGCCGGACGGGCGGCTGCTGGGCTTCGACCAGGACGAGGATGTGCTTCGCAACATCCCCGACGACGGGCGATTCACCTTCGTGCGCAGCAACTTCCGCTACCTGCGCAACTTCCTGCGCTACCACGGCATAGACCGGGTGGACGGCATACTGGCCGACCTGGGGGTATCGTCGCACCACTTCGACGACAGCGAACGGGGCTTCTCCTTCCGCTTCGACGGGGCACTGGACATGCGCATGAACCGGCGCGCCGGACAGACGGCTGCCGACGTGGTGAACACCTACGACGAGGCACGGCTGGCCGACGTGTTCTACCTGTACGGCGAGCTGAAGAACAGCCGCAAGCTGGCGGCAACCCTTGCCAAGGCACGCGCGCAACGGCCCATCGCCACCATCGGGGAGTTCCTGGAGGCCATCAAGCCCTGCTTCGGGCGGGAACGGGAAAAGAAGGAACTGGCCAAGGTCTTCCAGGCCCTGCGCATCGAGGTGAACCAGGAGATGGAGGCGCTGAAGGAGATGCTGGACGCCGCGAAGACGGTGCTCCGGCCGGGCGGCAGGCTCGTGGTCATCACCTACCACTCGCTGGAAGACCGCATGGTGAAGAACCTGATGAAGGCCGGCAACGTGGAGGGCAAGGCGGAAAAGGACTTCTTCGGCAACATACGGGCGCCCTTCCGCCCGCTGAGCAACAAGGTCATCGTGCCCGACGCCGGGGAGGTGGAACGCAACCCGCGCTCGCGCAGCGCCAAGTTGCGCATAGCCGAACGGACGGACGAAGAACAATAAACGCAGGGAGGAACAAGATATGGACAAACCGAAAAAGAAACGCACGTCATGGAAAAGCATCGTAGGGGGCGACATCCTGGCAACGGACTTCTTCCGCCGCCAGACCAAGCTGTTCTTGCTCATCATGGTGCTCGTCATCTTCTACATCAGCAACCGCTACTCCGTGCAGCAACAGCTGATACGGATAGAGGAACTGAAAACGAAGCTGACCGACGTGAAGTACAACGCCCTGACCCGCAGCTCGGAACTGATGGAGCAGAGCCGGCAGTCGCGCATCGAGGAGTATGTCGCCACCCGGGAAAGCGACTTGCAGACGGCCACGACTCCACCCTATGTGATAACGATGGACGATTAACGATTAACGATTAACAATTGACAATTGGGAATTAAGAATTAAGAATTGAGAATTTAAAAAACAGGCATTGATAATTGTCAATTATCAATTATCAATTGTCAATTATAAGATTATGGCAGCCAACAAGAACAACATCATGCTTCGCTACTTCTTCATCGTGCTCATCATGGCACTGATAGGCGTAGCCATTGTAGTGAAGGCAGGAATCATCATGTTTGCCGAAAGGCAATACTGGAGCGATGTGGCCGACCGTTTTGTGAAGGAGAACAAGACCGTGCGCCCCACCCGGGGCAACATCCTCTCGGCAGACGGCAAGCTGATGGCAAGCTCGCTGCCTGAATACCATATATATATGGACTTCATGTCGGGCGAACGCAACCCTGAGCTGAAACGGAAAGACCAGCACCGCCGCGACTCGCTGCTGCGCGCCAACCTGGACTCCATCAGCGAGGGACTGCACCGCATCTTCCCGGACAAGAGCAAGGCTTACTTCAAGAACCGCCTGCTGACGGGACGCAAACGGAAGAGCCGCCACTACCAGCTTTACCCGGGACGCATCTCGTACATCGAGTTCCGCGAAGTGCAGAGGTTGCCCTACTTCCGCCTGGGCAAGTACAAGAGCGGCCTGCACGAGGTGCCCTACAACCAGCGGAAGAAGCCCTTCGGCTCGCTGGCCTCGCAGACGCTGGGACGCCTCTACGCCGACACCGCCATGGGGGCACGCAACGGCATCGAACTGGCGTTCGACACCGTGCTGAAGGGACGCAACGGCATTGCCCACCGGCAAAAGGTAATGAACGAATGGCTGGACATCGTGGACATTCCGCCCGTGGACGGCTGCGACGTGGTGACCACCATCAATGTGGACATGCAGGACATCTGCGAAAAAGCCCTGGCGGACAAGCTGAAGGAGATTGACGCCAACGTGGGCGTGGCCGTGCTGATGGAGGTGAAGACGGGCGAGGTGAAAGCCATTGTGAACCTGACCAAGGCAAGCGACGGCAACTATTACGAGATGAACAGCCATGCCATCAGCGACATGATGGAGCCGGGTTCCACCTTCAAGACCGCCTCGCTGATGGTGGCGCTGGAGGACGGGAAAATCACCCCCGAAACGGTGGTGGAAACGGGCAACGGCGTCAAGAACATGTATGGCAGCCAGATGCGCGACCACAACTGGCACCGCGGGGGCTATGGCACCATCACCGCCACGCGCGCCCTGGAGGTGTCGTCGAACATCGGGGTGTCGGCACTGATAGACAAGTATTACCACGACGACCCGCAGAAGTTTGTGGACGGGCTGAAGCGCATGAGCATAGACCAGCCCCTGCACCTGCAGATAGGCGGCGAGGGCAAACCGAACATCAAGGGACCGAAAGAACGCTACTTCGCCAAGACCACCCTGCCGTGGATGAGCATAGGCTACGAGACGCAGATTCCGCCCATGAACATCCTGACGTTCTACAACGCCATTGCCAACAACGGGGTGATGGTACGCCCCAAGTTCGTGAAAGAGATTCTGCGGGACGACAAAGTGGTCAAGAGATTCCACACCGAGGTCATCAACGGCAAGATATGCTCGGACAGCACGCTGGCGCAGATACGCAGGATGCTGCGGGGCGTGGTAACCAACGGGCTGGCCAAGGCGGCAGGCAGCGACCAGTTTGCCGTGGCAGGCAAGACGGGCACCGCACAGGTGTCGCAAGGCAAGGACGGCTACCGCAGCGGCAAGCGCGAGTACCTGGTGAGCTTCTGCGGCTTCTTCCCCGCCGAAGCGCCGCAGTACAGCTGCATCGTTTCCATCCGCAAGCCGGCAGCCGGAGGCGCGTCGGGCGGACTGATGGCGGGCAGCGTGTT
The DNA here is from genome assembly GCA_944321495.1 of uncultured Bacteroides sp. Lineage (GTDB taxonomy): Bacteria > Bacteroidota > Bacteroidia > Bacteroidales > Bacteroidaceae > Bacteroides. The sequence goes on along the minus strand of CALULP010000002.1, from coordinate 153,828 downwards.
CAAGAAGATAGCCGAACGGGTGTACGCCAAGAACCTGCGCGCCGACCTGGCAAGTGCCATAGACAGCACCAGCAACGTCATCCCTGCCGTGAAACCGGGCGAGATGAACGAGGCGCTGACGGTGCTGAACGAACTGGAAGTGCCCAACCAATCGCCCCTGGACGAACAGGAAGGGCAGGAATGGTGGGGACGCACCGAAACGACCGAAACGGCCGTGGTGCTGCACGAATCGGAGCTTCCGGACAACGCCGTGCCCAACGTCGTTGGCATGGGCGCCAAAGATGCCGTCTACCTGCTGGAAAGCAAAGGCTGGCGCGTCCGGCTGAGCGGCGTGGGACGGGTAAGGCACCAGTCGCTCGCGGCAGGCACCCGCGCAAGAAAGGGGGCTACGATAGGGCTGGAGCTGAGGAATTGAAACCCCTCCCCAACCCTCCCCAGTAGGGAGGGAGAAGAGAACAAAAGAAAGACAACGCGCTGAACCCCCTCCCCACAGGGGAGGGCTGGGGAGGGGCTCTTAATAACACAGTTTATGAAGCTGAACGAACTACTGAAGCAGATACAACCGGTGGAAATCATCGGGGACACGGACAAGGAGATTGAAGGCGTGTGCATCGACTCCCGGCAGACGGAGCAGGGCTACCTGTTCATGGCCATGCGGGGCACGCAGACCGACGGGCATGCCTACATTGCCCCGGCCATCGGGAAGGGCGCCGTAGCGGTGCTCTGCGAGGAGCTGCCCGGGGAACTGGCCAAGGAGGTGACCTACATCCGCGTGAAGGACAGCGAAGAAGCCGTGGGACGGGTGGCTACCACCTTCTACGGCAACCCGACGGAGCAGCTGGAACTGGTGGGGGTGACGGGTACCAACGGCAAGACCACCGTGGCAACGTTGCTTTACCACACCTTCCGCTACTTCGGCTACAAGGTGGGACTGATATCGACGGTGTGCAACTACATAGACGACCAGCCTGTGCCTACCGAGCACACTACGCCCGACCCCATCACCCTGAACCGGTTATTGGGGCAGATGGCGGAGGCGGGATGCAAGTATGCCTTCATGGAGGTGAGCTCGCACAGCATCGCGCAGAAGCGCATCAGCGGGCTGCGCTTTGCCGGGGGCATCTTCACCAACCTGACGCGCGACCACCTGGACTACCACAAGACGGTGGAAAACTACCTGAGGGCGAAGAAGAAGTTCTTCGACGACCTGCCCAAGACGGCTTTCAGCCTGGTGAACCTGGACGACAAGAACGGGCTGGTGATGACGCAGAACACCCGCTCGCGGGTATATACCTACTCGCTGCGCAGCCTGGCCGACTTCAAGGGGAAGGTGCTGGAAAGCCACTTCGAGGGCATGCTGCTGGACTTCAACAACCGAGAGGTGGCGGTACAGTTCATCGGGCGGTTCAATGCCTACAACCTGCTGGCGGTGTTTGGCGCCGCCGTGCTGCTGGGTAAGCGCGAGGAGGACGTGCTCGTAGCCCTGAGCACCCTGCGCCCGGTGGCGGGACGCTTCGACGCCATACGGTCGCCGCAAGGATACACCGCCATCGTGGACTATGCCCATACGCCCGACGCGCTGGCGAATGTGCTGAACGCCATCCACGGCGTGCTGGAGGGACGGGGCGCAGTCATCACCGTAGTAGGCGCAGGCGGCAACCGCGACAAGGGCAAACGCCCGCTGATGGCACAGGAGGCCGCGAAGGGAAGCGACCGCCTCATCATCACCAGCGACAACCCGCGCTTCGAGGAGCCGCAGGACATCATGAACGACATGCTGGCAGGACTCAGCAAGGAGGACATGCAGAAGACCCTCGCCATTGCCGACCGCCGCGAAGCCATCCGCACCGCCTGCATGCTGGCGAAGGAAGGCGACGTGATACTGGTGGCCGGCAAGGGACACGAGGACTACCAAGAGATAAAGGGCGTGAAACACCACTTTGACGACAAGGAGGAGGTAAAGAGAGCGTTTAACGTTTAGTGATTAATGACGTACCGGATGCCCGTCACTCTAACCGTTACCCTACGTATTAATCGCTAATCACTAACCACTAATCACTAAAAACATGTTATACTACTTATTCAACTGGCTGGACCAATACGACTTTCCCGGGGCGGGGATGTTTGCCTACACCTCGTTCCGCGCGCTGATGGCGGTAATCCTCGCGCTGCTCATCTCGAGCATCTGGGGCGACCGCTTCATCAACCTGCTGAAGCGCAAGCAAATCACCGAGACGCAACGGGACGCGAAGATTGACCCCTTCGGCGTGCAGAAGGTGGGCGTGCCAAGCATGGGCGGGGTCATCATCATCGTAGCGATACTCATCCCCTGTCTGCTGCTGGGACGGCTGGGCAACATCTACATGGCGCTGATGCTCATCACCACCGTGTGGCTGGGATCGCTGGGCTTTGCCGACGACTACATCAAGATATTCAAGCGCGACAAGGAGGGACTGCACGGGAAGTTCAAGATTATCGGGCAGGTGGGGCTGGGACTCATTGTGGGACTGGTGCTGTACTTCAGCCCGCAGGTGGTCATCCGCGAGAACATCGAGGTGGAGAAGCCCGGCGGACGGGTGGAGGTGGTGCACGCCGCCAAGGAGATAAAGGCCACGCAGACCACCATCCCCTTCTTCAAGAGCAACAACCTGGACTATGCCGACGTGATGGGCTTCCTGGGCGACAAGGCGCAGGCGGCGGGCTGGGTGCTGTTCGTGCTGGTCACCATCTTCGTGGTGACGGCCGTATCGAACGGGGCCAACCTGAACGACGGCATGGACGGCATGGCGGCGGGCAACTCGGCCATCATCGGCGTCACGCTGGGCATACTGGCCTACGTGAGCAGCCACATCGAGTATGCGGGCTACCTCAACATCATGTACATACCGGGCTCGGAGGAACTGGTTATCTTCATCTGCGCCTTCATCGGGGCGCTGATAGGCTTCCTGTGGTACAACGCCTACCCGGCACAGGTGTTCATGGGCGACACGGGCAGCCTCACCATAGGCGGCATCATCGCCGTCTTTGCCATCATCATCCACAAGGAACTGCTGATACCCATCTTGTGCGGCGTGTTCCTGGTGGAGAACCTGTCCGTCATCCTGCAACGGGTGTACTACAAGGCGGGCAAGCGGCACGGGCGGAAGCAAAGGATGTTCAAGCGCACGCCCCTGCACGACCACTTCCGCACCTCCATGAGCCAGGTGGAGGAGGGATGCACGGTGATGTTCCAGCGGCCCACGCAGCTGTTCCACGAGTCGAAAATCACCGTCCGCTTCTGGATTGTGACCATCGTGCTGGCGGCCATCACTATCATTACGCTGAAGATAAGGTGATGGGAGTTGATGAGTTGATGAGTTGATGAGTTGATGAGTTGACAAGGGGACGAGTTGACAAGGGGACGAGTTGACAAGGGAGGAGTTGACGAGGGAGGAGAAGTATGGGTAAAAACAATATACAGATAAGGCTCTTTGGGGAGGGTCACGGTGACCCTTCGTCAACAGTCACAGTGACCCTTGGCCAACAGTCACAGTGACCCTTGACCAACAGTAACAGTGACCCTTGGCCAACAGTAACAGTGACCCTTGGCAACCCCCTCCAGAAGGCCTTGCAGGGCACTTTCGCAGGAGTGACGGCAGGCCTTGGCAACGGGAGTAAGAAAACAATACAAAGTAAACGATATTGAAAGGAGAAGACAGAGACATGAAACGCATCGTAATACTGGGTGCCGGCGAGAGCGGCTCGGGTGCCGCCGTGCTGGCACGGGTGAAGGGCTTCGACACCTTCGTGAGCGACACGGGCGCCATCAAGCCCAAGTACAAGGAGCTGCTCGACAGCTACCGCATCCCCTGGGAGGAGGGACACCCGCACACCGAGGCCCTGGTGCTCAACGCCGACGAGGTGGTCAAGAGCCCCGGCATACCGGAGGACGCGCCCATCATCCGCAAGCTGCGCCAGCAGGGCACGCCCGTCATCTCGGAGATAGAGTTTGCCGGACGCTACACCGACGCCAAGATGGTGTGCATCACCGGCTCCAACGGCAAGACCACGACCACGTCGCTCATCTACCACATCTTCAAGAGCGCGGGGCTCAACGTGGGGCTGGCGGGCAACATCGGGCGCAGCCTGGCCCTACAGGTAGCCACCGAGCAGCACGACTACTACGTCATCGAGCTTAGCTCCTTCCAGCTGGACGGCATGTACCGGTTCCGCGCCAACATCGCCGTGCTGATGAACATCACCCCCGACCACCTGGACCGCTACGAACACTGCATGCAGAAGTACGTGGACGCCAAGTTCCGCATCACGCAGAACCAGACGGAGGACGACGCCTTCATCTACTGGCAGGACGACCCCATCATCCGCCGCGAGCTGGCCAAGCACGGCCTCAGGGCGCAGCTCTACCCCTTCGCCGCCGTCAAGGAAGACGGGGCCATCGCCTACGTGGAGGACGACGAGGTGCACATCGACCGCCCCATCGCCTTCAACATGGAGCAGGAGGAGCTGGCGCTGACCGGGGTGCACAACCTCTACAACTCGCTCGCCGCAGGCATCTCCGCCAACCTGGCAGGCATCCGGAAGGAGGACATCCGCCGCGCGCTGAGCGACTTCAAAGGGGTGCCCCACCGCCTGGAGCGGGTGTGCGACGTGCGCGGCATACACTTCATCAACGACTCGAAAGCCACCAACGTCAACTCCTGCTGGTATGCCCTGCAAAGCATGACCACCAAGACAGTGCTCATCCTCGGCGGCAAGGACAAGGGCAACGACTACAACGAGATAGCCGACCTGGTGCGCCAGAAGTGCTCGGCGCTGGTCTACCTGGGGCTGCACAACGAGAAGCTGCACCAGTTCTTCGACCCCATGGGCCTGCCCGTGGCCGACGTACAGACCGGCATGAAGGACGCCGTGGACGCCGCCTACCGCCTGGCCAAGAAGGGCGAGACGGTGCTGCTCAGTCCCTGCTGCGCCTCGTTCGACCTGTTCAAGAGCTACGAGGACCGGGGCGACCAGTTCAAGAAATACGTGAGGGAACTGTGACAAGCGGTTAGTGTTCAGTGATGAGCGGTTAATACAGGCCTATCACTAAACACTAATCACTAAACACTAAACACTAAACACTATCAACGTGGATCTACTAAAGACACTCTTCAAAGGCGACAAGGTAATCTGGGTAATCTTCGTGCTGCTGTGCGTCATCTCGATTACCGAGGTGTTCTCTGCCTCGAGCACCCTGATTTACCGTAGCGGCAACCATTGGGAGCCCATCACGCGCCACCTCATCTTCCTGATAGCGGGCGCAGGGGTGGTGGTGCTGTTCCACAACATCCCCTACAAGTGGTTCCAGGTGTTCCCGTTGTTCCTGCTGCCCTTCTCGGCAATATTCCTGCTGCTGTTGCTGCTGTTCGACCACCTCAACCTGGGCGGGCTGCTGGTCATCGAAAAGGTGAACGACGCGGGCAGGTGGGTACGGCTGTGCGGCCTCCAGTTCCAGCCGTCGGAATTCGCCAAGATGGCGGTGGTCATTGTCACCGCCTTCATCCTGTCGAAGAACCAAGGGGAGCGTTCGGCATCACCGGGCGCCTTCAAGCACATCATGATTATCACCTGCGTCATTTGCGGGCTTATCCTGCCGGAGAACTTCTCCACCGCCTTCCTGCTGGCAGGCGTGGTGTACCTCATGATGATTATCGGCCGCGTGTCCGCCCGCTACCTCCTTTTGCTGGGAGGGGGCGTCATGGCGGTTGCCGTGGCGGGCGTCATCTTCCTGGAAGCCACCAAGGGGGTAGAAAGCGACTTCCTGCACCGCTTCGACACGTGGCGGGCGCGCGTGGAGAACTTCGTACACCCCGAACAGGTGCCGCCCGAGAAGTTCGACATCAACCACAATGCCCAGGTAGGCCATGCCCGCATCGCCGTGGCGTCGAGCAACGTCATCGGCAAGGGGCCGGGCAACTCGGTGCAGAGGGATTTCCTGAGCCAGGCGTTCTCGGACTTCATCTATGCCATCATCATCGAAGAACTGGGACTGGCGGGGGGAGTCATCGTGGTGTTCCTGTACATCTGGCTGCTGATACGCGCGGGCAAGATAGCGCAGCAGTGCGACCGCACCTTCCCCGCCTTCCTGGTGCTGGGCATCGGGCTGCTGCTGACGGTGCAGGCACTGTTCAACATGATGGTGGCCGTGGGCCTTGCGCCGGTGACCGGACAGCCGCTGCCGCTCATCAGCCGGGGCGGAACGTCCACGCTCATCAACTGTGTCTACATCGGCATGCTGCTCAGCGTGAGCCGTTACACCGCCCGCCTGCGCGAACAGCAATTGCATGACGCCCGCATCCCCCTCACCATAGAGGGAGGCGGACAGCCCGAAGACAGCCCCCTGCCTGCCGACAGCGAGGCACAGACCGCTGCCGAACCGACGGCACAGGCACTGAACAGCGACGATGAATTCAAGTAAACGGAATACTTAAACTTTGCAAAGGATATGAACACAGACAACAAAAATACCGCGGAAGCGCCCCGCATCATCATCAGCGGGGGCGGGACGGGCGGACACATCTTCCCCGCCATCTCCATAGCCAATGCCCTGCGCCAACTGCGCCCCAAGGCAGAGATACTCTTCGTGGGCGCCGAAGGGCGCATGGAGATGCAGCGCGTGCCCGACGCAGGCTACCGCATCATCGGACTGCCGGTGGCAGGCTTCGACCGCCAGCACCTGTGGAAGAACTTCAGCGTGCTCATCAAGCTGCTGCGCAGCCAGCGGAAAGCGAAGAAGATTATCAAGGACTTCCGCCCTCAGGCAGCGGTAGGCGTGGGCGGCTATGCCAGCGGCCCCCTGCTGAAGACCGCTGCCCAGATGGGCATCCCCACCCTGATACAGGAGCAGAACTCGTATGCCGGCATCACCAACAAGCTGCTTGCCAAGAGTGCGAAGAAAATCTGCGTCGCCTACGAGGGTATGGAGAAGTTCTTCCCCGCCGACAAAATCCTGCTGACCGGAAACCCCGTGCGGCAGAACCTGCTGGACAACCCCTACACACGCGAAGAGGCCAACCGGCGCTTCGGCTTCAAACCCGAAAAACTCACCATATTAATATTAGGCGGAAGCCTGGGCGCCCGCACGCTGAACGAAACGCTCATGGGCTCGCCGGAAACCATCTACGCCCGCGACGACGTCCAGTTCATCTGGCAGACGGGCAAGATATACATCGACCGGGTGAAGGCCGCCCTCAAAGTCTTTACGGAAGGTGAAGAGGTGCGCGACTGCCACGTGCCCATGCTGCCCAACCTGTATGTCACCGACTTCATCAAGGACATGAACCTGGCCTACGCCGCTGCCGACCTCGTGGTATCGCGCGCCGGGGCAGGATCCATCTCCGAGTTCTGCCTACTGGGCAAGCCCGTCATCCTGGTGCCCTCGCCCAACGTGGCCGAAGACCACCAGACCAAGAACGCCCTGGCACTGGTAGACAAGGGCGCCGCCCTCTACGTGAAAGACAGCGAAGCGCACCGGAAGCTGCTGGACCTGGCCATAGACGTGGTGTACGACCGCGCGAAGCTGGACGAGCTGAGCCGGAACATCACGAAACTGGCCCTGCCCGACTCGGCACGCATCATAGCCCAAGAAGTACTGAAACTCATAGACAACCCCAAGGAGGACAAAGCATGATGAACCTATCTGACATACAAGCCGTCTACTTCATCGGCGTGGGAGGCATCGGCATGAGCGCGCTGGCACGCTACTTCCTGTCGAAAGGAAAGGCCGTGGCAGGCTACGACCGTACCCCCAGCGAACTGACCGAATGCCTGGTGAAGGAGGGCGCACAGATACACTACGAGGAGAACGCCGCCCTCATCCCCGACGCCTGCAAAGACCCCGCCACCACGCTGGTGGTCTACACGCCCGCCGTCCCGCAGGAGCACGCCGAACTGGCCTACTTCCGCGCAGGGAGCTTCGAGATACACAAACGCGCCCAAGTGCTGGGCCTCATCACGCGCGGCAGCAAAGGGCTATGCGTAGCAGGCACCCACGGCAAAACCACCACCAGCACCATGACAGCCCACCTGCTGCACCAGTCGCACGTAGGCTGCACGGCTTTCCTGGGCGGCATCTCGAAAAACTACGGCACCAACCTGCTGCTCTCGGCAGACAGCCCTTATACGGTCATCGAGGCCGATGAATTCGACCATTCCTTCCACTGGCTCAGCCCGTGGATGAGCGTCATCACCGCCACCGACCCCGACCACCTCGACATCTACGGCACGCGCGAGGCCTACCTGGAGAGCTTCCGCCACTACACCACCCTCATCCGCCCCGGCGGCGCGCTCATCATCCACGAGGGACTGGCCTTGCAGCCCGATGTGCAACCGGGCGTGGCCCTCTACACCTACGGGCGCGACACGGGCGACTTCCATGCAAAGAATATCCGCATCGGGGGCGGGGAAATCTACCTGGACTTCGTGGCGCCGGACACGTGCATCCGCGACATCCGGCTGGGCGTGCCCGTCAGCATCAACATCGAGAACGGCGTGGCGGCCATGGCGCTTGCCCACCTCAACGGTGCGACGGACGAGGAAATCCGCCGCGGCATGGCAAGCTTCGAGGGTGTGGTGCGCCGCTTCGACTTCAAGGTGAAGACGAACCGGACGGTGTTCCTCAGCGACTATGCCCACCACCCGGCCGAGATTGCGCAGAGCATCCGGTCGGTACGCGAGCTGTACCCCGACAAAAAGATTACGGGACTGTTCCAGCCCCACCTCTATACGCGCACCCGCGACTTCTACCGCGAGTTTGCCGACAGCCTGTCGTTGCTCGACGAGGTCATCCTCACCGAAATCTACCCGGCGCGCGAGGAGCCTATCCCCGGCGTCAGCAGCCGCCTCATTTACGACCACCTGCGCCCCGGCATCGAAAAACACCTCTGCCCCAAGGCGGAAGTGCTCGACCTGCTGGCCCGTAAGCCCGTGGAAGTGCTGATGTTGCTGGGCGCGGGCGACCTGGACGACTACTCGCCCCGGATAGCCCGGCTGCTGGAACAGACCGGAACCCACCCTACCAACAGTTAATACCCCACAGCCTATGTTCAAGAAGATACTGCTCTCCGCCCTGCTGCTGCTCATCGCCGCCTACATCGTGGCAGCCGTCACCGTCTTCAACCGGAAGCCGGCATCGCAAGTGTGCCAAGATATCCGGCTGGTCATCAAGGACTCGGTGTACGCGGGCTTCATCACGAAGAACGAAGTCAGCGCCCTGCTGAAAAAGAAAGGCATCAGCCCCCTGGACCAACCGATGGACCAGGTGCGCACCGACTCCATCGAGCAGGTCCTGTCCCGCCACCCGCTCATCGACCGCGTGGAGTGCTACAAGACGCCCGGCGGCAGCCTGAACATCGAGGTGAGCCAGCGCATCCCCATCCTGCGCGTCATGAGCGACGATGGAGCCAACTACTACCTGGACGACAAGGGCCACATCATGCCCCCGGACGCCAAGTGCGTGGCACACCGCGCCGTTGCCACGGGACGGATAGAAAAAGCCTTCGCGGTGAAGGACTTATATAAATTTGGCGTATTTTTGCAGCGCAATCCGTTCTGGGACGCGCAGATCGAGCAGATACACGTACTAGCAGACGGCAACGTGGAACTGGTGCCCCGCGTGGGCAACCACCTCATCTACCTGGGCAAGCTGGACCACTTCGAGAGCAAGCTGGAGCGAGTGAAGGTCTTCTACGAAAAGGCGCTCAACCGGGTAGGCTGGAACAAATACTCGCGCATCAACGTGGAGTTCGACAACCAGATTATCTGCACCAAGAGATAAGCTCCCCGTCCCCCGCGGGACAGCGCCCCATCGCTACCATCCTGGCGCCGTATCGCCAGCGCGGTAGCGTTGAAACGCCAGCACGGTAGCGGTACAGCGCTACCAAACGGCCAATTGACAGAATTGAAACTAACTAAATATCAACCACATGGCAAAAACAGAATTCATCGCCGCTATTGAGTTGGGTTCTTCCCGCGCCGCAGGCATCGCCGGACGGAAGAACAGTGACGGAAGCATCGAAATCCTGGCCTACGCCCGCGAAGATGCCACCCCCTTTGCCCATAAAGGAACCATCTACAACATAGACAAGGCAGCACACGCCCTGGACAGCCTCAAGCAACAGCTGGAGCAGCAGTTGGGACACCCCGTCGCTCAAGTGTACACCGGCATCGGCGGACAGTCGCTGCGCACCGTGGCCAACACCGTGAGCCGCACCCTCGACGAAGAAAGCATCATCACCAACGAACTGGTGGACGCCATCACCGACGAGAACCTCGAAACGCCCTACGCGGACATGTGCGTGCTCGACGTCGCCCCGCAGGAATACAAGATAGACAACACCCTGCACGCCGACCCGGTAGGGGTGACCGGCACCCGGGTGACGGGGCAATTCCTCAACATCATGGCGCGCACCTCGATCAAGAAAAACCTCGAACTCAGCTTCGGGCAGGCAGGCATCGCCCTTGCCGAACTGTTCGTGGCACCCACCGCACTGGCAAAGGCCGTGCTGACGGAGGCCGAAATGCGGTCGGGCTGCGTCCTGGTGGACTTCGGGGCAGACACCACCACCCTGCAAGTCTACAAAAACAACCTGCTGCGCTACCTCTGCGTGCTGCCCCTGGGCGGCAACAGCATCACCCGCGACATCGCCAGCCTGAACATGGAGGAAGAAGACGCCGAACAGCTCAAACTGGCCCACGGCAACGCCTGCCCCAACGAGGAGGAAGAAGAACCGCTGCCCGACGGCACCCCCGCCGCCTGCACCCTGCCGGACGGTCGCACCCTCGAGCTCGCCACGCTGGACGACATCGTGGGCGCCCGCGCCGAAGAAATCGTGGCCAACGTATGGCACCAGGTAGAACTGTCCGGCTACCACGACAAGCTCTTTGCCGGCATCGTGCTGACCGGCGGCGGCAGCAACCTCAGGAACCTGGACAACCTGTTCCGCAAAGTCAGCCACGTGGAAAAGATAAAGACCGCCCCCTTCGTGCACACCAACATCCGCGAAACCCAAGCAGCCCTGCCCAAAGACGGCACGGCCAACACCCTGCTGGGACTGCTCGCCCTGGCCGAAGACAACTGCTGCGGCGAAGAACCTAAAGAACCGGAAGCCGCGCAGCCGGCCGACAACACCGAGCAAAATCCCGAACAGAAAACCCTGTTTGATGACGACGAGGAACTGAAACGGCAAGCCGAAGAAAACCGCCGCCAACTCGAACAACAACGCAAGCAGGAGGAAGAAGAACGGAAACGGAAGAAAAAAGAAGAACAAGACAAAAATAACGATAAAAACAAAGACAAAAAGTCAAGCTGGCTCAACAGCATATTCGACAAAGGAAAAAGCATCTTTGAGGTAGATACAGACACAGAAATGAAATAAACAACCTGTAAACAAGAAACAGTATGGACAACAACATAAAAGTACAATTCGATTTACAGACCGACTCTCCGAAAATCATCAAGGCCATTGGCGTGGGCGGCGGCGGGTGCAATGCCGTCAGCCACATGTACCGCGAAGGCATAGAAGGCGTCAGCTTCATGGTGTGCAACACCGATAGCAAGTCGCTCAACGACTCGCCCGTGCCCGACAAACTGCTGCTGGGCGAAGGCCTCGGCGCCGGCAACGACCCCGACGAAGGCCGCCGCAAAGCCGAAGCCAGCGTGGACGACATCCGCCAACGCCTCAACGACGGTACCCTGATGGTATTCATCACCGCCGGCATGGGCGGCGGCACCGGCACCGGAGCCGCGCCCGTCGTGGCCAAAGTAGCCAAGGAGATGGGCATCCTCTCGGTAGGCATCGTCACCATCCCCTACCGCTGGGAAGGCCTCCCCAAGATAGACCAGGCGCTGGACGGCGTGGAGGAAATCAGCAAATACGTCGACGCCCTCATCGTGGTGAAAAACGACAAGCTGCGCGAACTCTACGGCGACCTGGCCTTCGAAGAAGGCTACGACCGCGTAGACGACATCGTGCTGGTGGCAGCCAAAAGCATTTCGGACATCATCACCATGCACGGCAAGACGCACCTCGACTTCAACGACGTGCGCATGGTGCTGAAGAACGGCGGCGTGGCCATCATCGGCACCGGCTACGGCAGCGGCGAAGGCCGCCTCACCCAAGCCCTGCAAGACGCCCAGACCTCGCCCCTGCTGAACGACAACAACATCTTCAACGCCAAGAAAGTAGTGCTCTGCATCTCATACAGCGACCAGAGCGAACTGAAAATCAGCGAGCTCGACGAAGTAGACAGCTTCATGAGCCGCTTCAGTCCCGGCATCGTGACCAAGCACGGCGTGGAGAAAGACGAATCGCTGGGCGAACAGGTGAAGGTAACCCTGCTCGCCACCGGCTTCGGCATACAGGACATCCACATGGAAGAAATGGACAAACGCTTTGCCAACCGCAGCGAAGAAGAGCTGGAAGCCCTTGCCGAAGAAGAAGACCGCCGGAGGAAACGGCGCGAAAAATACGGCTACGGGCGGGAAACCGGAGGCTCGACGCGCCGCCAGCGCAAACGCCACATCTACCTGTTCGAGCCCGAAGAACTGGACAACGCCGAACTTGTCGCCTTGGTGGAGGGCAGCCCCACGTACCAGCGCAATATCATCACCCTGAAAGACATCAGGCACAAGGCCGAAGAACTGGAAGCCGGCAAGCAGGCCCCCGAACAGGAAGAAGCCGACAACGGAGGAGTCATCAGCTTCGGGTAAAAAAGAATGTATCACACTAAAAAATAACACGCACTATGGATTTATTTGAAAGAGTCAGCGAAGACATTAAAACCGCCATGAAGGCCAAAGACAAAGTGGCCCTCGAAACCCTGAGAAACATCAAGAAAGTGTTCCTGGAGGCAAAGACTGCCCCGGGCGCCAACGACACCCTGGCCGATGCCGACGCCTTGAAGCTCATACAGAAGCTGGCCAAGCAAGGCAAGGACGCCGCCGACATCTACATCCAGCAGGGACGCCAGGACCTGGCCGACGCCGAACTGGCACAGGTAAAAGTAATGGAGGCTTACCTGCCCAAGCAGATGACGCCCGAAGAACTGGAAGCCGCCCTGCGCGCCATCATTGCCGAAACAGGCGCCGCCGGTCCCAAAGACATGGGCAAAGTGATGGGAGCAGCCACCAAGAAGCTGGCCGGACAGGCCGAAGGCCGCGCCATCTCTGCCAAGGTGAAAGAGCTGCTGAGCGAATAAAGAATCCCGGATTGAAATAAAGAGACGGAGATTGGGAAGATGCAAAAAGCGTGTTCCACGTGCCATACAAGCATCTCTCCAATCTCCGTCTCTTCATTTTTCATACCAATTCAACGATTTCCTAATATAACGTGAGTTCGATATAAGCGAAATGTAAAATGAAAGGGAAATTACGCAAAAGAGTTACTCAGTAAAGTCCATTATCAAATGAATCGCGATTCTCACAACCCGGCATTCCCGGAGGTTCAACACTCATTTTTGAAATAGAGACACTTGGGGTTGCGTAAACATAGTGAAACGCAACGACAGACAAAAGTACTATAAAAAGAACTGCATATTCAGATATTTGCAGTATATTTGCAAAGTGAAATATATTATGATATGCCCATAATAGATAAACTGAAAAAGAAAGGTTTTGTCTCTACCAAAGAACTGAGCGCCTGGCAAGAACAACAGCTGCAGGCTGCTGTGCGCAAAGGTGAGGCTATACGTCTTAAAAACGGCGTATACGCTGACATTGATACCTTGGCAAACACGATGGTGGACATTAGAATGATAATTCCTGACGGAGTGCTTTGCCTTTGGTCTGCATGGTCTGTCTATAATCTGACCACACAAATACCCAATGCCTACTATGTCGCTATTGAGCGCACTCGGAAAATAGCCTTACCGGAATACCCTGAATTTCAGTTGATTTATCAATCAGAAAAACTGCTTGAAATTGGAGCAACCGAAAAAACTGTACAAGGTTTCAACATACCTATTTTTGATTTGGAACGTTCAGTGTGTGATGCCATCAAATACAGAAACAAAGTCGGTATAGACGTGATGGCTGAAATCTTGCAAACTTACCTCAAACATCCCGACAAGAACATCTCAAAGCTAATGGACTATGCGGCAAAACTAAGAATCCGTAATACGCTTAAACAATATCTTGAAGTATGGCAATAAAAAAAACACATAATTATGGCTGTTCTATAAAAGCTAAATTATTGAACATCTCACGCAGTGAAAAACAAGGATATCAGATGCTCGTGACAAGATACCTTCAGGAACGTTTACTCTATCGTTTGTCAATAAGCCGATACCATGACAGATTTTTCCTGAAAGGAGGAGTATTGCTATATGCACACGAACGTTTTCTGGCAAGACCTACATTGGATATTGATTTTACGGGAAGTCACATCGACAATGACAAAGAGAACATCAAAAAGATCTTTGCAGAAATTTGTGCTATTCCATATGAACAAGACGGCGTAATATTCCACACGGATACGTTACGTAGTGATGACATAGCCATTGAAAAGAAATATCCGGGCGTCAGGCTTACACTGACAGCAACTATTGACACGATTCGCCAGAATGTTTCTATGGATATTGGATTTGGGGATGTGATAACACCACATCCATCCGAACTGGATTATCCCAACTTAATTGACGGATTCCCGGACACGAACATCCTGGCATATTCACTGGAAACCATTATTGCCGAGAAATTTCAGACCATGATTTCAAGAGCTGAAGCCAACAGCAGGATGAAAGATTTTTATGACCTTTACACAATATTGAAGGGAGGGAAATATGACAGGAATATTTTGAGTGAAGCAATAAAAGCAACATTTGAAAACCGCCAGACAGCATACCTTGACAATCATATTGTGTTCAGTCCGGATTTCACCAACAACTCCGATTTGAATACACGATGGAGTGCGTTTATGAGAAAACTTAAAATTTCACAAGAACTGACATTCCCGACAGTCATGAAATACATTCAAAACGAACTTAAACCTTATTGGGAAGAGCTAAGGCAGCTATGAACACAAATGAAATTGGTTAGTACTGTCCGTATATCATATTGATATTTAACAAAATACATTTGCATTACTCGTGATTTTTTTGTATCTTTATAAGCGGTAAACCGAAAATATAACAACAGTATGGGAGAAACGATAATTAATATGAGTTCGATATAACTCACGTTAATCAATCAAAAATTTCCTTGAGCACCTCGAGGGACTTCAGCTCGGGGAATCCGGGCAGGTGCAGGCGGTAATAGTCGTTGATGACGCCCAAGCAACGGGCACGCTCCGCACGGTTCATGGCAAAAAGGTGCATGGTGGCATAGTTCATGCGCATCAGTTGCTGCAGGCGCGAAGCCTCTTCGGGACCGATATAGTTGGCATGACCCTGCGGACGGAGGGAAGTGAAACAGGCATTCTGCAAGTCGAAGTAATCGCCCGGATGATAGTTCTCCAGGTTGGGGTAAAGCCCCAGGAAGCGCGAAAGGCGCATCAGGAACACCAGGTGGAAATTGGCAAAACCCTCGCGGCACTCGTCCAGCCAGACGATGGAGTGGTACAGGTAGGCATAGAGGGCACGGTTTTCGGCCTCCTCGCGCAAGGCGCGGCACAGGAATTCGGACAGGAACAAAGCGATGGCCGACTTGAACGGGTCGTAGGGCAGCGACGAAAACGGATAGGCCGACTTGGCCTCCACCACTTTATATATAGTAGCCGCAGGGCGGAAGTCTGCCTCCAGTTCCACCAGTGCCAGCGGCTGGAACAACACCGACTTCACCCCGCCACGGCGCGTGCGCGGCATGCGCACCACAAACGACGCCCGCCCTGCCGTCTCGGTATACAGGTCGGCTATCATCTGCGTGTCGCTATACTTCACGGTGCGGAGCACAATGCCTTGGGTGGTTTGCAACATAACGGTCCTTATTCTCTACGCCCCAAACGGGAGATTCACATCGGCAAAGCTACAAAAAAGCCGCCTGCCCGCCAAGAAACACCACTTTGCGCCGCACCGGAAAAGAAAGTTTTCACTTTTTTTCTCCGAAAGTTTTGCCAATTCAAAAAAACGCTCTATCTTTGCACCCGCAAATGACAAGCAAGCGCATTTGCACGAGCGGAAACGCTCAACAAAAGGCCGGCCCCTTCGTCTATCGGTTAGGACGCAAGATTTTCATTCTTGAAAGGGGGGTTCGATTCCCCCAGGGGCTACAAATAAAAAAATAAACGAATTAAAAAGATTAGTCGAGATGGCAAATCACAAATCATCACTGAAAAGAATCAGACAAGAAGCAACCCGCAGACTGCACAACAGATATTATGCAAAGACGATGAGAAACGCAGTCCGCAAACTCCGTGCTACGACCGACAAGGCTGAAGCCCAGAACATGTTCCCGGGCGTAACCAAGATGTTGGACAAACTGGCTAAGAAGAACATCATCCACCGGAACAAAGCCAACAACCTGAAGTCGAAACTGGCACGCCACATCAACAAATTGGCATAACATTTCCCTACACATATAAAAAGGCTTTCATAATTAGAATGAAGAAGAGGTCGGACAAGTGATTGCCCGGCCTTTCACCATATACAGATACTTACGCTGAAAAAAAACGTGCTCCCGCTTGCACAATCTGACGTTTCCGGTTATCTTTGCGAAAGAACCCATTCATTACACACCATGAAACGAATACAGACCCTCTGCCTGCTCGGCGCACTACTGTGCGGCCTTTGCGGGACGGCGTGGGGAAGCACTCCCCGCACCACGGGCAACAGCCCGCGAATTGAAGTGAAAGGAACCACCGGCGACGACGAAAACGAACGCCTGGAACAGGACGAACGCTATGTGAAAAAACTGATGGGACAAAGCCGAAGCGGGGAAGCCATAGAATACCTGCAACAGACACTGACCAACAAATACCCCACGGATGCCAACGTGCAGTTCGGCTACGCCACCCTGCTGCAGGAACTGGCCGTTGCCGTCAACAACGAAGGCATGGTGGCCGCCTACTCTTTCGACCTGGCAAAAGCCGCAGCCGCCACCTCGCAAGTCAACGTTGCCAACACCATACAAGCATACCTGCTCGCCACAGCCGCCGCACAGGGCCATGAAGGCGCCAAGCTAATGCTGCAGCTGAAAGGCATATCGACCGGAGGAGGCGGAGGTGGAAACTTCAACGTCCCATCAACCTCGCCCGGCTACAACAGCGGCGCAAGGAAAACATGCAGCCTGTGCCACGGCAAAGGCTGGATTGCAGGCAGCAAGACACCTACCTACGGCAACTCATCGCCCTACTGGTGCGACGAATGCAACCGCGAAGTGCCCGCCTCGCACAGCCACGACCGCTGTCCTTCGTGCGGCGGAAGCGGCACCGTGCCCGACCTGTAAACAAAACACCCGCCTCATCCCACCCCTGCCCGGAAAGAGTGACTTTTTTGGGGGCAGGGGATAATTCCTGTGCAGTTTTAGCACCCTGCACAGGAATGTTTTTCCGACTTTTTTCCGTATCTTTGCACGGTTAATATAATAAGGTATTAGGACTTATGACTGAAGAAGAAAAGATACAGGGCGAGAACAACTATTCGGCAAGCAATATCCAGGTTTTGGAAGGCTTGGAGGCAGTGCGCAAACGCCCTGCCATGTACATCGGCGACATCAGCGAGAACGGTCTGCACCACTTGGTTTACGAGGTGGTGGACAACTCCATCGACGAAGCCATGGCAGGCTATTGCGACCACATCGAAGTGACCATCAACGAAGACAACTCCATCACCGTACAGGACAACGGTCGAGGCATTCCCGTCGATTTCCACGAAAAGGAAAAGAAGTCGGCACTCGAAGTGGTCATGACCGTACTGCACGCCGGCGGTAAGTTCGACAAAGGCTCATACAAGGTGTCGGGCGGCTTGCACGGCGTAGGCGTATCGTGCGTCAACGCCTTGTCCACGCACATGACCACACAAGTATTCCGAGGCGGCAAAATCTACCAGCAGGAATACGAATGCGGAAAGCCCCTCTACTCCGTCAAGGAAATAGGCACGTGCGACCCCGGAATCACGGGTACTAAGCAGACCTTTTGGCCCGACGGAAGCATCTTCACCACCACCGTCTACAAATACTCCATCCTGCAAGCCCGCCTGCGCGAGCTGGCCTACCTGAACGCCGGCATCCGCATCACGCTGACCGACCTGCGCGAGAAAGACGAGGAAGGCAACTACATACAGGAAACTTTCCACTCGGTGGAAGGCGTGAAGGAGTTCGTGCGCTTCCTCAACAGCAACAACACCCCGCTTTTCAACGACGTCATTTACCTCAATACCGAGAAAGCAGGCGTACCCATCGAGTGCGCCATCATGTACAACACGGGCTACCGCGAAAACCTGCACTCTTACGTCAACAACATCAATACCAAAGAAGGAGGTACGCACGAAGCCGGATTCCGCTCCGCCCTGACCCGCGTACTGAAGAAATACGCCGAAGACACCTGCGCCAAGCAATTGGAAAAAGCCAAGGTGGAAATCTCCGGCGAGGACTTCCGCGAGGGACTGATAGCCGTCATCTCTGTCAAGGTGGCCGAGCCCCAGTTTGAAGGACAAACCAAAACCAAACTGGGCAACAACGAAGTAAGCGGCGCCGTAAACCAGGCCGTAGGCGAAGCCTTGAGCAACTACCTCGAAGAACATCCCAAAGAAGCCAAACTCATCGTAGACAAAGTGATACTGGCAGCTACCGCCCGCGTGGCTGCAAGGAAAGCACGCGAGTCCGTGCAACGGAAATCGCCCATGTCGGGCGGCGGACTGCCGGGCAAACTTGCCGACTGCTCCAGCCGCGACCCGGAAGAATGCGAACTGTTCCTTGTCGAGGGTGACTCGGCAGGCGGCTCCGCCAAGCAAGGACGCGACCGCCGCTACCAGGCCATCCTGCCCCTGCGCGGTAAAATCCTGAACGTGGAAAAGGCCATGTGGCACAAAGCTTTCGAAAGCGACGAAGTGAACAACATCATCCAAGCACTGGGCATACGCTTCGGCGTGAACGGAGAAGACAGCAAGGAGGCCAACATCGACAAGTTGCGTTACAAGAAAATCATCATCATGGCGGATGCCGATGTAGACGGCGCGCACATCGCCACGCTGATTATGACGCTGTTCTACCGTTATTTCCCGCAAATCATCCAGCAGGGATACCTCTACATCGCCAAACCGCCCCTCTACCGCTGCACCAAAGGCAAGGTAGCAGAATATTGCTGGACCGACCAGCAGCGCCAGCGCTTTATCGACACCTACGGCGGGGGACAGGAAAACGCCGTGCACACGCAACGCTACAAAGGTTTGGGTGAAATGAACCCCGAACAGTTGCGCGAAACCACCATGAACCCTGAAAACCGCATGCTGAAACAAGTGCAACTGGAGAACGCCGCCGAAGCC
The DNA here is from genome assembly GCA_944321495.1 of uncultured Bacteroides sp. GTDB lineage: Bacteria > Bacteroidota > Bacteroidia > Bacteroidales > Bacteroidaceae > Bacteroides. The sequence continues at coordinate 134,376 of CALULP010000002.1, read as the reverse complement.
GACTACATCTTCTCCATGCTGATGGGCGAAGACGTGGGACCGCGCCGCGATTTCATCGAGAAGAACGCCACCTACGCCAACATCGACGCGTAACAGAAACACTCACCCACTTTTCATATCAATTCAACGGTGCCGGGCAAGGAGATTTCTCTCCTTGCCCGGCTTTTTTATGCCCGCACAGCGGCACAGTCTGTCATCTTTTCCCTACTTTTACAGCAGAGGCTGTCCCACCACTGCAGGACAGCCTCCACGATTTTTTGGCGACGAAAAAAGCATCCTTACGCCATATCAGTCCTCCACGCCCAAGTCTTTCAGCGTGCGCGGCGCGGGAACGCCGGGCAGGGGCTTGCGGTCCTTCAGTTGCTCGAGGGCGACTTCGATGGCCTTGTCGAGCTGCTGGTCCTCGCCCGCCTGTTCGCGGATGGGGTCGTTGTCCACCAAGATGTCGGGGTCAACGCCGTGGTTCTCCACAATCCACTGTCCGGTCTTGGCGTCGTAGTTGGTGAAGAAGGGCACACGGATGTCCGTGCCGTCCATGTAGGGCAGCGAGCCGCTGATGCCGACAATGCCGCCCCACGTGCGCGTGCCGATGACCGTGCCGAGGTTGTTCGCCTTGAAGCTCCAAGGGAACAGGTCGCCATCCGAAGCCGAATACTTGTCGATGAGCAGCACCTTCGGCCCGTACTGCGTGGCATCGGGGATGGTGCCGGTCAAGCTGGACGTGCGGTACATGGTCATGCGGTACGGTTTGCGGAGCAGCCGCTCGATAATCATGGGCGAAACGTTGCCGCCGCCGTTGGAGCGGTCGTCGATGATGAGGGCCTCCTTGTCGAGCTGCGGGTAGAAATACCTTGCAAACTCGTTCAATCCCTCCGGACCCATGTCGGGGATGTAGATGTAGCCTACGCGGCCATCGGTGGCTTCTTCCACACGGCGGAGGTTGTTCTGCACCCAGTTGTAGTGGTACAGCGGATATTCGTCGGCGGTAGGCGTGACCACTACCTTCCTGGCGCCTTCGGCCGAAGGCTTGGCGCTGACGGACAATTCGGTCAGGACATTGGCCTTGCCGATAAGCAGCTGGTAGATGTTGTCCACCGTGGCGGTAGACACGCCGTCGATGGCCGTGATGTAATCGCCTTCCGCGATATTCATGCCCGGCTCGGCGAGGGGCGAACGCAGCTTCTCGCTGTAGGGCGCGCCCGGCAGAATCCGGTCGATGCGGTAGAAGCCGCTCTCATCTTTGCTCAGCTCTGCGCCCAGCAGGCCCATATCTACGCGCTCGGGCTTGGGATATTCGCCCGGGTTGACGTAAGCATGGCCGCATGCCAGCTCGGCTATCATCTCGCCGATGACGTAGTTCAGGTCGAGGCGCGTCTTGACGTAGGACAGCAGCACGGCATACTTCTCGCGGATGGCTTTCCAGTCCACCCCGTGCATGTTCTCCACATAGAAACCGTCACGGTAGGCACGCCAGGCCTCGTCGAATATCTGCGGCCATTCCTGGGCATAATCCACGGTTGCCGTCATGTCGCCCAGGTCCACGGGGTTCTCCAAAGATACCTTTCCGGCAGACAGGTCGCCCACATACAGCTGAAGCCCTTTCATGTACAGTGCCTTCTTGCTGCCTGCCACCGGAGCCATGTAGGTATTCTCGGCCACAACCTTGTCTTCCTGCTCTTTCAGGTCGTAGGCATGCGTGGAGCCGTCGGCATAATACCACACCGTCTGCCCGTCCGAATAGAAGTTCTGGTAATTGCCCGCGGGCAGGGGCAGCTTGACGATGCGGCCCACGATGCCCTCGGGGTCAATCTTCACCGTCTTGTCTTCGGCTTGGGCGTCTTTCTTCTTGGTGTCCTTGGCGGAAGTTTTATCGGCTTCTTCCTCCTTGTCACTGTTCACTGCCTCGTCGGCGGGCAGGAAGGGTGAAGGGGTGTCCTGTTGCAACAGTGCCAGGTAGATGCCGCCCATGCGGGTGTAGACGTGGTTCCACTCCAGACGGCCGTAGATGGGGTTGAAGTCGCGGTCGGAGTCGAAGATGAGGTACTTGCCATCTCCGCTGAACACCGGGCTGGAAGAGTTGTACCAGCGTTCTGTCACGGCATACTCTTTCTTGTCGGCCAGGTTGTAGACGTAGACCACGGAGAACTGGTTCTTCGCGGGCTTGGTGTAGGTCAGCCAGCGGCTGTCCGGCGAGAAGGCCACGTCGTAAAACTCGCCTTCGGGACATTGCATCACCACGGTCTTCGTTTTCTTTGCCACGTCCACGGTGACGATGCGGTTCTTGCGATCGGTGTAAAGCACCGTCTTGCTATCGGGGCTCCACAGCAGGCTGCGGATGTAGGTGTCGTTGCCCTCGGTCAGCTGGATGGGGTCGCCCCCGGCGGCAGGCTGCAGCCAGATTTCCGTCTCGCCCGTGCGGTCGGAGATGTAGGCAATGTATTGGCCGTTGGGGCTCCAGTCGGCACCGCGTTCGTGGGCTCCGGGCGTGCGGGTGATGTTGCGCGTCACGCCATGCTTCGCGGGCACGTCGAACACCTCGCCGCGTGCCGTCACCGCCAGGCGTTTGCCGTCGGCGCTCAGTCCGGCTGCCGTGAGGTTCGTGGCCATATGCCTCAGTTCGGGGCGCGCGTAGAGGTTCTCGGCATTCAGTGTGATGTGTATCTGCTCGGCGCGGCGCGTCTGCGGATCGAAGCGGAAGAGGTAACCGCCCTTTTCGTAGACGATGACCTTGCCGTCGGTGCTGGGAAACTTGATGTCGTAGTCCGTGTAACTTGTCACCTTCTCCGTCTGCCGGGTGGCGGTGTGGTAGACGAAGAGGTTCATTGTCTTGTCGCGGTCGGAGATGAAGTAGATGTCGTCACCAATCCACATGGGGCAGATGTCCTGCGCCACGTTGTCCGTCACGCGGTCCACGCGCTTGGCCTGCGGGTCGTACACCCAGATGTCGTCCGCCATGCCGCCGCGGTAGTACTTCCAGTTGCGGAACTCGCGGAACACGCGGTTGTAGGCCAGCTTGGTGCCGTCCGGCGAATAGCTGCAGAAGCCGCCCTCGGGCAGGGGAAGCGCCTGGGGCATGCCGCCCTCGACGGGCGCCGTCCACAACCGCCCCTGGAAGCCGTCGCCGATGCGGTTGCGGTAGACCACGCCGCTGCCGTCCGGCGTCCAGGCCATGACGATGTTGTTCGGGCCCATGCGGTCGCCCACGTCGTCGCGGGCGTTGGTCGAGGTGTACGTCAGCCGCCTTGGCTGCCCGCCTTCGGCCGGTATCAGGTAGACCTCGCGGTTGCCGTCGTACTCGCCCGTGAAGGCAATGGTCCTGCCGTCCGGCGAGAACCGTGCAAACAGCTCGTAACCCACGTGCGAGGTCAGCCTCCGGGCCTCGCCTCCTGCCAAAGGCGCCTTATACAGGTCGCCCGCGTAGGTGAACACCACGTCCGTCCCGTTCGTCGAAGGGAAGCGGAGCAACCTGCCTTCTTCAGCCTGCATCCCTGCCGCCACGCCCAGGGCCAGCAGGGAAAAGAGGAATTGCTTTTTCATATCGTTTCATGCTTTAGATTAAACCAACACAAAGGTAACGGAAATTATCGGGAAAAGCATCGCCTCGGCGCGGATAAAACAGCGTCCCAACGCCAGCGCGGTAGCGATACGATGCCAGCACGGTAGCAATGCGGCGCTACCGCAGCAGTCATATAAGGCAAAGGACAGGGATGGATTGCGCTGGTCAGAGGTAATTCTGCTTCTTCAGTTCCTCCACCGCCGTTTCCAGTTCGGCATACCACTCCGCCCCGAACTTGCGGATGAGCGGCTCGCGCAGGAACTTGTAGACGGGCAGGTTCTCCTTCTGCCCCAGCAAGACCGCCGCCTTGCACACGTCCCAACGGTTGTAGTTCACGCCCTTGAACGTACCGAAGTCTTTCACCCGTATGGGGTAGAGGTGGCAGGACACGGGCTTCATGAACTGCGTCTTCCCCTGGCGGAAAGCCCGCTCGATGGCGCAGTAACAGCAGCCCCGCTCGTCGTAACAGGTGAACACGCAGTCCTTGCCGTTCACAATGGACGTCACCAGGTCGCCCTCCAGGTCCACGTAGGCCACGCCTTGACGGTCGATGACGGCGCGCGCCTCGGGCGACAGCTCGTCCCAAATCAACGGAAGCACTTCTTCAATCTGCGCCACCTCGTCCAACTCCAAGGGAGCGCCCGCATCGCCCTCCACGCAGCACGCCCCCCGGCAGGCACTGAGGTCGCACAGGAATTTTTCTTTCAGCACGTCGAAACTGACGACAACGTCTTGTATCTGTAACATGGGGTAAATCTGTTAATTATTCTACTTCTGTATGATCTGCGTCATTCTGTCTTTTCACTCGCTTCACCGTATGTTTTATTTTGCCTATCAGGAAGTTTATTTCCAAACTTGATTCCGTTTCAGAAGTTTCCAAATCGGGCATGACAATATTCGAAAGCATTTCACCAAAATGCCGCATCTTGGATTGCTGTGCCTTCTGCCCCGCTTCATTATGCAAAGTACGGAGTTCCCGTTTCAGTTGCCGCACAGTAGTAAAAGTTTCTATAATGGCAAATGTCACATCTATGGCCTGCCTGCTCTTAAGGATGGTAGCCAGCATATACAAGCCCTTTTCCGTAAATGCCTTGGGTAATACGCGGGATTTGGGGGAGAGGTTTGTGGTCGAAAAATTCGACCGCAAATATGACACTTCCTCATTCGTCAAGCTGAACATATAACCTGCAGGGAACTTATCCGGATTATTCCTGACCGCCTCATTTACCCGTTTCGTTTCCACGCCATACAACTCAGCAATGTCCACATCCAATATCACTTGGCAGTCCCTCAATTGTATGATTTTATGGCGCACCTTTCCCAACAGACTGACGATATTTGAAGGCATGCTTTCCACCCTTTTATTTAAACTCTTGTCTTTATCCATAATGACAATACCTGCTAAGATTCTATTGTAAATGCAAAACTGACCTTGGCAAAAGGTTCATACCCTTACCTTACACAAAATAAAAATCCCCATCAACTCATCGCAAGAATGATGGTTGATGGGGTAAAAAGAATGATGTTTTAACCTTTTATCAAGTCCTTGCCCGTCATGTCTGCCGGCTGTGCCAGGCCCATGATATGCAGGATGGACGGAGCCACGTCGGCCAATACGCCGTCTTCTACCTTGGCGTCCTTGTTCGCGGTGACGTAAACGAAGGGCACGGGGTTGAGCGAGTGAGCCGTATTGGGTGTGCCGTCGGCGTTGATGGCATGGTCGGCATTGCCGTGGTCGGCAATGATGATGACCTCGTAGTCGTTGGCCTTGGCAGCTTCCACAGTGTCGCGCACGCAGTTGTCTATGGCAACCACAGCCTTCTCGATGGCTTCGTAAACGCCCGTGTGGCCCACCATGTCGCCGTTGGCATAGTTCACCACAATGAAGTCATACTTCTGCGTATTGATGGCTTCCACCAGCTTGTCCTTTACCTCGTAGGCGCTCATCTCAGGCTTCAGGTCGTAGGTGGCTACCTTGGGAGAGGGCACCAAAATGCGGTCCTCGCCCTCGAACGGAGCCTCACGCCCGCCGTTGAAGAAGAAAGTGACGTGCGCATATTTCTCCGTCTCGGCAATGTGCAACTGCTTCTTGCCCTGCTTCGAGAGGTATTCGCCCAGCGTGTCGGCCACATTCTCCTTGTCGAAGATGATGTGTACGCCCTTGAAAGAGGCATCATACGGCGTCATGCAGTAGTATTGCAGGCCGGGGATGGTCTTCATGCCTTCCTCGGGCATGTCCTGCTGGGTCAGCACTACGGTCAGCTCCTTGGCGCGGTCGTTGCGGTAGTTGAAGAAAATTACCACGTCGCCCTCCTTGATGGTGCCGTCGAAGCCGGCGTTGTTGATAGGCTTGATGAACTCGTCCGTCACGCCCTCGTCGTAACTCTCCTGCATGGCCTGCACCATGTCTGTAGCCTGCTTGCCCTGGCCGTTCACCAACAGTTCATAGGCCTCCTTGATGCGTGCCCAACGCTTGTCGCGATCCATGGCATAGAAACGGCCCACAATGCTGGCAATGCGTCCGGCACTCTGTGCGCAATGGTCTGTCAGTTGCTGGATGAAGCCCTTGCCGCTCTTCGGGTCAGTGTCGCGCCCGTCCATGAAGCAGTGGATGAAAGTGCGCTCGCCGATGCCGTATTCCTTGGCAATGTCGCACAACTTGAACAGGTGGTCCAACGAACTGTGTACGCCGCCGTTGGACGTCAGCCCCATGAAGTGGATGCCCTTGCCCTGCTCCTTGGCATAGCTGAAGGCAGAAACGATTTCCTTGTTCTTCAGGATGCTGCCGTCGGCGCAGGCGCGGTTAATCTTCACCAAGTCCTGGTAAACGATGCGTCCGGCACCGATATTGAGGTGTCCCACTTCGGAGTTGCCCATCTGTCCGTCGGGCAAACCCACGTTCTCGCCGCTCGCCTGCAGCTGCGAGTGCGGATATTGTGCCAACAGGCTGTCCCAATACGGGGTAGGAGTCATGTAAATCACGTCATCTTTCTGACGGTCGCCAATTCCCCAACCGTCCAGAATCATTAAAAGAGCTTTCTTTGCCATAGTCGTATGTTTTAAATGAATGTTTCTTTGCCAGCCGGCGCAGCCTCGCCGAACCGGCGGCAAAGTTACAAAAAAGCACGGTTAAAGCAGCACATCTTCCGCTATTTATGCACCACAACGGTGAAACGTGCGGCCTCAAGCCGTAAAACCAATCCGGCGGCGGGGAGCCAGGAAAAGCGCCGGACGGGCATTGCATTTCCCGGCAGCCCGCTCCACGTCTTCACGCCTGATGGTGCAAAGGGCTTCCCGGTCCAAAGGCTTCCCTTCCCGCATGACACGCCAGGCCATGGCCGGCAAGATGCCCGTAGCCACCAGCTGGACCACCCAGCGCGCGTTGCCGAAGTAACGGTCCTTCCCCGCCACGGCACGGCGCACCACCTCGTCCAACGCCCTGTCGGCATCGGGCTCACAAAGGTACTGCTGACGCTGCAACAGGTCGCGGGCTATCTGCAACAGTTCCTCGGCCGTGTAGTCGTCAAAGTGGAAGCGGTGCGGGAAACGGCTCTCCAGCCCGGGATTCATCTGCAGCAGCCGCTCCATTTCGTCCGCATAGCCGGCCAGGATGACCAACATGTCCGGATGGGGCTGTGCCAACACCGTAAGCAGGCTTTCCACCACCCGGTTGCCGTAGTCCTTGCGGTCGTCCGCCGAGTCGCACAGGGAGTAAGCCTCGTCGATAAACAGCACGTTGCCCCGCGCCTGCTTCAGCACCTCGTTCACCTTCTCCTCCGTCTCGCCGATGTAGCGGCCCACCAGCTTGCCGCGCTCGGTGCTCACCACCCCGCCCCGGGAAAGCAGCCCCATGGCGTGGTACACCTTCCCTATCAGCGCGGCCACCGTGCTCTTGCCCGTGCCCGGGTTGCCGGTAAATATCATGTGGTGGCAGCCCCCGCCTTCCACCGGCAGCCCCATGCGCCGCCGCTCTTCCTCGAAGCGGGTGTGCAGGAAGGTGACGGCAAGGCTCTCTTTCAGCGTGCCCAGCCCCACCAAGGCGTTCAGTTCCTGCATGCTCTGCGCAAAGGCGTTGGCAGGAGCCGCTTCCTTTGCACGCTTAGTGGAGTGCAGATAACCCTCCAGGTCGATATCGGCGGGACGGACGGTTACCAGTTCTTCCCGCGTCTTCCCTTGCCCCGGCACGTACTCCGCCTGCAGGCGGGCCTTCAGCCGCGGCACGATGCCTGTCGAGATGAAGCGTTCCATGTCCGCTTTCTTCCATTTCCCCACCTCCGCCCGATGCCCGGTCACCTGCACGGCCAGCGCATGCTCAGCCCCGGGGCTCAAGCGGAAAGGCGTGTCCTTCAGGCAGCCCTGCAACAGATGCACCTGCTCGCCTCCGGACAGCGGAAGCACTTCCAGCGGTTCGTTTCCGGCAAAGCATCCCGACAGCCCGGGCGCCTGCCGGAACAAGGCATCCACCTCCTCCCGGCTCCCGCAAAGGATGAGCACCCAGAACACCGAAGGGTCGCACGCGGCTTCCACCAGCCGCTCCAGCACTGCAGCCCCGTCAGCCGTGCACAAGGCCGGCAGGCCGTACAGGGCAAGGGCTTGCCCGCCCCGCTCGTCCAAGGCGTTCTTAGCCGCATCGGGCGAAGCCGTCCATTCCGCGCAGTCCACCAGCTTGCTGCCCGACGTGCCAAGGCCGGCCAGCGGAGGGAGCACATAAGCCAGCCGCTTGGCGTGGAACAGCTCGTCGGACAGCACCACCCTGTACTGACTTTGCTTCAACATTTCCAGCCCAAAGCTGTCACACAGGCTGTTGAAATGCCCCTGCCCACAGCTGCCCGCCAGTCGGGGCTTCACTGCCGAAAGTCCCGGGCAGGCATGCACCATGCGCCAACGGTTCTCATCGCTCGCCGCCACATGCTTCACCAGCCCATACTCACTGTCGCTTTCCCCCAGCAGGCAGCACCGCCCGGGCGACGTTTCCTTGCCGTCGTAGCGGAAAACCACCTTGGCAAACGGTTCCCCGTTCTGCGACACCACCACGAAATATTCGCCCGGCACCCAGATGCGGTCCGTGTACAAGCTGAACGACAGCCGCCTGCCCCTGCCGTCGGACACGTAGCGCAGGGTCTCTGCCATCGGGTTCCAGTCCTGCGTATAGCACGCCGCGCCAAACTCACAGCGCCCGGGCACCGTCCTGTCCAGCCGGAGTACCAGCCGCAGAAGCCCCGACGTGTAACCGCCCTCCTCCAGCAACCCTGCCGGCCGGCACGCATCGGCAGACACAAGACCCGGGTGCTCCAGCCCCTCGCCCGCCTGCAACAGGCGGAAGGGATAACACAGGTGACTGTTCAGCACCGCAGCCCGCGGCTCGTCGGCATACTCGCGCACCCGCTCGCACAGCAGGAAATAGTTACCGGGCAGGAAACCGCCCCCGTCCGGAAGGAAAGACAGGGAAATGCCGCCATACTCGTCCCCCTCCCACGTAGCCGACGCCACAGGCGCCGGAGTGCCTTCGCGGTAGACGTGAAACACAGCCTGCAAGATGTCGTACTCCTCCTCGCCGGAAACCACAGTCCCCACAGCCAGCTCCAACGGCGGGCATTCCCCGCCAGCGGGCAAGAACAGGTTGGGCACCTCGCCGCCCAGTTCCACCGAACGGCTGCCCAAAGACAAACGGGCATCCCTCACCCGCACGTAAGCCTCCGTCTGCCCGGCGGCAGGCAAAGCATAAGCAAGCCCCTTGTACAGGCCGGTGCAGGAATCCCCGCCGTCATCGTTTTTCAGAAAATCATGTATCAGTGCATAAAGCTCGTCCGATTCGGACAAGCCTTGAGAATTGTTCTTTTTCATCATAGCATCATTGTTTTAAAAGTGAATAAAAAAACAGCCGGAAAGAGACAGGCAAACCCCTCCTTCCGAACAACAGTTCCGGCCTCATCGCCCCGGCCATACGGTCACGGGGTTGCCGGAGAGTGTCCAATCGTTCAAAGAACGTCCTGCAAGGTCACGTACGAAGAAGCACTAACGCCTCCTTGCACGAAGCATCACATGGATTTTCTTTGAATATCGGACTGATATGCTATGATTCATACAAACACGTACCGCCTTTCTTGGCTGATACGGCACAAAGGTAACCGCTTTCCTGCAATCCTGCAAACAAAAAAGGGAAAAATAATAGTAATGAACAGCTTCCCCCATCTGCGGGCTTTTACTATTTTTGCAAAGAAATACTACTTCCGCATAGAAATAAAAACTCTGCCCATGAGAAAGTACCTCTGCTTTGAGAACGGCTTCACCGAAAAGCCTGAATGGCAACCCGGCTGCTGGGTGAACGTCGAATGCCCGGACAATGACGACTTCACATTCCTCACCCGACAGCTGCAAGTGCCCGAATCGTTCCTCGATGACATTGCCGACGCCGACGAACGCCCCCGCACCGACAGCGAAGGCCGCTGGCTGCTCACCATCCTGCGCATCCCCATGCAGAGCAGCCAGCCGAACGTGTCCTTCATCACCGTCCCCATAGGCATCATCACCAGCGACAACGTCACCGTCTCCGTCTGCTACCATCGCACAGACCTCATCCCCGACTTCATTGCCCACGCCCGGCGCAAAAACATCACCATGCGCCACAAGTCCGACTTCATCCTGCGCATCACCTACTCCTCCGCCGCATGGTTCCTGAAATACCTGCAACAGATCAACAACGACGTCACCACCGCCGAAAAGGCACTGGAAAAAAGCATCCGCAACGAAGACCTGCTCCGCCTGATGAAGCTGCAAAAGGCGCTGGTGTACTTCGACACCTCCATCCGCGGCAACGAAATGCTGATAGGGAAACTGAAAAACATCTTCCAGGATACCGGTTGCCTGGATATGGAACTGCTGGAAGACGTGGCCATCGAACTCCAGCAGGCTTACAACACGGTCAACGTGTACAGCAACATCCTCACCGGCACCATGGATGCCTTTGCCTCCATCATCTCGAACAACGTGAATGCCATCATGAAACGCATGACCAGCCTCAGCATCACGCTCATGATTCCCACGCTCATCGCCAGCTTCTACGGCATGAACGTCAGCCTCCACTTGGAGCGCTACCCGCACGCATTTCTTTTCATCGTGCTGTTCTCGGCAGCCCTGTCGGCCATCATCTTCGTGTGGTTCCGCAAAATCAAGTGGTTCTGATTCCCGCGCCTCACCCGAAGTCCAAGGCCAGTTGCCTGTCCCTACCCAGCAGGTTGAACGTCAGGCGGTGGTAAGGCGTTGTGCCATACTTCGCAATGGCCTCGCGGTGCTGCCGCGTGGGGTAGCCCTTGTTGCGGTCCCAGCCATACCCGGGGAACTCCCCGTGCAGGCGCAGCATGTAGTCGTCGCGGTACGTCTTCGCCAGGATGGATGCCGCTGCAATGGAGAGGTACTTGCCGTCACCCTTCACCACCGTGGTGTGGGGCACGTCGCGATACGGACGAAAGCGGTTGCCGTCCACCAGCACGTGCTGCGGGCGCACCGACAGTCCGTCGAGGGCGCGGTGCATGGCCAGGATGGAGGCGCGCAGGATGTTCACCTCGTCTATCTCCTGCGGGCTCACCACCCCCACTGCCCAGGCCACCGCCTCGCGTTCTATCACCTCGCGCAGGGCATACCGCTGCCGCTCGGTCAGCTGTTTCGAGTCGTTCAGCCGCCCGTCGCGGAAGTCCCGGGGCAGGATGACCGCCGCCGCATACACCGCCCCCGCCAGGCATCCCCTGCCCGCCTCGTCGCAGCCGGCCTCTGTCAGGTTCTCGTGAAGGTATGGCAATAACATCGTTTGCTAATTTTTTGGAGCAAAGATACACTGTTTGCAACAAAAAGACTGCGTCCTGATGAAAAAACACTAATCATTCATCAGGACGCAGCCTCTCCTTACCCACATCAGTTTACGGACAATCGTTGGTAAGTAAAAGTTCCGTCACTCGCTTTATGCAAGAGCAGCGGATAATTGCTGTCGTAATATTCAGGATTGTAAAACAGATTTTCTTTGTCTATCCTTACATTATCAAGCGCAAGATTATCCGCCCCTATTTCCAACTTCAACTTCTTGGGCGAATCTATTCTGGTAAAAATAAAAAGATAATTCGGCTCCTTTTTCGTAGTATAGAAAAACGATTCCACAGCTTGAATACACGCATGACAACCTTGACGAGGAATAACAACAATAAACTCATATTTCTCCGCTTCCGACGGATAATGGCTTTCCAATTGTTCATTAATATACTGTAATATACTGTGTGTACCGTTCTGTATCGCTGCATGAAACCAAAACAACACAAACTGCCATTAAAAACAACCAACGGATAATTCTCATAATTTTTGTGGTTTAAGGGTCATAAAAGTCATGTAATCGTCATCGTCCGACAAGACCTGAATGTGCAAACCTTCCGGGGAAACAAACATAAATGCATACCTGTCGCTCTTTTCCTGAACGTTGTATTCCCCTACCTTTTGGAAGTCCTTATCCAAAATCACCACGGCAAGATTGCGGGAAAGATTTTCCCTGGAATTGATATCGTAATCTTCTTTCACGGGAAGCGTCAATATCCTGTAATAAAGTCCGTGCCAACGATCATAATAAATGCAGGAATATTGCACCTGGTCGTACACGCTTCTTGTGACATCTGCCATTGAACCGGAACGTGCCGGACGGATTTCATAGGGCACGGAATAACCGGCAAAATAGCTCCTTGTCTGCTTGGTCTGCAGATTATACACCCGGATGCTGTCATCCGCCGGGAAACTGATGACCATTTCATCCTGCGGACTTAGGTCGTATGAAGGCAGCCGGTAAGAAAACACTTGCCAGATATTATCCACATCCCCGTAAATGACCGGGTATTCGTTGGCACAATAAACGCTGTTGTCATCCAGATTAAGGATAGCCGTAACTGCTTGGCACAGTTTGTCCGGATTGGGTTTCGGAAGCATCCCCCCTTGTCCTTGCAAGATTATTTTGTTGCCCACCTTTTTTATGGGCGCATAAGGTTGCGGCAATATTTCAGGCATCACGTATTTCCCTTTGGGTTGTTGGGGCAATTCCAGCAAATGATATTTGGATAAGACTTCGCCTTTTCCGTTGAACAAATCAAGTTGCCAGGTCCAGGTATGATAAACATAAATCGAATCTTTGTTGTGGTAAAGAAAACCGAACAAATTCTTCCCCAAAGCATTGGGACCTTCTTTCTGGAACTGCAGCTTACGGATTTCTTTCCCGCTCTTCACATCGAAGATACAGATATTATTCATCGGCTTATTGTAAGAGGCGAGTAGCAGCGAATCCCCTTCTTTAAAAGTATGGATATAATCCAAAACCTGTGTGGTAGAATCGTCCAATGCGAAGATTTTATGAGGAAGCTCCTGCAAGGTGTACAGTTGCTTTCCCAAGCGGTTTTCAGCGGGTTGTCTGCCGCATGACAACAGCATCAATCCCATGCAGAGGACACTGATAACGGAAACTTTCTTCATATTTCATAAAAGCTATAAATAACTGTCAAGTGTAGGAAGCAGACACAACTTTTACAAACAATGCGCCCGCTTTTTTCGTGCCCGTTAACGTTTTTTCAATACTCCTCCCGCAGCCACTCAGCAAAGAAATAATCATACACGCGATAGGCATCGCCCTCCTGCGTCACCCAATCGTTTTTCAGCAGGGGCTTCAAGGCCGACTGGACGGAACTGGCCGAGGGCAGGCTGTACTTCCTAATAAAAGCGGCCGAAGTGACGCCGCTTGCCCGTCCCTCTTTGGCAATGGCCTGGAGCACCGCTTTCTGCTTCGGAGCGAGGTGGGACAGCAGTTCCTTGTAACTCCCCTCTTGCGACCGGATGACATTGGCCAACGCCGCCTCCCACTTCTCCATGCCACACCTCTCGCCCGGGGCGGTCAGGGCAAACAGCTCGTTCATCAGCATCTGCACAAACCAGGTGCACCCTTCAAACTGCGCGTAGACATGCCCTATCAGCCCGGCGTCGACCTGCTTGCCTCTTTCCTCGAACAACCGGGAGGCAAAAGCCCGGTAGGTTTCCAAGGGTATCGGTTCCAGCCCCATGCTGATGGCGCTTTGGTAGAAAGGCTTGGAAGACGAATTGAACATCTGGCTCATCAGGTGGCGCTTGCTGCCCGAAAAAATGAACAGACTTTGCCGGCAACGCTGGATGCGGGTACGCAGCAGAGCTTCCACATTCTTTTCCTCATACGAGGCAATCTGCTGGAACTCGTCAATCGCCACGATGCACGGCTTGTCGGCATCCTCCAGGTAAGCGAAAATCTCATCGAGCGTGGTTTCCGGCGCCCGGATGTCCCCCAGCCCGATGTCAAAGCCCGGCTCACCGGTCAGGGCGTCCAGCTTAAAGCCCACCCGCAGGGAACGGATGGCCTGGAAGAAACCCTCCGCCCAGCGCGTCTTGCGCGGCTTCAGCTCCTCGTAAATGGCCTTTCCCAGCAGGTAAACAAACTCGGCCAGCGAAGTCGTAGCATAAATATCCACGAAGAACGTGTAGAACTCCTCCCGCAAGCGCGGCTGGTTAAAACAATGCCAGATAAGCCCCGTCTTCCCCATGCGCCGCGACGAGATAAGCGCCACGTTCCGCCCGTTCACCACCTGTTTGGTCAGGAACTCCGTTTCTTCCTCACGGTCGCAAAAGTAGTGGTCGGACACGTACCGCCCCACCACGAAAGGATTCAAAATCACCGGTGTCTGCATAGTTCGTTCATTTTATTGCAAAGATAATAATTATATTCGCAATAATGCCCCCGAACCGCCTTTTTATGCCGCACGGGGGCTTCCCGCCCGTGCCCGCCGCCCGCGTGGGGTAAACCTTAATACTCAAAGTCGGAACAACGGCCATCGGGGTGCACCGCCGCCCCACCCTGGCGGGAGCACGTGCCTCCATTGTAATGGCGGCAATGCCGGCAGGTCTCGGGGTCGGGTCCGCCCAAGAGTTTTCCGCCGGGCTTTCCGGCAGAGGTGATGAGCGGCCCTGCCAGCTTCACAATCAGGATGACAAAAGCTATCAGCGCCAGCAAACCGCCAAAGAGGAGCGTGAAGAAAATGATGGCAATGGATAAGGGCGCGGCTTTCAGGATGTCGGGATTCTGCTGCCGGAGCTTGTAGAAGAACCAGCCGCACCCGCCGAAGAAGCCCAACGCATAACTTGCAATCTTAAGGGTTTGAACCAGCCACGATTCCGCCGTCTCGCCCAACAGCCAGCCGCTGCCCACATTGAGCAGGATGGCGACAAGAATGCCGATGCCCACGGATTGGAGCACGAGCTTGGAACCGGCTTCCACACCGTAGTATTCCAGCAGGCACTCCTGCATCTTCAGGCCGGCAAAGGTATTGCTCACCATCACCAGCGCGAAAGGAATGAAGCCCACGATAATGAAGTCGCCGAAATCCTTGATATATAGCCCGTTCTTGCCCACAATCAAGGCGAGCATCACCAGCTGGGCAATCATGAGCGCCAGGCCTATGGCGGGCAGCACGATGCTGCCGTCGGAGGTGCCGCAAAGGTAGGCCACTATCAGCAAGAGGACCACCGGAATCAAGATGTACCACAAAGCGGAGTCGGCAGTCTTCGCAGTCTTCTCGGGCGTGGAGCCGTCGCTCAGCAGCAACACGTTATGCGTATAAAGCAACCGTTCCAACCTACTGCCCAGGTAGTGGGGAGAGTCCTTGTCGCCCTCCTTCGCCGCCCGGTATTCTTCCGGGGTGAGGAGCCGCAGCACGGAGAGGGGCACCCGGTAAGGCACGAATTCCTTGCCAAACTGCCTGGTGACAACCACAGAATCGCCCGTAAACATCTCGTTCTGGGGCACGTAAGTACCCTTGGAAAATCCCGTCATTTCAAACTCGCCGCCTATCCGCTCCGCATCAAAGTCTTGGGTGAACACATAGACGTAAATGTCTTTGCCCAGGGAATGTTCCCCCCTGCAACCGCCCAAGACTGCCGCAAAGACAAGCATCAAGGCGTAGAACAACTTTTTCATAACCGCAAGAATTATATTTGTATGTATTTAGAGAATGTGTTAAAATGCGATAGTAACTTAATTCTCCTCCTCCCGGGAGGAGGGGAATCCATACTATATCTTATTTTGACACACCCTCTTGTCATTTCCAGGGCAAAGATAATAATCCTATCCAGAATAACACCCGCCAACCGGATTTTTCTACCCGCCCCGCCTTTCCCCCGCCCGTGCCCGCCGCACCGCCTAAGCCCGGGAAACGCCGCGCCCCGAAGCCAAAGACACAACAATCTTTACAAAGGGAACCCGGTTATGCGTCCTATCCCAAACGCGCCTTGTGCATATTTCCTACCTTCCTGCTCCTTTCCATAGAGAGGGATTTCAAAAGGAGGAGATAAGGAGCGGGTAAGGAGAAGGTAGGTCGGAAACAAGAAGATGGTAAAAAGACGGGATATCCGAAGCAAACAACGCATTGCGTTTGAACAACATAAGCCACCGGCCAGACAGAAAATGCGGCACAAACGACACGTTTCGGGGATTTTTTGATGTCACGCATTTTCCACAAGGATATTGAGGGTATGGAGGGAGGGGAAACAGGGGCTTTTCTTTACATTTCACATTTTATAAGGTTGCAAAGAGGGGAAAAGGCGGCGTTTGCCTTGGCGGTTTGGAAGTACTTTTTTACCTTTGCGAAACAAGTTTCACCTTCAAACACCGACACCACACAAACACACCTGCCATGAAACCTCCCAAGACTTTCCCCGCAAGATGCATCGCCACAGCCGCCCTGTTGCTGGCCGTGCTCTTTGCCGCGCCCTTGAGGGCGGAAGAGTCGTTGAAGGACGTGTCGGAGAGGCTGGACGAGGTGCTGGCGGACAAGAAGCTGTATGCCGAACACAAGGAGCGCGAGCTGGAGCGGCTGAAGGAACTGTTCGGCAGGCAGTCGGCATCGGCGGAATATGAATACGAGATAAACACCCGGCTGTCCGAAGCCTACAAGAAATACCAGCTGGACTCGGCCATCACCTACGCCCGGAAAGCCGTGGAGCCCGCGCGACGGCTGGGCAACCCTGCCCTGGCGGCGCTGGCGGAAATCAGGCTGGCGGGGCTGTATTCCTACGGCGGCAAGTTCCGCGAGTCGGAGGAGCTGCTGCAACGCTACCGGGCACAGGCCCTGCCCGCCGGGGTGCTGCCCGCCTACTACGAGGCCTACCACCACTTCTACAGCCACTACGCCACCATTGCCAACCAGCCCGGCTACTCGGCACAGGCATCGGCCTACCGCGACTCGCTGCTGGCCGTGCTGCCCGACTCGAGTTTCAGCTACCGGATAAACCAGGCCTACAACCTGCTGGGGGCGCAACGCACCGAAGAAGCCGAAAGCCTGCTGCACGCCCTGGAAGGGCAGGTGGGACGCGACACGCCCGAATATGCGGGGGTGGCCTACGCCTTAGGGGTGGCGCACGGGCGGACGGGGGAACGCGATGAGCAGAAGAAGTACTACATGCTCTCGGTGATAGCCGACGTGAAGAATGCCATCCGCGAGAACCAGTCGTTCTTCGACCTGGCCATCATCAGCTACCGGGACGGGGATATGGGCGAGGCGTTCCGCTATGCGCAGCTGGCCATGGAAGACGCCATCCTCTCGGGCATGCAGTTCCGCACGGCACAGCTGTCCACGTTCTACTCCATCATCAACGCCTCTTACCGGGAACAGGAGGCCCGCGCCAACGGCAAACTGAAAAACTACCTGCTGTGCATCAGCCTGCTCACGCTGTTCCTCATCCTGCTGGTGGGGTATGTGTACCGGCAGATGCGCAAAGTGTCGCTCATCAAGGAGAAGCTGGCGGAAACCAACAGCCGGCTGGAAAGCCTCAACGCCGAACTGAACGAGAAGAACACCCTGCTGGAGGGCAGCAACGCGAAGCTCTCGGAAGCCAACGCCGTGAAGGAGCAATACATCGCGCAGTTCTTCGACCTCTGCTCGGCCTACATCGACAAGCTGGAGGAGTACCGCAAGGGGTTGTTCAAGCTGGGGGCGAACAAGCAGTACGACCTGCTGATGCGCAAGCTGAAGTCGACCTCGGTGGCGGAAAACGAGGCGGAGGAGCTGTACGCCCATTTCGACAAGATATTCCTGAACCTCTACCCCACCTTCGTGACGGACTTCAACGCACTGTTGGAGGAAGACGGCAAGATTGTGCCGCGCAAAGGCGAACTGCTCAACAAGGAACTGCGCATCTATGCCCTGTTCCGGCTGGGCATCACGGACAGCGTGAAGATTGCCGCCTTCCTGCGCTGCTCGCTGAGCACCATCTACAACTACCGCACCAAGATAAGGAACAAAGCCGTGTGTGACCGGGGGGATTTTGAGGAACAGGTGATGAAAATCGGGCAGAAAAGCTCACTGAGCAACTACATAATTAAAGAGTATTTCAAGAACAACTGACAGGTTTACAGGGATTAAAGAGAATTGGGCATCTACACAATGCATTGTAATCTGTAGCAACAAGGATTTTCTTTTTTAATTTTGGAGGGAAGAAAAAAATCAAAACGCAATACAAGCATGGACAGACTTATAAAAGTGGCCCTGATAGGCTTTGGCAGGATGGGCCGGTTTTACTTCAACGAAATGCAGAAAAGCGGCAAGTGGGACATTGCCTACATCTGTGACACCGACCCCCGCTGCCGGGACATTGCACGGACCCTGTCGCCCCACAGCCGGGTGGTGGAGGACGAGGACGAGGTGTTTGCCGACGACAGCGTAGAAGTGGTAGGCCTGTTTACCCTGGCCGACTCGCGCGGGCGGCAGATAGAGAAAGCCGTGGAACGGGGGAAACACATCCTCTGCGAAAAGCCCATTGCCGAAAGCATCGAAAAGGAATGGAGGGCAGTGAAGGCGGCCGAGCACAGCCCGGTGTTCTCCGCCGTCAACCTGTACCTGCGCAACTCCTGGTACCATAATTATATGAAAGAATGGGTAGACCGGGGGGAGATAGGCGAGCTGGCCGTCCTGCGCATCTGCCACCTGACGCCTGGACTGGCTCCGGGCGAGGGGCATGAATACGAAGGCCCCGCCTTCCACGACTGCGGCATGCACTACGTGGACATCGCGCACTGGTATGCCAAGAGCGAATTCAAGACCTGGCACTCGCAGGGCCTGCGCATGTGGAACTACAAAGACCCGTGGTACCTGCAATGCCACGGCACGTTTGAGAACGGAGTGGTGTTCGACATCACCCAGGGCTTCGTGTACGGGCAGCTGTCCAAGGACCAGACGCACAACTCGTACACCGACATCATCGGCACGAAGGGCATCATCCGCATGACGCACGACTTCAAGACCGCCGTGGTGGAGCTGCGCGGGGTGACACAGACCCTCCGCGAGGAACGCCCTTACGGCGGCAAGAACATCGACAGGCTGTGCGACCTCTTTGCAGAATCGGTGCTGACGGGCAAGCGCAACGCGCAACTGCCCACCCTGCGCGACTCGGTGACGGCGTCGCAATATGCCTGGAAGTTCCTGGAAGACGCCAGGGAGCATAACCTGCCAGCCATAGGCAACCTGGAAACGCTGGAGGAGATACGGGAAAGGAGAAGGAACATGAAAAACGGATATGGACTGTTACGTTCTAAATACATCATCTAACAATTTATTATCATGAGCAACAAAATGTCAAGAAGAAAGTTCCTACAGACAGGAGCTACGGCCCTCGCAGGGCTGACCATCGTGCCGAGCAGTGTGCTGGGCAGTTCTTTCGGCCATGTGGCACCCAGTGACAAACTGAACATCATGGCAGTAGGTATCGGCGGACGGGGCGCCCAGGTATTGAGCAACCTGAAGTTGCAGAACATCATCGGCCTGTGCGACGTGGACTGGAAGTATGCCGGCCATGTGTTTGAGGAATATCCCGGCGCCAAGCGCTACAAGGATTACCGCAAGATGTTCGACGAGCTGGGCAAGTCGGCCGACGCCGTCATGGTGGCCACGCCCGACCACGCGCACGCCATCATCGCCGCCGAGGCCATGACCATGGGCAAGCACGTGTATGTGGAGAAGCCGCTGACGCACTCCGTTTACGAATCGCGCCTGCTGACCAAGCTGGCCGCCTCTACGGGCGTTGCCACGCAGATGGGCAACCAGGGCTCGTCGGGCGAAGGCACTGACCTGGTTTGCGAATGGATATGGAACGGCGAAATCGGCGAAGTCTACAAAGTGGAATGCGCCACCAACCGACCCATCTGGCCGCAGGGCTTAAACGAGCCTGAAGGCGAAGACCGCATTCCGCGCACGCTGGACTGGGACCTGTTCATCGGCCCGGCCAAGATGCGTCCCTACAATTCAATTTACCACCCGTGGAACTGGCGCGGCTGGTGGGACTTCGGAACGGGAGCCCTCGGCGATATGGCCTGCCACATCCTGCACCAGCCTTTCCGCGCGCTGAAACTGAAATACCCCACCAAGGTGGAAGGTTCGTCTACCCTGCTGCTCAACGCTTGCGCACCGCAGGCACAGCACGTGAAACTGATATTCCCCGCCCGCGACAACATGCCGAAGGTGGCCATGCCCGAAGTGGAAGTGCACTGGTATGACGGCGGCATGATGCCCGACCGCCCGAAAGGCTTCCCCGAAGGCAAGGAACTGATGCAGAGCGGCGGCGGCCTCACCATCTTCCACGGCACGAAAGACACGCTGATCTGCGGCTGCTATGGCGAGAACCCGTGGCTGCTGTCGGGACGTGTGCCCAATGCGCCGAAGGTTTGCCGCCGCGTGCCCAACGGCATGCGTGGCGGTCACGAGATGGACTGGGTGCGTGCCTGCAAAGAAAGCAAGGAGAACCGCGTGCCGTGCAAGTCCGACTTCTCGGAAGCAGGGCCTATGAACGAAATGGTAGTGATGGGCGTGCTGGCCATCCGCCTGCAAGGCTTGAACAAGACCTTGGAGTGGGACGGCCCCAACATGCGCTTCACCAACATCGGGCCGGACGAAACCCTGCGCACGGTCATCAAGGACGGATTCAAGATCCACAACGGACACCCCACCTTCGACAAGACGTGGACAGACCCCGTCAACGCACAGCAATTTGCCGCCGAGCTCATCAAGCACAACTACCGCGAAGGATGGAAGTTGCCCGACATGCCGAGATAACAAGAACAAACCGAATAACCAATCACTTAAAATGCACACATACATTATGAAAAAAGCAATTTATTCCTTGGCCTGCTGCCTGGCAGCCGGCTCGCTGGTTGCCTGCGGCGGCGGCCAGAAAAAACAACAGGCTAACGCCGACGGCGCACAAGCCCAAACGGAAAGCGCCATGCCCGAATACAGGGTGCTGGACAACCCGCAAGTGAACCTGGACGAATTTACCAAGGATAAGGACGGTTACTACGTCATCTTCGACGGCAAGTCGATGAAAGGCTGGCGCGGATATGGCAAAGAAAACGTTCCCGCACGCTGGGTCATCGAGGACGGCTGCCTGAAGTTTAACGGCAGCGGCGGCGGCGAGGCACAGGTGGCCGACGGCGGCGACCTGATTTTCTCGCACAAGTTCAAGAACTTTGAACTGGAGTTTGAATGGAAAATCTCGAAGGGCGGCAACTCGGGTATCCTGTACTTAGCACAGGAAGTGATGTCGAAAGACAAGGACGGCAACGAGGTGCTGGAACCTATCTACATCTCCGCTCCCGAATACCAGCTGCTGGACAACGAAAACCATCCGGACGCCAAGTTGGGCAAGGACAACAACCGCCAGTCGGCTTCGCTGTACGACATGATTCCCGCCAAACCGCAGAACGCAAAGCCCTTCGGCGAATGGAACAAGGCTAAAATCATGGTTTACAAAGGCACCGTGGTTCACGGACAGAACGACCAGAACGTGCTGGAATACCACCTCTGGACCAAGCAATGGACCGACATGCTCCAGGCCAGCAAGTTCAGCGAAACGGCATGGCCCCTGGCATTTGAGCTGTTGAACAACTGCGGCGGCGACAACCACGAAGGTTACATCGGCCTGCAAGACCATGGCGATGACATCTGGTTCCGCAACATCCGCGTGAAGGTGCTCGACTAAGCGATACTCCTTCCTGAAAAGAGGGCGTGTCGAAATCAAAAGAATACTGACAATCCGTTATTTTTCATTTCGACACAGCCCTTTTATTTATTTTACCCTTACAACAAACCCTCAAAAAAAAGACACAATCGTTATGAAAAACTTATTGAACCTGCGCCGCGGCTTAAAGGCACTCGGTGCCTGCGCGGTGGCTGCCCTGGCTTTCATCATGCCCCAAAACGTGATGGCACAGGCAGACAAGAAAATAGGCATCCAGCTCTACTCCGTGATGGGCGCCATGCAGAAGGACCCCGTTGCCTCCATCGAACGGCTTGCCGGCATGGGTTACCGTGCCTGCGAACTGGTACAATGGGGCGGCGACCCGAAAGTATTCGGCATGGAGGCTCCCGACTTCAAGGCACTGTGCGACAAGAACGGGATAGAAATCATCTCCACGCACTCCAGCATCCAGGAAGAACCCGGCAAGGAGGAAGAAATCATGAACCGCTGGCGCAAGCTGTTTGAAGTACAGAAAGCCTGCGGCGGCAAGTATTTCGTCATCCCCAGCTACAAGGTGGACTATACCGTGGCCGACGTGCAACGCATGTGCGACTACTTCAACCGCGTAGGCAAGATAGCTGCCGAATACGGACTGAAATTAGGCTACCACAACCACTCCGCCGAGTACAAGACGCTGGAAGGCACCAACGACGTGATGTGGGAATACCTGGTAGAGCACACCGACCCGCAGTATGTGTTCTTTGAACTGGACGTGTACTGGTGCTCCAAGGGCGGCAAAGACCCCGTGGCTTACCTGAAGAAATACCCCAACCGCATCCAGATGCTGCACATCAAGGATGAGTTCGTCATCGGCGAAAGCGGCGACATCGACTTCAAGGCCATCTTCGACCAGTTCTACAAGAACGGCATGAAAGACTATGTGGTCGAGATAGAAATGACACGCGACGTGCGCGAAAAAGCCAAGACAGACAACGACGCTGCCATGGACATGATGTTTGAAGCCGCCCGCAAGAGTGCCGAATACCTGAAGAAGGCTGACTTCGTGAAGTAAAACAGCCTGTATGAAGAAACAAATCATCGCAACACTGACAGCCTGCCTTTCACTGGCAGGCCTGTCATCGTGCGGCACGCAGGAAACGGAAGTGCTGTTTGACGGCAGCAACCTGGACAGGTGGGAAATCACCGGAAAAGCCAAAGTGCAAAGCAATGTGCTGCAGCTTGCCGGCCCGCAAACCCGCCTGCTGCTGAAAGACGGCGACTATACGGACTTTGAACTGCACCTGCAAGCACGCACCGTAGACGGCGGGAAAGGCAGCGTAGCCTTCCACACCGACGCCTCGGGCAAGGGCTACGCAGTGGCGTTGGACAACGACCGGCAGTCGCCTGCATGGTGGCGCAAAACGGGCAGCCTGCTCTCCGTGCGCAACGTGGTGAAAAGCCCCGCGAAAGACGGTGAATGGTTCGACCTGACTATCCGCGTGCTGGGCAAGTGCGTCGTGGTGAAGGTGGACAACGACACCTTGGTGGAATACATCGAGCCGGAAAAGCCTTTCCGCCTGCCCGCCCATGAGCAAGAACTGCTTTCGCACGGCACCCTTGCCCTGGTGGCCAGCGAGGGCTTCGTGGAATTCCGCGACATCACCCTGCGCCGGCTGGAGTGCAGCAAGGACGAAAGGGCCAGGCAGCGAGCCGAGGCACAGGACGAACAGGCTGACGAAATCATCCGCCTGCACCAGCAGGACTTCCCCGTGCTGGACTACCACGTGCACCTGAAGGGCGGATTCACCAAAGAGGCTGCCGCCCGCCAGTCGCGCCGCCTGGGCATCAACTACGCCATAGCGCCCAACTGCGGCATCGGGTTCCCCATCACCAGCGACGAAGGGGTGTACAACTTCCTTGACTCCATGCGCACACAACCGTTCGTGCTCGCCATGCAAGGCGAAGGAAGGGAATGGAGCACCACCTTCTCCAAGGAAGCCAGGGAGCAGTTCGACTACGTATTCACCGATGCCCTGACCTTCACCGACCGCAAGGGACGCCGCGTGCGCCTGTGGATAGCCCCCGAAGTGGTGATAGACGACAACGACCAGGAAGCCTACATGGACCTGATTGTGGAAAAGACGTGCGACGTGCTGCAAGAGCCTGCCGACATCTTTGTCAACCCCTTCTTCCTGCCCGAGTGCATGAACGACCGCTACGAACAGTTCTGGACTGACGCACGGGTAGACAAAGTCATCCGCGAACTGGTGAAGAACGGCAAGGCGCTGGAGATAAACGAGCTGTACCGCATCCCCAGCCAACGCATCATCGAGAAAGCCAAGAAGGCCGGCGTGAAGTTCACCTTCGGTTCCAACAACGTGAGCCCCGAAGTGGGCAAACTGGAATACGCCCTGCAGATGAAGAAAGCCTGCGGCATCACAGCCGAGGAAATGTACGTGCCCCGCATCAAGTAACGGCAAGGAACATCTCCTGCCACACTGTCCCTTTTCCGAGGGTGTGTCAAAATAATAAGATATAGTACAAATTTCCCTCCTCCCGGGAGGAGGAGAATTAAGTTACCATTGCATTTTTGACACACCCTCGTTCTTTTGCCCTTCCACCCGCCTTTTTCCCCACCCCATTACTGCCAATTGAAAGAGAAGGCGTATCTTTGCAACGCCTTGCACTTTTTCTTTCGCTTACCCGAAAGAAAAAGTGCAAGACTTATAATACATTAAACCATTCAAACTTTATGAAGAAACAGACAGAAGCAGACTTTAAATCTGCAACTGACGGCGACAGCAAAAAGCTGTTCATCGAAACCTACGGCTGCCAGATGAACGTGGCCGACAGTGAAGTCATCGCCTCCATCATGCAGATGGCAGGCTACACACCCGCCCGGACGCTGGACGAGGCGGACGCCGTGTTCATGAATACCTGCTCCATACGCGACAACGCCGAGCAGAAGATATGGAACCGCCTGGACTTCTTCCACGCATTGAAGAAAAAATGCCCCCACCTCATCGTGGGCGTGCTGGGCTGCATGGCCGAACGGGTGAAAGAAGACCTCATCGAGCACCACGGCGTAGACCTCGTGGCAGGCCCCGACGCCTACCTATCGCTGCCCCACCTGATAGCCTCCGTAGAGGCGGGCGAAAAAGCCATCAACGTAGAACTGTCCACCACCGAAACCTACCGCGACGTGGTGCCCGCCAGGATATGCGGCAACCACATCTCGGGCTTCGTATCCATCATGCGCGGGTGCAACAACTTCTGCACCTACTGCATCGTGCCCTACACCCGGGGCCGCGAGCGCAGCCGCGACGTGGAAAGCATCCTGCGCGAAGTGGCCGACCTGCAAGAGAAAGGCTACAAGGAAGTCACCCTGCTGGGGCAAAACGTCAACTCCTACCGCTTCACCCGCCCGGACGGCACGGTGGTCACCTTCCCCGTCCTGCTGCGCACCGTGGCGAAGAATGCGCCCGGCATGCGCATCCGCTTCACCACCTCCCACCCCAAGGACATGAGCGACGAGACCCTGCACGTCATTGCCGAAGAGCCCAACGTGTGCCGCCACATCCACCTGCCCGTGCAGAGCGGAAGCAGCCGCATCCTGAAACTGATGAACCGCAAGTACGACCGCGAGTGGTACCTGGAACGCGTGGCGGCCATCCGCCGCATCATCCCCGACTGCGGCCTGTCGACCGACATCTTCAGCGGCTTCCACAGCGAGACGGAAGAAGACCACGCCCTGTCGCTCTCACTGATGGAGGAGTGTGCCTACGACTCCGCCTTCATGTTCAAGTACAGCGAGCGCCCCGGCACCTTTGCCAGCAAGCACCTGCCCGACGACGTGCCCGAAGAAGTGAAAGTGCGCCGCCTGGAGGAAATCATCGCCTTGCAGAACCGCCTCTCCGCCGAGAGCAACGCCCGCTGCGTGGGCCGCACCTACGAAGTGCTGGCCGAAGGCGTAAGCAAGCGCAGCCGCGACCAGCTGTTCGGCCGCACGGAGCAGAACCGCGTGGTAGTGTTCGACCGCGGCACCCACCGCGTAGGCGACCTCGTACGGGTGCGGATTACCGAAGCCACCTCCGCCACTCTGAAGGGTGAGGAAACGGCAGACTGACACTCCCCCTGCCTGTTCCCTACGGGCAGGACATAAAAATCCCCGGGCAAGGTTTCCCTGCCCGGGGAAAATAGGATACAAATGAAATCACATACCCTCATTAAGTATCCAAGTAAGCTTAATAGGGGTATCTATTCCCATTGATGGGAAAGCCGTCCATGTTATTCTATCCTGTACTGCACTTTCTACTAAGATAGAAACAGTCCTATCCTTATCTACCAGTGTCCTGAAAGCATCAGTGACCAGTACAGCTCCACAAAATGGAGTGATGGGTTCACCATCTTTCATCAGCAGGCCATTTCCTTGGTATTCATCAAAATCCGTCAGATTATACAACTCTTCGCAATCGTAATACAAATAAATCTTTGCCCCATAATCCACGCGCATCTCATTGCCTTGCCGATAATAGACAAAGACTTCCAACGTGCGCTTGTCATCCGGCGGCCACCGGTCTTCATCGTCCTGCTGGCAGGCGTGGCAAGTCAGCAGACAAGCTATGATTAGAAATAGAGTAAACAGCTTTTTCATATACAATTCTCATTCTATAAATGCCGGAGCAATGTAAATGCGATACCAACCCGTATACCATAGTGCGGATATAAGCCCAATTCCGAAAGCCCCGGTACAAAGATAGTCAATATAGGCAGTTTTCTTCCCATAAAAGACAAAATATCTCCGCCCACATATTCACACGGTAATTCGCCCATAGTATGAACGGAAGTTTCTTCCCCCCTGAGAACAATCCTTACACCCGCCGCCCCTACCCGGGCCGTACCTGGGTCGTACCCCGGTCGGTACTCGTTCGGTGGGGCTTCGGCTGTATGGACCGGAAAAATAACGGACAAGGGGGGACGGAGATGGCCTCCTGTGTTTAAAAAAGGTTAACGACTGTGACTTTTTTATATCCTTAATTGGCTGTACCGAAATATTTTCAGTTCTTTGCAAATGAAAGAAACATTAGATTTTTTCATAGTTAAGGTTTAGGTTAAAAAATGACGAAGGGGAGCTGTGAAGCTGCCCTTTTTTCATGCTTCACTTCGCGTCTTTTTCGGGAAAAGCATGGAAGACACGGATTTTATCCTTAACTTTGGGCGGAAATCAGAAAACAGCGGATAAACCATGGAAGATGTAGTGAAATTTTTGCTCATTGCCGCCGTCATTGTCATCGGCATTGCCCGGCAATACAAAAAGGAGGCGCAGAAGAAAGAGGCTGCGGACATCCCTCCCGGCATGCCGCCTGTGCCCGAAGCCGCGGACGCCGGCGACCCCCTGCCGCCCCACCGCACCACGCCCGAGGCCGAGCCTTTCATCCCCCGCTATGCCCCCGCCCAACCGGAAGCTCCCCAACCGCGCCGTGAAGCAAAGCCTGCAGCCGCCGCACCCAAGCCGCCCATCCCCCCTGCCGACGGGAATGCTGACACAGACTATGCCATCCGCTCGGCAGAAGATGCCAGGAGGGCCATCGTGTGGAGCGAGATACTGAAAAGGAAATACGACTGAGCACTACCCAGGCAACTGTATAATTAACAACAACATAACAAATAGCATTACTATGTCATTCAACCGAATTTCGGCAGCAGAAGCTGCCAGCCTCATCAAGCACGGCTACAACATCGGCCTGAGCGGATTCACACCCGCCGGCACCGCCAAAGCCGTCACCGCCGAACTGGCAAAGATTGCAGAAGCAGAACACGCCAAAGGGAACCCCTTCCAGGTGGGCATCTTCACGGGAGCCTCGACGGGCGAATCGTGCGATGGCGTGCTGACCCGCGCCAAGGCCATCCGCTACCGCGCGCCCTACACCACCAACAAGGATTTCCGCGCGGCCGTAAACAACGGCGAGATTGCCTACAACGACATCCACCTCTCGCAAATGGCACAGGAGCTGCGCTACGGCTTCATGGGCCAAGTGGACGTGGCCATCATCGAAGCCTGCGAACTGACCGATGACGGCAAAATCTACCTCACCGCCGCCGGAGGCATCGCCCCCACCGTATGCCGCCTGGCAAAGCACATCATCGTGGAACTGAACGCCGCACACAGCAAGGCAGCTATGGGCCTGCACGACGTGTACGAGCCCCTCGACCCGCCTTACCGCCGCGAAATACCCATCTACCAGCCGAGCGACCGCATCGGCACGCCTTACATACAGGTAGACCCCAAGAAGATTGTGGGCGTAGTAGAGACCAACTGGCCCGACGAGGCACGCGCCTTCTCGGCTGCCGACCCCGTGACCGACCAGATAGGCCGCAACGTGGCAGACTTCCTCGTATCGGACATGAAGCGGGGCATTATCCCCAGCACCTTCCTGCCCCTGCAGTCGGGCGTGGGCAACATTGCCAACGCCGTGCTCGGCGCCCTGGGACACAGCACCGCCATACCTGCCTTCAACATCTACACCGAGGTGATACAGAACGCCGTCATCGGCCTGATACGCGACGGCCGCGTGAAGTTTGCTTCCGGCTGCTCGCTCACCGTGACCAACGACTGCCTGAACGAGGTGTACGGCGACATGAAGTTCTTCGGCGACAAGCTGGTGCTCCGCCCGTCGGAAATCTCCAACAGCCCCGAAATCGTACGCCGCTTGGGCATCATCTCCATCAACACCGCCATCGAGGCCGACATCTACGGCAACGTGAACTCCACCCACATCGGCGGCACGAAGATGATGAACGGCATCGGCGGCAGCGGCGACTTCACCCGCAACGCCTACATCTCCATCTTCACCTGCCCGTCAGTCACCAAGGAGGGCCGCATCAGCGCCATCGTGCCCATGGTGTCGCACCACGACCACTCGGAACACGACGTGAACATCATCGTCACCGAACAGGGCGTGGCCGACCTGCGCGGCAAGAGCCCGAAGGAACGCGCACAGACCATCATAGAGAACTGCGTGCACCCCGACTACAAGAACATCCTTTGGGACTACCTGAAGCTGACCGACGGCAAGGCTCAGACCCCGCACGCCATCCGTGCCGCCCTGGGCATGCACGCCGAGCTGGCCAAGAGCGGCGACATGCGCAACACCGACTGGGCACAGTACGCGTAAATCAGTGATTAACGATTAGTGATTAGTGGTTAGTGGCAAAAGGCATAAAAACGGACCTGCTGCTTGACACACTAATCACTAAACACTCATCACTATTCATTTGACACACTAATCACTAAACACTTATCACTATTCACTTAACACTCCCTCCCCCCTCTCATGGAAAAGGCATCTTCCGCAACATTCGCGGACTCCAAACCCCATTATGAACTGCTGGACGGGCTGCGCGGCGTGGCGGCGCTGGTCGTCATGTGGTACCACGTGTTCGAGGGCTTTGCCACCAGCCCCATCGACCAGGGTTTCAACCACGGCTACCTGGCTGTGGACTTCTTCTTCATCTTATCCGGATTCGTCATCGGCTATGCTTACGATGACCGCTGGCAACGCTCACTTACGACCAAAGAGTTCTTCAAACGACGCCTCATCCGCCTGCACCCCATGGTCATCATGGGCGTGGTGCTGGGTGCCATCACCTACTTCGTGCAGGGCAGCGAGCGGTGGGACGGCACGCATGTGGCCACCTCGGTGGTGATGCTTGCCATGCTGCTCAACCTGTTCCTCATCCCCGCGGTGCCGGGGACGGCAGTCGACGTGCGGGGCAACAATGAGATGTACCCGCTGAACGGGCCCAACTGGTCGCTGTTCTTCGAATACATCGGCAACATTCTCTACGCCCTGTTCATCCGGAAGCTGTCCACCCGGTGGCTGGCAGTGCTGGTGGCCTTGGCAGGCATCGGACTGGCCTCGTATGCCATAGGCAACGGGTCGGGCTACGGGCATCTGGGCGTGGGCTGGTCGTTGTCAGGCACCAATTTCCCCGGCGGCATGCTGCGGCTGCTCTTTGCCTTCTCGGCGGGGCTGCTGATGTCGCGCGTGTTCAAGCCGGTACACATCCGCGGGGCGTTCTGGCTGTGCAGCCTGGGCGTGATAGTGCTGCTCTGCATGCCCCACGTGGGCGGGGCGGACAGGCTGTGGCTCAACGGGCTGTACGACTCCGTGTGCGTCATCCTCATCTTCCCCCTGCTGGTGTGGCTGGGCGCCTCGGGCAAGGCGACGGACAACGGCACTTCGCGCATCTGCAAGTTCTGCGGGGACATTTCCTATCCGGTGTACGTGGTGCACTACCCTTTCATGTACCTGTTCTACGCCTGGCTGTGGGACGGCGAGGAGAAGATTCCTTTCTCCCAGGCCTGGCCGGCAGCCCTGCTGGTATTCTTCGGCAGCATCGCCCTGACCTACCTCATCCTGAAAGTGTACGACGAACCTGTGCGCCGCTGGCTGGCACGGAGGAAATAGGCTATTCTTCCAATCACTTACCCCAGCATTTTGATGCACCTCCGGGGAAATGTTTGTACCTTTGTCCCGCAAAATAACGAAGATAATGAAAAAAGCCCTGCTCAGCCTGCTGCTCGCAGCCTGCACCCTCACCCTTGCCGCACAAGAGGCAAAGACAGAACCCCTATACACCGATACCCTTGCGCCGGCCGTACAAAAGGCGGTACCCGCCGATACCCTCACTGCCGACACCCTCGCACTGGCCCACCGCCTCGACTCGATAGTGGCAAAGTACCTGCCTCAAGGCTCCAATGCGGGCATCGCCATCTACGACCTCACCGCCCGCCGCCCCGTCTATGACTACCAGGCCGACCGCCTGTCGCGCCCGGCAAGCACCATGAAGTTGCTCACCGCCATCGCCGCCCTGTCGCACCCCGACGCACGCGAGCCCTTCCGCACCGAGGTGTGGTACCGGGGCACCGTGCAGGCCGATACCCTGCGGGGCGACCTCTACGTGGTGGGCGGCTTCGACCCCGAGTTCGACGACGAGGCCCTCGACTCGCTGGCAGAAGCCGTTGCCCGCCTGCCCTTCTCCGTCATTGCCGGAAAGGTGTACGGCGACGTGTCGATGAAAGACTCCCTGCACTGGGGCAGCGGCTGGCTGTGGGACGACAACCCCTCGGCCTTCCAGCCCTACCTCTCGCCCCTGATGCTGGAGAAAGGCGTGGTCACCGTTTCCGCCCGTCCCGCCGAGCGCGGCATGCCCGCCCTGCTGCGGTGCACTCCCGCCTCCACCTACTACCGCCTGGTGAACCGCACCACCAGCGGCAACCCCCGCGCCGGAGGCTTCCGCCTGACGCGCGACTGGATGCACAATAGCAATACGCTGGTGGCCACGGGCAATGTGGGCAGACGCACGGCACGGGTCATCAACCTCTACTCCTCGCAAGACTTCTTCATGCACACCTTCGTAGAACGCCTGCAAGAACGCGGAGTGACGGCCGACCCCCTATACGGCTTCCGCGAATTCCATCCGGACAGCCTCGCGGTGCGCGTGGCTGTGCATGAAACGTCCATGCAGGACGTGCTCGACCAATGCCTCAAGGAGAGCGACAACCTCAACGCCGAAGCCCTGCTCTACCGCCTGGGCAAGCAGGCCACCGGACGGCGCTACATCTCGGCAGACGACGGGCTGGACGCCGTGAACGACCTTATCGAGCAGCTGGACCTTGACCCCGATGACTACAACCTGGCCGACGGCTGCGGGCTGTCCCACTACGACTACGTGACCCCCGAACTGCTGGTAGCCTTCCTGCGCTACGCCTACGGGCGCACCGACGTCTTCCAGTCGCTCTACAAAGCCCTGCCCGTGAGCGGCGTCGACGGCACGCTGGAGCACCGCATGGGCTACCGCACCCCCGGCTTCCGCCGCGTACATGCCAAGACGGGCACCTACACGGGCGTGAGCTGCCTGGCCGGCTACCTGCAAGCAAAGAACGGGCATTGGGTGGCCTTCGCCATCATGAACCAGAACACGCTGTCGGGAAGGAGAGCCCGCCAATTCCAAGACGCCGTGTGTTACGAAGTCATCACAAAACTCTGAAACACGAAGACCGTGGCCGACGGATATTACCCTGTCTTGAACAAGAACATGTAGGAAATGCCCACCACGTCAAGGCCATCAGTCGGCAACTTTCCGTCAGGGCGGAATATACGACGATATTGCAGACTGATTTTGTTGGCCAAAGTCACGTAGTAACTGGCTCCTATGGTGAATTGATGCTTTCTCAACTGGAGACGGTCGCGCGCATCAAGAAACAGTTCGTAGTAAGCAAAGGGACAAATGGCAGCAATCCCCGTTGAGTATTCTGCATAAATGCGGCTTCTCAATCTTTGGGCATTCTGATGGCGATGTTCATGGTCGTTCCACTGCACTATTTGATACATCTGGCGGTAGTTGAAGTTGAACCCATTCCAGTCCCAACGGGGCATGACTGCTGCAAACAGCCGATGGCGCGGTTGCCAGTATTGCAGATTGTCTGCCAAGTAAGCGTGGTTGTACAAAAACGTGTATCCGCCAAAGAACGAAAGTACAGGCAGCGGACGATACTCGCCTTGCATATTGGCAAACCAGCGTGATGTGCCCTGAAAGTGGTCTTCGGTGCGATAATAGAGACCCAAGGTAGTGCGATATTTGGAACCATACGTTCCTTGGACTAACGCCGAAGTCAATAATGACTGCGCATAAGCAGGCCGCCCAAAAGCCATTATGCCCATTGTGCACCAAAACAAAATATGTTTAACCATGTTTTTTCGGAATTATCGGAGGGGGATGCCGGAATGAGGTTCAACCACCCCTTTGTGATTAAAAAGAGAGGGTGCATCAGTTTCCGACACACCCCCATGAACAGAAATACGGTACTTACCGAAGTAACCTTTTTATTGCAAACCTTAGAAATTAATGTTAAGGCCAAACTCCATTTGGAAGGGACGGATGTAGGAACCGGCAATCAGCGACCCTGCAAACTGTGAACCGTCGGTGATAAGGGCCGACCCGGGAACGTTGCCGGCAGGACCGGTGGTGTTCAGGAAATTCACGACATTGGCGGTGAAGGTA
The DNA here is from genome assembly GCA_944321495.1 of uncultured Bacteroides sp. GTDB lineage: Bacteria > Bacteroidota > Bacteroidia > Bacteroidales > Bacteroidaceae > Bacteroides. The sequence continues at coordinate 101,708 of CALULP010000002.1, read as the reverse complement.
GCATACTTGCTGATTTTGTAGCTGGCCCCTGCAAAGGTTTCCCAACGGCCGTCAAAGACAATGGAGTTGCCCACGTTTGCATACTTCTTGCTGGAATAACGGGCACTCATCCAGATGTTGAATCCTTTGTAAGAGTATCGGGGATTGATGTCAAGCAAGATTTTTGAAAGATTGGTCATCTGTTTGCCGGCAAAATCATAGTCTTTACCGAAGGCCGAGAACTTGTACATAGCCAGTTTCGGGTCTTGAAGGGTAAAGATCACGTTGAGCGAGAATCCCTTGAAAGGAGTGAGCATGAGGTCGGTCTTCCACCCTATGGTGCGTATTGCCTGATGATAAGGCACCATGACGGAGCTTTCGTTGGGATTTTCGCTCGGTACGGTGATACGGCCCGAGTCGCCCTTACGATAAGAATACGTGAAAGATGACACTACATTGAAAAGCCTATGATTGAAGAACAACCCGGCACGGGCCAAGGTATGGGGACGTGTCTTCGACAGCGGCGCATTGGCACCGTAGAAGCCCTGGATATGGCGATACATGGTGATGTAGTTGATTTCTCCGTCGAATCCGAAGTTCTTGGTGAAATTGATGGTCGGGATGAACGACACCGAATAGTTGAAACCGTGAAGCCTGTCACCGGTGAGACTGACGGTGCCGTTGCCGTCCTTTGTAGGACCGCCGAGGTAGAAGCCGGCGAAGCGGGCATCCTTCGAGTAGTCAACGTTCAGATTGAAGTATTCCAGACGGGCTCCATAAGAGAGCTTCACGAAGGGATGTACCTTCCAGGTGTCGAACAGGAACGCGCCGGCCTTGTTTTCCCAACCTTTGGCAAACTGGCCGCTGGCATTGAAGTTGAAGAACTGATTTCCGTTGAAGCGCAGACGCAACGGATTGGCTTTCACCTCGTGGTCGTATTGCACCGAAGAGGTGCCGTAGTCCACATGCTCCAGGTAATCAAAAACAGCCACATTCCAATCGTGCCGGTCCGTTTTCTTGTTCAGGCGGGCCACCAGCATGTAGTCTTCAATGTTGCCATCGCCAATCTGAGCCAGACGGCGCTGTACGCGACCGGTATAGCTACCGCTACCGTCGTAATAGTCACGGGTCTGTTCGACAAGAATATTTTGGGTATTGTCAGCAAGGGTATTGCGCTTGGCAAAGGAAGCTTTGGCGCGCAGGAACAACGTAGTCCGCGGGTCAAACTTATGGTCGAGCATGAATTTGACCTCATGGGAATGGTTATGAGCCAAGTCGTTGTAATTGGCTGTCACCATTTTGCCGGTACGGATGTCCTGGTAAGTGATGACACCATCGTTGTTTCCGTAGTTATCTTTACCGATTACGAAATCATCGAACTCTTTGATCGAGCCATCGCCCACCCAGAAGAAAGGTGCCTGGCTGACCGTACTGGACAGGTCGTGCATGTCGGTGTACTTGTAGAACACGGAGAAAGCAGAGCCCTTGTCATCATACTGGTGGGTAAGCGTGCCTGTGTAGAACTGGACGCGGTCGGCAAAACGCGTGAATTGCAGCATCACGTTACCGGGATCCATGTTGTTGTAGGCATTGAGCGAGAAAGTCGTTTTTTTGCCCAGCCCCCCGGACAGGCCGACATTAAAAGAATGTTTGCCCAAGGTGTTGGTAGCATACTTGGCATTGCCCTTGAATTGTTGGGTGCCCAAACGGGTATATGAATCAACACCTACGCCGATTTCACCCTCGTAGATGGCTGTCATGGACATAGGCATCGTTCGGGTGCTCTGCAGCGAGCCGTCCTGGCGCCAATGGAGATTGGTGGCATTGGGGTCCCAGAAATAAGTAACCGGCAAGCCATCCTGGCGCACGACTGTGTAGGCGGCAGGCAAGCCAATAGGTACGGCGCGAGGCTCGCTGGCGCTTGAGGCGTTGAGCAAACTGATGGCGTCTTTTATTTCGCCTGCATTTTCCTTGACTGCAGTAGAGTCTTTGGGCGTAACATTTGACTGAGAAAAGCCCTGCAACGGGAACAACAGAGCGATTGCAAGAATTGATTTCGAAAAGTTTTTCATTTTTTGATCAGGTTTGTTTTAATGGATTTATAATTACTGTTTCACATCGAGGTGGTGCACATATTGGTCATCTTTGGTGTAAGGCTTCCAGTCGCCGGCGGCCAATCCGTTGGGATTGCCGTATTTGGCAAAATTGGTCCAATACTTCACCATGCGTTCGGCCAGTTCGTAGTCTTCTTTTTTCATGGGTTTCGTGCTCAACTCCACTTGTCCGAACATGTAAGGAAGTTCGGCAGAGTGGACGGCTCCTTGGGCTCCAAACGAGTCTTTCGTGGGATTGTTGGGGTCTTCCGGCTGCGGATGGTCGAAACTGTAGACGTAGATGGGACGGCGGTTAAGGTTGACAACCTGGTTGTCGGCCCAACGGCCCACGGCTTTCGGGAAGTTTGCCTTGGGTACATCATCCTTGGTGTAGCCTATCATATAGTCAATATCAAGATAACGTCCACCAAGTGTAGCGTCGTTAAAGTCTTCTACGATAAGCGAACCGTCAATGGCGGGACGGAACTTAGGAGTGAAGGTAGAATTTTGATAAAGTTGCTGAAGAGTCACCGCATCAATGGCCCGCATAGCTTCGAGGCTGGTGATGCCTATGCTTTCGAAGAAGGCTTTTCCGAGTGCCTCGTTTTCATTGAGAGGCAAGCATTTGGCATCTTCACGGATGGCACATCCGCTTTGGGGAATGGCACGTTGGAAGAGTCCTTCCGTGCCCTTGGCACACAGCAATCCCTGGATGCTGCGCGAGCCCGCACTTTGGCCGAATACCGTGACGTTGTTGGGGTCGCCTCCGAAGGCTGCGATATTTTCCTTAACCCATTTCAGCCCGGCAATCTGGTCATACAACGCATAGTTGCCCGAGCCGTGCCCGCTCTCTTTGCTGAGTTCCGGATGGGCAAGATAGCCAAACACGCCCAACCGATAGGCTATGGAAACCATAATGACACCTTCTTTGGCGTACTTGTTGCCCCGGTACACCGGACCGTCCGTTCCACCCTGGTGGAAACCGCCGCCATATATCCATACCATCACCGGATAGGGCTTATCGGATTTCTTTGCCGGGGCAAAGACGTTGAGATACAAGCAGTCCTCGCTTGTTGTAGGGTTCATCTCGGCCACATTCTTCCACACTTTGGGCCGACGGGCATTCATATTCTGCATCGGTGCCGGTGCAAAACGGTCGCAAAAGCGGACGCCTTGCCACGGCTGTACAGGCTGGGGCTTTTTCCAGCGCAGTTCGCCCACAGGCGGAGCGGCAAAGGGGATTCCGAAGTAGGTGTTGACACCGTCGATGACTACACCTTCAATCATCCCGCCCTCTACCTTGACGGGGGCGGTTCGCGTCTGTGCAAATGCAAAGGCTGATACCATCAACACAATGGCAGATAAAATGACTTTTTTCATCATGTGTGTTGTTTTAGGGTGAATATTGATTATTTATTTGTTGAGGACAGGAAGAATAATGTCCCAAATCAGATTGAGTTCTTCAGCCATGTTTTTGAGGTCGGCAGTCACGGCCACTACGGCATCCTGGTCGGGGAGCACTAAGATATATTGCCCGTTGGCCCCGTCGGCACGGAACGTGTTGTGGCGGCCACGCCAGATCTGGTATCCGTATCCTTGCATCCAGTCGTTGTTGGCGGGGTCTTTCTTCTTGTATTCATCGTCGGTCATGCCGCCGGGACGTGAGGGCACTTGCGCCTTGGTGGCTTCCTCTATCCACCATTCCGGAAGAAGCTGCTTGCCGTTCCACTTTCCTTTCTGGAGGTAGAACTGGCCTATCTTCGCCATGTCTTCAGTCTTCAGGTAAGCTCCCCAACCTCCGCAGTTGATGCCATCCGGGCTTTCATCCCAAGTGATGCCCGTAATTCCTAATGGACGGAACAGGCGGGAAGTCAAATAGTCAAAGATATTCTCTCCTACCACTTCCTGTACAATTGCAGAAACCATGAATGTACCCAATCCGTTGTAGGCATAGTAGGTGCCCGGCTTGTAGGGTACCGGTTCGGCCAGGAAGGCCTCTACCCAGTCTTGCTTGGTCTGACGTTGGGCGGTAGTATTGGCTTTTGCCTGTCCGGAAGTCATGGTAAGAAGGTCGCGCACAGTCATATTCTTCAGGTTGTCGCTCACTTTTGCAGGTAGTTTGCCGGGGAAGAAACCGATAACTTTGTCGTCGAGCTTCAGTTTTCCCTCTGCCACTGCAAATCCGGCGGCTGTAGAGGTCAACGTCTTGCTGGCGGAGTTCATGATATGGGGAGTTGCCGCGTCGCCACGGCTTTGCCATTTTTCTCCAAGGACCTTGCCGCCTTGCAGCACCATCATCGAATGAATATCAAGCCCCTTCTCACGGGCTACTTTCATGTAGTTGTCAATGGCTTTCACCACCTTGGCATCGTGTTGGCGAGGCAGTCCGTTCACGAGTTCGTTGACGGTAACCAACTGTATGTTGTTGTCGCGGATGGCTTTCTTTACGCGTTCGCTCTTATAAAGGCAGGTTACGCCTTGACGGTCGGCAGCCACATCTTCGTAGCCAATATGGAACACAGTGGCCATTTCGGCATCGTCATACGCCGGATGGTCGATAAACATATATTTCTTTCCGGGCTTGAGATTTTTGAGCATGTTGATAAAAGAGTTTTCTTTTTCTTCGAGCGTCTTGCACTTGCCGGGCAGCATGCCGTAAGCGCCGTCGGCGTAGGAGATGAACTCGTAGCCATAATCCTTGGCATGGGTTTTATCCATCGATACCAAGTTGTACTCCTTGGCAAGGCGCACGATGAGCTCGTTGACTTCAGGGGAGAAAATGGTGCACCCCATGTGCCCTGTGATGTGCGACACGCGTGGCACGTCTTTTATGACCCGTTCAATCTGTGCACGGAACTCTTTTTCAACTTCAGCCAAATCGTATCCACGCTCGGTGAATGACAAACCTGGATAGGCATCGCGGGGATAAATCATAGGAAGGAAATAGCCCTTTTCGTCCACCAGCGATTTGGCATCGGTCAACGGACGCCATTTCACGTTCTCCCACTCGCTGGTAATGGTCAGGTGCACACCGACATCCAGGCCGGGAGCGTTTTCAAGCATCTCCACGGCTTCGGGGTACCACGACGCCACGGGCATCAGTTCCACCGTTTGCGAGATGCCGTTACGGTAGATGTCCATCACGGCTGTGTTCACTGAATGGAACGCCCCCATGTCATCCATTCTCACGGCTAATTTTACCGGTTCGCCGGCCATTGCCGACAGGCCGATGCCAACCGTTACAAGTGTTGTCAGGATTAGTTTTTTCATGATTTTCATGTCTTGTTTATAAATTCTTTTTAGGTAAACCATCTTATTTCAAGGTATTAAGCACAGGGAGGATGTAGTTCCATACTAATTGGAGTTCGTCCTGCATGCGCGGAGTATCAGCAGTCATGGCTATGACCGTGTTCTGCTCGGGAAGCACAAGAATGAACTGTCCCCGAGCACCGTCGGCACGAAAAGCCTGATGGCGGCACATCCACATCTGATAACCGTAGCCCTGTATCCAGTCTGGGTCGGCTTTTTCTGCCACAAGTTCTGTGGCATTGATGCCGGCGGGAGCACTCGGCACTTGCTTCTTAGTCATTTCGGCAATCCATTCGGCAGGGACGAGCTGCTTACCATTCCATTTCCCGTTTTGGAGAATCAACTGACCGGTTTTGGCAAGATCTTCCGTCTTAAGGTAAAGCCCCCAACCACCGAAGTTCTGCCCTTCTTTGGTTTCGCCCCAGCACGCATCCTCGATATGCAAAGGCGCAAAGATGCGTTCGTCAAGATAATCCAGCAGCTTCTTGCCGGTTACTTTCTGCACAATGGCCGATAACATGAAGGTGCCCACGCTGTTGTAGCAATACACTTCGCCCGGCGTAAATTCCACAGGATAGCTGAGGAATTGCTTCACCCAGTCCATCGAAGGATTCTCCTTGGCCAGTTGCTGCATCTCGTAAGTATGGTCATTGGCATGGCCGCAGGTCATGGTAAGCAGGTCGCGGATGTCCATGTCGGCCAGATTGTCGCTCACTTTTGCAGGCAGTTTGTCGGGGAAGAAACTGATAACTTTGTCATCAAGTTTCATCTTGCCGTCGGCAATCGCCAGACCTACGCCGAGCGATGTGAACGTCTTGCTCACGGAGTTGAGGACATGGGGCGTTTCGGGCTTCCCCTGGCTTTGCCATTTTTCATAGATGACGCTGCCATCTTTCACAATCATGATGCTGTGGATGTCGAGGCTGTCGGCCTGCGCACGGGCAAGCATAGTATTGACAGAATCGTTGAGCACGGCCGGAGTTTCCGCGCGCGGCAGGCTTTCTCCCAAGTTTTTTGTCTCGGACGCTTTTTGCTTACAGCTTCCAAACGAAACTATTAGCGCAGCGCCAATCAGCAGATGTAATAAGCTCTTCATTGTTTTAATAAGTTTTTAGGGTTATTTTTTTATTTGCCTGTAGCCAGTCGCTGGCTATCATGCGATTGATGTGCTGCAAAGTTACACCTGCCCTAAAGCAATCCCAATTTTCCTACCGTATATACCCTCTTGGCAGTAATATATACCTGTTTATCAAATGTTTGAATCATTTAGAATATATCTTCAATATACTTTTCCCCTTCGCATTTTGCGCCTAAATGCTCCCTGTTTTCCTGGCACGCAATGAAAACCACCGGCCCTATATACTCCCAATAAGCTACAAAAAAACTGCACCCACGCCCCCCTTGAAAGGGAAGCCATGAGTGCAGTCCATATTCCTGTATCTTACTCTCTTATTCAGTAATGTCTATTGCAATCTGCATTAAGCGGTCGTAGAATTCTTCCTTGCCGTAAAGCGAAGCGTTCAGTACCCGCGTTTTATAGCTCTTAATCGTATTGAGCGAATATTGCAGGCAATTGGCTATACTCTCATTCTTTCTGACCCCGATACGCCATAAGGCAAAGATACGCATCTCGATGGGCAGGCTGCCAGGTTTCACCTCAAAACGGCAGTCCTCGCGGAGCAATGCATTGAATTGTTTGGCGAAATTAGGGAAGAAAGCAAGCAATACTTCGTCCACATCCAGATAGGTAGATGCTATCTCCTTGGTGTATTTCTCTACCATAATGCTCAAACTATCGTATTGCTTTGCTTTGATTTTAACGGAAAGTTCTTTCTTCATTTGGTCGATTAATTCCCTGCGCGTGGCTATGCCGGACATCATCTTGCCCACGAGCACGCTTGTCACTCCCCGGTTATCTTTCAGGTTTCGATTGGCTTCTTCTATTTCCTTGTTCTTTGCTTCGAGTCGCCGGTTACGCAAGTTGAGTTCTTGAGCCTGGGCATATACTTTCCGCCGCTGTTTTATGATATATAAGGTGGAGAGTGCAAGAAGTACCAGCGCAAGAAGCATCACAAAGCTTAATATGTAAGCCTTGGTGCGGTCACGTTCAATCTTGCTGCGTAGCTGCATGGTTATGATGGGATAGCTTTTGGAACTCTCGATGATGCGGTATTTGGAATTGAATTCTGTGGCATTGTCCATCGCGAAACCTATGTATTTCGCCGCCCGTGCCAAATCGCCCATCACGTAAACCAATTCGGCTATCTTACGCAAAGAATAATAATTGGTCGAACCCGACCGGATGCCGTATTGTGCCTCCTCAATCATATAACGCATGGCATCGGCAAACTCTCCATAGCCCATCTTACTGAACCCGATATCGCCAATGGTTTTGATGTATTCCGGGCTGCCTTTCGCTGTCTTGGTGAGAATGATGTTGCCATAATTCTCCGACTGCTTATATTCGTGATTGGAAAATGCCATCAGCATCTTCATATAATATATCTCGTAAGAATCATCGAGCAAAAGGGGGAAAATCTCGTCGTAAATGCGCAGCATGTTCTGGCGGGCCACATTGGGACTATACAAACGCCAGGCAAAAAAGAAACAATTCTCGTATTCAAGATTAAACCGGGCGATGCCGACTTGAATTTTCATGGAGTCGGAGCATGCCCCTTCATCAAAATCATAGATAGCCTGGTCTGCTTCCCGGAAATAGCCGCCTTGAATGTACATATTGCTGAGCAGAATAGCCGCCTGAGCCTTGATATCGGGGTCGGACATGCGACTGGCAATCTCCCGGATTTTATGGGCGTAAACAAAGGATGAATCGAAACTGCTGACGATATACTCACCATACAAGTCTATATATTTAGCTAACAGCCCGGCATCAGAAGTTACCGGACGGTTTTTGATGTCCGCTATCCGCCGCCGCTTCTCTTCCTTGTAATACTTTGCGCTATCCAATAAGGCATCCAGCCTTGCGGAGTACCTTTTCACAGACTCGGCAAGCTGTACTTTCCGGCTCTCCGGAAAGCTGTCGAACATCGTCTTGAATTGCCGGACGTATAATTCGGATTGTCTCTCAGTGACCATGCCTTCATAATCGGGCTTGCCGGTGGTGCAGGATAACACCATGACCATTACCAATAATGTCAGTGTCTTCAAAATCACGGGATATTGCAAAGATAGTTTCATGGCAAATTAGTTTGTTATTGTCAGTCCTCATTTATATAATCGTACATATAGGGCTAACAAAATTAGTACATTTTTCAACTTTACACAAAAAATAATTCCAACCCGGCAATTTCCGGCAACTTTGCAAAGCCAATCCGGCGGGTTCTCCTCTGAAAACGTTTTGTCACAACTGCGTTATGCAAACACAACCCTGCTGTAACCCACACGTAACATAGCCTGCCTAATTTCGCACCGGTTTTTTGAAAGACATAAAAACCGACTTAACAGACATTGGCTATGAAAAAGAAATATTCTCTGACCAACGACCAATCGTTGCTCGATGGATTGCACAACGGCAACCCCGAAGCCTTCACCTACCTGTATGCCACCTACTATGCGCCCCTCTGCACCCTCTCGGCCACTTACTTGCAAGACGACGAGCGCGCCAAAGACCTGGTGCAGCAAGTCTTCTTTCGCCTGTGGGAGTCGCACCTTTCCCTCCGCATCACCACCAGCGTGAAAAACTACCTCTATACCGTGGTGAAAAATGCCTCACTCAACCTGCTGCGCGACACCCCCGGCATCTTTGTCCGGGCAACCAGCCTCGATGCTTCACAACTGAACAGCATAGCCGACACCGACTTGCAAGAACGCATGGAACGCAACACACGCTACGCCTGCTTCATGAAAGCTATCGGCCGGCTGCCCCTGCCCCAACGCCATGTATTCCTGCTGAAAAGCCGGCGCAGCCTGTCCAACAAAGAAATCGCCGTCCGGCTGGGCGTCTCCGAAAGCACGGTCAAAAACCACTACCACCTTGCCCTGAGGCTGCTGCGCCACTACCTCAAGACATCTCTACAGTCGGTGTGAAACAAGATTGAAACGAAATATACACACCCTTGTCACGCTATCAGGCCACCTCCCTGTGTCAATAGGGTGTGAAACAAACATACATTTACTAACCATTCACACATAACGATGAAACAAACTATTTTGATTGGCTTGATGGCCCTGGGGAGCCTTGCCCCGGCTATGGCCGCAGAAGGCAACGGACAGGACACGGACTTGTTGCCTGCCAACGAACCCGTTTCCAAGACACTGGAGAAAGTGAAAATGAAGGGCATCATCCTCGACAAAAAGACCATGGAGAGGCTGCCCGGCGTTTCGCTGATGATTATGGACACCTCGGAAGGCACCGTGACCAACGTGGACGGCGAATTCCAGCTGACCGCCGCCCAGGGAGCCACCGTGCGCATCTCTTACATAGGCTACGTGACACAGACCATCCGGGTGGAACCCAATGCAGAAGTTACCATCCAGCTGGACGAGGACAACTTCAAGCTGGACGAAGTGGTAGTGACCGGACAGGGCGCCGAGGTGCAGAAGCGCCGCCTGTCGTCCAACGTGGCCACCGTGGGTGAAGACGAACTGAAGTTCATGCCCACCGCCCGCGTGGACCAGATGCTGCAAAACGCGCTGCCCAACGTGCAAATCAACCTGAACAGCGGCCAGGCAGGCACCACGTCGCTGGTGAAGTCGCGCGGCCTGTCGTCGGCGTTCTCCAACTCCACCCCCGTCATCTACGTGGACGGCGTGCGCGTGGACAACCTAAACACCGGCACCACCCTGAACAACTCGCTGAGCGGCAACAGCGCCGTGTCCGGCTCCATAGGCGACATCCCGATGGAGAACATCGACCACATAGAATACGTCACCGGCGGCGCAGCCACCACGCTCTACGGCTCGGACGCAGCCAACGGCGTCATCCAGATTTTCACCAAGAAGGGCCGCGACCAGAAGACCAGCTACTACGTGGAAACCCAGCTCGAAGCCGACGTGGCCAACGGGCAGTTCTACCACTTTGAGCGCACCAAAGACCTGCTGCACAAGACGGGTTTCACGCAGAAGTACCGCATAGGCTTCGACGGCGGCACCGAGAAGTACGGCTACAGCTTCGGCGCCAGCATGAGCAACAGCACCGGTACGCTGATACACAACCAGAACGAAGACCGCAAGTACGACCTGCGCTTCGGCTCGCGCGTGCAACTGGGCAAAGGCCTTGAGTACCAGAACTCCTTCGGCATGGTCATCCAGGACTTCTCGCGCAGCCGCAACGGCAACCAGGGCGGATACACGGGCCTGTGGTTTACCGAAGGTTCTGCCGCCACCAACTTCCACTACACCAACCAGCAGGGCGAACTGGTGAGCTACGGCGCCGACATCGACGCGCTGGACGACTACGCCTACAGCCAGATGAAGGCCTTCGTCAACAAGGCCGAGGCGTTGCAGAACAACCGCGAGTCGGTGCGCCGCTTCCAAACGTCGCAGTCGCTGAGCTACCAGCCCCTGAAGAACCTTACGCTGAAAGGCGTGATGGGCGTGGACTACCGCGTGAACACCAACAAGCGCATCACCACCAACGAATACCTCATCCACACACAGCAGGAACCGGAAGGCACGTCGGACGCCGGCAGCATCGGCAACTTCGACCGCAAGTACTTCGGCCTCACCATCGACCTGAACGGGCAGTACAAATACCGCTACAAAGACCTGTTCAGCTCCATCACCACGGCAGGGTTCCAGTACTTCAGCACCTATGACCACCAGTCCACCTACAACGGCACCAACGTGCGCGACGGCGCGCAAATCATCGAAGGCGCCGGCACGCTGACCGCCGGCGAGTGGCTGAGCTACCTGTACAACTACGGCTGGTTCATCCAGGAAAACATCGGCTTCAAAGACCGCTACTACATCGACCTGGGCTTGCGCTCGGACTACAACACCGCCTTCGGCGACAACGTGGGCTGGCAGTATTACCCCAAAGTGGGCTTCTCGTACATCATGTCCGACGAACCGTTCATGCGCGACATCGTGAGCAACGGCCTGCTCAACAACTTCCGCCTCTTCGCCAACTACGGCATCGCCGGCAGCTATCCCCCGCCCTTCGAGTACCAGCGCACGGTAGCGTTCAATTCCTTCCTGGGCAACCAGGCCGCCTCGTTCGGCAACTACGGCAACCCCGACCTGGCGCCTGAAAAGAAACACTCCTACGAGGCAGGTTTCAACGTGGTGCTCTTCAACCAGACGGTGAACCTGGGCTTCACCTACTACTACGCGCTGACCAAAGACGCCCTGTTCAGCATCCCCTCGCTGCCCTCCTCCGGACAGGAAGCCAACTACCTGGCCAATGCCGGTGAAATCGAGAACAAGGGCATCGAGCTGAGCTTAGGACTGCAACTGGTGAACACGCGCGACTGGAACGTGCGGCTGAACGCCTCGTTCAACACCAACAAGAACAAGGTGCTCGACCTGGGTACCGCCGTGCCCTTCGCCGTGGGCGGATTCTCCACCCGCACCGTGCAGACGGCCGTGGCCGAAGGCAAATCGGTAGGCTTCATCCGCGGCTACAAGGCCGTGCTCAACCCCGACAACACGCTGAAGGAAGTGCTGCCCTTGCAGGACTTGGGACAGACGCTGCCCAAGGGCTATGGCAACTTCTCCCTCTTTGCCACCTACAAGAACCTGACCTTCATGATGAACGGCGACTACCAGTACGGCGGGCACGTGCACTCGTTCGACCGCCAGTTCCGCTTCTCCAAGGGGCTGAAGGACGACGCCATCCCCGAAGAAGCCCTCGAGGGACTGGACCAGGCTGCCAACTGGCTGAACTTCACCAACTTCTTCGTAGAAAAGTCGGACTACATAAAAATCAGAAACATCGGCCTGTCCTACGACTTCAAGCCGGCCAAGTACATCAAGAACATCAACGTGGCCTTCAACGTCTACAACCCCCTGTCGTTCACGGCATCGTCGGTCGACCCCGAAGCCGTGCTGGCCGGCGGACGCTCGCAGGGAGCCGTGTCGGTAGGCGGCCTGAACTACTCCACCTACTCCACCCCGCGGCAGTATGTGGGAACCATCCGCCTGAGCTTCTGACACGCCCCGGACTGGCGTAGTACCGCTACCGACCAAGCGTAGTATCGCTACCGCGCCAGCATAGTATCGCTACCAAACCCGTGAAAAAGAGCCTTCTACGTAGGGCTGAACTTAGAAAGACGAAACAACCATAAAAAAAACAAGAATCACAATGAAACTCAAGAAATACCTCTGTATCGCCACGGCTGCCCTGGCATGCACCTCGTGCGAACTGCTGCAACCGGACGAAATCATCAACCCTAACGTGAGCGAAGAAACGTTCCTGGAAACGCCCAACGCCATGACCACCTGGGTGAACGGAGCCAACCGCTCGTTTGCCAGCATCATCGGCTCCTACGCCGAACTGATGGAAATCCTCTCGGACAACTACTTCAACAACTACACGCAGAGCAGCAAGGTGTTCGACTTCCCCACCATCCTCTACACCGACCAGGACGTCACCTACCTGCAACGCTACGTGGGCACCCTGCGCGAAACCGCCGACCAGGGACTGGACGTGGTAGCGGCCGCCGACCCCACCACGACCGACGCGCAACGCTTCAACCTGTACTACATCAAGGGCTACTCCTACCTGCTGGCAGGCGAATACTTCTTGGCACTCCCCACCGAGAACGGGGGTGACGTGGTGGGCTGGGAAGACCACCTGGAACTGGCCGTGACAACCTTCGACACCGCCCTCGACTATGCCGCCACCGACGACGACCGCGCCTTCATCTACACCCTCATGGCACGAGCCTGCTACCGCCTGGGCGACAAGGCGCGCGCCACGGACTACGCGAAGACCGCCCTGGGCTACTCCGCCGACTTCACCCACATGGTGGAGTATGACGGCGACCACGGCTTCACCAGCTCCATCCAAGGCTACCTGTACGGCACCAACTTCCAGCCGCTGCCTCGCCTGGACTTCCTCGACCCGAAGTATTTCCAGAAAAACAGCTCCACCGAGGCACGCCCCGTCTGCATCGCCAAGGCCGAGGAACCCTACCTGATACTGGCCGAAGCCGCCCTGGCTGACGGCGACCTGGCTGCCGCCAAGGGCTACCTGCACACCCTGCTGGCGCTGGTAAACAGCCGCCCCGTGGAAACCGGCATCAACGACCAGCTGGAAGAACGCTACAACGGCGGCTTCAAGAAGTTCCCCAACAGCTCGGCCTACCGCGTAGCCGCCTCGGCCGACGACCCGCTGCGCAGCGGGCTGGTGCTCGACCGCCAGGCGCCCAACCTCATCGCCATCCCCTACATCTCGGGCACCTCGGTCACGGCAGAGATGATTGACCAGCCCGCCACCGTGGACGCCCTGCTGGAAATCGTCTACCTGATGCGCCAGGAAATCTTCATCGCCGAAGGCCGCCGCGTGGCCGACCTGGGCATCCGCCTGCCGGTGTGCGAGACGGAAGCCGCCAACACCCCTTCGGCTGCCAACTACACCACCGCCCAGATACCCTCCTTCATCCCCGGGGACAAAGGCATGGACGAGTTCACGATGGACGAGGAGAACAAGACCGTCGTCATCAAGTACAACATGAACCGCATTATCGTAGAAAACAAATCATCCGAATATGTCGCACCGTTCTTCCATTAACCAGACCCTTTGCAAAGGAGCAGCCCTGCTGCTCCTTTGCTTTGCCGTGGCAGCAACAAGCCTTGCCGCCGGCCGCACCTCCAAGCACGTCATCCTCATCACCATCGACGGCATGCGCGCCGAAATGGTGACGGACAGCACCATGCCCTCGCCCAACCTGAAGCGCATGAAGCGCGACGGGCTGTTCGTCAGGCGCATCAAGGGCATCACGCCCACCGCCACCTACCCGTCGCACATCACCATCGTGACGGGCGTGAAGCCTGCCCGGCACAACATCTACTACAACGCGCAGTTCACAGGCAACCAGGCCACCGTCCCCTACTGGTATGCCGACTCCATCAAGGCAACCACCATCTGGGAAGCGGCCGACCGCGCAGGCCTGACCACGGCGTCCCTCTTCTGGCCCGTCAGCACAGGGTCGGAGCACATCCGCTACAACGTGCCCGAATTCTGGTCCACCCAACGCGTAGCCAACCAGTTGGAGTACATCAAGCCCTACTGCACGCCCGCAGGCATCCTGGACGAACTGGAGCGTGAGGCCACCGGCAAGCTGAACCACGAGAACTTCATGGCAGGCTCCATGATGCGCGACGCACGCACCGCCGCCATGGCCAACTACCTGCTGAACACCTACGGCGTCAACCTGATGACCATCCACCTCACCACCACCGACTATGCGCAACACGCCGACGGGCTCGACTCCGACCGCGTGCGCGCCACGGTGGGCGGAGCCGACCATGCCGTGGGGCTGATACTGGAAAACCTGGAACGCCGCCACCTGCTGGACAGCACCACGGTCATCGTCTGCGGCGACCACGGCTTCGTGAACTACCAACGCACCCTCGCCCCCAACGTATGGCTGGTGCAGGAAGGGCTGCTCAGCGGAAAGCCCGGGAACGACAACTGGAAAGCCGCCTTCCACGGGGCAGGAGCCATGATGTTCCTCTACCTGAAGGATGCCGGCGACGACGCCACCCTGAAGCAGGTCCGCAAGAAACTCGCCTCGCTGCCCCAAGAGACCCGTGCCCTGTTCCGCATCGTGGAGAAAGACAAACTGGCTGAAGTGGGCTGCGACCCGCGCGTAGCGCTCGCCCTGGAGCCGGTAAAAGGCGTGGCGGTGGCCACCGCCCGCACGGGAGCCGACGTGCGCCAGGCTTCCGGCGGCAAGCACGGCTATCTGTCGGGCATCGACCCCACGACCCTGGTGGCCTATGGCTGCGGCATCGACAGGCAGGAAATCCCCGTGATGAACCAGACGGACATCGCCCCGCTGGTCATGCAGTTGCTGGGCATCGACTTCCGCCCGTAAAGGCTTACGTACAACGGGAAAAAGGGAACTGACGATTCATTATTTTTCAGGCGCGGACTTCGCGGGACAACACGGATTAAGTTTATTGAATCCGTGAAATCCGCGAGGTCCGCGCCTGAATTGTTTTTCCGTTTTGACTTTTAACGCATCTCCCGGCTTGTGTATGCCCGCGCCGCCAGGAAGAACACGACGCCATGCTTTTACAATGCTTCCCGGAATATCTCGCCCGCCGTAGGGTGCGGGAAAACCACGCGCTTCCACTCCTCCGCCGTCAGGCCAAGCTCTATGGCCATGGCGGCCAAGGTGATGATTTCCGAGGCAGGGTTGCCTAAGACGTGCGCCCCCAGCACCTTGCCGTCGGCCCCGCCCAGCAACACTTTGCACACGCCGTTCACCCCTTCGTTTTCCGCCACGAAACGGCCGGAGTAAGCCATGGGCAGTTTCACCACACGGTAGTCCGTGCCTTGCCGCTGCAACTGTTCCTCGGTGGCTCCCACGCCTGCCACCTCCGGATTGGTGTACACCACGGCGGGGATGGCGCGGTAGTCCATGCGGTCGTCCCGCCCCAGGATGTCGTGCACCGCCACTTCCGCCTCGCGCACGGCGGTATGTGCCAACAGCGAGAAACCCGTCAGGTCGCCGCAGGCATACACGCCGGGCAGGGAGGTGCGCATGTGGCCGTCCACCACAAGGTAACCGCGCGCGTCACGTTCCAACGGCAGGTTCTCCAACCCCGCGCCTTGCAAGGCAGGACGGCGCCCCACACTGAGCAACAGGCGTTCTGCCTCGACACAGGGCGGGCAATCGCCCTCCAGGTGCACGCGGATGCCGCCACCGGTTTGCTCCAAGCGCGCTACCTTTGCCTGCAAGTGAAACGCAATGCCACGCTTAGTATACTCGGCACGCAGCAGGGCAGCCAGTTCGCCATCCATACCGCCCAGTATCTCGCCCGCCATCTCCACCACCGTCACCTTCGTGCCCAGGCTGTTGAAGAAAGAGGCAAACTCCATGCCGATGACCCCGCCGCCCACAACCACCAGCGATGCGGGCAGCTCTTTGCACTCCAATGCCTCGCGGTGCGTCCAATAGGGCACGTCCGCCACGCCCGGTATGGGCGGGACCACGGTTTCCGAGCCGGTACAGAGCAGCAGGTTGGCACACTCGTACACGTCGTCGCCACAACGCACATGATGGCGGTCCAGCACCTCGGCCGCCCCGGCAACCACCGTCACCCCGGCAGCGGCGAGCTTTGCCTTGACGCCCAATACCAGCTTGCGCACCACCTTCTGCTTGCGCGCAATGATTTTAGGCAGGTCGAACGACACGCCTTCGGCGGCAATGGCATACTTCCCGGCATGGCGTGCGCTGTCGTACACCTTGGCGGAATACAGCAGCGTCTTGGTGGGGATGCAGCCTTCATTCAGGCATACGCCGCCCAGGCTTTGCTTCTCGAACAATACGACGTCCAATCCGGCTTTCCCGGCGGCTTCGGCGGCAGTGTAGCCCGCAGGCCCTCCGCCGATAATGGCAAGTTGACAAGTTTTCATATTGATAATAATTTAGTTGTGTACTTTTTCTTTCGCTTGCCCGAAAGAAAAAGTACAAAGAGACTGCAAGATAGGAAAACTATTCCAATTAACCGCCGGAACGGCGGACAAAGCGGCGAAAAACTTTGGCAGGAGGAGGGAAAAACGCTTCCTTTGCCCCGGATTAACCAACTTTAGTAGTAACAATGAAGAAAAAAAGCATGAAAAGGCTCAGTGGTGCCGTACGTTTCAAGTGCTTCACCCGACGCCCGTATGCTGTTTTCCGCAGCCTGAAACTGGAGGTGAACATCGGCGTGCTGGCCATACCGATGCTGGCATTCGCCAACACCCAGTCGGTTTCCGCACAGGTAGAAAACAAGGCCCCGGAAATGCAGTACGAGCTGGAGGAAGTAAGCGTCACGGGC
Source organism: uncultured Bacteroides sp. (assembly GCA_944321495.1). GTDB lineage: Bacteria > Bacteroidota > Bacteroidia > Bacteroidales > Bacteroidaceae > Bacteroides. Next base: position 84,372 of record CALULP010000002.1, on the reverse strand, counting down.
ACCCGCGTCCCCATGGCCCTCGGGCAGGCGGCACGCATGGTAACTGTGCTCGACCGCGACGACATCGCCGCCGCGCCCGCACAAAGTGTGAACGACTTGTTGAAGTACGCCGTTGGCATCGATGTCCGCCAACGGGGCGACATGGGAGTACAAACGGACATCAGCATCCGCGGGGGAACGTTCGACCAAATCTCCATCCTGCTGAACGGCATCAACATCTGCGACCCCCAGACCGGCCACAACGCCGCCGATTTTCCCGTAGACATCAGTGAAATTGAACGCATCGAAGTGCTCGAAGGCCCTGCCGGCCGCGTGTACGGCACCTCGTCGTTGGTGGGCGCCATCAACATCGTGACCCGCATCGACGCGCAAAGCGGCATGGAGCTTCATGCCGAAGGGGGCTCATACGGCTTCTTCCACGGCGGGGGACATGCCAGCTTCGCGGGCAAGGCGCACAGCCACCAGGTGTCGGGCAGCTACGCGCGCAGCGACGGCTTCAGCCGCAATGCCGCCGGCAGCCTGAACAGCGATTTCCGCCGGGGCAAGGCCTTCTACCAGGGGCGGTACGCCCGCACCGGGGTGAACGTGCAGTGGCACGCGGGCTTCACCCAAAAGGACTACGGGGCAAACACGTTTTACAGCGCGAAGTATGACGACCAGTTCGAGCACACGCGCAAGTACTTCACCGCCGTGCAGGCAGACATCAACGGGAGCACGGCCTACCGCCTCCGCCCGGCCGTCTACTGGAACCGCTCGGAGGACCGCTTCGAGCTGGTGCGCGGACGCCCGGAAACCGTGCCCTTCAACTACCACCGCACCGACGTGTACGGGCTGAACCTGAACAACACGCTGGAAACCCCGCTGGGCAAGACGGCCTTCGGCGCGGAGCTGCGCAACGAGGGCATCGTCAGCACCACGCTGGGCGAACCGCTGCAAACGCCCCGCCCAGCCCCCGCAGGCGGACAGTACACCGTGGGGCTGAACCGCACGAACCTGAGCTTCCACCTGGAGCACAACATCCTGTGGCGGGGACTGACGCTCTCGGCAGGCGTCATCGCCGTGAAGAACATGGGCAACGAAATGAACTTCCGCTTCTACCCCGGGGCGGACATCGGCTGGCGCTTCGCCCGCGACTGGAAGCTGTATGCCTCGTTCAACACCTCGCTGCGTATGCCCACCTTCACCGAACTCTACTACACGGTGGACGGCTACCAGGCCGACAAGAACCTGAAACCGGAAGAAATGACGGCCTACGAGGCGGGCGTGAAATACCTCACCCCCGGCATACGGGGCACCGCCGCCGTGTACCACTACCGCGGCACCAACCTGATAGACTGGATAAAAGACCTGTCGGAGGGCACGGACGCCCCCTGGCAGTCGGTCAACCACGCCCGCGTCAACACCACCGGGGTGGAAACCTCGCTGCAAATGAACTTCGACGAACTGTGGCGCGGCCAGAAAGTACTGCGCAGCCTGTCGGTGGCCTACGCCTACATCCACCAGGACAAGCGGACGGAACCCGACGTGCAGTCGCGCTACGCGCTGGAGTACCTGCGCCACAAGGTGGTGGCACAAGCCGGCTTCCGCCTGTGGCGACGGCTGGGGCTGAACCTGTCCTACCGCTGGCAGGACCGCACGGGCAACTACGAGCACGACGGACGCATGCGCCCCTACCGCCCCTACTCGCTGGTTGACGCCCGCCTGTCGTGGGACGACGCCCGCTTCCGCCTCTACGCCGAAGCCAACAACCTGCTTAATAAGACGTATTACGACTACGGCAACATCCCGCAACCCGGCATCTGGGTGCGGGCAGGAGCCGTCTGGAAGGTCGGTTGGTAGCATAGTATCGCTACCGACCAAGCGTAGTATCGCTACCGACCAAGCATAGTATCGCTACCGCGGTGGCGATACTATGCTACCCCGGCAGCTTCCTGCACCCGTTTCCTCAGCACGCGGACAAACTCTTCCTCCTTCACGGGCACCAGGGTGAGAATCTTCCCGCCCTTGCAGTGCACCAGCACGCAGTGCGACACCAACAGCCTGCCCAGCAGCGGCGCTTTGGCCTGCTCCACGCGCAGGATGTCCGCCGGGGCAATTTCCTTCAGCTTGGAGAAGCGGCCGCGATCTACCTGCAGCTTGCCGTCGGCCGTCACGGTGTACTGGGTGTGCACAATGCGTTCCACCACAAGCACAAGCACCACCATGCAAAGTAACGCCAGCAGGGCGGAATGCACCCAAAAGGCATGAATCAACAGGTAAGCGAAAACTCCCAGCGCCAGGTAATGACCCGGCAGGATACGGGCATGAAATACACGGTTCATCGTCTCTTTTTGCCGCGAAGGTAGCCATTTCCCGCAATAATCGGCGCAAAGCGGTACAAGAAAAGCAGAGTTTGCGTACATTTGCGGCAACAACACACATAAACTATGGTACAGAAATTCGACTTCCTCGTCATCGGCTCGGGCATCGCCGGGATGAGCTTCGCCCTGAAAGTGGCAAAGGCAGGCACCGTGGCCCTCATCTGCAAGGCAGGCATGGAAGAGGCCAACACGTACTTCGCCCAAGGAGGCATCGCCTCGGTGACCGACCTGGCGGTGGACAACTTCGAGAAACACATTGAGGACACGATGATTGCGGGCGACTGGATAAGCGACCGCGCCGCCGTGGAAAAGGTAGTAAAGGGCGCGCCCGCCCAAATAGAGGAACTCATCCGCTGGGGCGTGGACTTCGACAAGCGCGACGACGGCGCCTTCGACCTGCACAAGGAGGGGGGGCACAGTGAGTTCCGCATCCTGCACCACAAGGACAACACCGGCGCCGAGATTCAGACCAGCCTCATCGAGGCCGTCCGCCGTCACCCCAACATCACCGTCTTCACCAACCACTACGCCGTGGAAATCATCACCCAGCACCACCTGGGCATCATCGTCACGCGCCACACGCCCGGCATCAAGTGCTACGGCGCCTACGTGCTCAACGAGGAGACAGGCCAGGTAGACACCTTCCTCTCCAAAGTGACCGTCATGGCCACGGGCGGCTGCGAAGCCGTCTACCTGCACACCACCAACCCGCTGGTGGCCACGGGCGACGGCATCGCCATGGTGTACCGCGCCAAGGGACAGGTGAAGGACATGGAGTTCATCCAGTTCCACCCCACCGCTCTTTACCATCCGGGCGACCGCCCCTCCTTCCTCATCACCGAGGCCATGCGCGGCTACGGCGCCGTGCTGCGCACGCTGGACGGGCAGGAGTTCATGCAGAAGTATGACCCGCGCCTCTCCCTGGCCCCGCGCGACATAGTGGCACGCGCCATCGACAACGAGATGAAGCAGCGCGGCGAAGACCACGTCTACCTCGACGTCACCCACAAAGACCCCGAGGAGACGAAGCGCCACTTCCCCAACATCTACAAGAAGTGCCTCAGCATAGGCATCGACATCACCAAGGACTACATCCCCGTGGCCCCCGCCGCCCACTACCTGTGCGGAGGCATCAAGGTGGACCTGGACGGGCAAAGCAGCATCCGCCGCCTCTACGCCATAGGCGAGTGCTCGTGCACCGGCCTGCACGGGGGCAACCGCCTGGCATCAAACTCGCTGATCGAGGCCGTGGTCTATGCCGACGCAGCCGCCCGCCATGCGCTGAGCGTGCTGGAACGCTACGACTTCAACACCGACATCCCCGAGTGGAACGACGACGGCACCATCACCGGCGAAGAGCGCATCCTCATCACCCAGAGCATGAAGGAGGTGAACCAGATAATGGAGGCCTACGTGGGCATAGTGCGCAGCAACCTGCGACTGACCCGCGCCTGGAACCGCCTGGACATACTCTACGAGGAGACGGAACGCCTCTTCAAGCGCTGCAAGGCCACCCGCGAGCTGTGCGAGCTGCGCAACATGATCAACGTGGGCTACCTCATCACCAAGCAGGCCATGGAGCGCAAGGAGAGCCGGGGGCTGCACTACACCATCGACTATCCCCACGCGGCAAAATGACCCTTTCCGGCAAAGGTATTCCTTAAAGGATATGGATTTCTTCTAATACATGTTATAAAACACACGTTTTTCTTTGGAAAATTTGCAAAGACGTATTCTATTCGTACCTTTGCAGTGTGTTTTTCATAGTATTAGATTTAAGGTTAACAAAGGTTGGGCTCAGCGGAGCCCTTTTTTTATGCCCGTATGTCTACTTCACCTTTACAAACCGCAGGCGGTAAGCCTCCCACTCGTCTTCCGGCATCAAAGAGCGGAAAGCGGAATTGTGCCCTTCACCCTCAGCCAAAGTGTAGATGGCCTGGACGCGCTTCTTACTGTCGGGATGGGTGCTTATCCACTCGGCCAGGGCAGGCAAGTCTTCTTCCTGTGACAGACGGAGCAGGAAGTCGCCAAACGGCCGCGGGTCGATGCCTGCCGCAAGGAGGTAATGCACTGCCACGTCGTCGGCTTCGGCCTCAAGGGTGCGGTCGTAGGCGGTAGAGGTAAGCACCTGCATCACTTCGGTCAGCGCACCGCCGTCGGCCAACATGGCTGCAAGAGTAGCCACACCCAATTCTTTAACCAACTTCTGCATCACATGCCCTCGCTCTATATGGGCAAGCTCATGGGCAAGAATGCCACACAGCTCGGCTTCACTGCGGCACTCGGCCACCAAAGCCGTGTACACCACCAGATGATTGCCCGGACAAGCGTAGGCGTTCACTTCCTCGCACTCCACCAGGTGGAGCGCCACTTCGTTGCGGTCTATGCCGTTGGCCTGGCAAAGGGCGGAAAACAGCGTGTCGAGCGGGGCGATGAGCGTATCGTCGTCCACAAAAACCTCCGACTCGGAGAACAGCTCCCAATACATTTCCCCCAACTTTTCCTCAATGATGCCGTGATCAAGGCCAAACACCTGCATCCAGTCTACCCGAGAAAAGGCAAACAACACACCGGCAAACACGGCCAGCGACACCAGCATCTGACGAACAAACCTGCGTATCATGGCTTACAGACAAGATGAGTGAGCGGACCATACACATACCACTCCACCTGCTTGCCCCGGCGCACGGCCAGCATGGTGTGGATGGTAGCCACGAAATCGATGACATTGAACAGCACCACCGTAAACAGGTAGGCAAAGTAGAGCGATGACAACGGCGTCCAGCCCACCACAACCCGCACCGTCCACCAGAACAGCACGCAGTTGGTAGCAAACAGCGGCACCTGCGACAGCAACGCCTGCATGCAGTGCCAACGCACGAAGTACGTGCCCCGACGGTTGGACAGCCAGAATATGACCGTAGCCACCAGGTTGACTATGGGAAACGGCAACCCCGCCATAGCCGCCAGGAGAGACATCAGGTAGCTGTTGGCAGCCGTTTCCCGCTCGTGTTCAAGAGGAATATACATAAAAAAGGGAAGAAGAATGTTTCAAGAAAAGTATTGAACCAGCACCCACGCCCAGTTGGCCAGCACCAGCACGACGAAAGACACAAACACACGGCGGCGGCGCAGAGCCCCGTCCACCTGCAGGAACAGGCGGTACAAGCCGTCGCGCCTACGCACTCCGTCGGCCACCAAGGCAAAGGGCAGCAACACCAGCAAGGCCGCAAGGGGCAGCCCCAACGGATTGAGCCGGAGGGCATCGGCCACATTGCCTTGCAGCAACGACACAATGGCGCGCGTGACCCCGCAGGCCGGACACGGCACATGGAGTACCTCCTTCCACAAGCAGCCACTCCATACCCCCTGACCGGGAAAATGCATGGCCAAGGCCACCCACGCCCAACCGGCCGCACAGCCCGCCACGCCCAGCGTGTAGAACCCGCGCCGCGTCATGAGGTTTAGAGAATGGTCTGAAGCTTCTGCATGTTCACATTGCGCGCCGCACCCATGATGAGGAACCAGTCCACAATAGTCCAGATGCCGCACCCGCCGCAGGTTATCAGCTTAATGACACCCAGGCCCATGTTGCCCAGGAAGAAGCGGTCGATACCCAGCGTGCCGCCCACCAGCGAGATGATGAGCGTAATGGTGGGGTCCTTGAACTGGAGGGTTTGCAGCATTGTCCACTTGCTGTCGTCGGCAGCCAAAAGCTGCTCGCGCACGGCGCCTATCTGGTAGTCGTGGAAAAACTTGGCATTGGCCATAATGAAAGCGTCTACTTTCTGTACATCCATAACGGTAAGATTTTCAGTTGAACGAATAAACAGATAATTGATAAGCAAAGATAAAGATTTTTTCGATACGGCAACCGGATATGGGTATTTTTATTTCATGCCGACAGTGCCGCATCGCCCCCATGATAGCGCCCCAGCGCTAACGGCATAGCGCCCCAACGCTAACGGGATAGTGCCCCAGTGCTAACGGGATAGCACTGGGACGCTATCAAAGCCGCGTAGTATAGCCTGCGGAAGGGGGATAAAAAAGCAGGATGCCCGCCTTTCGGAAGACATCCTGCCACTGTAAAGTATCGGTTTTCAAGATTCGCGTCACCAGTTTTCCTTCTTCACCTCGAAGTAGGCTTGCGGATGCAGGCAGGCGGGGCACACCTCGGGAGCCTGTTTGCCCACGAAGATGTAGCCGCAGTTGCGGCACTGCCATACCACTTCCTCGTCCTTGGCAAAGACGGCGGCGTTCTCAATGTTGTTCACAAAGGCCTGGTAGCGTTCCTCGTGCCCCTTCTCGGCCACGGCGATGTTGCGGTACATGGTGGCGATTTCGGGGAAGCCCTCCTCATCGGCCACGTCGGCAAAGTGGGGGTAGTCCAGCGACCACTCCTCGTGCTCGCCGGCAGCGGCTGCCTTGAGGTTGTCGAGGGTAGTGCCGATTACTCCGGCCGGATAGCTGGCAGTGATTTCCACCATGCCGCCCTCGAGCCACTTGAACATGCGCTTGGCGTGCTCTTTCTCCTGGTCGGCTGTTTCGGTAAAGATAGCGGCAATCTGTTCGTATCCCTCTTTCTTGGCCGCACTGGCAAAGTATGTATAGCGCATACGCGCTTGCGATTCGCCTGCAAAGGAGGTCAGCAGGTTCTTTTCGGTCTTGGTTCCTTTAATGCTCTTTCCCATAATCGTAAATGTTTAGTGATTAATTTGTTGTCTTTACTGCCCGATGGCCGGGCAGCAGTACAAAGATAACGATTAAACGTGCACTTTTGTCATTTCCTCCCCATTCCTTGCACGTGGATGAAGTATTTTAACTATTTTTGCGGCCTGAAAATAAAAAATAACTTATCGGATGAAAGCATTTCAGTTCAGACCCAAACTGTTCGACACACTGAAACAGTATACGAAAGCCGACCTAGGGGCCGACGTCATGGCAGGCATCATTGTGGGCATCGTGGCCCTGCCGCTGGCCATTGCCTTCGGCATCGCCTCCGGCGTGTCGCCCGAGAAGGGCATCATCACCGCCATCATCGCGGGCTTCATCGTTTCACTGCTGGGCGGCAGCCGCGTGCAGATAGGGGGGCCCACGGGGGCGTTCATCGTCATCGTGTACGGCGTCATCCAGCAATACGGCGAGGCCGGGCTGCTGGTGGCTACCCTCATGGCGGGCGTCATACTCATACTGCTGGGGCTGTTCCGGCTGGGGGCGGTCATCAAGTTCATTCCCTATCCCATCGTGGTGGGCTTCACCAGCGGCATAGCGGTCACCATCTTCACCACGCAGGTGGCGGACATGCTGGGACTGGACTTCGGGGGTGAAAAGGTGCCGGGCGACTTTGTGGGCAAGTGGATGGTCTATGCCCGCCACCTGGATACCATAAACTGGTGGAACGCGGCAGTAAGCCTGGCCAGCATCCTGATTATCGCCCTCACACCCCGCGTACAGAAGAAAATACCAGGCTCGCTGGTAGCCATCGTGGTGGTGACGCTGGCCGTGTGGCTGCTCAAGGAGTATGCCGGAATACATTGCATAGACACCATAGGCGACCGCTTCAGCATCCGCGCCGCATTGCCCGACGCCGCACTGCCCGCACTGGACTGGGAGGCGATGCAGGACCTCTTCCCCGTGGCGCTGACCATTGCCGTGCTGGGCGCCATCGAGTCGCTGCTCTCGGCCACCGTGGCCGACGGCGTGACGGGCGACCACCACGACTCGAACACCGAACTTATCGCCCAGGGCGCCGCCAACCTGCTGACCCCGCTGTTCGGCGGCATCCCCGCCACGGGAGCCATTGCCCGGACAATGACCAACATCAACAACGGCGGACGCACGCCCGTGGCAGGCATCGTGCACGCCGTGGTGCTGTTGCTCATCCTGCTGCTGATGATGCCGCTGGCAAAGTTCATCCCCATGGCGTGCCTGGCGGGCGTGCTGGCGGTAGTGGCCTACAACATGAGCGGCTGGCGCACGTTCAAGGGGCTGCTGAAGAACCCCAAGTCGGACGTCACGGTGCTGCTCATCACCTTCTTCCTTACCGTGTTGTTCGACCTGACGGTGGCCATCGAGGTGGGGCTGGTCATCGCCTGCGTGCTGTTCATGCACCGCGTGATGGAAACCACCGAAATCTCCGTCATCCAGAACGAGATTGACCCCAACAAAGATACCGGCGCCGACACGCACGAGGAGCACATCGCCATCCCCCGGGGCGTGGAGGTGTACGAGATAAACGGCCCCTACTTCTTCGGCATCGCCAACAAGTTCGAGGACATCATGGCCCGGCTGGGCGACCGGCCCAAGGTGCGCGTCATCCGGATGCGCAAGGTGCCCTTCATCGACTCCACGGGCATACACAATCTGGAGAACCTGTGCCGCATGTCGCAGAAGGAGAAGATTACCGTGGTGCTGTCTGGCGTGAACGACAAGGTGCACCGCGTGCTCGAACGCTCCGGCTTCTACACGTTGCTGGGCGAGGAAAACATCTGCCCCAACATCAACGTGGCGCTGGAGCGCGCAAAGGCGTTGCTGAAGGGATGAACGCGCGCTGCCGTTAACAATAATTGCCTGCCGCCCCTTTGGAGGGACGGCAGGCAATCGCTATTTTTGCCACCGGACCCAAACGATACCCCACACGTCATGAAAAGAAAACATTTACTCGCCGCCCTGTGCGTGCCGGCCCTGTGCTGCCTCACCTCCTGCTTCACCGAACGAGCATTGCTCGTCACCCCCACGCAAAACAACCCCGACTACACCGTCAGCTACCTGTTCGAGCATGACGGCTGCCGCGTGTACCGCTTCTACGACCCACGGTCGGGCAGCTACGTCTACTTCACCACGCAAGGCGACGCTACCGCCATCCCCAACGACTCCACCCGCCAGCAGACCATCACCTACCGCCACCGGGGCGACCGCGTGTTCCTGAAACCCGCCATCCCTCAACCCTAATTCCTCCGACCATGTACGCCTACCTCGGCCTTGGAAGCAACTTGGGCGACCGCCGCGCCCTGCTGATGCAAGCCGTCCGCCTGCTGGACGAGCGGGCGGGACGCGTCGTGTGCCTGTCCGCCTTCATCGAGACCGAGCCGTGGGGCTTCCGCTCGGAGCACCCCTTCCTCAACGCCGCCCTCTGCCTGGAAACTCCGCTTACCCCCCTGCAACTGCTGGACGCCACGCAGCAGATAGAGCGCGACCTAGGGCGCACCGCCAAATCGTCCGGCGGGCACTACGCCGACCGCCCCATCGACATCGACCTGCTGCTGTGCGGCGACAGCCCCGACCGCTGCGACCTGGTGACGGACACGCCGCGCCTCACCCTGCCCCACCCGCTGATGCACCGCCGCGCCTTCGTGATGCAGCCCCTGGCGGAGATAGCCCCCGGCCTTGTCCACCCCCTGCTGCACCTCAGCATGGCGCAACTTGCCGACGCCAAGTGAACGCGTCCCGTTGCCGCCAAGTGAGCGCCCCATCGCCAGCAAGCAAGCGCCCCATCGCTACCGGACTGGCACTGGGACGCTAATCCGGTAGCGATGGGGCGCTACCAACCTGCTTATTTACAACTGCTTTACTCAGTAAGAGACGCTCACGTCCAACCCTGCCCCGCGCACCAGCGCGGCGATGCGGTCCAGCTCCTCCGGGGCGGCCTTGGCAAGGTCGTGGTCGGGGGTCTCACGGTCGATGGTATAAATCATCACCTGCCGGGGAGCAATGTCCTTCACCCTCGCGAGCCAGGGCAGCACGTAGCGGTCGCCCGTATTGTCGAGGTCCTGCCCCAGGTAACTGCCCTTCAGGAACATGGTCTGCACGATGCACCGCCCGCCGAACGCCTTCATGCGCGCCACGATGTCGTCCACCGAATACCGTCCCGCCGGGCGGTCCAGCCGGCGGATGTAGTCCTCGTCCACGGTGTCCAGCTTCAGGATGTTGTTGTCCACGCGGCACAAGGCATCGAACACGTCCTGCCGGTGGATAAAGGTGGAATTGCTCAGCACGCTCACCTTGGCCTGCGGGAAGTAATGGTCGCGCAAGGCCAGCGTGTCACCGATGATGGCCGTGAAGTGCGGGTGCGCGGTCGGCTCGCCGTTGCCGGCAAAAGTCAGCACGTCCGGCGCGGGGCCGTTCTGCTTCATGTCCTGCAAGCGGGCTTCCAGTGCCCGGCTCACCTCCTCGCGCGTGGGGCGCGGCTGCCGCGGGCGGAAATCCTTGTTGAAACCGCATTCGCAATACACACAATCGAAAGTACAGATTTTACCGTCGCCCGGCATCAGGTTGATGCCCAACGACACGCCCAGCCGGCGCGAATGCACCGGGCCAAAAATGGGGGAAGGATAGATTACGGTCATACTATGTCGATGATGAAGCCCCTCCCCATTCCTCCCCCGTAGGGAGGGGGCTCGGAGCATCAGGTTCTATTATAGCGGCAAAAGTACTAAAACTTCATGCGCAATTGCATCTGCAGGTCCATCTTTTTGTTGCCGGGAATCAAATCCCTGCCCGAACCTATCTCCCGGCGGTCGGTGTACACCGTCTGGCCCAGCTTGGCAAGGAGGGTGAACCACCGGTTGAGGTCGCAACGCACATGGGCCGACCAGCGACACCCGCGCCCCGAAAACGAAGGGGTGTAGAACGTGTAGAGCAGGCCTTTCTCGTAGGCATACACGCGCGCGTCATAATCGTCCGTATGGAAATACGTGCCTTGCACAGAGACGGTGCACGGGAACCCCGGCCACGCATACCCCACCCGCTGCGTGCACTGCCACCCCTGGCTGCCCCGAAGGCCTTGCGAGTGGAAATGATTGTAGTCTACCGTCGTGCACAACTGCCAGGCGGCGGCAGGACGCCAGTCCGCCCGCCAGCGCACCTTGTGGTGGTGGGTGGGCAGGATGACCTCGCCGCCCGTGCCCGTCACGTCGCGCTCCCGGCGCTTGTAGCGGTAGTTGACGTATGTGCTGAACGCCCCGCCCGGCGTCCATGTGGCCTGGAAGCGCCCTTCCCACCCTTGCGACGGCTTGCTGATGCGGTACCTCCACCACGGGAAGGAAAAGAAGTCCAGCGAGGCAAACAGCCGCCAGCGCGCCCACGGTTCCGCCTCGGCAGCCACATACCAGCCGTTCTCGTTCTGCGGCGAACTGCCCTCGCCGAAGGCACGGGCAAACATCGCCCAGTAGTCGTGCGTGTACAGCCGGTGCACCAGCAACAGGCGGTAACCCTGCGCCACGTCATACTCCAGGCGGTTGAGCAGGGCATAGCCGCGCTTGCCCAACGCCCCCTCGCCCGCCAGGGCAAACCTGCCCAAACGGTAACGGTAATTCAATCCCACGTTGTAAAAGTGATTGCCCTGCAGGTTGTAGCGGGCATACGGACGAAGGTTGGGGCGATAAGGCCGGTCGAAAAAGTAGTAAACTCCCGTCAGCCCCACCCTCAATGCCCGGCGGTTGTTTTCGTAGGTAAGGTTCCCGCCCGCCACCTGGAAGGCAAAGGCATGCGCCTTGTCCGCCTCCGCCTGCGTGCGGTGCAGCCCCGTCTCGTAGATGGAAACAATGCGGCCGTCCTCCACCACCCCGTCCAGCCTGCGGTGGGAGTAGAAGGCCGACGCATGCACATCGCCCGCCACCCTCACCTGCGCCGCCACGCCCCGGAAGTAATTGTACTCGTCCGTCGAACCGTGCTTGCGTATGCCCCCTTCGCGGTAGCGCGAGGTAGCCAGCGAAAAGCTCTTCCCCAGCCCGAAGCCGTTGCCCAGCACCAGCCCCTGCCCGTAGTCCAGGCGGTAGGTGCCCAAGGCCAACGTTTCCAGCCGCCCCAGGTGGCGCAGCAGCAGGTAATACGAATAATGGTCGTACCCCTTCCTGTCGTGCAGGGCCAGGAAAGGCTCGCCCGCGTCCTTCTCGCCCGTCACCCCCGCCTGCACATAGTCGCCGTAGCGGAAACTGTAGCGCAGGGAGTGGTAGAGTGCCGGCCCCAGGTAATCGCGTTCATACCCTTTCCGCTTGTAGAAAGGGACATCCAGCCGTCCCAGCGCCTCGTGCCGGCCATGCTTCAGGACATCCTTCAGGACAGGGAAACGCTTCGGCCTGCCCCCATAGGCAGTATCCACGCGGACAAACGGCTGCAGCTGGTGGAGGGTACGGCGGTCCATCCCCTCCACCAGCTGCAACTCGTAAAGGCTTTTCATCGGCCCGTGGATGTAAAGGTAAGCCAGGATATTCTCCACCTGCCCTTCGCTGAGGAAAGGAAGCTGCTCCAACTGGCGGCGGGTGGCCGTGTTCAGGTCGAGGGGCGCCTGCAGGCGGAAGTCAAGCTCCTCCAGGTCGTCTTCGTCCCACGCCAGGCCGTCGCCCTCCGCGGCAAGCTCTTCAAGGTTTTCCAGCCACAAGCCCGGCGCCGCGTTCTGGGCGGACAGGCAAAGGGAAAGGCAAAGGGAAAGGAATAAAAAGATGTATTTCATGGTATCGGTTCAAAGCACACTCACAGGCTTTCTTTCTTCCGCCAACTTACTGCCCGCGTGCAAACGGAACAACCCGTCGGGGTCGCCACAGAAATCATTGTCGATAACCACCTTCATGCGCTGTGCAGGCACATAAGACTCAGCCGCAAGGGCAACATGTCCGCCCGTGGCCACCAGACAGAGCAGTCCCGCAAGCAGGCAACAGAAGGGAAAAGAAAGTGTTTTCATACGGATATTTATATGCTATACATTCATGAATGGTTCCAAGAATTCCAAGATTTGCGATGTTCTTCAGCCAAACAACATTTGCAAAGGTATGAAATAAAACTAAAAGTATGTGATTTGCGGACAGTCATTTCCACTTTTTATCGGCAAAGGATTCAGCAATCTTTTGCCTTATTTTCTGCCAACTCGGTATTTGTTTGAGCTCCCTACGTATCGGTGCATCGTACAACAGGAACAGCAAGAAGAGGAAAATACAGGCGTATGCCGCCCAACCGTAGATCTGCTTGACACTGATTTCAGTCATCTGCGACATGAATGTTTCCACATAATGTGGTACATCTGTCGGTATTCTGCCTGCCGAAACATTGTCTATGGCAGCTCCATAACGTGCCACATTATCGGGAAGAAAATACTTCAATCCCCGCGTGTAAATGGCAGCCCCTATCACGCCGCCCATGACCATGTGCAACATGTTGAACACCGATAACGCCTGAAAAAAATGCTGGAAGCTCATAATCTCTTCCAGACAAGTCATAAATGTGGCGCTAAGCACGGCGTAAGCAAAACCACGGCAGAATATCGGCAGATAGAGCTGTGAGATATGAATGTCGGATGAAATTAAGAAATAGTTTCCCAACAAATAACATATTATCCCTCCAAGCCCGATGATAATCAGCCGCAGGTAATTGAACCGCTTTCTATGCATCCACCAATAGGCAAATAGGCATCCGGCCAATACCCCTACCAGCACAGGCCAGTCCAATTGTACGCTTGTCACCGTGCCATAGTGCATCACCTCCTCCAAATAGACTTCTTCCAACACATGTTCTGTGGCAAGGAACATTTCTACCAGTGTAATCAGGATGAATACGGGCAGCAGATGACGGTATGCCCACATTTTCGGTTCATAATAGGGGTGACGGATGGTGAACATCCTCCAGACGCAGAAAAATAGCGTAACGATGATGACCATGCTTAATTGGCAGATGACCGGACTGTTCCACCAGTCATACCAATCGCCGTAGTTGAACAAGTAAGCAATCTCCAACAAAAGCATCGCCCAAAGTACCGCCCCCAGCCAATCGATGCCAAACAAAGGAAACTTCTTGAACATACGGAAATGGCGTGTACATACGGTCAATACCAGCAAATCCACCATCATGATGCCGCAGATGAACCATTGCATGTAATCCCAATGGTAATAATACATCAGGTAAGTGGCAAGCAAGTCGGACAACTGCATGCTGCCCAAGATGACAATATGAAGCATCGGGAAGAATACGGTAAAATCCCGTGTCGGCGTCATCCAAAGCTGGATGTTCGACATGCATTCAAACGTGCCTTGTATCTTGCACATGCCTTCGATGAAGCATATCAGCCACAGAAAAGGCAGGAATGTGATGTGCGGCGCAAGCAGATTACAGAGCAATACCCCGGTAGCCGCCCCGCAAAGTAACGTCTTGTTGGTGAAACGGAATTTCATGCGGAACAGCAAAGGGAAATAAATGGCCATCCCTGCCAGGTTCGCGTAAAGGCACATCAACAGGTCTTCCCGCATCAAGGTCGTTTCGCCCATCATCTGGTTCAGCGTGCCGAGGTACAGCCCGCCGGAAAATTGGAAAGTAAAGGCGATGAATACATACATCCAAGGCCGTATCCGCTCAGGAACAAAACTCCTGAACATCGGCATGGAGAAAGGCATAGGTTGTGCAGCTCCGCTCATCAGTATTTCACTTTACATTCCACATTGAAACCTGCCCTCAACCTACTCACCTTGTCCGTGTCATTGCCTTGCAGACGGATGCGGACAGGAACCCTCTGCTCCACTTTCACGAAATTGCCGGTAGCATTGTCCTGCGGTATCAAGGAGAACGCCGCCCCGGTAGCATCGGAGATGGATTCCACCACACCTTTATAGCTTATGCCCGGAACGGCATCGGCCGTAAAAGTGACCTCGGCCCCTTCCTTGATATTCGGGAGCTGGGTTTCCCGATAATTGGCGATGACCCACAAGTCGCCATTGTCCACAATGTCCACCATTGTCTGGCCGGGCTGCACCAACTGCCCTTCGTGTATATCCTTGCGCCCCGTCACGCCGTCGCAGGTAGCGACGATGACCGTATAGGACAGGTTCAGCCGGGCCAAATCCACGGCGGCTTGCGCCAAACGGATGGCAGCCTCGTTTTGTCCCAGCCGACGCGTCTGTTCGTCCTTTGTCAAGGATGTGGAATGCTTCATGCGAAGCGCCTGCTCATACCGCGCGTTGATGGCATCGTATGCCGTCTTAATGTTGTCATATTGCTGCCGGGTGACAGCATCCTCCTCCAAGAGTTTCCCGTACCGTTGCAACTCGCGTTCCGCATTGGCCCGTTGCACGCGGACTTCCTCGATGGTAGCGTCATTGACGCTCAGATTGTTTTGCGTAGTGGCTATCCCGGCATGGGTGACCTGCTGTCCTGCCAGTGCGTTTGCCAAGTCCGCTTCGGCTTGTGCCAAACGCAACCTGAATTCCGCCTCTTCAATCACGAGCAACGTGTCGCCCTTGCGTATCGGCTGGTATTCCCCGAAATAAATCTTCTTGATGAAGCCCTGCACCCGCGTATTGACGGGAGTGATGTGTTGTTTAACCTGCGCATTGTCCGTATATTCCACATTCCCCAAATGGATGAAACGTGAACACACGTATGCCATTCCGATAACCAGCAATGCAATAACAACTATGTTGTAAACCAATTTTTTAGTCTTTCTTGTAACCATAATGTTTTTCTGTTTATAAAGTATGTGTGATGTATTTCATCTTATAATAATTGTACAGGATGTTGATGCAGGCATCCACCAGTCCCAAGTCGGCGGTGAGCTTCATGTTGCTGGCATCCAGCATGTCAGTCAGCAATGCCATTTCATTCTTGTAGCGGTTGTCGGTGACATGATAATTCTCGTCAGCCAGCCTTACGCTGTTCTCTTGCGTCCGCAAGTCGGTAAAGGCGGTCAGGAAGTTCACATATCCTTCCTGCACGGCATTTTCCACTTGCTCTTGTGCCAACTGGTGTTGTTCCTGCGCCTGACGCACATTCAGCCGTGCCTGTTTCAGCTTCTTGTTGTTTTTAAAAAGGGAGGAAAGGTTGTATTTCACGCCTACACCTATGTACCAATAATTGAAATTATTGTCCAGCACAGGCACCTCAATGGTGATAGGCCCGTCCAAATGGTCTGCTGCCACAATGGATATGTGCGGCAGGCGTTCCGCACGCTCCTGCTTTACTTCCTGCTCATTCATCCGGATAGCGGCTTGCGTCTGTTTCAAGACAATATTGTTGGCTTCCGCCATATCCTGCCAATCCTCCTCCGTAAGAGTAAGAATTTGCCGTTCCAGTAAAGAAGTGTCAGGCACGATTTCGGTATCTTCCGGTAGATGCAAGGTGGTCACCAGTTGATGGTTCGCTATTCTCCGTGCATCCTTAACCCTCGTCCATTGCAGGTTCAGCTGCTCCTTTTGCAGTTCATAGCGTGTAATGTCGTTTTTCAGGACCGTGCCTTGTTCCCTGCGGGCTTTCATGTTGGCAATGACTTCATCGGTCAGTTCCATGTTCTTCTGCAACACCCGGATTTGGTTGTCCAGTTTGTAGAGGTTCAGGTAATGTCCCACCAACAGGAAACGTACCTCCTGCACATTCTTCTGCAAGTCGAGTTCCGCCAACAGCTTGCCAAGTTCAGCCTGCCTGATGCCGCTGCTGATGGCTCCGCCTGCATAGATGACCTGCTGCGCCTCCAATGCGAAGTTGTTGCCGAAGTGCGGCATATCCACCGTCATGGCGTTGCCGAAATCCCTGTCCCATAGCTTGCCGTTGCCAAGATAGCTGGCAGAAAGGGATACATTCACATCCGGTAGCCGTTGCGCCTTGGCTGCTTTAAAGGCTTCCTCGGCGGCTTCCCTCCCCGTTCGGTACGTTTGAATACTTCTACTCTGTCCGTCAGCAAGACGGAACAGTTCTTCCATGCCCATCTGCCGGGTTTGGGCACACACCCCCTGGCTGCATAGGACTGTAATGCACAACAGCCCTATGAGCCTTGTCTTTTTGCTCATAAGTTAACGAATTATTTTATGTTTATAGAATGAATATAGCTTTGGAAAAGAGGCGCCAAGATTAAATCAAAGCCGCTGCGCCCCATGTGTGGAAATCGTGAATTTTATTCTTGTAACAGACTGTGTAAATTTCCATATCGTACTTCCTATATTCCTATTTGAGTGCGCAAAATTAGGGAAAAAAGGAATAGAACGTAACCTTGCACAGGTGTGACTTTTGGTTATTTTAACAAGTACTTCTCCATGTACACCAATCCTTGGACTTTTGTTCCCTAAAATCCGCCTTACCCTCCGCATAAAGCATATATCCTGACAAAACCGGGCCTTACCCGGCTCGTACCCCCTTCGGTACTCCTTCGGTCCGGCTTCGGCGCCATGGACCGAAAAAACAGCGGACAAGGCAGCTGCCGGGCCGGGGCATGAAAAAGGCCGGCCAAGAACAATGGATGTCTCGGCCGGCCAGCATTATCCAGATTCGGGATAGCCCGTTACTTGTACCGCTGCACCCGTTCGTCGCGGATGACGCCGTCCCAATCCAGCCCGAAAGCAAAGTCGTAGGCATTGCCCTCGGAGTCCACGTATGGCTGCATGTCGCGGGGCACGTCTTCCTGCTGCGCCTCAACGGTGAGCATGTCCTTGGGGAACTGCATGGGCAGCAGGCCGCTGGGCTCTGCCTTGCCTTTCACGATGTCGAGGATGGCCTGTGCCTGCGTCTCGAAGTCGACGACAATGGCGTCGGCATACGGCTCGACCTCGGCCAGCACGCAGGGCTTGTAGCACTTCACGGAGAGGATGAGGGGCTTGTCGCCGATGGCCCGGCGGGTGTCGGCCACTAACTTCGCGTCGGTGGTGTTGTAGGCGGTGAACGACTTGTCCTTGTACGAGCGGTTGTCGAAGTCCTCAAACGTATCGCCGCCTGCCAGGCTCACTGCGCGCGCGGTGGCGGCGGTGTAGGGGCCGTATTGCAGGGAGATGGGCACGTAGCCGTTGCCGCCTGCCGCCACGTCGTCATCGCTGTAACCGGTACCGCCGTTGGGGCTCTCGATGAACACCAGGGCGAAGTCGGCCTCGGCGGGGTTGTCCGTCAGGTCGAAATACTTCTCCACCACGGCTGGGCTGACGGGATAGTCGGTCTTGTCCTCGGCCTTGATGCCCCACCAGTCGGGCACGCCTTTCACGAAGCGCTTGGGCATGTAGGCTTTCAGCTTGCGGCCTTTCAGCGGGAGGACGCCGCCCTTGTTTTTCAGCAGGACGATGCTCTTGAGCTGTGCATCATAGCCTGCCTTCATGTACTCCGGCTTGCCCACAATCTTCTCGCTTTTGGCAGGGTCGAGGTAAGGGTTCTCGAACAGCCCGGTGCGGAAGATGTTGACCAGCAGGCGCACGGCCGACTGCTCGAAGCGCTGGCGGGCGGATCGGGTGCCGAACTCGTCCTTCCACATCTTGTACGCCATGATGACGGGGCCTTTGTCGTTGTTCCCGCCAAACTGGTCGACGCCGGCCTTCAGTATCTCGTAGTGGCGTTGCTCCACGCTGAGGTTTTCGGCGCCCCAGCATTTGCCTTCAAACTTGGATACGCCCGTCACGTCGGCGGTAATCATCCAGTCGGTGCACACCACGCCGTCGAAGCCGTACTTCCCGCGCAGCAGGTCGGTGATGAGGTAGCGGTTGTAGCTGTTGCCGCGGTTGCTGCCCGTGCCGCCGTTCTGCCCGTAGGAGATGGTGTAGTAGGGCATTACGCTGGCCGCCATCCCTGTGCCGCCCTCCAGCTTGAAGGCGCCTTCGGTGAAGGGACGCAACAGGTTGTCGAAGTTGTTGCCGGGATATACGGCGTATTTGCCGTAGTCGAAGTGGCCGTCGCGTCCCCCTTCTTCGGGGCCTCCGCCCGGCCAGTGCTTAATCATGGCGTTCACGCTGTACATGCCCCAGCCCCCGTTGTTGTCCTCGCTGGACTGGAAGCCGTCGCAATAGGCGCGCGCCATGTCGGTGGCCAGGTCGTAGTCTTCGCCAAAGGTGCCGTTCACGCGGCTCCAGCGGGGCTCAGTGGCCAGGTCAATCTGCGGGGAGAGGGCGGTGGCAATGCCTAGGGCACGGTATTCGTGCGAAGCGATGTCGCCAAAGCGGCGCACCAGGGCGGGGTCGAACGTGGCAGCCAGGCCCAACTGGCCGGGCCACAGGGAGATTTGGCCGCCTGCCCCGGCGTTGTACTCAGTATTGGCCGTGGTGCCGTGGCGCGGGTCGGAGCTGTTGTTGGCGGGGATGCCGTGGCCTATGCCCTCGCACAGGGCCTGCACGTTGTTGTTCCACTCGGCAGCCACACGGGGCGACTGCACGCTGGTAATGAGCACGTGGCGCAGGTTGTCTTCTACCAGGAACTTGCGTTGCTGGTCGCTGATGTCCGACGGCTTGGCACCGCTTTCCTCCAGCGTCTTTCCGCCATAGGTAGCCGCCCCGAAACCGGCACTTGCACCCGGTATGGCCTGGTGGGCGCTGTACAGCATCAGCCCGGCAATCTCCTCGATGCTGAGTTGCGAGGCAAGGTCCTGTGCGCGCTCCTTGGCGGGCAGGCGCCAGTCTTCATACTTGTCGAGCTTGCCGTTGCGGTTGAGGTCCTTGAACTTCAACCCGTCCACGGTAAGAATCTGTACGCCCGACGCCGGCGAGTAGCCCAACGTCTTGCCGCCCTCTTGGGTGACGATGACGAAGTCCTTGCCGTCACCGTTTGCCTGCATGGGCAAAGAAACAGACACTGCCAGCAAGCACATACCTGCCAATATCGGTTTTCTATATAGGTGTTTTTTCATTAGGATGCGGTATTTTTTTGTTAGAGATTAGCGGATAAGTGATGAGTGATTAGCGGGTTAACGATGAGTAATCTTACTACAGCACATTAATCACTCATCATTAACTCGCTAATCACTCATCTCGTTTACCAGAACAGGGAGTCGATGTACTCGTAGCGGTCCTCCATCTGCTTGTCGGCTTTCTGGAAGGTGTTCACGTCGATGTGCATCACGGGGGCTACGTCCTGGCCGTTGGTCGGCGTCCATTCCGGCAGGCCGAGGCCGTTGGGGTTGCCCGTCTTGATGAAGTTGACGTAGTAGTTCTGGAAGATGTCGGACACCCAGTAGTCTTCCGGCTGCCAGTCGAACACGAGGTTGGTGGACAGTGTGCCCATGGCGTACTCGATGTCGGCAGAGTGCACGGCGCCTGCGGGCATCTTTGGAGCTTCGGGTTCGCCGGCTTTCTTCTCCTGCACGCCGCCTGCCAGTCCGGCCACCTTGGTCTTGTCAATCATGTCCGGCCGCGGGTGCGAATAGTAGTAGCGGTAAACGGGGCTGTTGCCGGTGAGTTTGTGCATGTGTCCCCACTTCCAGGTGCTGTAGGCCAGGAAGATGTCCGAAGCCAGGTCAACGCCTTTCTGGCTCAACACGTCGGCATCGGTCAGCAGGCCGTACATCTCGAACAGTTTGTCCACGTTGTCGCCAAAGGTGGCACGAGCGCCTGCCTTCAGGTTGTCGATGGTGGCGGGCTTTCCTGCCAGGATGGCCATGGGCACCATTTCGCACGAGTTGCCGCCTACCAGCAAGGGCACTTGTGCCTGCTTGCCCTGGGAGTAGATGTCCGCCGGCTGTTCGGGCATGAAATAGTTGTCGACATTATAAATAGGTACGCTTGTCACGGCAGCCTTTTCCATTAATTCTTCTGCAGGCATGGCGCGGAGTTCCTTGAGCGACTTACAACCTATCTGCTTGGCTTTTTCCTCGCCGGCGGCTTCAGCCTCCTTCAGAGTGGATATCTTATTGAAGTTAAGCACGGCACCACTTGAACCCATGGCTTGGGCAAACAAGCCCTGGCACAACGGGGAAGCCATCAGAATGCTGACCGACATGGAGCCTGCCGACTCGCCCACGATGGTGATGCGGTCGGGGTCGCCACCAAAGGCCGCAATGTTGTTCTTCACCCACGTGATGGCTGCCACCTGGTCCAGGAAGCCGTAGTTGCCCGAACCTTTGTAGCTGGTTTCCTTGGAGAGTTCCGGGTGGGCAAAGAAGCCGAAGATGCCCTCGCGGTAGTTTGCCGTGATGGAAACGATGCCTTTCCTTGCCATCGACCAACCGGCGTAGCGCGGCTCGCTGCCACTGCCGGCCATCAGACCGCCGCCGTTGAAGTAGATAAGCACGGGCAGCTTCTCGTCCATCGTCTTGGCGGGCGTCCAGATGTTAAGGTACAGGCAGTCTTCGCTGAACTCCTTGGTACCGAAATTCATGTCGCCGAAGACGGCTTGCTGCATGGGGTTGGGCCCGAACTGCTTGGCCTCACGCACGCCGTCCCACTTCTGTACGGGCTGGGGAGCCTTCCAGCGGAGGTCGCCCACAGGAGGCGCGGCAAAAGGCACGCCCTTGAATACTTTCACACCCGATTCGTTCACGCCTTCCAAAATACCGTCGGCGGTCTTCACCTGCGGATTTTGTGCTTGCAACGCCCCTGCTGCCAGCAAGGACAATGCCAATGATAAAAACAGTTTCTTCATTTTTACTAATGTATTGATAATAATAATTATAGGGACAAACATTTAATTCCCAATCCTTAATTTTCTTACCTTTTGCGAGCCACTACCTCTTGCAGGGCGGCGTCGAAGCCATAACGCACCTCACACTCGGTGTCGAACAGCATAGTCGCCTTCTTGTCCGGCGTGTAGGCAGGCCACTGGGGCACGCCCTCGCCATTGGGGTTGCCCGTCCGGGCAAAGTTAATCCAAGCGCTGCTCATGATGTCGCCCAGGCGGATGGCCTCTGGCGTGGCGTCGGTCACAAAGCCGCAACGCGCCACGTTGTTGAACACGTAGGGCAGGTCCAGGCAATGGAGCGCCGTGACGGTGCCGTCCAGCGAGGTGCTGCGGTAGGTAAAGAGGAAGTTCCACACGGGAGCTCCGCCGCCTTGCGACTTCACCTCCACCTGGCGCAACGCCTGCGGACGGTAGCGGAAGTCCATCAACGGCATGATGGCGGCAGGCTGGCCGGGGTAGGCTGCCTTGAAGGCCTTGGCATAGTCCTCGGCATCATCGCCGTACATGCGGCGGAGGATGGCCATCACTTCATCCTCGCTTTGCTTGAAGAAGCCGGGATTGCCCAGCGCCATGTATCCGGCGCCCTCGGTGAGGCAACTGCCCACCATCATGGGCACGTCGGCGGAAATCTTTTCACTGCCGTTGCAGAAAGCGTCTTCCGGCAGGATGTCGCCGTCCTTGGTGGGCATCCAGCCCCAGATGCTGACGCGGCTGCTCTCGCCCGTCTTGTCGGCCTCTTTCTTCACTTCTGCGCAAGCCTTGTTGCCGGCGGCAAGCAGTTCGGCGTAGGGCACCTTCTTGATGTCGTCTATGTTGTCCGCCGTCAGCCCCAAATACTTGGCGGTCAGTTCGCCAATCTTCTTGGAATAGGCATCAGGCATGTAGAAGGCGCCGCTGCCGCTATGCACGATGGCTTTGTGGAACAACCCCTTGGCACTGGGCATGCACACCAACGACGAAACCTTGCGGCCGCCGCCCGACTGCCCGAAGATGGTGACGTTGCCCGGGTCGCCGCCAAAGTTGGCTATGTTACCTTGCACCCACTTCAAGGCTGCCACCAGGTCCATCAGCCCCAGGTTGGCGGAGTGCCTGTACTTCTCGCCGAACGACGACAGGTTGAGGTAACCCAGTACGTTCAGCCGGTGGTTCAGCGAAACCACCACCACGTCGCCCTTGCGCGCCAGCGAAGCGCCGTCATAGGCGGGCTGCTCCTGTCCCGAACCGGTGGAGAAGCCGCCCCCGTGAATCCATACCATCACCGGACGGCGGGCGTTGTCGTTGATACCCGGCGTCCAGATGTTGACGCGCAGGCAGTCCTCGCCCGGGAAACCGTCGTCCCACTGCGAAGTGAAGGCGGCAAGGTCCATGCGCCACCCGCCCCGCACTTCCTGCGGACAGGTGGGCCCGTAGTAGCGCGACGAACGCACGCCCTCCCACCGCTGCGGGGCACGGGGCTCTTCAAAACGTCCGGCCTCGGCATAAGGGATGCCTTTGTAATTGTAGATACCGTTTTCAATGTAGCCTGCCACGGCACCGTATTGGGTCTGCACGGTCGAGGCGGCGGTAGATGAGTTGATGCTGTAACCCGGAACAGCGTTTTGGGCATTTGCGCCCACAGGAAGCAATCCTATCGTCGCGCCCACGCAAAGGACGCGTAAAAAATCCATCGTTTTCATGGCTTCATTGCATTATAGTTGGCGTAAAATTATTTGGCAAAGATAAAAAAATCATTCTAAATAATCCTTTTCTTTTTACAACAGAACGTTAACAAATGCTTTCATTTCGCAGGTTTATCTGCCAATTCCGTATTTTTGCCGACAAATAACCACTTCCCCAGCCATGCACAAACGGGTTTACATAGCCATCATACTCACGGCGTGCCTCCTCTTCGCAGGCATCCCGGGGTGCGCGGCACAACAGGCGCAGCCCGCACCGGACAAAAAAGCCTACCTGATGCCCGTCACTGTGTACGAGGGAGATACCATCCCCTTTGTGCGACTGCCCACGGTGTACGTCTTCAAGCCGCTCGTGTTCAAAAACAAGCGGCAGATGCGCCAATACGCCAAACTGGTGCGCGACGTAAAGAAGGTGCTGCCCATAGCCAACGAGGTAAACCGCGCCATCATCGAAACTTACGAATACCTCCAGACCCTGCCCGACGAAAAGACACGCCAACAACACCTGAAAGCCGTAGAAAAAAGCATAAAAGAGCAATACACCCCCCGCATGAAAAAACTTACATTTTCGCAAGGCAAGCTGCTCATCAAGCTGGTGGACCGCCAGACCAACTCCACGGGCTACGAACTGGTGAAAGCCTTCCTCGGACCCTTCCGCGCCGGCTTCTACCAGGCATTTGCCGCCCTTTTCGGCGCCAGCCTGAAAAAGGAATACGACCCCACCGGCAAGGACGCCCTTACCGAACGCGTGGTGCTGATGGTGCAGAACGGACAGTTGTAAGTAGTGATTAATGTTTTAGTGATGAGTGATTAATAAATTGCTCCGGAATCAAGCATGCTGCATTACATCAATCATTCCCCGCAAAAACATTAATCACTCATCACTACTCCACTAACCGCTAAACCTCACTCCGGCTGCATCTCCCCCCGCGAAGGCAAGGGTTTCCATCCTTCACCGAAAGTGTCGTAGGCATCGGTCACCACGACAAAGGCATTGGGGTCGGCTTCCTTGATTTTCAATTTCAGTCCCGCCACTTCCTTGTAGCTCACCACGAGGAAAAGCATCTCCTTGTTCTTCCGGGTATAGAGTCCGCTGCTCTTGATGCAGGTGGCGGTGCGGTCCAGGTCTTCCAGAATGTATTTGCGCAACTCCTCCAGTTCGAGGTCGCTGATGACGAACAGCAGCTTGTCGTTTTTCGACCCGTTGATGACATAAGCTATCACCCGCGACACAATGAAGATGGCTATCAGCGAATAGAGCGACAAGTGCCACGAAGGTTGCGCAGCACCGTCCGTGCTGCCCACGCCGAAGCCTATCACCACCAGCCCGAAGCACACCACTGCGGCATCCACCATCAGGATGGCACGCGAGAAGCGGATGTGCGCATACTTCTGCAACAGCATCGCCACGATGTCGCTGCCGCCCGTAGTGGCCTGGTTGCGCACCACGATGCCGCTGCCCAAGCCTATCAGCACGGCGCCTACGATGGTGGTCAGCATCAGGTCGTCCGTCATGTTCAGGCTGCCGCCAAGTAACTGCGCAGGGTCGAGCGTCTCGAGCGCCTCCTGCGTGGGATAGGACAGGCGCGACATGACGTTCATGATGAGCGGCGTAGTCAATGCCGCCACAATGGTGCGTGCGCCAAGCTTCGCGCCAAGTAGCAGCACGGAAAGTATCAGCAAAGGAATGTCGAACATATAGCCGAACGTACCCACCTGGATGGACGGGAACAAACTTTGCAACACGATGCTTGCCCCATACACGCCTCCCGGCACGATGCCGTAGGGATTGATGAAAAACACGAAACCCGATGCCAAGATGATGCATCCCAAAAAGATGTTCACCCAACCGTATATTGCTTTCTTCATATCGATAAGGTTTTAGTTGACAAAGGAACGGGGATACACAGAAAAAAACTACGCAGACCTGTCCCCCTGTCTTTACAAACTAATTTTTATGCAACAAATATACGGTATTTCTTTGGGACGGCAAAATAAAAACGAATCGCCTGTTACCCTACAAGCGATTTACACTTTAATTCATACAAACAAAATTTCCCGTTACAGAGTCTTTGGCTTCTGTTTAATTTATGGTTATCAATGAAGTTATCCGGTCAATGAATTGTTTCACTTTAGGAACCATCGGCTCAACGTCTTCCCGGCAAAAATCATACAAATCGTTGTAATCGCCTTTGGAACGCCAATTCAATAACTTGGCATAAACCCTGAATTCTTCTTTCGATACGATTCCCGGACGGACTATGTGCTCCGAAAATTGTCCGATAATGCCCGAATGGGACTTAGCATTGATATGCCGGTAAAGCAACAAAGCCGAATAGAAGCAAGCGTAATACAAGCGATTGACAGCAGAATTCCACTGACCGGCATCGCACAAAATACAGGCTGCCTGATAAACTTCCTGAGCTTTTTCCAACCGATAACGGATATAAGCCGTCATATTTTCAACTTCTTCTTTCATAACCGTATGGCATCAGATTGTACACTTTGATAGAAAGGAGTGACGGAGTGACGTTCATGCCAATCTTGTTTTCCGTAAGCAAACAGCTGAATAGCCTGTCCGGTCTCTACCATCAGGTCGCAGATATGGTCCATGAAAGCTTCTTCCTCCCGGAAAGTAAGGCGGGCTTTGGGAGACAACACCAATACATCCCAATCCGAATCATCGCGGGCATCCCGGCGGGCACGCGAACCATACAGCCACACTTCGGCTTCAGGCTCTACCTCGTGCACATTCTTTTTAATCTGCTGCAGCATCCATTGGTAGGCGGCTTCCTGTGTCTGCTTTTCCTCTTTCATGATTTTCTACAAGTGGGGTTCACTTTCGCAAAGATAATCATTTTCTTACAAATACCTACGCCTTCCTGCTGAAAATGCAAGCCTGTAACCTCCCCGTTTCCTCCGTCCGGTAGCGTAGTATCGCTACCGACCAAGCGAAGTAACACTACCGACCAAGCGTAGTATCGCCAGCCCGGTAGCGTAGTACCGCTACCAAGGGAACTTTAAAACCCTCTACCGCAACAGTTTGAACAAGTCCCACATCACGATGCCTGCCGTGACCGACACGTTGAGCGAGTGCTTCGTGCCATACTGGGGTATCTCGATGCAACCGTCGCTGTGGTCCACCACTTCCTGCTGCACGCCTTTCACTTCGTTGCCAAGTACTACGGCATATTTCTTGCCGGAGTCGAGCACCAGTTGGTCGAGCATCGTGCTGCCTTCCACCTGCTCCACGGAGTAGACCACGTAACCCTCGGCACGCAGGTTATCCACAGCCTGGACGGTGTTTTCCACATACCGCCAGTCCACGGTGAACTCGGCGCCCAACGCCGTCTTGTGCATCTCGGGATGGGGCGGACAGGCGGTAATGCCACACAGGTAGATGCATTCGATGCGGAAAGCATCCGCCGTGCGGAACACCGAACCGATGTTGTGCAGGCTACGCACATTGTCCAGCACCACCACCAAAGGCAACTTCTCGGCTTGCTTGAATTCTTCCGCACTGATGCGGTGAAGCTCGGTAATACTTAGTTTGCGCATGAGATTATAGTGATTAGTGATTAGTGATTAGTGGTTATGATTTGCGATTAATCACTAACCACTAATCACTCGCAAAATTACTCCTTTCCCCGCATATCCCTGTCAACAACGGTGGAAAACCTGTGGATAACCCGTGAAAAGAAAAGGAAAGAAACTGCTTGCATTTCTCAAAACTACTGCCATACCACCAACGGAATGAACTTTCCAAAAAAAAAAAACAGGAATTTTACAACGAACATCCGCAGGTTTTTCAGCCATTCCGCAGGTTTTTCACAACAAAAGTTACTAACTTTGCATGTTATGAACAGTCTGTTGACAATTGCACCAAAGAAACCTATACTTCGCTTGTATTCAGCCGGAAAACCGGGAATCCCGCCTGTGGATAACCGATGAATAACGAAGGGGTTTGCTTTAATAAGCTTTTTTGCAAGCAATCGGGCATTTTTTTATGCACGCTATCCGCAGGCTATCATCATCAACATAGATTTTTCTCTCAAAAAAGAGAAATCAATATTAATAATAAAAAGTGGAGAATAATTATGGAGAACCTGAAAGAAGCCATCGCCCAACTGAAACGGGAGAAAAACGCCGTCGTCCTGGGCCATTACTACCAGCGTGACGAAATACAGGAAATTGCCGACTTCGTGGGCGACAGCCTTGCTCTGGCGCAGTGGGCGGCACGCACGGAGGCGGACATTATCGTGATGTGCGGCG
This sequence comes from uncultured Bacteroides sp., assembly GCA_944321495.1. GTDB lineage: Bacteria > Bacteroidota > Bacteroidia > Bacteroidales > Bacteroidaceae > Bacteroides. Next base: position 56,735 of record CALULP010000002.1, on the reverse strand, counting down.
TGCACTTCATGGGCGAAACTGCCAAGATACTCTGTCCGGACAAAAAAGTGCTGGTGCCCGACTCCTTGGCAGGCTGTTCGCTGGCGGACAGCTGTCCCGCCGACCGGTTTTCACAATTCATCAAAGAACATCCGGGGCATACGGTGATATCCTACGTCAACACCACGGCAGCCGTCAAGGCGCTGACCGACGTGGTGGTGACCTCGACCAACGCCAGGCAGATTGTGGAAAGCTTCCCCAAAGATGAGAAGATAATCTTTGGGCCGGACCGTAACCTGGGGAATTATATCAACACCGTCACGGGCCGCCGTATGTTAGTATGGGACGGAGCGTGCAGTGTACATGAGCAGTTCTCGGTGGAAAAACTGGCGGAAATTAAGCGTGCCCATCCCGGGGCGGTCGTCCTTGCCCATCCCGAGTGCAAGGGCGAAGTGCTGAAGCTGGCGGACGTGGTAGGTTCTACTGCCGCCCTGCTGAAACAGGCCGTGGCGCACCCCGAAAAGACGTACATCGTGGCCACCGAAGCGGGCATCCTGTACGAGATGCGGAAGCGTTGCCCCTCCACGACGTTCATCCCCGCCCCACCCCTCGACGGCAGCCCCTGTAACCTGTGCAAGGATATGCGCCTGAACACGCTTGAAAAGCTCTATGCCTGCCTGCGGGACGAATCGCCCGAAATACAGGTCGACCCCGCCATTGCCGCCCGTGCCGTCCTCCCCATCCGCCGCATGCTGGAGATTTCGGAAAGGCTGGGACTGTAAAAGGTTTTAGGGGGACAAGATAACAAGTTAACAAGGTAACAAGGGGAAAAGTAAACAAGTTGACAAGGAAATAAACTTATCAAGTACTTTGTTATCTGAATTCCTATTAACTTGTTCCTCCATCCCCTTGTTAACTCGTCCCCTTATTCCCTTGTCACCTTGTCCCCTTATTTCTTCGTTAACTCATCAACTAAAAAACTTATAAACTTATTAACTCAACATGAAACGCAATCAGATTCTTTTCTTGGCAATGGCCTGGACGCTGTTGCTGGCCTCGTGCGGTTACCGGCAGCGGGTGGTGGAAAATCCTTTGATAGGAAATGCGGCCACTACGGCTATGGATGTGGTGAAGGTGCAGTTGACCGACTCTGTGACGGTGCTCGACGTCAATGCCTATTACTATCCCAACTATTGGATCAAGATAGCCTCGAATGCTTACTTACAGGCCGCAGGCAAGCAATACGCACTGACGGGCGCCGACGGCATCGAGCCGGATTCCTTGTTCTGGATGCCCGAATCGGGCGAGGCTTCTTTCCGCCTGATGTTCGAGCCTTTGCCCGACGATACGGATACCTTCGACTTCATCGAGCCGGCAGAAGATGGCTGGAAAATCTACGACATCGACCTGACGGGCGAAAAGCACTACGGTGCTCCTGAAGGTTTGCCGCAGGAAGCCCTGCAAGGGGACGGATGGGTGTCGGTGCCCGAACCTGCTTTGAAGACAGGGGAAACCACGGTGCGTGTACACATGCTTTATTTCCATAAGGACATCGATACCGAAGTGCCGCTTTACCTCAATACCCTGTGTGGGATGCAGGAGCAGTTGACCGTTCCCATCGACCCGGAAACCGGCATAGCTACGGCAAAGTTCATGCAATACGGCCCGGCGCAGGCTCTCATGGCTCTTGGCGTGACTATCTGGCTGTTGCCCGGCGAAACGGTGGATATCTATGTGGACGGAAGGTTCAACGGTTATTATATAGTGGAACGCCGGGGAGGTTATGAAGGAACTTTCCAGCCTCTCTACGATACGGGCGTTTACCGGGACCTGACCAACCTGTCGGCAAACGATATGTTGTATAGAAGCTATTGCACCATGCAGATGTACACGGGCAACTTTGCCGACTATGCCATGACTTCAAAGGAGTATGCCGACCATGTGATAAACGTTTACCAGGCGAATGCCGACAGCATTGCCCAAAGCGACATGCCTGCCTTGGCGCAGGAACTGGCCCGTCTGTCGTTGGCACAGGAAGCCTTGTATGCCATGTCGCAAGGCAATTACTTCCGTGAACATAATTACCGCAGTAGACACAACCAGTGGGACCCCAATCAGCCGGTGAAAGGCATCGAGCCGATGAAGCCGGAAGACCAGGCCAAGATTTGCCAAGTGATTGACGTGAACGACCCGAAACTGCTGATGGGACGCAACCTGTTGAATTATGTCAGTGCCGTTGCTTCTCAAAATGAGTGGTTGAAGGTTGCCGGTGTGGAAGAAGGGTTTGCCGCTGATTTGGCCTCATTTGTCCGTAATGCGGAAGCTGTCAAGTCTGCATCTTTGACTGAGGAAGACTTGCAGGCGTTCAAGTCGTCGGTAAGCAATCCATTCTTTATTGAAGCGCTGCAAAGCATGCAGCAGGAAACCGAAAAGCAACTGGCTGCCGTGGAGGGAAAAGCCGTTGTACAGCCTGTTCCCGATGTGCCGGTCGAGAAGCTGTTCGATGCTATGATAGCCCCTTATAAAGGCAAAGTTGTCTTAGTGGACTTTTGGAATACCTGGTGTGGTCCGTGCCGCTCGGCTTTGAAGTTAATCGAGCCGATGAAAAGCGCGGAACTGAAAAGCGATGACATCGTGTGGATGTACATTGCCAATGAGACTTCCCCGCTTGTAACGTACAAAACCATGATTCCCGACATCGAGGGGGTACACTTCCGGCTGAACGACGCGCAATGGGATTACCTTTGCGACAAGTTCAAGATAGACGGCATACCTTCTTATGTATTGGTAAGCAAAGACGGGAAATACGGGCTTCGCAACGACTTCAGAGACCACGCCGTCTTGAAGCAAACCCTGGGTGGAATGATAAAATAGGCAAAGTATTATAATAAATATTTAGGCGCGGATTACGCGGATTAACACGGATTCAATATTCATAAACTTAATCCGTGAAATCCGCGTAATCCGCGCCTAATATATTATCCCTTTCCGTTTAACTTGTCAACTTGCACTTACAAATTCACCGGTCTACAAAGTATTCAAGAACTTGCAAAGTTTGTTTACGCCGATGGCGCGGTGGCTGATTTTGTTCTTCTGCGCGTCGCTCATTTCGGCGAAGGTCTGGGTAAAGCCTTCGGGCACGAAGACGGGGTCGTAGCCGAAGCCCGATGTACCGCGTTTTGTGGCGATGATTTCGCCTTTCACGATGCCTTCAAACAGATGTTCCTTGCCGTTGATGATAAGGGCGAAAACGGTGCGGAAACGGGCTTTGCGGTTGTCCTTGCCTTCCAGTTCGTGAAGCAGTTTCCGGATGTTTTCCTCCGAGTTGTGCCCTTCGCCTGCGTAGCGTGCCGAGTAGACGCCCGGCGCGCCGTCCAGGGCTTCCACTTCCAGTCCGGTGTCGTCGGCAAAGCAGTCGATGTGGTAACGTTCGTACACATACTTTGCCTTTTGCAGGGCGTTGCCTTCCAGGGTGTCCGATGTTTCGGGGATGTCGTCGTGGCAACCGATGTCTTCCAGGCTGAGCAGTTCAATCTGGTGTCCCACGATGGCGGCCACCTCTTTCAGTTTGTGTGCATTGTTGGTGGCGAATACAAACTTCTTCATGTTGTTATGCTCTTCTTATTGTTCTTTTTGCTTGTTGTGCCGGGGGCGATGCGGCCGCGTTGCCTCATTTGGTTTTCAGCGGGTCGAATCCTTCCCCATAGACGCCTGTCACGGCGCTTTGCGAGATGAAGGCGTTAGGGTCCACGTCTTTAATCAGACGGAATATTTCCACCGACTGGCGTTTGTAGGCAAGCACCACCAGTACCTTGACGTCGGCTTTGGAGTACCAGCCCGTGCCGTTCAGCACCGTGACGCCGCGGTTGGCTTCCTTGGTGATGCGGTCGGCTATCTTTTCATATTCTTTGGAGAAGATGAGGAACTGCACCGACTGGCGCGACCCGTTGACTACATAGTCCAGCACAAAACCGATGACAAACAGCGTGACGAAGCCGAAGATTACCCGCCGCCAGTCGTGGAACACAAAGTAGCACGAGGTGATGATGATGAAGTCGCAGACCATAATCATGCGCCCCAAGGTGACGTCCTTGTATTTGTGTACGATGGCGGCGATGATGTCCGTGCCGCCCGTGCTTCCGTTCCGCACAAAGACCACGCCCAGGCCTATGCCGCACATGGTGGCGCCTATCAGGCAGGCCATGAAGTCCTGTCCCGGTCCCAGCACCTGCGGGAAGGTGCCGTCGGGGTTCTTCACCAGCCATTGGCAGAACTCCAGCAGGAGCGTCAGCGCTATGATGGCGTAAGTGGTCTTGATGCTGAACTTCGGGCCCAGTATCTTGATGGCGAACGTCATCAGCACGGCGTTGATGAGGAAATAGGAGTACTGTATGGGGAACCCGGTGGCGTAGTAGATGATGGCGCCTATGCCGGTGGTTCCTCCCGTGGTAATCTGGTAAGGAATTAGGAAGGCCGCCCACCCCATGGAGTAGCTTACCAGCGCCAGGGTGATGTACAGGTAGTCTTCTATTTCCCGCCTGAGGATTGCTTTGCTCGGTTTTGTCATAGATGTGTATTTACTTCACTACGATGTTGATAATCTTCTTGGGCACCACGATGACCTTCAGGATGGATTTCCCTTCCAGCCACTTGGCGGAACGCTCGTCGGCAAGCACGGCGGCCTGTATGTCGTCGGAGGCGGCGTCTACGGGGAACTCCTGGTTGAAGCGTGCCTTGCCGTTGAAGGAAACGGTGTAGTTGACGGTGTTTTCCACCAGATATTCCTCGTTCCAGGCCGGCCATTGGGCGTCGCATACCGAGGTGTCGTGTCCCAGGGTTTCCCACAGTTCTTCGCACACGTGCGGGGCAAAGGGGGCCAGGGTGATGACCAGCGGTTCGAGCACGGCCTTCTTGTTGCAATGCAATGCGGCCAGTTCGTTGACGCAAATCATGAAGGCGCTGACCGAGGTGTTGTACGAGAACTGCTCGATGTCGCCCGTCACCTTCTTGATGAGCTTGTGGAGCGATTTCAGCTCGTCTGCCTTGGCGGGTTCGTCGGTTACGGTGTAGTTGCCCGTGCGGTCGTAGAACAGTGTCCAGAACTTCTTCAGGAAGCGGTGCACGCCGTCTATGCCGTTGGTGTCCCACGGTTTGGACTGCTCCACGGGACCGAGGAACATCTCGTACATGCGGAGCGTGTCGGCGCCGTACTTTTCGACAATCATGTCGGGGTTCACCACGTTGTACATCGACTTGGACATCTTTTCCACTGCCCAACCGCAGATATACTTGCCGTCTTCGAGGATGAACTCTGCCGTGGCATATTCCGGACGCCAGGCCTTGAAGGCTTCCAGGTCGAGCACGTCGTTCTGCACGATGTTCACATCCACATGCAGGGGCGTGGTGTCGTACTGGTCTTTCAGGCCGAGGGAGACGAAGGTATTGGTGTCCTTGATGCGGTACACAAAGTTGCTGCGTCCCTGTATCATGCCTTGGTTCACCAGCTTTTGGAAGGGTTCTTCCACGGCCGAGATGCCCAGGTCGTGCAGGAACTTGTTCCAGAAGCGGGAGTAGATGAGGTGTCCCGTGGCATGTTCCGTGCCGCCCACGTAGAGGTCTACGTTGCGCCAGTATTCGTCAGCCTCGCGGCTCACCAGCGCCGTGTGGTTGCGCGGGTCCATGTAGCGCAGGTAGTAGGCGCTGGAGCCGGCAAAGCCGGGCATGGTGTTCAGTTCGAGGGGGAAGACGGTCTGGTTGTCTATCTTTTCGTTCTCTACGACGCGGTCGTTCACCGTGTCCCAAGCCCACACCTTGGCATGTCCCAGGGGCGGTTCGCCGGTTTCGGTAGGGAGGAATTTCTCCACTTCGGGCAATTGCAGCGGCAGGCAGCTTTCGGGAATCATGTAGGGCATGCCGTCCTTGTAATACACCGGGAAGGGTTCGCCCCAGTAGCGTTGGCGCGAGAAGATGGCGTCGCGCAGGCGGTAGTTCACCTTCACGCGGCCCAGTCCGTGCTCTTTCACGTACTGCTTGGTGGCGGCGATGGCTTCTTTTACGGTCAGGCCGTTCAGGTTCAGTTGACAAGGTGACGAGGTTTCAGTGGACGAGTTCTTGTCCCCTTGTCCCCTTGTTCCCTCGTTTCCTTGTCCCCTTGTTCCCTCGTTTCCTTGTCCCCTTGTCTCCTCGTTTCCTTGTCCCCTCGTCCCCTCGTCCCCTGTCCTCGGCGAATTGCACACTATGCCTTCCTTGGCATCGTAGCTTTCTTCGCTTACGTCCGCTCCTTCTATCAGCGGGATGATGGGCAGGTTGAAGTGCTTTGCAAAGGCGTAGTCGCGGCTGTCGTGTGCCGGTACGGCCATGATGGCGCCCGTGCCGTAGCCGGCCAGTACGTAGTCGCTCACCCAGATGGGGATTTCCGTGCCCGTGAAGGGGTTGATGGCATACGAGCCGGTGAACACGCCCGTCACGCTGCGGTCGCTGATGCGTTCGCGCTCGGTGCGCTTCTTGGTGCGGTCCAGGTAGGCGTCCACTTCGGCCTTTTGGTCAGGCGTGGTTACTTGGGCCACCAGTTCGCTTTCCGGGGCCAAGACCATGAAGGTGACGCCGAACATGGTGTCGGCGCGGGTGGTGAAGATGGTGAATTCCAAGTCTTGGTGGGCCACCTTGAACTGTACTTCCGTTCCTTCGCTGCGGCCTATCCAGTTGCGTTGGGTTTCCTTCAGGGAGTCGGTCCACTGGATGGTGTCCAGCCCGTCCAGCAGGCGTTGGGCGTAGGCCGATACGCGCAGGCACCATTGGCGCATCTTCTTCTGCACCACGGGATAGCCGCCGCGCTCCGACACGCCGTCCACCACCTCGTCGTTGGCCAGTACGGTGCCCAGCTGCGGGCACCAGTTCACCATCGTTTCGCCCAGGTAAGCGATGCGGTAGTTCATCAGCGTTTCCTGCTGCTGCTTTTCGGTTAGGACGTTCCACTCGGCGGCGGTGAAGCTCAGTTCTTCGGTGCAGGCGGCGTTCAGACCGTCGGTGCCTTCCTTGGCGAACTTCTGCACCAGTTCAGCGATGGGGCGTGCTTTCTGTAGGTTATTATCGTAGTAGCTGGCAAACATCTGCTGGAAGGCCCATTGCGTCCAGTGGTAGTACTCGGGGTCGCAGGTGCGTATCTCGCGGCTCCAGTCGAAGGAGAAGCCTATCTTGTCCAGCTGCTCGCGGTAGCGGTCGATGTTCTTCACCGTGGTGATGGCGGGGTGCTGTCCCGTCTGTATGGCGTATTGCTCGGCGGGCAGCCCGTAGGCGTCGTAGCCCATGGGGTTGAGCACGTTGAATCCGCAAAGGCGCTTGTAGCGTGCGTAGATGTCGCTGGCGATGTAGCCCAGCGGGTGGCCCACATGCAGTCCTGCCCCGCTGGGGTAGGGAAACATGTTGAGCACGTAGTATTTCGGTTTGCTTGGGTCTTCGGTCACGCGGTAGGTCTGCTGTTCTACCCACCGTTTATGCCATTTCTGTTCAATCTCCCTGAAGTTGTAGTCCATATAAACGTTCCGGTTAAAAATATGATTTTTGAATATGATTCGAGTATGGTTTTTATTCCGGGTGCAAAAATACGGGTTTATTTTCATAATTGTATGGGGGATAGGCAAAAAACATCCTTTCGGTAGCGACGTATCGCTACCGCGACAGCGCCCCAACGCTACCGCGCTGGCGATACTATGCTGGCACGGTAGCGATGGGGCGCTGGGTCGGGGGGAGGGAATCAGTGGTTTTCCAGTTCTTCCAACCTTGCCTTGGCGTGTCTGGCGTAATCCGGTACGATGTCCTGTTCTGTTACTTTAGTGTACCACTCTTTGGCTTTGGCATGGTCTCGCGGCACGCCCACGCCGTCCTGGTACATGTATCCTAAGGTGTATTGGGCATAGACGTGTCCCTGTTCCGCTGCTTTGGTGAACCACTTTTCGGCTTTCGGATACCATTCTTGGGCTTTGGCGCGGTCGTCCGTTTCTCCTGCGCCGTAATAGTACATTTGTGCTAACCGGTATTGGGCTTCTGCATCTCCTGTTTCCGCTGCTTTGGTGTACCACTCTTCGGCCTTGGCAAGGTCTTTGGGAACTCCTGTTCCATAATGATACATTTCGCCTAATTCAATTTGGGCTTCTACATCTCCCTGTTCTGCTGCTTTAGTGTACCACTTTTCGGCTTGGGCAAGGTCTTTTACTCCCCACCAGTTGTACTGGTAGGCTGCTGCCAATGATTTCTGGGCTATCACGTAACCTTGCTCCGCCGCTTTGGTGAACCATATCATGACTTTGGTAAGGTCTTTGGTTACCCCATCCCCGTTCAGGTACATTTCCCCTACTTTGCATTGTGCTGGGGCATAGCCTTGTTCTGCCGCTTGGGTGTACCATTCCAAGGCTTTTGCGTAATCTTGGGGCACGCCCCTGCTGTAATAATACATTTCTCCCAATCGGAATTGCGCCGGGGCATAGCCCGGATATAGTTCCTGTGCTGCACGCCGATACTGTTTTAAGGCTTCTTCGTAATTTTTCGGTACGCCCCTGCCGTGATAGTACATCTCGCCCAAGTTGTATTGGGCTTTGCCATAACCATACGTCGCTGCGGCCTGTGTGTACAGTTCAAAGGCTTTGGCGTCATCTTTCGGCACTATGTATCCCGATTCGTACATTTCGCCTAAGTTGTTCTGGGCTCCCGGGACACCTTGCTCTGCCGCCCGGGTGTACCATTCGATGGCCGTGGTGTCGTTTCGGGCGGTTCCTTCGCCGTTGGCGTACATCTCTCCCAACCAGTATTGGCTGTTGGCGTAGCCTTTTTCTGCTGCCTGCCGGAATTTTTTAAAGGCGGTGTCGTAGTTTCCGGCCTCGTATGCTTTCAAGGCCTGCTTGTAGATATAGGAAGGTTGCGAGGTGTAGATGACTCCGCAGACGATGGCAAGGGCAATCACTCCTGCGCCGATAAGGGCAATCTTCTTCCGGTTCGATTGGAAGAACCGCTTAAATCCGTTTCTTCGGGGCGTGCCTTTCCCTTCGGGCGTCTCGTCGGCTTCGTGGTGGAGGCGGGTGGTTTCGTCATCGGCCTCGGGGTTGTCTTTGGACGGGCGGCGGTTGCCGGACTTCTTTTTGGGCTGTCCTTGGGCGGGCAGCAGGGCTTCAAACTTTTCCACGGTGGCGGGGCGGTCTTCCCTCTGCTGGCGCATGGCGCGGCCGATGGCCCGGCGCAGGGCGGACGACACGGTGGGGGGGAAGCCTTCCAACTTGTGGGTAAACAGTTCGCCGGCGGGGGGCGGCGTGTTGCCCGTCACTAAGTAGTACAGCGTGGCGCCCAGGGCGTAGATGTCGGTCTGCGGGGAGAACTCCTTCATGCCGTCGGGCGTGTATTGCTCGATGGGGGCGTAGCCGTGGCTGATGCCCAAGGGGGTGGAGCTGGTCTGGTTGCCCTCGGCGTCGTACTGCTTGGACAGGCCGAAGTCGAGCAGGAAGACGCGGCCATCCTTCCTCCGCACCATGATGTTGCCCGGCTTCACGTCCAGGTGGTTGATGCCAAGGGAATGCACATGCTTCAGGGCTTCCGCCACGCTGCGGATGCAGGCCACGGCCTCCTGCTCGGGCAGGGCGCCGCGGCGTTTTACCAACTGCGACAGCGATTCGCCCTCGATGTACTCCATCACGTAGTAGGCAGTGCCGTTTTCCTCGAAGATGTCGTAGATGCGGATGATGTTGGGGTGGTCCAGCTGGGCGATGACCTTGGCCTCTTTTAGGAACTTCGCCCGGTAGCGTTCCATCTGTTCGCGGTTGGCGTCGGTGCCCAGGGTGACGGTGGCGGTGTCCTGCCCGCGGCTGCAGAAGTCGCGCATGAAGAACTCCTTGATGGCGACGCGCCGGTTCAGCAGCTCCTGCGTGGCGAGGTAGGTGATGCCGAAGCCCCCCTGCCCTAATATTTTTTCGATGCGGTATTTGCCGGCTTGCAGTAAGGCGCCGGGTTGCAATTGTTGATGAGTCATTAATTTAAATTTTATACATGTTTATATTTATAATAGTGTACTTTTTCTTTCGCTTGCCCGAAAGAAAAAGCTACCAAAAAGAAAGGGCCCCGGCTGTGCCCGGCGGGCTACTCCGGCCAGCTTTCAGCCTAAAGGGCAAAAACTCGCTTCGCTCAAACAGTTTGCCCTTTTTTACGACTGAAAACTGGCCTCCGCTTAACGCCCGTCGGTCAATGCCGGAGAACCATGCGGCGTTGGACGCAGACTACGGGTTTTCCGGTGCAGACTTCATGCCGCATGGCCCGCGCCTAAGCGGAGGGGCGTAAAGCGGAGAGGGGATTTTTGCGTGAAGAACGGCAGTCTGTTTGAGCGAAGCGAGTTTTCTGCCGTTTAGCAAAAATGCTTCCCTGGCAGCTACGCTGCAAAGAAGTAGCCCCGGAGATTCCGCGCTTGACCTTTTTCTTTTGGTATCTTTTCTTTTTGTGTCAAGACAAAAAGAAAAGTACATAAACTTCTCCCCCACGGGGGAGGCAGGAGGGGGCTTTTTACCGGAACCAGTCCCAAAAAGACTTCTTTTTCTCTTTTTTCTTCTCTTCCTCCCTTTTCGGGGGCTGCTCCGCTTCGGTTTCCTTGGCGCGGATGATGTTTTCCTGCGGGTTGTCCCGGCGGCTGTCCCGGTCGTCGGCGTCGGGGCGGACGTGGTCTACCGGGATGAGGTAGACGGTGTAGTTGTCCCGCGTCTTGCCGTAGCACACGTCCCGGATGGCGGCCAGTTTGCCCGGGTCGTCCAGTTTCGGGTCGGCGAGGATGGCGCAGAGCCGCTCGTTGGTGAGCTGTTCCAGCACCCCGTCGCTGCACAGGAAGAAGTAGTCGCCCGGGCGGATGTCGCTGAAGGTGTAGACGTCTGCCTTGTAGCGGCGTTCCAGGTGGGGCTGCATGGCGCGGGTGATGACGTTCTTCTGGGGGAAGTCGCGCGCCTCTTCTTCGGTGAGCTCGCCGGCGCGCAGCAGTTCGTTGACCAGCGAGTGGTCGGACGACTGGTAGATAATGCCCAGGCGGCCGTTTTCCGGGTCGGTGAGCGACGGGCGGATGTGGTAGATGCGGCTGTCGCCGATGTGTGCCACCAGGTAGCCGTTGCGGTGCAGGCAGAGGCAGGTCATGGTGGTGCCCATCTTCTTGGGCGCGTAGGTGTCCTGCCGGTCCAGTTCGTCGTAGGCGTGGCTTAGGGCTTCGTTGAACTGTTCGGGGGTGAGGATGCCGTCGGCGGGGCGGTGTGCGTCGAGGTAACTGCCCAAGGCCTGGCACACGGTGGCGCTGGCCACCTCGCCGTTGTCATGTCCGCCCATGCCGTCGCACAGGATGAAGGTGCGGTCCGCTGCCGTGGCTTTGTCCGGGGCGGGATATACGCGGTCTTCCTGGTTGTCTTTCTTGCCGATTTCGCTGAAAGCCAGCGGTTGTCTGAGGGTTATTTTCATGTTCGCGGTGTTTTAGGGGTTAAGGGACGATTGTTAGTACCATACGGCCATGCTGTCTACCGGCTCGTAGTCGTCATACGCTGCCACGCTGTCCACGAAGACCGCCATGCTGTCGGCTGTTGTCGGGTAGTCCTGCGCGGGCGAGGGCGATGCTGCGGGCTTTCTGCTGAAGTAGGCGACCAGAACGGCGACGATGATGAACACTGCCGCGAGGATGAGCAGGGAACGGAGGTTGTTCCGGGGTGCGGGTGCAGGCTGCGCAGGGCTTTCGGGCCGGCGGGGCGTTTCCGGGTTGAGGATGCGGGTCTGCTCCGTGTCTTCCGGTTTTTTCTCCGGTTGCAGGGGGCGGGTTTCCTCGTTTACGGTTTGGGGTCTTGCCGTTGTTTTCTTACCGGACAGCAGGGCTTCGAAGCGCTCCACGTCTGCGGGGCGGTCTGCCCGCTGCGGCTGCATGGCTTGGCGGATGGCCTGGCGCACGGTGTCGGAAACGGCGGGCGGGAACCCTTCCAGCCGGGTGGCGAACAGCTCGCTGGCGGGGGGCGGCGTGTGGCCCGTCACTAAGTAGTACAGTGTGGCGCCCAAGGCGTAGATGTCGGTCTGCGGGGAGAACTCCTTGACGCCCTCGGGCGAGTATTGCTCGATGGGGGCGTAGCCGTGGCTGATGCCCAAGGGGGTGGAGCTGGTCTGGTTGCCGTCGGTGTCGTACTGCTTGGAAAGGCCGAAGTCGAGCAGAAAGACACGGTTGTCCGCCCTTCGCACCATGATGTTGCCCGGCTTCACGTCCAGGTGGTTGATGCCAAGGGAATGCACGTATTTCAAAGCTTCCGCCACGCTGCGGATGTAGGCCACGGCTTCCTGTTCGGGCAGGGCGCCGCGGCGTTTCACTGTCTGCGACAGCGATTCGCCCTCGATGTACTCCATCACGTAGTACGCCGTGCCGTTCTCCTCGAAGATGTCGTGGATGCGCACGATGCCCGGGTGGTCCAGCCGGGCGATGACTTTGGCTTCTTTCAGGAACTTCGCCCGGTAGCGTTCCATGAGTTCGCGATTGGAGGCGGTGCCCAGGGTAACGGAGGCACTATCCTGTGCCCGGCTGCAGAAGTCGCGCATGAAGAACTCCTTGATGGCTACGCGCCGGTCCAGCAGCTCCTGCGTGGCGAGGTAGGTGATGCCGAAGCCCCCCTGCCCCAACATCCTTTCGATGCGGTACTTGCCGGCTTGCAGCAAGGCGCCGGGTTGCAGTTGTTGTATCGGTTGGTTGGTCATTGTCAGTGATTAGCGGTTAGTGATTAGTGATTAGTGATTAGTGATTAGTGGGCAGGCTAATAGGCTTCGCCCAAATCTTTCAGCCTTTGTTTGGCAGCATTATTTCCGGAATATGCTGCAAGTTTATACCTTCTGACAGCTTCGGAATAATTTTTTGCTACTCCTTCACCATGTTCATACATCCATCCTGCGGAATAGCAGGCATACCCATGTCCTTGTCCTGCTGCTTTCAAATACCATTCAAAGGCTTTGGAGTAATCTTTTGCCACTCCCCGGCCGTAATAATACAGGTCTCCCAAGTTGCTTTGGGCGGATGAATATCCTTGTTCCGCCGATTTGGTGTACCATTCGAGAGCTTTGGCATAATCCTGCGCCACTCCTTCGCCTTGTTCGTACAGGATTCCCAAGTTGTTTTGGGCTCTTGCATGTCCTTGTTCCGCCGCTTTGGCGTACCATTCGAAAGCTTGTTCCAAGTCTTTTGCCACTCCTTTGCCATATTCATACATGTTGCCCAAGTTGCATTGGCCGTAGGTATCTCCTTGTTCCGCCGCTTTCCTGTACCATTCTGCGGCTTTGGCTTCATCTTTTGCCACTCCTTCGCCACTTTCATACATGTAGCCTATTTGGACTTGGGCGTCTGCATCTCCTTGTTCCGCCGCTTTGCTAATCCATTGTGCCGCTTTGCCGTAATCTTTTGCTACCCCTTTGCCGTTGTAATACATCAGGCCTAAGTTGTACTGGGCCCATATCGTTCCTTGTTCCGCCGCCCGGGTGTACCATACCACGGCTTGTTCATCGTCTTTTTCCACTCCTTCTCCATTTTCATACATCACTCCCAGCATGAATTGGGCGTGGGCATTTCCTTGTTCCGCTGCCTTGAGGTACCAGTCTGCGGCTTTGAAGTAGTCTTGCGTGACGCCTCTGCTTTCGTAATACATGTCGCCCAACCAGGCCTGGGCATCGGCATACCCTTTTTCCGCCGACTGTTGGAACAAACTTTCCGCCTTTGCATAGTCCGCCGTGAGGTAGGCGTCGTAGCCTTCCTGGAAAAGCTCTTCCGCGTTTTTCGGGAGGAACAGGTTGACAGCGAGGACAATCAGAAGCAGGGCTGCCCCGATGGACAGGGCGATTTTTACCTGTTTTTTGTTCGTGGCGAGGGGTTCTGGGGGTGTTTCCCCGGAGGGCGTTTTCCGGGCAGGGTCTTCGGGCTGGCGGGGTGTTTCCGGGTTGAGGATGTGGGTCTGCTCCGTGTCTTCATCCTTATTCTCCGGCATCAGGGGGCGGGTTTCCTCTTCTTCCGGTGTTTTTCCGCTTTCCATTTCCGTTTGGGTGTTGGGCTTGCCGGGCAGCAGGCCCTCGAACTGTTCCACGGTGGCGGGGCGGTCTTGCTTCCGCACTTGCATGGCTTGAAGGATGGCCTCACGCACGGCGGGCGACACGGCAGGCGGGAAGCCTTCCAGCGGGGCGGAAAGCAGTTCGCCGGCGGCGGGCGGCGTGTGGCCCGTCACCAGGTAGTACAGCGTGGCGCCCAGGGCGTAGACATCCGTCTGCGGGGAGAACTTCCGGACGCCTTCGGGCGAGTATTGCTCGATGGGTGCGTAGCCGTGGCTGATGCCCAAGGGGGTGGAGCTGGTCTGGCTGCCGTCGGTGTCGTACTGCTTGGACAGGCCGAAGTCCAGCAGGAAGACGCGGTTGTCCGTCCTTTGCACCATGATGTTGCCCGGCTTCACATCCAGGTGGTTGGTACTCCGGGCATGTACGTATTTCAAGGCTTCCGCCACGCTGCGGATGTAGGCCACGGCCTCCTGCTCGGGCAGGGCGCCACGGCGCTTCACCATGTCTGAAAGCGATTCGCCCTCGATGTACTCCATCACGTAGTAGGCGGTACCGTTCTCCTCGAAGATGTCGTAAATGCGGATGATGTTGGGATGGTTCAGTTGGGCGATGACTTTGGCTTCTTTCAGGAACTTCGCCCGGTAGCGTTCCATGAATTCACGGTTGGAGGCGGTGCCCAGGGTGACAGAGGCAGTGTCCTGCCCGCGGCTGCAGAAGTCGCGCATGAAGAATTCCTTGACGGCTACGCGCCGGTCCAGCAGCTCCTGCGTGGCGAGGTAAGTGATGCCGAAGCCTCCCTGCCCCAGCATCCTTTCGATGCGGTATTTGCCGCCTTGCAGCAAGGCGCCCGGTTGCAATTGTTGATTGGTCATTAATTTAAATTTTATACATTTATAAATGTGTACTTTTCTTTCGTTGTGCGAAGGATACTGTACTTTTTCTTTCGCTTGCCCGAATAGTGTACTTTTCTTTTTGTCTTGCCACAAAAAGAAAAGCTACCAAAAGAAAAAAGTCAAGCGCTGAATCTCCGGGGCTACTTCGGAAGGCTTTCAGCCTAAGTGGCAAAAACTCGCTTCGCTCAAACAGTTTGCCCCTCTTAACGGCTGAAAACCTCCCTCCGCTTTACGCCCCTCCGCTTATGCGCGGGCCATGCGGCACGAAACCTGTATCGGAGAACATGATTCGATTTCCATAGGTACGGTCCAACGCCGCATGGCTCTCCGGCATTGACCGGCGGGCGTAAAGCGGAGGGCGGCGGGCAGGCGTCAAAAACGGCAGACTGTCTGAGCGAAGCGAGTTTCTGCCGTTTAGCCTGAACACGTCCCTGGCAGCTACGCTGCAAAGAAGTAGCCCGACGGGCACAGCCGGGGCCCTTTCTTTTTGGTATCTTTTTCTTTCGGGCAAGCGAAAGAAAAAGTACAGAATTAGACAATCTGCGTCGCTTCCTCGTCCGTTTCCTCCAGGTAGACGTCCGTCATGCCCAGCCTCATGCAGTCGCCGAACTTCAGTTGCAGGATGTCCTTGCGCTGTATGGGTTTCCCGTTGAGGAGGATGATGTTTTTCGAGTTGATTTCCACCAGGTGGTGCTCGATGCCGTGGGGGCCTTTCACCACGTCGATGAGCGCGTGCTGGCGGCTCATGTATTCGTCGTGCGTAATCTGGATGTCCGCTTTCCCACTTTTTGCTATCCGCCCGATGACGTTCTTCCCCAGCTTCAGGGGGCAGTGCTGACCGGTGGTCGCCACCCTGATCTGGCCCGGGTCGTTTTTCCCTTGCAGCAGGTCGTCCTGCAGGTGGGTGACGTCGTCGTTGCTGCCCTGCCCTCCTTGGGCTGCCGCCCCGCTCTGGTACACGTTGGCAAGCGCCTTGAAGTGGCAGATGGGGCACTCCACGATTTTCTCCTGGTAGCCGGGCACCTCGGTGAACGACAGCCGCGTGCGGCAGTTGGGGCATACTAAGTATATCTTTCCCATATCCGTATGTTTTTAGGCCAATGAACTGATGTCGGCATCGTTCACGTAGTCCGGCATGCCGTCGTTGCAGGCCAGCAGTCCCTGCGGGTTCTGGTTGGCGGCGATGTGCTGCTGCAGGTCGGATGCAGTGATGTTGGCGTCGGAGATGTCCGCCATCTCGTCGGAGGTAATCTGGCCGTCGTTGTTCAGGTCGACAGCTATGACGTCCATTACCTGGTCGTTGTCCACGTCTACCAGCAAGCCCTGGTGGCCTTCCACTTCGATGCCTGCCATGATTCTGGACCTGCCCGTTTCGTCTTCTACCGTCTCGACGCCCAGCACCTTGATGTCGACGTCGCTTTCGGCTACCATTTCCGTATTGGGGGCTATGGCCTCTCCTTGCTGTTGCGTGGCGTGCGTGCTGCTTGCATGGGTGTAGGTATTGCTGCTTGCGGAGGTGGGGGTGGCGCTGTCTGTGCCGGTGTTCACGTTGTCGCCGGCGATGGTGCCGTAGTCTATCTTGGATTGGTATTGGGCGCGTTGTTCGGGGGTCATGTTGTCCCACTCCTCTTCGTAGTACGTGCCGTACACGTGTCCGCGCCATTCAAACACGCCTCCGGCGCCCACTTGTGCACGGGCGTCCGCAAAGGCTTCGCTGAAGGAGGCGTCGTCGTTCACCTGCGCTACCCGCACGCCTTCGTCGGTAGCCAGCAGCACATCTTCCGGCTGGGGGGCTTCCTGCACTTCTTCTGTTGCGCTGGCAGATGCGGCAGTTTCTTCTGTTGCGCTGCTGTCCTGTTCGGCTGTTACGGTTTCTCCGGTGGTTTCTTCAGCGGGCTGTGCGGCCTCTTGCGGGGCAGCGGTGCCTGCTGTGGCGGCGTAGGTGCTTGCTGCCGAACCTGCCGCCGCTCCTGCGGCAAAACCGCCTGCGGCATACGCTGCCTTGCTGCCTGCGGTTGTGGACTGTGACTTGTTTTCGGCTGTTTCCGCCGTTTTCTTTTCCACTTTCTCTGCTTCGTTGGAAGGATTCAAAATCTTGGTTTCTTCAGTAGTCATGGTTGTATGTTCTTAAGTTTATGAGTTTATGAGTTTTTAAGTTTACAAGGTGACGAGGTAATGAGTTTACAAGGTAAACTTATCTTCCTCTGCTACAAAGATACAAGCTTGAATCTTTCCGGACAAATATTGAAAGGCATACGGGATGAAACCCCCGGGTTAATGGACGAAATGCGGCACTTCGCGTGAGAACCTTGGGGTCAGCGGCTCCAGTCCATCACCACGTAGTTGTCGTCGAAGTTGCCCCACATCACCGGGTGCTGTTTTCCCTGGCTTTCTTGCGTTACCCTCTGGCTGACGAAGAGGAACAGCTCGCGGGCGGTAATCTTGCGGTCGCGGTTGGCGTCGGCCCCGCCCCTCAGCCCCCGCACCAGGTGGGTGGTGAATATTCCGTTTGCCTTGAAGGGGATTTCCTGGGAGGTCTCGCCCGTGCGTGACGACAGGAAGAACACCACGTCCGTCGCTTCGGGTTGCGGCGATTCGTCTTCCCGCCCGTCCAGGCGCAGCCCGCCGGAGTAGCAGGCATCTGCCCAGATGATTTTCTTGCGGGCTTTCGACTGTTTCAGTATGCTTTGTATTTCCCGGTAGGAGATGCCGTCCTGCTCGTCTTCCATCTCATACGGGCAGATGCCTCCCCGGTAGCCGTGGCCGCTGAAGGCAAAGACCACCATGTCGTCCTCCCCGGCGCGGGCAAACTGTTGGCGCAGGCTGTTCAGGATGCGTTGCTTGGTGGCATACCGCCCGGTGAGCAGCACCACGTTCTTGGTCTGTTGCTTGTAGAGCCCGGCAATCAGCTGCGCGTCTTTTTCCGGCAGGTTCAGCGGGTTGAGGTATTGGTAGTCGGCCACGCCTGCCACCACTACATAGAGATTTCCCGCCCTTAGCGGGGACTGGAAGACGGCCAGCGCCGCCAGCAGAAGTATCCACAGCGTTTTCATACCCATTTGCATTTACAGAAGTTGCATTGCTTTTTGTTTTCCAACGATTCAAAAGGCACGAAGCCCAGGAAGTTGCCGCACTTGGGGCACACGTAGTCTATCATGAACTGCTTGTTCAGCGCTTCCATCTTGGCAGGCAGGTCCTTCTGCCCGTTGTACACCTGGTACGTGGTGAGCGCGATGAGCAGCAGGGTCAGCACTCCCGCCGCCGGTCGTATCTGCGCCAGCAGCGTCGAGTCGCCGCCCAGCATGGACACGGCAAACAGCACCGTCATCACGGCAGAGGGCAGCGAGCGGTAGAAGTTTTTCAGCGTGGCCTCGCGTTGCAGGGCTATCTTCTGGTTGGAGTATTGGTCGTAGACCTGCTTCAGCCGCCGGAACTGTTCGCGGTAGCGGGCATCGGTGTCCTCGGGCTGTTTGCCGGATTCCGCCGTGCGGGAGGCGGCGGGCAGCAGGTCCCCTACCCTCACGGTGTAGCCGGTGCCCAGTGTAATCTGCGTGTCGGCGGTGACCACCGTGCGGATGATGCTTTTGCCGTCCACGTAAGTGCCGTTCGCGCTCAGGTTTTCCAGGGTGAATGTCCCGTCGGGGTTGCTTGTCAGCCGGCAGTGCTCCCTGCTGACGGACGGGTCGGTGATGGGCGTGCGTTGCTGCCCTTTGCGTCCTACGATAAGTTCCATGCTGTGTTATTCTCTTTTCGTGTTGGTATATAAGTCTTTCAGTTTCTTCAAAGCCTCTTTGGATATGCTCAGGGCGAACACCTGCGGCGAGGAGAAGTCGGTCAGCAGCAACTTTTGTTTCAGCACGTTTATCTGGAGGATGAAAGAACTGTTGACGATGTAGCGTTTCCCGATGCGGATGAAGGGCCGTGCCTGTCCGCGCACCACGTCGTCTATCAGGTGCTCGATGCCGCGCAGGCTGACCAGCAGCATCACCTTGCACCCGTTGGAGAACATCACCTGCGTGTAGTTGCCGTCCGCCTCGAAGTAGGCCACGTGCCGCAGGTCTACCCGGGTGAATTCGTCCCGGGTGTTGAACAAAAGCTGTGAGGTTGTCGTGTGGTTGTCCGTGTCTGCCATGGTTCTGAAGATGCTTGTTTTTCAAACGCAATATTCATCATTTTCCGCGACATATCCAATTTTTTCCCGCTTTTTGTTCGGCGATGCCGCCCTCGCCTGCGGGCATAAAAAAAGGGCTCCGCTGAGCCCAACCTTTGTTAACCTTAAATCTAATACTATGAAAAACACATTGCAAAGATACGGCGAAAGGGGAAATCTGCAAATTATCCAAGAAAAAAAACGTGTTTTATAACATGCTTTAGCTAAATTGCGGGGGCGGTTAAGCCTTGTTTACAAAAGACGGGGGCTTTCCCTTACCACGACAGGTCTGTTTTCCGGTAGCCGGCCAGGGATTCCAGGTAGGACTGCCACAGGCTGTCGATCCAGGCATCGGCTTCGGGCAGGATGTCTTTTAGCGCGTTCCGCTCGGCTTTGCCCATGTCTCGGGCCGGGTCGTAATGTTCTTGTATGCTTTGCAGGGACGGGCGGCTTTTGTCGTTGTACTGCTGGGTGATGTCTTCCACCACGAACCGGGCTTTGCCGTCTTTCACGGTGATTTCGATGGTGGCGGCCATCATGCCGTCGCCGTTGTACTTGTAGCTGTGGCGTTTGAACATCTTGTACAGCAAGGTGCCTGACGACTCGTTTTCCGAGATGACCACGTCTTCCAGCCTGTGGTTGCAGGCCAGGTGGTACCACCTTTTGGAGGCTTCATAGAGTTGCTGCTTGTTCAGGTCGGGGCGTTCCAGGATGTTGACTACATACTTGTTTTGTGCGGTGGCCGCCAGGCAGCAGCCCAGCAGCAGCAATGCGGCGAAAAGTCTGGCTTTTTTCATGACGTTGGGCATAAAGGGGTTAGTTGCCGCAAAGTTAGCGTTTTTTCCGGAAAAAGGCGGACCGGGGGGGCTTTCTTTCCGGGCCTGGCGGGCGGGGCGGATTTGCCCGGGCGGGGACTTGGCTTTTTCGCGGGCAAGTCGTATCTTTGCCTCGATAAACACCCTATTTTGATGAAGACAGAAGACATTGTCCTTACCCCCATGATGAAGCAGTTTCTCGACCTGAAGGCGAAGCACCCCGACGCCGTGATGCTGTTCCGCTGCGGGGACTTCTACGAGACGTATTCCACGGACGCCGTGGTGGCAGCCGAGATTCTGGGCATCACCCTGACCAAGCGAAACAACGGCAAGGGCGGGCAGACGCTGGAGATGGCGGGCTTCCCCTACCATGCGCTGGACACGTACCTGCCCAAGCTTATCCGGGCGGGCAAGCGGGTGGCCATCTGCGACCAGTTGGAAGACCCCAAACTGGCCAAGAAACTGGTGAAGCGGGGCATCACGGAGCTGGTGACGCCGGGCGTGTCCATCAACGACAATATACTGAACTACAAGGAGAACAACTTCCTGGCCGCCGTCCACCTGGGCAAGGCGGTGTGTGGCGTGGCTTTCCTGGACATCTCGACGGGGGAGTTCCTCACCGCCGAGGGGCCGGCCGACTATGTGGACAAGCTGCTGAATAACTTTGCCCCCAAGGAGGTGCTGTTCGAGCGCGGCAAGCGGCAGGACTTCGAGGCAAAGTTTGGCAACAAGTTTTTCACCTTCGAGCTGGATGACTGGGTATTTACCGAAACTTCGGCACGCGAGCGGCTGCTGAAACACTTTGAGGTGAAGAACCTGAAGGGATTTGGCGTGGAGCACCTGCGCTACGGCATCATCGCCTCGGGCGCCATACTGCAATACCTCACGCTGACACAGCACACGCAGATAGGCCACATCACCACCCTGTCGCGCATTGAGGAGGAGAAGTACGTCCGCCTGGACAAGTTCACCGTGCGCAGCCTGGAGCTGATGGACTCCATGAACGACGGGGGCAGCAGCCTGCTCAGCGTCATCGACAAGACCATCTGCCCCATGGGCGCCCGCCTGCTGAAGCGCTGGATGCTCTTCCCGTTGAAGGATGTGCAGCCCATCAATTCGCGGCTTGACGTGGTGGAGTACTTCTTCCGCCACCCCGACTTCAAGAATCTCATTGAAGAACACCTGCACCTGATAGGCGACCTGGAGCGCATCCTCTCCAAGGTGGCGGTAGGCCGCGTGTCGCCCCGCGAGGTGGTGGCACTGAAGGTGGCGCTCATGGCCATCGAGCCCATCAAGGCAGCCTGCCTGGAGGCCGACAATGCCAGCCTGAACCGCTTGGGCGAACAGCTCAACATCTGCCAGTCCATACGCGACCGCATTGCCCGTGAGATAAGTAATGACCCCCCGCTGCTGGTGAACAAGGGTGGCGTGATAAAGGACGGCGTGAATGCGGAGTTGGACGAGCTGCGCCAGATAGCCTACAACGGCAAGGATTACCTGCTGCACCTGCAGCAGCGCGAGAGCGAGCAGACGGGCATACCGAGCCTGAAGATAGCCTACAATAACGTCTTCGGCTACTACATCGAGGTGCGCAACGTGCACAAGGACAAGGTGCCGCCCGAGTGGATTCGCAAGCAGACGCTGGTGAACGCCGAGCGTTACATTACCCAGGAACTGAAGGAATACGAGGAGAAGATACTCGGCGCGGAGGACAAGATTCTGTCCCTCGAGACACGCCTCTATGCCGAACTGGTGCAGGCGTTGGCCGAGTTCATCCCCGCCATACAGACCAATGCCAACCAGCTGGCGCGGCTGGACTGCCTGCTGTCCTTTGCCACCGCTGCCCGCGAGAACGGCTACATACGCCCCGTCATTGCCGACGACGACGTGATAGACATCCGCCAGGGCCGCCACCCCGTCATTGAGAAGCAACTGCCCGTGGGCGAGAAATACACTCCCAACGACGTGCACCTGGACACGGAGACGCAGCAGATTATCATCATCACCGGACCGAACATGGCAGGCAAGTCGGCCTTACTGAGGCAGACGGCGCTCATCACGCTGTTGGCGCAGATGGGCTGTTTTGTACCCGCCGAGAGTGCAAGGATAGGGCTGGTGGACAAGATATTCACCCGTGTGGGCGCCAGCGACAACATCTCGGTGGGCGAATCGACCTTCATGGTGGAGATGAACGAGGCGGCCAATATCCTGAACAACCTTTCGCCCCGCAGTCTGGTACTGTTCGACGAGCTGGGGCGTGGCACCTCTACTTACGACGGCATCTCCATAGCCTGGGCCATTGTGGAGTACATACACGAGCATCCGCGGGCCAGGGCACGCACCCTCTTTGCCACCCACTACCACGAGCTGAACGAGATGGAAAAGACCTTCCGCCGCATCAAGAACTACAATGTGGCGGTGAAGGAGGTGGGCAACAAGGTCGTCTTCCTGCGGCGGCTGGAGCGTGGGGGCAGCGAGCACTCGTTCGGCATCCACGTGGCCCGCATGGCGGGCATGCCCAAGAGCATCGTGCGCCGTGCCGACGAGATATTACAGCAGCTGGAGAAGGAGAACCGGCAGACGGGAGGCGCTATTACGGGCAAGACCATCACCGAGGGGGCAGCATCGGCAGGCGGCATGCAGCTCAGCTTCTTCCAGCTGGACGACCCCGTCCTTTGCCAGATACGCGACGAGATACTGAACCTCGACGTCAACAACCTCACGCCCCTCGAGGCGCTGAACAAGCTGAACGACATCAAGCGCATCGTGAAGGGGAAATGAAGCGATGGGACGCTGTCCCGGTAGCGTAGTATCGCCAGCATGGTAGCACTGGGACGCTACCGCGCTGGCGATACTATGCTAAGATATGAGTTAATGAGTTCATGAGTTCATGAGTTGACAAGTTAACGAGTTTACGAGTTAACAAGGGGACGAGGAAACAGAGGACAAGAGCCTTGTCACCTTATTTCCTTGTAAACTTGTAAACTCATGAACTCATAAACTTATAAACTTGTCCCCTCGTCCCCTTGTTAACTTGTAAACTTGTCAACTTATAAACTCATTCTTCCTCTTCCCGTAGAAGAACATGAAGTACACTCCGATGAGCACGA
Organism: uncultured Bacteroides sp.; assembly: GCA_944321495.1. GTDB lineage: Bacteria > Bacteroidota > Bacteroidia > Bacteroidales > Bacteroidaceae > Bacteroides. The sequence goes on along the minus strand of CALULP010000002.1, from coordinate 33,721 downwards.
ACGGCACGCTGAGCCACTGCCCCATGTTGAGCGTCATGCCTTGCTCGAAGTCCACCTGGTTTTCCTTGAGGAACTCTACGAAGAAGCGGAACACGAAGATTTCCACCAGGCAAAGCCCGAAGTAGAAGCCGCGGCGGTGGGGCCAGGCGGCGGGCAGGGCGGCTACGGCTGCTTGTTTCATGCCGATGGACTGCTCTCGGCGCTGCTTGCGGGCGCGGCGGTACAGCCACACCATGCCGAGGAAGAAGGCGAAGTAAGCCAGCGCCTCGTACAGCTGGGCGGGGTGGCGCGGCACCAGGTCCACCTGCTCGAAGATGAACGCCCAGGGCACGTCCGTGGGCTTGCCGATGATTTCGGAGTTCATCAGGTTGCCCATGCGGATGAAGAAGCAGCAGATGGGCGTGGCCACGGCGATAATGTCGAGCACGTCGACGAAGTGCATCTTCGTCTTGCGGCAATACAGCCACAGGGCGATGATGAGCCCCAGCGTGCCGCCGTGGCTGGCCATGCCGGTGTAGCCGGTGAACTTCCAGCCGCCGTCGGGCAGGAAGTGGATGGGGATAATCATCTCGATGAAGTGCTTCCAGCTGCCCAGGAAGTACTGCGGGTCGTAGAACAGGCAGTGGCCCAGGCGCGAGCCGATAATCATGCCCAGGAAGCAGTAGACGAACAGCGGGTCGAACTTCTCGTCGGCAATCCGCAGGTCGCGGTACTGGCGGCGCACCATGTAGTAGGAGCCTGCGATGCCCAGAATCCACCCCAAGGCGTAGTAGCGGACGGAGAAGCCCAGCAGGTTGAACGCCTCGATGTCGGGGTTCCAGTTGATGTAGGATAGGAGGGTGTTCATTAGTGTTTAGTGTTTAGTGATTAGTGGTTGGTGATGAGTGGTTAGTGATTAGTGGTTAGTGATTAGTGGTTAGCGGTTTTCCCGTCATTAATCACTAATCCCTAACCGTTAATCCCTAAATTTGAACTTCTTTGCCACCTTGTCATACGTGGGCGTGTCTACCCCCTTTGCACGGGCGGCGTCGATGAGGTCGAACAGCAGGCCCTGCACCTCGCTCTGGTGTCCGCGCGCCATGTCCTTCTGCATGGAGGCGGTGCTGTGGGGGTCGAGCTTGTCGATGACCTTGAGGTTGTATTCCACCAGGTCGGCGGGGATGTCGATGCCCATGCGGCGGCCCAGTTCGGCGCTTTCGCGGGAGAGGCCGATGAAGGTGTCGCGCACGGGGCCCGGCTTCTGCACCTCGCCCATGGGCACGTCGAAGTAGGCGCCCGTCACCGCCATGGCGGAGATGAACGACCACTTCACGAAGGTGTCGCGGTTGATGTCGTCGGAGATTTCGGCCTTGATGCCGCTGTCCTGCAGGTCTCTTTGCACGGCAAGGAGCGTGTCGCGGTTCACCTGCGTGTCCCGGTGCGCGCCGTACACCAGGCGGAATATCCGTCCCATCTGCGTGATTTCCCCCTTGCCGCTGACGAAGCCCACGATGTAGATGCAGCCGTCGAGCACCGTCACGCCGGGCACCAGGCGTTGTATGCGCGGTCCCGTGCCGTAGACGTTGAGGATGGGGATGACAATGGTTTCGGGCTTTGCGGCGCGGCGGATAAGGCCGGCAATGGACTGGTCGATGGAGTAGCCCTTGACGCAGACGAAGATGACGTCGGCTTTGCCTTGGTATTCTTCGGCGGTCGATGCGGGGATGTGCAGGGTGTGTTCGCCCTTGAGGTCGCTGTGCAGGCGCAGCCCTTGTGTGCGGATGGCGTCGAGGTGCTCGCCGCGGGCAATGCAGGCCACGTCTTTGCCCGCCAGTGCGAGGAAGGCGGCAATCGAGCCGCCCACGCCTCCGGTTCCTGCGATTAAGTAGTTCATGACAGTATGGTGTTTAGTGGTTAGCGATGAGTGGTTAGTGGGCTTTCAGTACTCCAGAGAGCATGGCTACGCCTTGTTCGGTGAAAGCGTAAGGCATATAACGTGTACCTCCCCTTTTGTTTGAGGTCGCAAATTGCGACCTCAAACTTTCAAACTCTTCTTTAGTAAGTTGGAACATAAAGTCAGATGGGAAACGATTAATGTTTCGCTTGACGGCTTCTTTTAATCGTTTCGTTTCCATTCCATACATCTCTGCCAAGTCGTAGTCGAGCATCACTTGTTCGCCCCGGATGACGTATATCTTCTGTTGAATGATGAGTGTCGGTAACATGGTCAATTCTTGCTGTTTGTTCTTTTAAGATCACAATTTGTGACCTTAAAGCTTTATTTCTTTTCTAATTCTTTCGAGCAGTTCTTGCGGTTCTACATGCAGCCGGGCGAAGGCGAACCATTTTTTCCCCAAGTCCTTCAGCGAGGCGCCGATGTGGCAGTGAGGTGCGGACAAAGAAATCAATCTTTTCCGAATGGTCGGCCACTGTTTTTCCCAGCTTCTCAAGCCGGCGGTTGATGGCGTAGCCCCGGAGCAAGTACTCTTTCAGTACCTTGTTGGCCCATTGGCGGAACAAAGTGGCGTTCTTGCTATTGACCCGGTAACCGACAGACAGTATTGCGTCCAGATTGTAAGTTTTGCCATCTGCCGCAGTTAGTTCCAAAATGGAACATACTGCATCTTCCTTCAGTTCTTCGCTGTTGAAGATATTTTTTAAATGCTTGCTTATGGCTTGTCTTCCTGTGCCGAACAGCTCGCCGATTTGTGCTTGCGTCAGCCAGACGGTTTCTCCTTTTAAACGGACTTCCAGCTTGACATTTTTGTCAGGCTGGTAGAGTATGATTTCATTTTCACTGTCCATCTGAATATAGCCTGTTAATGGGTGTCACACGTTGAACCGGAAGTGCATGATGTCGCCGTCCTGTACCACGTAGTCCTTGCCCTCCACAGCGAGCTTGCCGGCCTCGCGCACGGCGGCTTCGCTGCCGTACTTGATGTAGTCGTCGTATTTGATGACTTCGGCGCGGATGAAGCCTTTCTCGAAGTCGGTGTGGATGACGCCGGCGCATTGCGGGGCTTTCCAGCCCTTGTGATAGGTCCAGGCCTTGACTTCCATTTCGCCGGCGGTGATGAAGGTTTCCAAGTTGAGCAGGCGGTAGATAGCCTTGATGAGGCGGTTGCAGCCGCTTTCCTTCAGGCCGAGGTCTTCCAGGAACATCTGCTTCTCCTCGTAGCTTTCCAGTTCGGCGATGTCGGCCTCGGTCTGGGCGGAGATGACCATCAGCTGGGCGTCTTCGTTCTGTATGGCCTGGCGCACCTGTTCCACGTAGGCGTTGCCCGTGGCGGCGGAGGCGTCGTCCACGTTGCACACGTAGAGCACGGGCTTGGTGGTGAGCAGGAACATTTGCTTGGCGCACGCCTCTTCGTCCTCGTTCTCGGGGGTGACGGTGCGGGCGCTGAGTCCTTGCTCGAGGGCGGCCTTGTAGCGCAGCAGCAGGCCGTATTCCGTCTTCGCCTGCTTGTCGCCGCCCACTTTGGCCTGTTTCTCCACGCGCTTCAGGCGGTTTTCTACGGTTTCAAGGTCTTTCAGTTGGAGTTCGGTGTCGATGATTTCCTTGTCGCGCACGGGGTCCACCGTGCCGTCCACGTGTACGATGTTGCCGTTGTCGAAGCAGCGCAGCACGTGTATGATGGCGTCGCACTCGCGTATGTTGCCCAGGAACTGGTTGCCCAGTCCCTCACCTTTGCTGGCGCCTTTCACCAGCCCGGCAATGTCGACGATGTCGCACACGGCGGGCACGATGCGTCCCGGGTGGACGATTTCCGCCAGCCGCGTCAGCCGCTCATCGGGCACGGACACTTGCCCCAGTTGGGCGTCGATGGTACAGAAAGGGAAGTTTGCCGCCTGCGCCTTTGCGCTGGACAGGCAGTTGAAAAGGGTGGATTTGCCCACGTTGGGCAGGCCCACGATACCTGCTTTTAATGCCATAGCGTATGTTTTAAGTTTTTTAGTTTACAAGTTTTTTAATTAATAAGTTTACGAGTTGGTAAGTTGACAAGTTTACGAGTTTACAAGTTAATAAGTTTACGAGGGGAAGATGACTTGTATCCTTGTCATCTTGTACCCTCGTCATCTCGTACCCTCGTTACCTCGTACCCTCGTTACCTCGTTACCTCTTATTAACTCCGCGCAAAGGTACTGATTTCTGGTGTATACGCCAAGCGATGGTCAAGGCAAGAGTTGGGCAAGGTAGTTGTCCAGTTCGTTTCCCCGCAGGTTTTTGGCAATGATGAGTCCGGTGGAGGTGTCTATCAGAAAGTTGGAGGGGATGCCGAGCAGTCCGTAGGCCTTCCATGTGGGGCTGAAACTTGCCAGCTTTCCGGCAGGAATTTCGGCGGGGAAGCCGGCCATGAGGCTGTCCATCTCCGTTTTCGTGCAGTACTCCGTCAGACTTTCCAGCAGCTGGCAGCCCAATGTATTGGGATTCTGGCGGACGAGTTCCAACATCCTGTCCCTTTGTTGTGCGGGCGTGGCAGTCTTGCGGAATTGTTGGAACGCGGTGTAGGCATCGTTCATCGGCGTGCCGCGGTAGACGAATTCAAACGTGCTGTCCGGCAGGGTGCGGATGTCGCCGTCTTCCAGGAACATGAGGTAGCCCACTTGCGCGAGGTCTGCCGGGTTCGAGGAGGCGCCCATGTAGAGGAAGCCTATTCCCGAGCCTTTGTTGCGGCTCGCGATGCGGAAGGCGGAGTTCTCGATGCGTGCCGAGTCGAGCGGCTGCCAGGTGACGCCGTCCAGCACGTACATGTATTTCCCGTCCGCGTACTGGGGCGAGGAGTGTTCGATGACGTAGCCCGCCTGCGGCGTACAGCCTGCCAGCAGGCAAAGGGAAAGGAGTAGGGAGGTAGTTGGTTTCATAGTGAAAAAAGCCCCTCCCGGCCTCCCCTTGAGGGGAGGAGTTCAGGGCGGTTAGATTTGTTATATTTGTTATAGAAATAGGATTCAGTCGGAATTTAGAAAATATGCTTCAGTGGGGTCACCTCCCCTGAGGGGGGAGGAGGGAGGGGGCTTTCACGTACACCAGCTCGATGCCCTTGCCCGAGTATTGCTTGTCGGTGGGGTTGTTCCAGTGTTCGGCCACGCCGAGCGAGGGCAGGGGGATGCCGTCGCCTTCGGGGTCGTAGCGGGTGCCCGAGGGCGGGCGGTTGGCTTGGGCGGCTTCCATGAGGTACATGTCGGAGTAGTTCACGTCCGGCATGTCGGGAAACTGGCTGATGAGCAGGTCGTTGCCCACCATGTCGATGGCTACGGGGTCGAGGCTGCCCAGCAGCGAGCAGGGCCACTGGCCGTTGAAGGGCGGCAGGGTCCAGCGGGGGGCGGGGGCACCGTCCACCTTCTTGCAGCCGTAGAGGGCGTCGATGAGCCACAGGATGGTCTTTCCGCCCAGGTCGCGGTGTCCCATGAAGTCGACGAAGGTGATGTACTTGGGCTGCCCGTCGCGGCTTTGGTTGAAGTTGTTGTGGAAGTTCTTGCGCCAGTCGGCGTGGATGCTCATGGTGCCGTACCAGTTTTTGCCGCACAGCGTGACGCCCTGTCCCACGTGTCCCTTCAGCAGGGCCATGTTGATGACGTACTTCGCCTCGGTGAAGGCGGTGGCGATGCCGCGTGCCAGGGGGCCGTTGTCGCGGGAGTACGTCATGGCGTCGGGCTTGTAGGTGGCTTTGACGCGTCCGTCGCCGCCCTGGTTGTCCACGAAGGTGACGCCGGGGTAGCGGTCTTTGCACTTACGGTAGAGGTAGTCGGTGATGAAGCGGCTCGGCTCGGCCACGGTGATGCACTCCTGGGGCACGCCCGCGTCTTCTACAAGGCTCTTCAGCAGGGCGAGCACGAGCTGGGGCGAGGCGTTTATCTCGGGGCTGTCGGCGTGCGAGTAGGTATTGTTGTTGTTCACCTTGATGGCGATGCGTTCGCCGGCGGCATAGCCTTGCGTGCCTTGGCCTTGCCGGCGGTTGAAGTGCTCGAAGATGGCCTGCCAGGCCTCGCGGGCGTCGGCTTTGCCGGATACGGTGCACAGGGTTTGAGTGACGAGCCAGTCGCAGGCCTGCTGGTCGTTGCAGGCGTCGAGGAACCAGTAGTCCTCTCCGCCGTCCCAGGTGGCGGCGCCGGGCGCATGGCTCCAGGCCACCCGTCCGGGCAGTATGCCGCGGGGCGTGCCCACGGGCTGCATGGGGGCGAGGCATTGTTTCACTTCGGGATTGGCGGGCTTGGGCTGTTGTGCCTGTGCGGTGGCGTTGTGGGTTGCTGCGGGTATCAGCAGGGCGGCGAGCAGCGCGGTCTGTGCCAGCGTGCGCCGCAGGGTAGGGGGAGTAAGGGTTGTTTTCATGTGTGTTCTGTTACACAAAGGCAGCGGCTGCGTCCCTTTCCGTAGATGTGTACGGTATGGGGTGCGGCCGCTGCCCGGCGTGTTTTGGTTATGATGAATGTGTCCGGTCGCGTTGTGCGCGTTTCCCGTTTTCTTTTAGAATTAGAAGCGGTACATGGCTGTGGCGAGCGGCACGAACTGGCTGTTGCTCATAATCTGGCCCTTCAGCTCGGCGCCTATCTTCCAGCGGTCGTTGATGTTGAACATGATGCCGCCGCCCAGGTTCACGCCGAACCATCCGTCTTTGGCGCTGCCTGCCTTGGCGTGCAGGTACGTAAGACCTACCAGCGGGTAAACCTCAAAGTACTCGTGGTGGTAAACGTTCCAGTGGAAGTCGGCGTTGATGTCCCAGCACTTCGTCTCGTACTTCTTGAAGTAGCGGTTGAAGCTGCCCACTACGTCGAAGCGGTCGTCGATGTCATACAGCACGCGGCCGCCCAGGAAAGCCTGTCCGGTCAGTACGTCCGTACCGTAACCCAAGTTCAAACCGATGCCCCATTTGCTGTCTTGAGCCCACAGGGCGGTGGATGTCAGCAGACATACCATCAAGGTAACAAATAACTTTTTCATGACTTTTTTTGTTTTAAGTGTTTGTTATGGTGTTTTAAAGTCGCTTCGTTGTCAGCGGTTGTCTTTATGAATGCCAAAGATACAGATTATATCTAAAGAAAGAAAATTTTGACTGTTTTTTCTTTTTGTTATGTAGTGCTGTACTTTTTCTTTCGCTTGCCCGAAAGAAAAAGATACCAAAAAGAAAGGGCCCCGGCTGTGCCCGCCGGGCTACTCCGAAACTGTTTCAGGCTAAACGGCAGAAAACTCGCTTCGCTCAAACAGACTGCCGTTTTTAACGCCTGAAACAGTTTCTCCGCTTTACGCCCGCCGGTCAATGCCGGAGAGCCATGCGGCGTTAAACCGTGCTATAATGTGGCGTACTGCATCTCTCAGGTCGGAAAGCGTGCTTTGTCTTTCAAACTGGGAAGTCTGCTGTCCTCTGCCGCATGGCCGCGCCTAAGCGGAGGGGCGTAAAGCGGAGAGTAGCTTTCTGCCGTGAAAAAGGGCAAACTGTCTGAGCGAAGCGAGTTTTTGCCCTTTAGGCAGAAAGGTGCTCGAAGTAGCCCCGGAGATTCAGCGCTTGACTTTTTTCTTTTGGTATCTTTTCTTTTTGCGTCAAGGCAAAAAGAAAAGTACACAGCGTAGTATCACGGCTCCGCCAGCGTCCCATCGCCACCGCGGTAGCGATACTACGCTACTGAGCAAGCGATACTACGCTACCGGAGCGGATATTTGTCGGGGGAGAAAGGGTGCGCTCTGCGTTCTTTTCCCTATATTTGTAGCCGTTTACGAATCAAACCTGTTTCAAGAAATGAAAAATACCCTTTCCTTGTTGGGGTGGCTGTTCTGTGCCGCCCTGTGTCTGGCTTCCTGCCAGGAAGAAGAGAATGTAAGTGACATCCCCGGCGTGAGCCATTCCACCTGGACGACCAGCGTCAAGCTCGATGCCGATGAAACCACCGTCAGCTATACCTTCGACGCCGCCGGGGCGTGGGTGGCCAGCAGCCAGCAGAGCTGGTGCAAGGTGACCTCCAGCGGACAGGCAGGCGCCTCCACCTTGGAACTGACCCTCGAGCCGAACTCCTCGGCGCAGGAGCGCAGCACACTCATCTCCATCGCCTTCAACGACGGCTACAAGGGCGACACCTTCGTGGTGACCCAGGCCGGAAACGAGCAGGGCGAGGAGCCGCAGGAGGCGTCGGAAGAAAACCAGCTGTTCTACACCTACCTCTCGAAATACTACCTGTGGAACGATGAATACAAGGCCATTGCCGGCGAATTCGACTTCACCGAGGCCTACAACAGCGATGCCGACAACTTCTTTGTCAACACCCTGACGCGCCTGGGGAAGACCGGGGTGAACAACCTGGACTACAAATACTTCGAGGAATTGGGCGCATACAACCTCTACTCCTACGTCACCCGCACGTCGTGGAGCGCCCGCACCGCCACCCGTGCCGCGGGCGGCGAGATAGACCACAGCGGCTACGACCTGCCGCGCACCACGGCACCCAGCTACGGCATCGCCTCGCCCATCATCATTCAGTTTGTTGACCAAGGCAACAATCCCACCGGAACCTACGGCATCGGCCTGCAGGCCGTCTATCCCGGTTCGCCCGCCGACGAGGCAGGCCTGCGCCGCGGCGACCTGATTGCCACGCTGAACGGCAGCGAAATCCGGGACTACATGTCCGCCTACAACGCCCTGATGAACCCCGCGGCAGGCGCCTCCGTCAGCGTGGGGCTCAACGAACGGGGAGGGGGCACCTACGTCCTGCGTGCCACCCCGCTCGACCTCACCCCGGTGCTCATGGACGACGTGTTCGAGGTAGGGGGAGCGCGCATCGGCTACCTGCACTACCTCAGCTTCGACGCCGCCTATGACAACGACCTGCTCGCCGCCGTGAAGCGGCTGGGCGACGCCGGCATCGACGAGCTGATTCTGGACCTGCGCTACAACGGCGGCGGGCACGAGATGACGGCCAACATGCTCTCCACCCTCATTGCCGGCGACCGCGCCAAGGACAAGGTGTTCTGCTACTACCGCTACAACGCCGGGCGCATGGCGGACGTGGAGGGCACTGCCACGGAGTCGGGCCAGGAGTACGACGAGGCGGAGGGCAAGTTTGCCGAACGCTTCTACTACGACAACTACGGCGGGGCCAACCTGGGGCAATATGGCCTGGGGCTGCCGCGCGTGTTCGTGATTACCTCGTTCAGCACGGCATCGGCCAGCGAGGCGGTCATCAACGGGCTGCTGGGCATCGGCGTGGACGTGGTGACGGTGGGCGAGACTTCCAACGGCAAGAACACCGGCATGGAGGTGATGGGCAACAACCAGTCCATCGGCGGCTATTACTATGAGATGGCGGGCATCACCTTCCAGCTCTACAACGCCAACGGCGACACCACCGACCCCGACGGCATCCGTCCCGACCTTCCGGCGCAGGAGATGGTGCCCGACGAATCGGGCAAGATTTACCTTCCCTTCGGCAAGGACGAGCCGCTGATTGCCGCCGCCATCGAGGCCATCACGGGCGTCAACACCTCCACGGCAGGCACGCGTTCGGTTACGGCTGCCCCCGCCCTCCGCGTGGTGCGCCCCGCCGCCGTGCAGCAATCCTCCCCCCGCCGTCCGCAAGGCACGCTGGTGCTGAAACAATTGACAATTAACAATTGACAATGGACAATTGAGAATGAAGAACTAAGAATGAAGAATGAAGAATTGAGAATTGGGAAATGGAGGGCTTGGGCCTTGAAGCGGGGTGACCGGCCCGGGTACTGAAAGGACAAGGGAAAACAAAATCCTGGCGCTGCGGCGCCACCGTGATAGCGTAGTATCGCCAGCAAGGCAGCGATACTACGCTATTTTTTTAGCGTTACGGCGGTGAGGATAGGGATTAGTGGTTAGTGGTTAGTGGTTAGTGATTAGTGGTTAGTGATTAGTGGTTAGTAATTAGTAATTAGCTTAATTTTTAATTGTCCATTGTCAATTGTTCATTGTCAATTGTCCATTGTCCATTGTTTAGTGCGCTTCCAGCCAATTGGCTCCCCAACCGCAGTCGGCCTTGAGGGGCACGCGCAGGGGGCAGGCCTGTTCCATCTCCTCGATGACGATGCGCTGCACGCGTTCGCGCTCGTCCTGCGGCACGCTGAAGTTCAGTTCGTCGTGCACTTGCAGAATCATCTTGGCGCGCAGCCCCTCGTCTTGGAAGCGGCGGTAGATGCGTGCCATGGCCACCTTGATGATGTCCGCCGCGCTGCCCTGTATGGGGGCGTTGATGGCGTTGCGCTCGGCATAGCCGCGGACGGTGGCGTTGCGCGAGTTGATGTCCGGCAGGTAACGCTTGCGGTGGAAGAGGGTTTCCACGTAGCCCTGCCGGCGCGCCACGTCGATGCTGTGGTCCATGTAGTCCTTCACGCCGGGATAGGTGGCGAAGTAGCCGTCTATCAGTTCCTTGGCCTCTTGGCGGGATACGCCCATGCGCTCGGCCAGCCCGAAGACCGAGATGCCGTAGATGATGCCGAAGTTGGCGGTCTTGGCCTTGCGCCGCATGTCGGGGGTGACGTCGGCCAGGGGCACGTGGTATATCCGGGCGGCGGTGGCGGCGTGGATGTCGTGTCCCTCGGCAAAGGCCTCTATCATGTTGGGGTCCTGGCTGAGGTGCGCCATGATGCGCAGTTCTATCTGCGAGTAGTCGGCGGAGAAGAAGGCGCAGCCGTCGTCGGGGATGAAGGCCTTGCGTATCTCCTTGCCGTCGTCGTCGCGCACCGGGATGTTCTGCAGGTTGGGGTTGCTCGAGCTGAGGCGGCCGGTGGCGGTGACGGCCTGGTTGAACGAGGTGTGTATGCGCCCCGTGCGGGGGTTGATGAGTTGGGGCAGGGCGTCGACGTAGGTGCCCAGCAGTTTCTTCAGCCCGCGGTGCTCCAGTATCTTGCTCACTATCTCGTGCTTGCTTCGCAGGCTTTCCAGCACTTCCTCCGAGGTGACGTACTGTCCGGTCTTGGTCTTCTTGGGCTTGGCGGCTATTTTCAGGCGGTCGAACAGCACTTCGCCCACCTGCCGGGGCGAGGCGATGTTGAAGGGTTCGCCCGCCAGGCGGTAGACGTCCTGCTCAATCTCTTGCAGGCGGGCGGTGAACTGTTGCGACGTCTGGCGCAGGGCCTCGGTGTCGATGCGCACGCCGTTGGTCTCGAGGTTCACCAGCACGGGCACGAGGGGCATCTCCACGTCGCGCAGCAGGGCTTCGGCGCCGGTGTCGTGCAGCTCTTTCTCCAGGGCGTCTTTCAGGCGCAGGGTGACGTCGGCGTCCTCGCAGGCGTAGCGGTAGACGTCGGCGGGCGGGAGGTCGGCCATGGACTTCTGGCCTTTGCCCTTGGGGCCGATAAGCTCGTCGATGTGGATGGTGCGGTAGTTCAGGTAGATTTCCGCCAGGTAGTCCATGTTGTGGCGCAGTTCGGGTTGCAGGACGTAGTGGGCCAGCATGGTGTCGAACAATGGGCCTTGGACGCGGACGCCGTAGTTTTGCAGCACAATCAGGTCGTACTTGATGTTCTGCCCCACTTTCAGTGTGTGTGGGTTCTCGTAGAGGGGGCGCAGGTGGTCCGTGATGCGGCGTGCCTCGTCGGGGTCGTCGGGTACGGGGACGTACCAGGCGCGTCCCGGCGCGTCGCAGAAGCTCATGCCCACCAGCCGGGCGGTCATGGGGTCGGTGCCGGTGGTCTCGGTGTCTATCGCGAGGATTTCGGCTGTAAGCAATATTCTTAGCATTGCGCCGCGTTTCTCCTCGGTGTCAACCAGTTGGTAGTCCACGTCGAGGTCCTGAAGGCTTTGTAGGGGCGTTTGCGCGGCAGGGGCTGTGCCGTCGGCGGGATTTGGGGCAAACAAATCGCCTTGGGCGGGGGCGGCATTGGCGGGGTTGGCCGGTGCCGTCGGGGCGGCGGCGAAGAGGGTGCCGGCGTAGGGGTCGGCCGCCGGGGCGGGGGAGGGGGATGCGGCCGGGTGTCCCAGCACGCGGTTGAGCAGGGTGCGGAACTCCAGTTCGCCGAACAGGCGGCGCAGCTCCGCCTCGTCGGGTTGCTCGCGCACCAGGGCGGGCATGTCGAGGGCGATGGGCACGTCGGTCTTGATGGTGGCGAGGAATTTGGAGAAGCGTATCTGCTCGCGGTTCTCTTCCACCTTCTTGCGCAGCGCGCCTTTCAGCTGGTCGGTGTGGTCCAGCAGGTTCTCGATGCTGCCGAATTGGGCGATGAGCTTCTGCGCCGTCTTCTCGCCCACGCCGGGGCAGCCGGGGATGTTGTCCGCCGTGTCGCCCATCAGGCCCAGCATGTCGATGACCTGGGCGGTGGAGCCGATGCCGAACTTGGCCATCACCTCGTCCTCGCCCATCACCTCGAAGCCTCCCGTGTGCTTGGGGCGGTACATGCGCACGCAGCCGCCCACCAGCTGGCCGTAGTCCTTGTCGGGCGTCATCATGTAGGTGTCGATGCCGCGGCGGCGGGCTTCGGTGGCGAGGGTGCCTATCACGTCGTCCGCCTCGAAGCCCGGCACCTCGAGGATGGGGATGCGGTAGGCGCGGATGATGTCCTTGATGACGGGTACGGAGAGGCGGATGACTTCGGGCGTCTCTTCGCGCTGCGCCTTGTATTGCCCGTAGGCCTCGTGGCGGAAGGTGGGGCCGGCGGGGTCGAACGCCACCCCGATGTGCGTGGGCTGCTCCTTGCGCAGCACTTCCTCGAGCGTGTTGACGAAGCCCAGCACGGCCGACGTGTTGAAGCCCTTGGAGTTGATGCGGGGCGCCTTGATGAAGGCGTAGTACGCCCGGTAGATGAGCGCGTAGGCGTCCAGAAGGAATAATTTGTCTGCTGAATCCATGAATTTATCGGTATTTTTCGGGTAAAAGTACAAAAAAATACCGTATTAGCCGTTTTATTATTATTTTTGTCACCGAATAGCGTAGCACGCAACCGGGAAACGCCGGCCGTTTCCCCCGTGTGGAAGTCCGCTGCCGGTATCTGCAAGGGCCGTACCGCTACCGCGGTGGCGCCGTAGCACTACCGCCGCAGCACTGAAGCGCTACCGCCGTAGCGTAGTATCGCTATGCGGGCGGCAACGTATCACGGGGCAGGAGAGGGAAAAAGCGTGGGACATGCGGCGCGCGTCAATACAATTCACTCTTACAAGTAGTATGGATTACTTATCACTCATCAAGACGCCCATTTCCACCGAGCTGGAAGAATTCCGCCGACTGTTCGACGCCTCCCTCTCCAGCCCCAACCCGTTGCTGCAAAGCGTCATCACCCACCTCCGCCAGAAAAGCGGCAAGATGATGCGCCCCATGCTGGTGATGCTTGTGGCCAGGCAATACGGCCCGGTGACGGACAAAGCCCTGCACGCCGCCGTGTCGCTCGAGCTGCTGCACACCGCCAGCCTCGTGCACGACGACGTGGTGGACGAAAGCGGCGAACGCCGCGGGCAGCTGTCGGTCAACGCCGTGTTCAACAACAAAGTGGCGGTGCTGGCCGGCGACTACCTGCTGGCCACCTCGCTGGTGCAGGTGGAGTTGACGCGCGACCACCGCATCGTGGAAGTTGTGGCACGCCTGGGGCAGGACCTGGCCGAAGGCGAACTGCTGCAGCTCTCCAACGTGGACAACCTCGACTTCTCCGAATCCATCTACTTCGACGTCATCCGCAAGAAGACCGCCGCCCTCTTTGCCGCCTGCACCAAGGCCGGGGCACTCTCCGTCGGCGCCGCGGACGAGCTGGTGGAACGCGCCCGCCTGCTGGGCGAATACATCGGCATCTGCTTCCAGATTAAGGATGACATCTTCGACTACTACGACAACCCCGCCATCGGCAAGCCCACCGGCAACGACATGCACGAGGGCAAGCTCACCCTGCCCGTGCTCTACGTGCTGAACACCCTGGCCGACCCCCTGATGCGCGAGCTGGCCGTGCGCGTGAAGCAAGGCACCGCCTCGCCCGACGACGTGGCGCGCCTCGTGCAGTACACCAAGGAGGGCGGCGGTATCGAATACGCCTCGTGCGTCATGCACCGCTACCGCGACCTTGCGCTCGACCTCCTCTCCGGCCTGGCCGACGACTCCCTCCGCCGCGCCTTCACCGCCTATCTGGACTATGTGGTGGAGCGGGAGAAGTAAGGATTAAGGTGACGAGGTTACAAGGGGGTATATGAGGTGACGAGGAATTCAGCATCATGAGGCTTCTACCGTTGTTTCCCCGTGCCGTGGCAGTTGAAGCAGCGTCCGCTTCCCGAGCATGAGGGGCAGGTGATGTATTCGCCCCCGTAGACGCTGTATATGGAGCCGGAACCTTGGCATTTGGTGCATCGTCCCGACCCGCTGCAATACTTGCACGGCCCGTCGCGGAAGGTGCTGCGTCCGGCGTCGGTGTCATTCCCGCCCGTGCCGACGGACGTGCCGCCGCTGTAGCCTCCGGAATATCCGCCGTTGATTTTTGAGAATATCCGGCTGTACTCTTGCTTGCTGACGGCATCGTACCGCAAGCCGAACATGTAGATGCAGCCCAGGTCGTTGGCCAGGACGAACTCCTGGTTTCGTTCCTGCTTGACCATCCTGCCCGTGGGTCCGGTTATGTTGCCGAAGAGGGTACTTGTGGTTTGCATCTCCATGCCGAACGTGTATTCCTTGAAGTGGAAGCCCTGGCTGTCCCGGCTTTTCAAGACGAATCTTGTGGCCGGCATCCTCATGGGCCACACGCAGATGGCATCGCCTTCGTTGTCGTAGCTGAACTCCATCCAAAAGACACGCCTGTCCGCCTCGCTGGCAAAGTACAGCGTCTGCCCGGCGGGGAAGGCGGCACGCTGCGCGTAAGTTGTTGCTGCCAGCAGTGTGGTGAGCAACAACAGGAAACAATGTTTCATCTTGCTTTTTTCCATCTTTTATTTAGTTATGAAGACCTGTCAGAACCACTTCACCCCCTCCTGCCCCAGGATACTGTCCGGTAGAATAATCCTTCCCACTGTAGGGGAGAAAAAGCTGTCAGTCCACTCTTCCCGTCCCGAAACATACCCTGCAGCGTCCCTCGCCGAGGCATGCGGGGCATCGGTCGTTTTCACCCGAGTAGGGGTTGAATAGGATGCCGCTTCCTTTGCATCTTAGGCAGCGTCCGGTGCCGTTGCAGTTTTTGCAGCGGACGGGTGTGTACATGTTTTCCTGCTCGTGGTATTCCACGTGCGTGTCGCTGTTCCCGCCTGCGTGTCCCGTACCGGGTGAAATGGCTCCGGCCCGGCCTCCGTAGAGGGTTTCGCACAATTGGTCGTACCTGCTTTTGCTGATGCGTTGGTTGTAGGCCGTACCGTTCAGGGTCAGCGTGTTGTAATTGGCCGAGAGGGTGGCGGTTTCGTTGTTGGTTGTTTTCCCGGTGCCGTCAGCTACCATCATGGGCATGCCGAAAGGTGTGATTTGTACGGATTTGTATTTTACGCCCCAAGTGAATCCCCGGAACACGAGTTGTCCGCTGCTGTTGCTTTCCAGCAGGTAGCTGGCTGTCCGTCCGGCCACGGAAATGTCGCATGCGGCATCGTTTTCCCGGTCGTAGTAGAACAGGGCTTTCAGCGGTACTGTGCTTCCTTGGCGCGTGAAGTACAGCGTCTGCCCGGCGGGGAAGGCGGCGCGCTGCGCGTAGGTTGTTGCTGCCAGCAGCGTGGCGAGCAACAACAGGAAAAAATGTTTCATCTTGATTCTTTCCATCTTTATTTTGTTGTTGGAACCTGTCAGAACCACTTCACCCCCTCCTGCCCCAGGATGTCGCCCAGCAGCAGGTTGGCCAGGCGGCTGGTGCCCAGGCGGAACAGGCGGTTGTTGATCCACTCCTCGCCCAGTGTTTCCTTGACGATGGTGTAGTAGGTCAGCGCGTCGTGCACGGTGCTGAGCCCTCCGGCGGGCTTGAAGCCGATGCGCGTGCCCGTCTGCTCGTAGTACTCGCGGATGGCGCGGCACATCACGTAGGCGGCTTCGGGCGTGGCGGCGGGCTGCTGCTTGCCGGTGCTGGTCTTGATGAAGTCGGCGCCGGCATACATGGCCAGGATGGAGGCTTTCTTCACGTTCTCCATAGAGCCGAGGGCGCCGGTTTCGAGGATGACTTTCAGCGTGCGCTCCTTGCAGGTTTCCTTCAGTTCCTGGATTTCGTCGCACAGGGCTTCGTAGTCGCCCGCCAGGAACTTGCCGACGGACATGACGATGTCTATCTCGTCCGCGCCCTCCATGAGGGCCATGGCGGTTTCGGCCACTTTCACTTCGGGGAAGGTCTGCGACGAGGGGAAGCCGCCGCTGACGCAGGTGATGTGCACGGCGTCGACCTCGAGGGTGTCGCGCACGGTTTCGGCAAAGACGGGGTAGACGCAGACGGAGGCCACGTTCTTCAGGTCGGGGTGCTCTTCGTCGAGGCGGTTGACGGCCTGCACGAGGCGCATGACGCTCTGGTCGTTGTCGGTGGTGGATAGGGTGGTGAGGTCGATGCAGTTGAAGAGGAAGCGTTTCACCTCGGGGCGGTCGTTTTCGGCCACCTTGCTTTCGAGGATGCTTGCCACTTGCGCGGCCACGTCGCTGTCCGCGATGCGGGTGTCGTACTTGGCCAGTGCGGCGTCGTACTTGCTTTGGGTGGGTTGTTCGTTAGTCGTTTCCATTGTCTGTTTTTAGTTTAGGATTGTTGATGTGCCTTTCTTTGTCGCGTCCGGTTTTCTTCTCGAGGGTGCGGGCGAAGGCTTGGGTGAGGTCGGTGCCGGTCTGGTTGGCCAGGCAGATGAGCACCCAGAGCACGTCGGCCAGCTCTTCTTCCAGGTTGTCGCGTTCGCCGGGCTTGAACGACTGGTCGCCGTAGCGTCGGGCCATGACGCGCGCCAGTTCGCCCACTTCCTCGGTGAGCACGGCCATGTTGGTCAGTTCGCTGAAGTAGCGCACGCCGTAGCGGTGTATCCACTGGTCTACTTGTTGTTGGGCTTCGGAGAGGAGGAGCCCCTTCCCGTCCCTCCCCTGTGGGGAGGGGGTTGGGTGCGTGTGGGGGGCGGTATGTTCGTCTTGTTTCTTCGTATCCATCACATTTTTATGTTCTTTTTCATAGCCTCTCCTTGTCGGGGGGGGAATCCGGAGTAATCAAAGGTTTTGCAGCCATTTCTTCCCCGCTTTGGTAGAGAGCCAAACAAGGATTCCCACACCGATGATACTGCCGATAATGTAAGTTGCTGCAAGCATGTCCATGGCTGTGTGTCTTTTAATATTTGAGTATTTTGTTTCCTATGGCAGCAAATACTGTGGTGAATGCGATTCCTCCTGTCAATACTGCCCAGTTCAGCGCGGTATTTGAATTGGAGGCCAGCGGGGTAATCCATCCGATGACAAGTCCTGCAAAGGCAAGTTGTGAAAGGTTGAAGAAATATCCTGCCAGTTTCTCGCGGCGTGTCTTGTCTTTTTCCTTGCCTTCTTTCTTTATTTCTTGTTGTTTTTCCCAGGTACCCATTGCTGTATTTCCTTGCAGTATTTATTGCACTGCAAAGATAATGAAATGCTCAGATATGGCAAAGCCGTGCGGCGGAAATCGCGATACGTCGCTTGCGCGGTAGCGATACTTCGCTACCGCGCGGGCGATACTACGCTACCGCGGTGGCGTTACTTCGCTACTGCGCGCTGCCGTGCGTTCCTTTTTCGCCGGGTGTGCCTGCAAAAAAGTCCGCCGGAGAATGGAAGTTCTCCGGCGGACTTGGACAATCTGCCGATGCCACAGGTCAGGGCATCATTGCAGGGGTACACTTACTCCACTTTAATCTGAATCTTGGTGATGGTGACGTTGTCGCTGCCGATGATGAGGGCGGTGCCGTCTCCGCTGTTCATGGTAGAGGCCATGCCTTCCGAGACTTCAAATTCCAGGAAGTCTTCGCCGGCGGCCAGGGTGATGTTGTTCTGGCTTTCACCGCCGTCGCGGATGAAGGGGGCGCCCCAGTTGCCGTCGCATACGCAGAAGGCCAGGGGGTCGTCGTGGTGGGCGAAGGTGAACCGGATGGTCTGCCCGGCCTCGGGCGTGATGGCCGAGAGGTCGAGCTCGGACGCCGGCATGTACCACCAGTTCCAGTCGGTGACTTGTTCGCCCTCCCAGATGGTGACGTAGGTCAGCAGCTCTATCTTCTTCAGCGTGAAGTCCACGCCGCCCACGATGATGCCGCCGCCGGCCGTTATCGTTTCTGCCATGCCCTGCGACAGGGGGAATTCGAGCTGGGTGGTGCCTGCGGCCACTTCCACGGTGTTGTTGCCTTGGCCGTCGACGTCGGGCGTGCCCCAGTTGGCATCGCATACGCATACGCTGGCGCCGTTGGGGTTGTCAAACGTGAAGCGTATCATCATGCCTGCCTTGGCCGAGATGCCTTCCAGGTTCAGCTGGTCGGAGGTGAGGTACTGCCAGTTGTCCCAGCCCTGGATGTAGACGTCGCCTTGCCAGATGGGGACGTATCCATCGTCGCCGCTGTCTTCGCTCTCGCCCGAAATCTGGTCGGACAGGGTTACCTCGGGCAGGGTGTACTTCGCGCCGCTGCAGTCTTCGAGGACCACCTGGGCAGGCCCGGCCTTCACGCCCGCGGGCGAGTAGATGTAGAGCGAGCCGGTGGCCTTGCGCTTGAAGTCGCTGGCCGCAACCGTGATGTCCCGGCCGTCTGCGCCGGGGAAATGGGCCTTGGTGATGAACTCGAGGTCGGTGCCGTACACCTCCACGCATTCGTTGATTTTTATTTCCGCGTCGAGGGGCGCCACGCGCGCAACTTCAGGCTGGCCCACGGTCAGCGTCATGACGGATTGCGCCGATTCGTCGCCGGCCTCCACCGTGACGGTCCCCCCCTCGGCGGCAATGCCGGCGGGGGTTACGACGGTGATGTAGCCGTTGCCTATCTTGGTGATGTCGTCCGCGGCAACATTGCCGGGGAACACTACGGAGGTAGCCTTTTCAAGGCCCGTACCGGTGATGGTGACCACCTGCCCTTCCATGACTTTTGTAGGGAGGACGGACTTCACCGTAAGCACATCGTTGGCATTCGCCTCATCGTCATCGCTGCACGAGGTGGTCAGTGCCGCGCCGGACAGCAATGCAAATCCCGAGGCCAAGAGGTATAGAATCTGTTTTTTCATAACTGTTTGAATTTTAATAATCATTTGTTTGTGTACTTTTCTTTTTGCCTTGACGCAAAAAGAAAAGCTACCAAAAGAAAAAAGTCAAGCGCGGAATCCGCTTTACGCCCCTCCGCTTAGGCGCGGCCATGCGGCATGAAGTCCGCGCTTGAGAACCCATAGTCGAGTCCAACGCCGCATGGCTCTCCGGCATCGACCGGCGGGCGTAAAGCGGAGGACGGCGGGCAGGCGTATGAAACGGCAGACTGTCTGAGCGAAGCGAGTTTCTGCCGTTTAGCCTGAACGGCGGCCGGAGTAGCCCGGCGGGCGCAGCCGGGGTCCTTTCTTTTTGGCACTTTTTCTTTCGGACAAGCGAAAGAAAAAGTGTAAAAGTGTACAGATTTACCAATCAGTATTCTGCTTCAAATTGCCATTCTTCTGGATTTCCGACTGCGGGATGGGGTAGAGGTTGTACTTCTCGTCCCACTGGCGTACTTTGGTCACCCGGTTGAGAATCAGGTTGTCGTTCTCATCCAGCTGGAAGTCGGCCACGTCGATGTTCTTGAAGAACTGGGCGCCCTTCTTCCAGCGGCGCACGTCCCAGAAGCGGTGTCCCTCGAAGGCTAGCTCTACCATGCGCTCGCGCATGTAGCGTTCTTCGAAGCCGTCGTTGCCCTGGAACTCGGGCATCTGGATGTCGGGACGGTTGCGGAGCACGTTGATGGCCTCGTTGGCCGACATGCCGAAGTCGCCCTGCGCGTCGGCATTGCCGTAGTAGTTGTACATGGCTTCGGCGTAGTTGAGGTAAACCTCGGCCAGGCGCATCACAATCCAGTTGTGGCGCGTGGTGGTGGGGTTGTTGGTGGTGGTGACGCAGGTGCCGTCCACAAACTTCTTCAGGTAGTAGCCCGTGGGGGTGGCGCCGTACTTGGGCGCGCCGTTGAAGCCGCCCTGGTATGTCTCGATGGCAATCTGCTGGGTGGTGTTGGAGGGCCAGAGGTCGCCGTTCTTCACCACGGTGAGGGCGAAGCGCGGGTCGAGGCCGTCGTAGGGGTTCTCGGTGGTCACGTTCACGTTGCCGGGGTGCTTCTCCTTGAAGGTCTTGCCGTCGGCCTGGTACTCGTAGGCGTCTACCAGCGCCTGTGTGGGGCAGTTGCCCGAACTGCCGTTCTCCACGCCAACGGGGTAGTTGAACTTCTCGAAGTCGTTGTTTTCCTGCGTGCCGAGCACGAAGATGAATTCCGGATTGGTGAACGTGTCGTAGCCCCACAGGTTGGCATACTCGCTGAGCTGGTAGCCCCAGCGTTGGGCGTTGTCGATGATGACCTTGCTGGCGGCAGCGGCCTCTTTCCAAAGCTCCTTGTCCTTGTCCGTATTGAACAGGGGCGAAGCCTGGTAAAGCAGCGCGCGTGCCTTCAGCGCAAGGGCTGCGCCGCGGGTGGCGCGGCCTATCTCCTGGCCGGGGATGTCGTTGTAGGACACGGGCAGGTATTCGGCCACGGCGTCCAGCTCGTCGATGATGAACCGGAACACGTCCTTGGCAGGGGTGCGCTCCACGCTGTTGGCCTGTTCGTTGGTGAGGGTCGTGGTCACCAGGGGCACGTCGCCGTAGGCGCGTACCAGCTCGAAGTAGAAGTAGGCGCGGAGGAAGCGCAGCTCGTAGGGGAATATCTCGAACTGCTGCACCATGGTCTCGTAGTCGGGGTCGTATTCATAGTCCGACAGGTCTATCTTGTGGATGCGCTCCAGGTACATGTGCACCTGGGCGATGGCGCGGTAGGCCCTGTCCCAGTTTTCGGGGAAGGGGTTGGAAGGCGTCCAGCCGCCGTTGTAATAGTTGTGGATGGACGAGTAGGCCAGCGCATACTCGGCCTCGTCCGTGGCGCTGGCTATCATGGCGCCGTCATAGAAGTAGTCCTTGAATTCGCTCGGCATTTGCGCGTAGACGTCGTAGACCAGCGCCTTGACGCCGTTGAGGGGGCTGTTGTAGGTCCAGTCCTCGTCGCGGCTCGAAGCCTCGTTGTAACTCAGGTCGGCGCAGCCTGCGAAGACGGCTGCCGCCATACCCAGAAGAGCATATTTTATCTTGTTCATAACTGTATTTTTGGGGTTAGAAAGTTAATGAGACACCTATGTTGACGCCCTTGAACAGGGGATATGCCGTCGAGAGCACCTCGGCGTCCATGGCGTCTACGTTGTCGAAGGAAAGCAGGTTCTCGCCCTGCACGAACACCTTGGCTGCGGTGAGGGAGAGCTTCGCGAGCACCGTTTCAGGAACGTTGTAGTAAAGCTCGATGTTGCGCATCTTCAGGAAGTGTACGGGCTTGTACCACACGTCGCTTGCCTGGCTGTTGTTTTTGCTGGTCTGCGTGGTCAGGCGCGGGAAGAGGGCCTTGTCGCCCGCCACGTCCCAGCAGTTGTTGTAGTAGTCCACCGAGAGGTTGCCGTTGTCGGCCATGCCGCCCCAGATGGCTGAGGGGAGGTACTTCATGTAGTTGCCCGTGCCCTGGAACCAGGCGTTCAGTCCGAAGCCCTTGTACTCCAGTCCGATGTTGAAGGCGTAGTTCAGCTCGGGGATGTCGGTGCCGCCGTCGAGGCTGGTCACGTCAAACTGGTTGATGACCTGGTCGCCGTTGAGGTCCTTGTACTTGATGTCGCCCGGGCTCACGTTGGAGTATTCCTGGCGGTAGCTGCCGTCGATGTCGGCCTGGTCCTTGAAGAAGCCGTCCGACTTGAGTCCCCACGCCTCGTTGACGCGGTGGCCCACAGGGTCGCTCAGCGGATAGGTGGGCGTGCCGATGTACTGGGTCACCTCGTTGCGTGCCCACGACAGGTTGGCGCCCAGGTTGAGGTGGAGGTCGGGGACGATTTCCTTCACATACTTGGCGCCGACCTCAAAGCCGTAGCTCTTGACCTCGCCCACGTCGTTGTAGGCCGACTGTATGCCGACTACCGACGAGTTTTCGTTGCTTGCCGAGAGCATGATGTGGCTGCGCAGCTGGTAGAAAGCGTCCACCGAGATGTCCAGGGCGTTGGCCAGGCGGAGGTCGGTGCCCAGGTTGAAGCTCGTAGCCGTTTCCTGCGCGAAGTCGATGGTGGGGAAGGAGCCGAGCGACGCGCCCCAGGTGGAGCCGTAGTTGCTGCCGATAATCACGTAGCCGTGCGTGACGTCCCACGTGGGCAGCCACATGCCGTAGGTAGGCATATAGTCGGTGTGCTGTATGCCGGCCGATGCGCGCAGCTTGCCGTAGTTCAGCAGGCCCTCGCTGTTGTCGGCGTAAATCCAGCCCAGCGACAGCGTGGGCGAGAAGGCCCACTTGGACGGGTAGGTGCGGCTGGAGCCGTTGCCTGCCAGCACAAGGTCGGCCATGTAGCGGTTCTGGAAGTCGTAGTGGAAGGCTCCCATGATGTTCTGGCGGTAGAAGGTGTTCCCGCGTCCGTCCGTGCTCGAACCGCTGCTGTTGTACACCAGCGTGGCGTTGAAGTGGTCGTGCCCGAAGAACGAATGCGTGTAGTTGACGCCCAGGTTGGCCTTGGCCTTCCACCACTGGGTGTCAATCCAGTTGCTGAAGGTAAGGTTGGTTTCCTTGTTGCCGAAGGTGGTCAGCGCCACGTTGTTCTTGTCGCCGATGGCGCCGGTGTAACGCTCGTAGCCGTACTGGTGCGCCTTGTTGGAGTTTTCCGCGTAGATGGCCGAGTTGGCATAGCCGGCGCTGACGAACACGTTCAGGCCCTCGAGCAGGAAGTCGAGCTTCTGCGACAGCTTGGCGTCTACCCACAGCTGGCGCTGGTGGGTCTTGTAGAAGCCGGACTCCTGTACCTTGGCCACGGGGTTGGCATCGCCGTAGGCCTCGTTGCCGCCCCAGATGCCCGTCGAGGTCTTGTAGGGGAAGGCGCTTGCCGGCAGGATGTAGACAAGGCTTGTGGCGTCGTTGGCGCCGATGTCCGAGGGCCGCTTGGTCTCTTGGAACATGCCGAAGAGGTTGACCGACATGAGCGTCGAGTTGGTGATGTTGAAGTCGAGGTTGGTGCGGATGTTGGCCTTCGACTGGCGCAGCTGCGAGTTGTAGTCGGCCTGCTTGGTGTCCTTGAACGCGCCGCGCACATCAATGTAGTCGATGTGGGTGTAGTATTTCACCTTGTCCGTGCCTCCGAACAGCGAGACGTAGGCATGGTCTTCGGCGGCGGTGTTCTTGAAGGTAAGGTCGCGCCAGTCCACGTTGGGGTAGAAGTACGGGTCGGAACCGCTTTTGAAGAGGTCGAGCTCCTGCTGGGTGTAGGCGGCCGAGAGCCCGTCGTTCTGGCGGGCACGGTTGAAGGCGCTGGCATAGCCGTAGCCGTCCACCATGTCGGCAAATTCGGGGTTGAACTGGAACTTGTGGCTGTAGCCCACCTTGACGCGTGTCTTGCCTTCGACGCCGCGCTTGGTCTTCACCAGTATGGCGCCGTTGACGCCCTCGTGGCCCAGCAGTGCCGTGGCGGCAGCATCCTTGAGGATGGTGACGCTCTCCACTTCTTCCACGCTGAGGCGGTCGATGGGGCGTTCGTAGCCGTCGACGAGGATGAGTATGCTATTGTCGTTGAGCGTGTGGTAGCCGCGGATGTTGAACGAGGCGCCATTGTTTTCGTCGCCCGTGAATCCGCCTTGCGACAGGGCCGTGAGGCCCGGCAGGCGTCCGTAAAGAGCCTGGGCAAGGTTGGTAGCCGAGGTCTGCTGCAATTCTTCGCCTGTGATGGTGGTTGAGGCGGCGGTGCTGAGGAAACTGCTGGTTTCCACGCCGTAGCCCAGGTCATAGGCATTTACGTTTTTATCGTCGAGTTTTACTTGCGCGTTTGCCGTGAGTGAGGCAACAGCAGCCGCAAGCATCAACATTCTATGGATATTCATATTGTACAAAGTCTTAGTTGATGGTGTTAAAATCTAGATTACCAACCGGGGTTCTGGTTCAGGCCATAGCCCTTGTTGATCTCATCACGTGAAATAGGTGCGAGGTACCACTTGTTGGTCCACTTGCTGGTCTGGTCGGCAGTGTCCCACCACACGCGGATGTTGTTGGTGCAGGGTATCTTCTCGTAGATGCAGTTCGGCCAGGGTTCGCCGGGCTCGAGGCTCGTGTTGCCGTCGTAGTCGGCGGGGTCCATCTTGTTGCCGTTGGCATCCTTGCGCCAGATGCGCAGCTGGTGCACCTGTTTCTTGAAGATGTCCGACCGCTTGTAGCGCACGAGGTCGTACCAGCGGTGGTCTTCAAACCCGAACTCGCAGGCGCGTTCCTTCAAGAGCTGTTCGATGAAGTTGTCCTTGTTGGTGGTGAGGTTCAGCTCGGGGTTCATGACTTCCGCTTTGCCCAGTCCCACGCGGGCGCGCACCTTGTTCATTTCGTCGCAGGCCTTCTGCAGGTTGCCCGTCTGGGCGAGCGCCTCGGCGTAGCACAGGTGGATGTCCGCCATGCGCAGGTAAGCGTAGTTGGGGAGGTAGTAGACCGTATAGCCGTTGTCGCGCAGGTATTTGAACAGCTTCATGCGGGTAGCCCACGGGTTGTCGGTCACCTGCGGGTTGAAGTTCTGGTCCACGTTGCCGCCTTGCCACAGCTCGGTGCTCGACAGTCCCTGATATTGCTCCACGAGGTTGTTGCGGTTCACCACCATAGTCTCGTAAAGGCGCGGGTCGCGGCCCACGAAGATGTCGATGTTTTCCGGGTTGTCGGTATTGAACACGTAGTCGTAGGGGAAGTTGCGGCCGTCGGCCATGCCGAACATTTCCATGTACTCGAGGGTGAAGCAGGCCATGCCGAACTCGTCCATGCCTTCCACGTTCCAGTCGCCGTTCCAAGCGTCGTTGCCCGGGCCGGCGTGCACTTCAATCAGTTTCTCGCTGTTGCCGCGGAACCAGTAGGCGGCGCGGTAGGCGTTGCAATAGTCCTGCTCGGTGTTGCCGGTGGGCTGTATGAGGGCGAAGTAACCTCCGTTGGCGCTGTTGGCCTGGAAGAAGTCCTCGCAAGCCTTCAGGGCCCTTTGCCACAGTTCGGGCTGGTAGCCGCCGGTCCATACCTGGTGGATGTCCTGGTTCTCCTCGTTGCGGGTGAATTCCAGGTAAGGCTGGTCGTTGTTGAACAGGGGCGAGGCCACGAAGTTCCACAGCTTCACGCGCAGGCCGTAGGCCGAGCCTTTGGTCAGTCGTCCCGAGTTGGTGGCCTGGTCCTGCACGTAGAAGGGCAGTCCCGGCTCGTCGATGGCGGACTGGATAAGCCCGTCGATGAACTCGGCCGTCTCGAGGACGGTCATGCGCTTGCCGTTCACGGCGTCGGCAGCCTCGAATGCATGGTCCACTTTAGGCAGCCCGCCGAAGTTGCGGAAGGCGTCGAGGTAGCGCGAGGCCATGATGACGTACACCTCGCCGCGCAGCTGGCTCTTTTCAGATTCGCTCAGGTCGGGGACGCGGTCGATGTTGCTGATGAAAAGCCACCCCTCGCGGATGGTGCGCCAGATGCCTGCGCGGGCATTGCCGTCGCCGTTGGCGATGAAGGGGAACTTGACGAGGCCGCCGTTGTCCTGGCTGGATTCGGTGAGGTCGCCGCTGTAGTAAGCGCCGAGGTTGTGCCACGAGCAGTAGGACTGGCAGATGTCGGTCAGGGCATCGGGGTGCGAGTACCACACGGCGCCGGTGTAGGTGAAGGGGTTGTGCAGGGCGCCGTACATGTGCCACAGGAAACGCTTGGCGTTCTCGCCCTTGGCAAAGATGGTGTCTATGGTCACGTCGACACTGGGCTGCTTGTCGAGGAAGGCGCCTCCGAAACTAATCTCCTCGACGCAGGAGCTCAACGAACTCATTCCTACCACGGTGCTGATTACGCAGGCGGGAAGGATGGTCTTTATTTTGAGTTTTTGGATAAGATTCATGGTCTTGAATGTTAAAAGTTAGAAGTTTAAGTTGACGCCGAAGTTGAAGACGCGGGTCATGGGGTAGCGCGTGCTGCCGAAGCCGGCCTGCGCCTCGGGGTCGTTGGCCTTGAAGCTGGTGAAGGTCAGCAGGTTGTAGCCGTTGGCATAGACCCGGATGTTGTTGATGGGCACGCCGGGGATGCGGAACGTGTAACCTATCTCCATGTTCTTCAGGCGGATGTACGAGGCGTCGACCATCCACGGGGAGGAAAGCGCGCCGTTGTGGTCGCGTGCCGAGGTTTCCAGGGCGATGCGCGGCAGGATGGCGTCGGGGTTGTCCTCGGTCCAGGAGTTGTCGTACACCCACTTGTTGAGCATGGACTGGTTGCCGGTGCCGAAGGCGGGGGTGTAGAACGTGCTGAGCTGGCGGTTGACGTGGGTGGCGCCTACCCAGGTCATGGAGAAGTCGAGCCCTCTCCAGTTGAGGGTGGCGTTGACGCTGCCCGTGTACTCGGGGATGTCGCTGTAGCCGATGGCATGGATGTCGTTGGCGTCAATCTTGCCGTCGCCCGTGAGGTCGACAAACACGCTGTCGCCGGGACGCAGCGTAATCTGCTGGTCGGGCATGTCGGTGCCGTAGGCTTCCTTGTAGCGTTGCTCGGTCTCGCCGGGCACGTAGAACTCAAAGAACTCGTAGCCGAAGGGCTGGCCTACGGGGTGGCCCTTGTGGTACAGGTGGGGGTATTCCTGCTTCACTTCGGCCATCTCGACCACCTTGTTGCGCGCAAAGGCGATGGTGGGCGATATGGAGTAGCTCACCTCGCCAATCTTGTCGCTCCAGCCCAGGGTGATTTCGTAGCCGTGGTTCTTGACGCGGCCGTAGTTGATGGAGTTGGGCTTGAGGGAGGAGATGCCGGCGATGGTGGTCTCGTTGGACACGAGGATGTTCTTGCGGTCTTCCCAGAAGAAGTCGAGCCCGATGCTCAGGCGGTCGTCGAACAGGTGCATGTCGAGGCCGTAGTTCTGCTTGGTGGCCGTTTCCCAGGTGACGTCGGGGTTGCCGTTGCTGCTTTCGCGCGCGCCGGGCATGAAGGCGGTGTTGTTGGTACCGAAGTTGCCCGTGCGGTCGTTGGTCCACCAGGCGCCGCCGTTGTTGGTGTAGAACTGCCACGTGCCGGGCAGGTAGAGGAAGCGGCCGATGCCCTGGTCATTGCCGACCATGCCGACCGAGCCGCGCAGCTTCAGGTAGGAGATGACGCCGCGCAGGGGCTCCCAAAAGTTTTCGGACGAGATGATCCAGCCCAGCGAGGCCGAGGGGAAGAAGCCGAAACGCTTGCCCTTGGCAAAGTTCTCCGAGCCGTTGTAGCCCATGTTGAGGTCTATCATGTACTTCGTCTGGTAGTCGTAGGTGATGCGGCCCACCATGCCCACATAGCCGCGGGGGATGGAGTTGTAGACGCCGCCGGGGTAGTAGGTGCGCGACTCGTTGTAAAGCAGCAGTCCGCCCACGTTGTGGTCGCCGAACTTGCGGCTGTAGTTGAGGCTGGCCTCGGCATACCAGTTGCGGCCGCCCCATTTGTCCTCCTCGTAGCCCAGGGGGTAGGAGTCGCCCTGGCGCACGTACACGATTTTCGGGCTGCCGTCCATCTCGTACTCGCCCTCGGCAATGGTGGCCTTGTAGCTGATGCCGCCGCCCGACTTGCGCTTTTTCTGCAAAGTATAATCAGAGTTGTACGAACCCTTGATGCGGAAGTCCAGTCCCTTGGTGATGAAGTCCAGCTTGAGCTTGTACTGGAGGTCGAGGTTCATCACATTTTCATTCTCTATGGTATAGCCCTGGTCGTAGATAAGGCCGAGGGCATCGGAGCCCACCGCGCCTACCAGGTCGGGGTCGGACACGATGCGGCGTCCCTGGCTGTCGAGGCCGTAGCCCGACATCGGCGTACCGTTGTTGAAGAAGCCTTCGAGGCCGAAGAGGCCCGACTGGCCGTTGTACTCGCCGTTGCCTATGGAGTTCTTCTTGCCGATGCGCCCGCCGATGCCGATGGAGAGCGTGCTATACTTGGTGAAGTCCACGTCGAGGTTGGCGCGGAAGTTATAGCGGCGGTACTTGAAGTTGGCCTCGTCGCCCTGGTCGAAGGTCTTGAAAAGGCCGTCCTGGTTGAGCATGCCCACCGAGACGAAGTAGCGGGCACGCTCCGTGCCGCCCGACACGTTGACGTTGTACTGCTGCTGCCAGGCGTGGTTGTTCATCAGGTACTTGAACCAGTTGGTGCTGGGGTAGACGGTGGGCATGTCCATGTCCTTCCAGTGCTGTATGGCTTCCTGCGAGAACTTCAGCCCGTCCGGGGAAACGCCTTCCACCGTCTGGGCGTGGTTGTAGGCGGTGGCATACTCGTAGGAGTTGGCCGGCTCGAGGAACCGCGTAATCTGCTGGAGGCCTGCCGAGGCCGACACCGAGACGGTGGGCTTGCCTATCTCGCCGCGCCGCGTGGTGACGAGGATGACGCCGTTGGCGCCGCGCACGCCGAAGACCGCCGTGGCCGAGGCATCCTTAAGGATGGAGATGTCCTGCACCTCGTTCGGGTCTATCTGGCTGAACTCGCGCTCCACGCCGTCCACCAGCACGAGGGGCTCGGCGTTGTTGAACGAGCCCACGCCGCGGATGCGGATGACCGGGTCGTCGCCGCCCGGCACACCACTATATTGCACCGACTGCAGGCCGGGCAGCTTGCCCGAAAGGGTGTTGCCCAGCGAGGCGGAGGGCGACTTGAGCAGCTCCTTGCCGCCCACGTTGGATACGGAGCCCGTCAGCGTCACCTTGCGCTGCTGGCCGTAGCCGATGACCACCACTTCGTCGAGCATCTCATTGTCTGCTTCCAGGACAATGTTCAGCTGCGCGGCGGTCGCCTTTGCTTCTTTCGACTTGTAGCCGACATACGAAAACACCAAGGTTGAACCCTCGGCCACTCCTTGCAGGACGTAATTGCCGTCGATATCGGTGATCGTGCCCTTCGACTTGTCCTCAGTCTGCACGGTGGCACCGATAAGTGGTACGCTCTGCTCGTCAGTAACACGACCTTGCACTTTAATAAGATTTTGTGCGAAGGACACTCCCGGTAGCAATAAAGCCAACAATAGGAGACGTAATTTGCATAGCTTTCTCATTAGCATTAAATTTTGATGAAACCATTAGTTGTTAGATTGTTTTGCAAAAATGAACGTTTTTTTAAACTACGGGGTAGAAGAAATGACATTTTAGGTTTAAAAAAACGTTTTTTTCGCGGTCTTTAATGCCAGAGAGGTTTAAAAATCATCAGAGAAGGTTGAAAATACGGCTTTTTCCGGGCGTTCTGCCGGAAATGAGAGGGGATGCAGTGATTAGCGGTTAGGGTTTAGTGATGAGTGTTTAGCGGTTAGTGATTAGCGGTTAATGGGCAGTGTTTAGTGATTAGTGATTAGTGGTTAATGATTAGTGATTAGTGGTTAGTGTGTCTGCGCGCATATTCATCCCTAAGCACTAACCCCTAACCGCTATTTTCACTCTTTGTTTTTCGTGTCCATCAGTATGGTCACGGGCCCGTCGTTCAGCAGTTCCACCTTCATGTCGGCGCCGAACTCGCCCGTCTGCACGGGTTTGCCCAGGGCGGCGGAGAGCGCCTGGCAGAACGCTTCATAGAGCGGTATGGCCACCTCGGGCCGTGCGGCGCGGATGTAGCTGGGCCGGTTGCCCTTCTTGGTGGAGGCGTGGAGGGTGAACTGGCTGACCACGAGGATGTCGCCAAGGGTGTCGAGCACGGAGCGGTTCATCACGCCCCGGTCGTCGTCGAAGATGCGCAGGTTCACAATCTTGTGCGTCAGCCAGTCGATGTCTTCGCGGCTGTCGCTGTCTTCTATGCCCACCAGGATGAGCATCCCGCGGCCGATGGCGGACTTCTGCCTGCCGTCGATGGTGACGGAGGCGTGGGCGGTGCGTTGGATGACGATTCTCACTTCGTTAGTGTTTAGGGATTAGTGGTTAATGTTCAGTGATTAGGGGTTAATGATTGGCGGTCAATGCGTAGTGATTCCTCTGCGCGTATTCATCCTTAATCGCTAATCCCTAATCGCTAACAAAGGTACGGATTATTTCGTCCCGTTGTTGCGGCGGGGGCAGGAAATCACGCTTCGGCCCCTCGGCGTAGCGGTACGGCGCCGTGCCGGTAGCGTCCCATCGCTTGGTCGGTGGCGATACTTCGCTACCACGGTGGCGGTGCGTCGCTATCGCAGGAGGGTTCTTTGTCCCCGTTGGGACAAAAGGAATGCGGAAAGGTCTATAAATAAGCGTGTTAAGGCGTCCTTTTGTCCCCATTGGGACAAAGGGAATGCGGAAAGGTCTATGAATAAGCGTGTTAAGATGCTCTTTTGTCCCCGTGGGGACAAGGGGAATGCGGAAAGGTCTATAAATAAGCGTGTTAAGATATCCTTTTGTCCCCGTTGGGACAAAGGGAGTACGGAAAAGCTTGTGAATAAACGTGTTAGGGTGTTCTTCGTCCCCATTGGGACAAAGGGAATGCGTAAAGGATTGTGGATAAATGCGTTGGGCATTTCCCGGGGAATCGGGGGGGGGAGTAGGGGGGGTGGACTCAGATGAGGTTCAGGCGGATGGCTATCTGCACGGCCATGGCGGTGTTGCTTACTTGCAGGGCGGTGAGGATGTTCTGCCGGTGGCGGTGGACGGTGTTGGTGGCGATGCACAGGCGGTCGGCTATCTGCTTGCTGCTGTAGCCTTGTGCCAGCAGGGCCAGTACTTCGGTCTCGCGGGGGCTGAGCAGTTGCCTGCCCAGGCGGCCGTAGTCGTCGGTGGGGATGGTGCGGCCTGTGGCGTAGTCGATGATTTGCGGGGGCACGGGGTGCTGGCCTTCGGCATTGCCGCAGGGGGTGTACAGGCACAGGCCGAGCCACACGCTGCCGTTGGGCAGGCATTCGAGGTAGCAGGTGCGGTGCAGCACGGGGACAAGGCTGCCGTCCGTCAGCCGGAAGCGCACCTGGCACACGCCGTGGTAGTCTTTCCGCCGGTCGGGGGCGAGGGTCTGCGTGAAGCGGTAGTAGTGCAGTTCCATCACGTGCCTTTCCAGCAGGTCGTCCGGCGGGATGCAGCCGAATATCTCGTCCTCGAACGCCGAGTCGATGGTCACGGGGCTTTGCGCGATGCCGACGAGCCTGCCGAAGCTGCCCGAGAGGATGTGCCCTTTGCCGTGCAGGAAGTCGGAGAGGACGGCGATGCCGTTCTCCAGTTCCACGTAGGCTTCCGCCTGCCTGATTCTTCTCTTCAGCACTTCGTCCTGCCCTTGCGGGGTGTCGAAGGGCTGGGCGGTGAGCAGGTGTTTCAGTTCTTTTTCTTTTTCTTCCGGGCTGTGCATGGGGCGGGTGGCAGAATGGTTTATTTTGATTATTGCGCGTCTCTGGGCTTTCGTCCATCTTTGCACCGCAAAAGTAACGAAAAATTCGGGTAAAAAGAAAACCGGCTGACCGGTGGCCTGAATTTCCCTTTTGCGAAGATAAACCAAATCATAAGGAACAAGCGATGAAAAAGACTTTTGTGTATTGCGCCCTGTTGGGCGGAGTTTTGGCCTTGGGGGCTGCGCCTCCAAGGGGAGTACGGGAACCGTGAATGCTGCCGCGGATGCTGCTGCGGCAGGCTGTGGCAGAAACTGGCCTTCGAGCAGGACGAACGCGGCAACCACCGCGTGGTTTCGGTGCGCACGCGCGGCACGTCTCCTTCTGCCATGCCCGTCTTTTTTATGCCTTTTTCCCTCAGGCTTCTTTCCCGAAGTGCTCCAGCAGCGCGCGGGCCTTGGCCTGGCCCACCACGGCGGCGAGGGCGTCGTGCCCGGCTTCGCGGATGCGCTTCACGCTCTTGAACTCGCGCAGCAGGTCGGCCTTGGCCTTGGGGCCGATGCCGCGGATGTTGTCCAGCTCGGAGGCCACCTGGCGCTTGCTGCGCTTCTGGCGGTGGAAGGAGATGGCGTAGCGGTGCACCTCGTCCTGTATGTAGGTGAGCAGGCGGAACAGGGGGGAGGTGTGCTTCAGCCCGATGACCTGCGGGGGCAGGCCGTAGAGCAGCTCGGAGGTGCGGTGGCGGCCGTCTTTGGCCAGCCCGGCGATGGGGATGTCCAGCCCCAGCTCGTCGAGCACCTCCTTGACGGCGCCCATCTGTCCCTTGCCGCCGTCGGTGATGATGAGGTCGGGCAGGGGGGAGCCGTCTTCCAGGGCGTCGGTGTAGCGGCGGCGCACCACCTCCTGCATCGAGGCGTAGTCGTCCGGCCCGCTGACGGTCTTGATGTTGTACTTGCGGTATTCCTGCTTGGCGGCCTTGCCTTTGAGGAAGACCACGCAGCCAGCCACGGGGTCGCTGCCCTGGGTGTTGGAGTTGTCGAAGCACTCGATGCGCAGGGGCGGGCGTTTCAGTTGCAGCAGTTGCTGGAACTCCTTGAGCAGGCGCAGCGAGCGTTGCTCGGGGTTCAGCTTGTCGGCCTGCTTCAGGCGGTCGGCCTTGAATTGCTTGACGTTGAGGGTGGACAGGTCGAGCAGCTTCTTCTTGTCGCCGCGCTGGGGCACGGTGAAGGTGACGCCGCTCAGCTCGATGCCGGGGTCGAAGGGCACGATGATTTCCTGCGAGCGGCTGCGGTAGCGTTCCCTCATCTCCACGATGCCCAGGGCGAGCAGCTCTTCGCGCGACTCGTTGAGCCGCTTCTTGTACTCGAAGGTGAAGGCCTGGTTGACGGCGCCGTTGGTGATGTGCAGGTAGTTGACGTAGGCGGAGTTCTGCTCTTCGTCTTCCTCGATGGCAAAGACGTCGATGTTGTGCAGCGCGCTGTTCACCACCTCCGACTTCGAGCGGTAGCTTTCTACCAGCAGGTATTTTTCTTTCACTTTTTGCGCCTCCTCGAAGCGCATTTCCTCGGCGAGTTCCTCCATGCGGCGGTACAGCATGCGTTCCACGGTCTGGGTGTTGCCCTTGAGTATCTCTTTCACCTGGGCGATGTTGCGCAGGTACTCTTCTTCGCTCTGCTTGCCCACGCAGGGACCCGCGCAGTTGTGGATGTGGTACTCCAGGCAGAGGCGGAACTTGCCGCTGCGGATGTTCTCTGCCGTGAGGTTGTGCTTGCACGTGCGCAGGGGGTAGAGGTGCTTGATGAGGTCGAGCACGGCAATCATGCTGGGGAAGTGGCTGTAGGGGCCGAAGTAGGTGGAGCCGTCGCGTACGATTTTCCGGGTGCGGAACACGCGGGGAAACGGCTCTTTCGACACGCAGATGCTGGGGTAGGTCTTGTCGTCCTTCAGCAGCACGTTGTACCTTGGCTTGTACTTCTTGATGAGGTTGTTTTCCAGCAGCAGGGCGTCTTCCTCGGTGTTGACCACGATGTAGCGTATGTCCGCAATCTTGGTGACGAGCAGGCGCGTCTTGCCCGAGTCGTGCTCGCGGTTGAAGTAGCTGGACACGCGGCGTTTCAGGTTCTTCGCCTTGCCCACGTAGATGATGGTGCCCTCGGCGTTGAGGTATTGGTAGATGCCGGGGCTTTCGGGCAGGTTGTACACGATGCCCGCCAGGTAGGGGTTGTTCTTGAGGATGTCCATGAAAAGGAGGAAAGGTAGCGGTTAGCGGGATAGTGATTAGTGATTAATTGAGTGTTTAGTTTTTAGTGATTATTAGTGGTGCGATAAAAATCACATCACTGTAGTTAAACGATTAATTTTTAATCAAATATAAGCGTTCATTGATTTTTTGATTTGAAAATGATTTATTAGTCCTGTAGTTTCAACACATCAG
>CALULP010000001.1 GCA_944321495.1 uncultured Bacteroides sp. | reverse complement strand
CCGATTTCGCTTGGAAATCAGGATTTTACTGTCTTTTGCTTTTCTTCAAAGTGGTGCCACCAGGAATCGAACCGGGGACACAAGGATTTTCAGTCCTTTGCTCTACCAACTGAGCTATGGCACCTTTGGCTTTTGCGGTTGCAAAGGTAGTGAAACTTTGGAAGTATGCAAGGCTTCGGGCTATAAAAAAACGCTGATAATTGTCCGTCCGGCTCATTATCAGCGTTTTTCTTTTAGTGGTTTTCGGGGGCTTGTGGCGGTGTTCCGGGCTCTTTAAGTGGATTCCAGCCTTGGGCTTTAAGCTCGAATTCTTGTCCGTCGCGCGTAATCAGGGCGCAGCCCAGTTCGGGCTTGGTGATGTGTCCGATGAGTTTGACGCCTTCCATTTCCGAGACTTTCTCATGGTCGGCAATGGGGACGGTAAACAGCAGTTCGTAGTCTTCTCCCCCGTTGAGGGCACAGGTGGTAAGGTTCATGTTGAATTCTTCGGCCATGACGGCGGTCTGGTAGTCGATGGGGATGTGCTCCTCGTAGATGCGGCAGCCGGTGTTGCTTTGCTTGCAGATGTGGATGAGTTCGGACGAGAGTCCGTCGGAGATGTCCATCATGGCTGTGGGCCGGATGCCTGCTGCTGCCAGGCGGTCGATGATGTCGCGCCGGGCTTCGGGCTTCAGCTGCCGCTCCAGGAGGTATTCTTTCCCGGCGAAATCGGGCTGTACGTCTTGTCCGCTGTCTTTCAGCACGGCTTTCTCACGCTCCAGCAGTTGCAGCCCCATGTAGGCGGCTCCCAGGTCTCCGCTGACGCAGATGAGGTCGGTTTCCCGTGCTCCGTTGCGGTAGACGGCTTTGCCTTTCTCTACTTCGCCGATGCAGGTGATGCTGATGGTAAGTCCGGTCAGTGAGGAGGAGGTGTCCCCGCCCACGATGTCTACCCCGTAGGCTTCGCATGCCAGCCGGATGCCGGCGTAGAGTTCGTCCATGTCTTCGATGCAGAAGCGTTTGGACAGGCCCAGCGAGACGGTGATCTGCCGGGGGCTGCCGTTCATGGCATAGATGTCCGAGAAGTTGACCACGGCTGCCTTGTAGCCCAGGTGTTTCAGGGGCACGTAGGTGAGGTCGAAGTGTACGCCTTCGAGCAGCAGATCGGTGGTGACCAGTATGTCCCGGCCGGCGGGGTAGGAGAGGACGGCTGCGTCATCTCCCACTCCGTACAGGCTGGAGGGGTGTTTCAGTTCGAGGTTTTTGGTGAGGCGGCGGATGAGGCCGAACTCGCCGAGGGTGGCTATTTCGGTTCGCATAGGCTGGTATAAATGTCGGGTGTTAGGGGTTGGTGAAAGACACCCATGCATGGGTATTCATTGTACCTCATGCATGGGGTATGTTCAGGCTTGCTTGATGAGTTCGCGCATGATGGCTGTCATCTTGGGCTGTGCCTCGTCGGCGGCTTTCTGGACTTCTTCGTGGGATACTTCCACCACTTGGCCTTCGAGGCCGAGGTCGGTGATGACGGACATGCCGAAGACGCGGATGCCGCAGTGGTTGGCCACGATGACTTCGGGCACGGTGGACATGCCTACGGCGTCGGCGCCCATGACGCGGAACATGTGGTATTCGGCAGGCGTCTCAAACGTGGGGCCTTGGGTGCCGATGTACACGCCATGCTGTACCTTGATGCCCATCTTGGCGGCAATGGTGTCGGCCTGGCGAATCAGTCCGGGGTCGTAGGCCTTGCTCATGTCCGGGAAGCGGGGGCCGTAGGGGATGTTCTTGCCGCGCAGGGGGTGTTCGGGGAAGAAGTTGATGTGGTCGGTGATAATCATCAGGTCGCCGATGTGGAAGCCGGGATTGGTGCCTCCGCTGGCATTGGACACGAACAGGGTCTTGATGCCCAGCTCGCGCATGACCCTGACGGGGAAGGTGACTTCCTGCATGGAGTATCCCTCGTAGTAGTGGAAGCGTCCCTGCATGGCCATGATGTCCTTGCCGCCCAGTTTGCCGAATATCAGCTTGCCGCTGTGTCCTTCGACGGTGGAGATGGGGAAGTTAGGGATGTCTTTGTACGTTATCTCGTATTTCTCCGTGATTTCTTCCGCAAGGTTCCCCAGGCCTGTGCCCAGTATGATGGCCGTCTCAGGCTGTGTGTGCATCTTTCCTTTCAGAAAGTTGGCTGTTTCTTGAATGCGTTCTAACATAATTGATGATATTTTGGTTGAATATTTGTTCTTGTTCCTGTAGGATTTGTATCCTTATGGGTAGCATGTAGATGTGTGGGCGCAAGGATTGGGGCAGGTCGGGGTGGCTCTTCAACCTTGCGCCGTCTTTCTCGGTCGTGACAATCAGCTTGCGCTCGCCTTTGAGTTGCATGAACTGGCGCTCAATGGCTTGCAGGTCTTTCTTGTTGAAAGCATGATGGTCGCCGAAGGCAAGTTGCCTTACCGATGCGGCGCGTCTCTGCATTTCTTGCAATAAGGGCCCCGGGGCGGCTATTCCTGTGACCAGCAGTACTTGTTCGTTGCCTTGAAGCGTTTCTGTATGGCTCGTGGCGGTGTGGAACAGCGGGATTAGTTTTTCGTAGCGCAATTGGGAAAAGTATAATTGCTGGTATGGATACAGGTGTAGCCGCTTGCCGATGATGTTGAAGTCGATGGGCTTGATGTCCGGCGGGCATTTGGTTACGATGACGATTTGTGCACGGTTCTTGCCGCTTCTCGGTTCGCGCAGATTCCCGGCAGGCAGTAGCGTGTCATCGCACAGCAACCGGTGGTAGTCGGTCAGTAGGATGTTCATGCCGGCTTCTACTTGCCTGTGTTGGAAAGCATCATCCAGCAGTATGACGTCTATTGCGGGGCTTTTCAGGCTTAGCAGGCGTTCGATGCCATGTGCCCGGTGTTCGTCTACGGCAACGTGTATGTCGGGGAACTTGTTTTTCATCTGGCACGGTTCGTCACCAATCTGTACTGCCGTGCTTGTCCCGTCGGCAAGGATAAAACCTTTGCTTTGGCGTTTATAGCCCCGGCTCAATACGGCCACATTCAGTCCCGTGTCTTTCAACAGCTTTATCAAATACTCGGTATGGGGCGTTTTACCTGTCCCTCCTACGGCGAGGTTCCCGATGCAGATGATAGGTGCATCAAAGCTCTTCGACTGGAGCCATCCCCAGTCAAAGAGCTTATTCCGTGTACGTACCGCTATCCCATAAAGCCAGGAAAACGGGTACAGCCATTGCCGTATTTGGATGAAGTGTTCCGCCATTGGCTTGCTTGGAAGTTATTGGATTTTGAGGTCGAAAGGCATGCGTGCTTGTATGAAATCTTGCTTCTCCAGTTGTTTCCACATGTTGGCTTGCTTGTACAGTTCCTTCATTTCCCCGTCCAATAGCTGCATGCGGATGTAGTTGCCCGGGTCGGCGTTTATAAGGCTTTCCCAGAAACTGTTTTTCCCGGGGTAGTTCATCTGGGTATAGCTTTCAATTCCTGCTTTTGCTGCTGCTATTTCTATGGCTTTGTCCAAGCCGCCCAATTCGTCGACCAGACCCAGTTCTTTGGCTGCAAGCCCGCTCCATACACGCCCTTGTGCCATTTGTTCCATGTCGGCCTTGCTGATGCCTCGCCCTTCCGAGCAGCGGGTGATGAACAGGTCGTAACCGCGGTTGATGTAAGCTTGCATCAGCTGTTTTTCTCCTTCGTTCATGGGGCGGGTGATGACGCCGAAGTCGGCATAGGAGTTGGTCTTGGCCACGTCGAATGTGACGCCTATCTTGTCCGTGAGTCCTTTGATGTTGGGCACTTGGCCGTATATGCCGATGGAGCCGGTCAGTGTGGTGGGTTCTGCAACGATGGTGTCTGCATTGCATGAGATGTAGTAGCCTCCCGATGCGGCATAGTCGCCCATGGATACGATGACCGGTTTCTCTTTTTTCAGTTCGCTGATGGCATACCATATTTGTTCAGAGCCGTAAGCGCTTCCCCCTGGGGAGTTTACTCTCAATACAACGGCTTTTACATCTTCGTCTTCTTGCAGGCGCCGCAGGTCCTTGATGACTGCTTCCGAATTGATGCCGCCTTCGCCCGTCTGCATCAGCCCGTCAATCTCACCGTAGGCGTAGTAAACGGCTATGATATTCCCGCTTTTGTCTTTGGGCATGTTTTTCTTGATGTTTATCATGTCCTTGAGGCCTAATATGGGCAGGTTGTCGTCTTCGTCGATGTCTGCCAGCGTTTTCAGGTAATCGCGTACATCGTTTTTATAGACTAAGGTGTCTGCCAGTCCGCGTTTTACGCTTTCCTCGGCAGGCTGGAGCATCATCAGGTTATCGGCGGCTTCGTTTAATTGGGCAACCGTCAGGTGGCGTGATTGGGCTATGTCACTGTTTATTTTGTCCCAAATGGAGCGCAGATAAGCATTTACTTGTTCGCGATTGGCTTCGCTCATCGAGGTGTTGGTCCAAGGTTCTACGGCCGATTTGTAGGTGCCTACCTTGAATATCTGCATTTCAACGCCTAAGTGTTCTGTCAGCCCTTTGTAAAATCTCGGTACGGATGCCAGGCCTTGCCATTCTATCATGCCTTGGGGGTTAAGAAGAATCTTGTCAGCGATGCTTGACAGGTAGTACAGTCCCTGGGTGTAAGTGTCGCCGTATGCAACGATGAACTTGCCCGACTGTTTGAAATCTGCCAAGGCGTTGCGTATTTCCTCCAACGAGGCAAAACCGCTTTCCAAGTAGCTGGCTTCTATGTAAATGCCTTTGATGTCTTCGTTCTCTTTGGCTTTCCGGATGGAGGAGAGAATGTCATCCAGCCCGTAGCTTTCATAGCTGTTCCCGGTTAAAAAACTGAATGGGGTAGATTGGCTTTGTTCAGTTAATGTTCCATTCAGTTTTAGCATCATGACGGAATTTTTTTGAACTTGTGTTTCTGATTCCGACGCGGAAATCATGCCTAAAAAGGCAATGATGCTGATGAATGTCAATAGAACTCCGGCCACAATAATGCCGGTAATGGTTGCGAGGGTGAATTTAAGAAATTCTTTCATCGTTTTGCTCGTTTTTTTGATGCTAACACTGTTTGTGCTAACAAAGATAAACAATTAAGTTGATATTTGCCTTATAAGTCGCTCTGTTTTTGTTTTTATCACACTGAGGAAAAAATATCTGCGCATATTATGTGGGATTGTTATTGCCGGCTTTATTCCAAGAATAGTCGCGGAGGTTGATTCGTCCCGTGATAGCGCTGCTGTATGTGCTTGGTAATCAGCCGTTGGTAGCGCCGTACCGCTACCATCCTGGCGTTGTACCGCTACCTTCCTGGCGCCGTACCGCTACCAACTTGGCGTTATACTGCTACCAACCCGGCTCCGTCCCTCCACCTTCCTCTCCCCGTGTTATAATATTATATATGGTGTACGTCCTTTCCCCCTTTCCGCCTTCCTTTGTCTTTTTTTCATTCCTAACTCCAAGTTTTCCAGTGCTTTGTGTTTTTCCATTCAAAAAACTTCCAAAAAAGTTCCCCGTAAGTTTTGCGTTTGCCGTTATAAGGCCTACCTTTGCACCCGCTTTCGGAAAGGAACCC